>JBPBQW010000066.1:0-19056 GCA_050955125.1 Janthinobacterium lividum
GGCGTAAGTGAGAAAGGCGAGGGTCATCGGTTTAACCCTCGCCTTACCTGTTGTGACAATTGGTTGGTCGATCTGGACCAACTCTGGTTTCGCTCCCAACGTTGTGAGCACCGCTTGGGATCAGACTATTTGGCTGCTCACGGGTGTTGATCCGCATCGCCGGTGCATGAGATGGGGTCGGGCGGAACAGGCAGTCACGTCTGTCGGTGTGCGGAATTGCTACCATTTTTCTCCACTTGCTCGCTATCGCGGCATCTACGTGGACGAGTTCGAAGGACAACTGTTCATTGAGAATGGCCAGGCAGCTCCGCGCTACATCGAACCGAAACGACGTGTCTGGGTAGCATTCGACCGCAAGACCGATGGATCGGCGATAAAATTGATAGCCTCCAGGCGTGGAACGCAGTTCTGGCTTGTTGATGTTGTTGGTAGAGAAACAGATCGCGGCGGCCGCTATGGTCACATGGGTGCGAGCGATGCGACATTACTTGTCGATCATGTGAATAGCGCTACCCCGTTGCAGCACGTCGATGGTTACGCGCCAGATAGCTTGCTGGTCAGGCACTGATTTAATCAGCTCCGGTAATCCGCGTTGATGCTGATATACCCGTGCGTCAGGTCGCACGTCCACACGGTCGCCCGGCCGTCGCCCAGTCCCAGGTCGACGCCGATCTCCACTTCCGCCCCCTTGAGATGCGCCGCCACCGGCGCTTCGTCGTAGCCGGCCACTACGCGGCCCTCACGCGCGACCAGCGTGTTGCCGAAGCGGATCGTCAGCAGGTCGCGGTCGGCCGGCTCGCCCGCCTTGCCTACCGCCATGACGACGCGGCCCCAGTTGGCGTCCTCGCCGGCGATCGCGGTCTTCACCAGCGGCGAGTTGGCAATGCTCATCCCCACGCGATGCGCGCTGCGGTCGCTCTCGGCGCCCGTCACCGCCACTTCGATGAACTTGCTCGCGCCCTCGCCGTCGCGCACCACCAGCTTGGCGAGGCGCAGGCACAAGTCGGCGAGCGCGGCGCGGAACGCGTCGGCGCCCGCGCTGTCCGCGTCCGCCAGCACCGCATTGCCGGCCGCGCCGGTCGCGAAGGCGAGCACCGTGTCGCTGGTCGAGGTGTCGCCGTCGACGGTGATGCACGAGAAGCTGCGCGCGTTCGCGTCCGCCAGCGCGCGGTGCAGGAAGCCGGGATCGCACGCCGCGTCCGTGAACACGAAGCCCAGCATCGTCGCCATGTCGGGCGCGATCATCCCCGATCCCTTGATGATGCCGACCAGCGTCACCGTCCGCCCGTCGACGATCGCGGTCGTGCTCGCGGCCTTGGGAAAGGTGTCGGTGGTGCCGATCGCGGTCGTGGCGTCGAGCCAGGAAGCGGCCGACGCGTCGAACGCCGCCGCGAGGCCCGCCTCCGCCTTGTCGACCGGCAACGGCACGCCGATCACGCCCGTGGAGGCGACGAACACGTCGGACGGCGCGCAGCCGGCGTGACGCGCGACGGTGGCTGCGATCGCCTCCACCGCTTCGCGCCCCGCGGCACCGGTGAAGGCGTTGGAGTTGCCCGCGTTCACCACCAGCGCGCGCGCATGACCGAGCACGAGCGCCCGCCTGCACCACTCGACCTCGGGCGACGGACAGCGGCTGTTGGTCAGCACCCCCGCGACCGTCGTGCCGGGCACCAACGTCGCCAGCGTCAGGTCGCACCGGTCCCACACCTTGTAGTGCGCCCGCGCGACCTGGAGCGAGACGCCGGCGACCGGCGGCAGGTCGGGGAAGGGCTGGGCGAGGGGAGAGGTCATGCGCGATGCTCCGGGCGGGATGTCGCCGTTGAGGTTAGGAGGGGTTGTCGGTGACGGGAAGAATCGTTCGGCGGCGGGTAGTCGAGTGTCTGATTGTGGGTCCGCATCTCGTCGTCGAGCAGCATGTGCCACGCGCGATAATCGCCCGGAGCCTGTTCGAACGTCGCTCGGAAAAGGCGGGACATATGGCTCACCTCGCGAAATCCCCATCGATCCGCGAGATCTGCCAGCGATGCCCGCGTACCCTGCCGCAACTCCGACGCGATGCGCTCCAGCCGGCGTTTCAGGATGAACGCCTGGATGCCGTCGGGGTCGAACGATCGATAGAGCGTCGATCGCGACACCCCGATCCAGCGCACGAGATTGTCGACTGTCAGCGTATGCGAATCGAGCATGCGCTCGATTGCCGCCTCCGCGGCGGCCCGCACGCCCGTCGCCACCGCGCCGGACGACGTCAGACGGTTCGATGTCGATCGCGCGACGCCGATCTCGAGAAGGTCGAGCGCTATCCTGCCCAGTCCCGCAGCCTGGCGGGCAAGCAGGCCAGCATCGAGCGTCCGGGTCAGCGCCAGCGCATGCGATCTCAGCAGCGTCGCCGCCGCCGGCTGGATGACCAGACCGTGCAGCGTTCTCACATCCGGTAATCTCTGCTCCGCCACCGCGCGGGGAATGGCGAGCACGGCCGTGAAACATCGCTCCGAATGGATCGATTGCGGACGCGCGAAGTCGCTGAGCACGACGGTTCCGGGCGGCGCTTCGACCGCGCGCCCATCCGCCTCGCCCCGGCCCATGCCTTCGAACCGGATGTTCACCATCAACGGATCCGCGCCATCGGTCCGCACGTGATCGGGGGTGCGGTGCCAGTTCTGCGCCGTCATCCGCGTGTAGCTGAACCCGACCGCGCCGAGTTGCGTCGAGGCCGTCTCGACGTCGAACGGCCCGAGCGGAGACGTCTCGTACATCCGGCCGAACGACAGGAGCGATCCTTCCCGCCAAGCCGCGTACCGCTGATCCGGTGGCTGCAGCGCCGAGGAGTATCGCGCTACCGGGATCGTCGACCTTGCGCGAGGAACCGGGGTGTCAGTCACGGCCGCCTCTTGCTGCAGACACCGGCCCGTCACAAGCCTCCACGATCCGATCGCGCCATCAGGCCGTCGCTTGCGTGGACCTGCCGCCAAACCCCGCATGGACGAGCCGGTGCGGATCACCTACATCGTCGCCAGTGCGCCTGTTGCTGCTCCTTTCCGCTCTCCTGTCCGCGCTGTCGGGTTTCGGCGGCGCGCGGGCGCAGGCGCAGCCCGCGGTGGCGGCGAGTTCGGCGGTTGCCGGGGCGACGGCCGGGGTCGTCCTGGCGCGGCGTGTGCCGCTGCGCTTTGCAGGCGTGTCGCCGCCAAGCCTGTCGTCCACGGTGCTGACCGCGACGCCCATGCTCGTCTCCGCCGTGATCGCGCGCCGCCCGTTCGTGGAGCGTCGGCGGGAATAGCCGGTCGGCCGCACCCGGCCACCGCTCCCGTCCTCGTCGATCCTCCACCGGTGCGCACGCGCCGGCCCTCCCTCGCTATCCAGGAAACCGCCCATGCTCGGCGCCATCGCCAAGTCGCTCTTCGGCTCGTCCAACGACCGATACGTCAAGTCGCTCAACCCGATCATCGCGAAGATCGCCGGCTTCGAGCCCCAGTTGCAGGCGCTCGACGACGCCACCCTCGCCGCGCAGACCGAGCGGTTCCGCGAACGGCTGGCCGCGGGCGAGGCGCTCGACGATCTGCTGCCCGAGGCGTTTGCGACGGTGCGCGAGGCGGCGCGGCGCGTTCTGGGGATGCGGCATTTCGACGTGCAGATGATCGGCGGCATCGTCCTCCACCGCGGCGAGATCGCCGAGATGCGGACGGGCGAGGGCAAGACGCTCGTCGCGACGCTCGCGACCTATCTCAACGCGTTGCCGGGCAGGGGCATCCACGTCATCACGGTCAACGACTATCTCGCCGCGCGCGACGCGGAGTGGATGGGGCAGGTGTACACGTTCCTGGGGCTGACCGTCGGCGTCATCGTCCCCAATCTGACCGATCAGCAGCGCCACGACGCCTATCATTCGGACATCACTTACGGCACCAACAACGAGTTCGGGTTCGATTACCTGCGCGACAACATGAAGTACGATCGCGCGTCGATGGTGCAGCGGTCGTTCTCGATGGCGCTGATCGACGAGGTCGACTCGGTCCTGATCGACGAGGCGCGCACCCCGCTCATCATCTCCGGGCCCACCGACGACAAGTCCGAGCTGTACATGCAGGTCGACGCGGTCGTGAAGCAGCTGGTCGCCGACGATTACGAGATGGACGAGAAGCAGAAGTCGATCATCCTGACCGAGGACGGCACCGAACGCGCGGAGCGGATCCTGGAAGGCGCCGGGCTGCTCGAAGGCGCGAACCTGTACGATTTCGAGAACACGCAGGTCGTCCACCACCTGAACCAGGCGCTGCGCGCGAACATGATGTTCAAGCGCGACGTCGACTATCTGGTGAAGGACGACAAGGTCATCATCATCGACGAGTTCACCGGCCGCATGATGGACGGGCGGCGCTGGTCGGACGGTCTGCACCAGGCGGTGGAGGCCAAGGAAGGCGTGCCGATCGAGCCCGAGAACCAGACGATGGCCTCGATCACCTTCCAGAACTATTTCCGCATGTATCCCAAGCTCGCGGGCATGACCGGCACCGCGGCGACCGAGGCGGCGGAGTTCTACGACATCTACAAGATGAACGTGGTGACGATCCCGACCAACGTCGGCGTCCGGCGCGTCGACGAGGAGGACACGTTCTACAAGACGATCGAGGACAAGTTCCGCGGCATCGCCCGCACGATCCGCGAGCATGCCGAGGCGGGGCAACCGGTGCTGGTGGGCACCGTGTCGATCGAGAAGTCCGAGCTGCTGAGCGAGTTCCTGACCCAGGAGGGCGTCGTCCACTCCGTCCTCAACGCGCGTTTCCACGAACGCGAGGCGCATATCGTCGCGCAGGCCGGTCGTGCCGGCGCGGTGACGATCGCGACCAACATGGCCGGGCGCGGGACCGACATCCAGCTCGGCGGCAACCTCGAGTTCCGCGCCGAGGACGAGCTGGCGGGCGTGCCAGAGGGGCCGGAGCGCGAGGCGGGGCTGGACCGCATCCGCACCGAGATCGCGGCCGAGAAGGAGCGGGTGCTGGCCGCCGGCGGGCTGTTCGTGCTCGCGACCGAGCGGCACGAGAGCCGGCGGATCGACAATCAGCTGCGCGGGCGGTCGGGGCGACAGGGCGATCCCGGCCTGTCGCGTTTCTATCTCTGCCTCGACGACGACTTGCTGCGCATCTTCGGGCCGGACACGATGTTCTCCAAGATGATGCGCTCGTCAATCGAGGACGGCGAGGCGCTGCCCCCCTCGCGTTGGATGACGAAGGCGATCGAGACCGCGCAGAAGAAGGTGGAGGCGCGCAACTACGACATCCGCAAGCAGGTCGTCGAATATGACGACGTGATGAACGACCAGCGCAAGGTGATCTACGAACAGCGCGCCGACATCATGGACGCCGACGTGGTCGACGACGTGGTCGCCGACATGCGCGCCGAGACGGCGAACGGCATCGTCGGCGCCGCCTGTCCGCCCAACAGCTATCCCGAGCAATGGGACGTCGAGGGGATGAAGAAGGGGCTGGCCGAGCTTCTGAACCTCGAGCCGCCGATCGACGAGTGGCTGAAGGAAGAGGCGATCGACGCCGAGACGATCGAGACGCGGGTGCGCGAGGCGGCCGACGCCAGCATCGCCGTCAAATCCGTCGACTTCGACGAAGCGACGTGGACGCAGGTGGAGAAATCGATCCTGCTCCAGAACCTCGACCATCACTGGAAGGAGCATCTGTCGACGCTCGACGCGCTGCGCCAGGTCGTGCACCTACGGGCGTACGCGCAGAAGACGCCGATCAACGAATATAAGCAGGAGGCGTTCGCGCTGTTCGAGCGGATGCTGTCGGTGATCCGCGAGGACGTGACCAAGACGATCGCCCACGCGCAGTTCCAGTTTCAGGCAGCCCCGGAGCTCCCCGAACTGCCCGACTTCATCACCACCCACTTCGACCCGTTCACCGGCGAGGACGACACGCGCGACCGCGACGGGGGCTCGTTCGGCGGGCCGCTCGGCCTCGTGTCCACACAGATCGCGCCGATGCAGATGGTGCAGCCCAGCCCCGAGGAGCTGGGCGAGGACCCGGCCGCCTGGGAGGGCCGCGTCAACCGCAACGCGCCATGCCCCTGCGGGACGGGGCGCAAGTACAAGCACTGCCACGGCGCGGTGGCCTGACGGAGCAGTTCGCGTCGTTCCTCGATCCTCCCCCGCCAGGGGGAGGATATACTGGCGCAGAGCGGCCCCGCTGGTTACATGGGCCGCCAAATACCTCCTTGCTCGCGAGATCTGGCACCTTATGGACATTCGCCTCGGCCTGACGTTCGACGACGTCCTCCTCGTGCCCGCCGAGTCCGAGGTGCTGCCGAGCCAGGCGGACACCCGGACGCGGGTCACGCGCGATATCGCGCTGACGATCCCCGTGCTGTCGGCGGCGATGGACACGGTGACCGAGTCGGACATGGCGATCGCGATGGCGCAGCTGGGCGGCATCGGCGTCCTCCACCGCAACCTCGAAGTCGCCGAACAGTGCGACGCGGTGCGCCAGGTCAAGCGGTTCGAGAGCGGGATGGTCGTCAACCCGATCACGATCACGCCGGCCGAGACGCTCGCCGACGCGCGCGCGCTGATGGCCCGGCACAAGATCAGCGGCATCCCGGTGGTGGAGGCGGACAAGCGCCTCGTCGGCATCCTGACCAATCGCGACGTGCGCTTCGCCGAGAACCCGCGCCAGCCGGTCGCCGAGTTGATGACGCACGACAATCTCGTGACAGTCAGCGTGGGCGTGACGCAGGAGGAGGCGCGCCGGCTGCTGCATGGCCGCCGGATCGAGAAATTGCTGGTGGTGGACGAGGCGTATCGGTGCGTCGGCCTCGTCACCGTCAAGGACATCGAAAAGGCGGTGACCTATCCCGATGCCACCAAGGACGCCGCCGGCCGCCTGCGGGTCGCCGCCGCGACGACCGTCGGCGACAAGGGGTTCGCGCGGACCGAGGCGCTGATCGACGCGGAATGCGACCTGATCGTCATCGACACCGCGCACGGCCACAATCGCGACGTCGCGCGCGCCGTGGAGCGGGTGAAGCGGCTGTCCAACGCGGTGCAGGTGATCGCGGGCAACGTCGCGACCGCGGAAGGCGCGCGCGCGCTGGTCGACGCGGGCGCGGACGGGATCAAGGTCGGCATCGGCCCCGGCTCGATCTGCACCACCCGCGTCGTCGCGGGCGTCGGCGTGCCGCAGCTGACCGCGGTGATGGACGCGGCGGAGGAGGCGGCCAAGTCGGGCGTGCCGGTGATCGCCGACGGCGGCCTGCGCACCTCGGGCGATCTCGCCAAGGCGCTGGCGGCCGGCGCATCGACGTGCATGGTCGGATCACTGCTGGCCGGCACGGCTGAGGCGCCGGGCGAGACGTTCCTGTACCAGGGGCGCGCATACAAATCCTATCGTGGGATGGGATCGGTCGGCGCGATGGGCCGCGGCTCGGCGGACCGGTATTTCCAGGGCGATATCAAGGACCAGATGAAGCTGGTGCCCGAAGGGATCGAGGGGCAGGTCGCGTTCAAGGGTCCCGCGCGCGACGTAATCCACCAGCTGGTCGGCGGCATTCGCGCGGCGATGGGCTATACCGGATCGGCGACGATCGCCGACCTGCAACGCCGTGCGCGCTTCGTCCAGATCACGGGCGCGGGGTTGAAGGAAAGCCACGTCCACGACGTGACGATCACGCGCGAGGCGCCGAACTATCCGACGCGGTGAGGGACGCACCTCGGCTCTTTGCTTTCCCGGCGAAGGCCGGGGTCCGCTCGTGAGGCGACGGCAATGATGCGCGCTGCTTCCTTCCTGACGGTATCGAGAGTGGACCCCGGCCTTCGCCGGGAACGTCGGTGGACTCGGGTGGTGGAGGCGCAACGATGACCCCCGGCGCCCGCACCCAGGCGGCGATCGAGCTGCTCGACGGGATAGTGGCTTCGGCGAACACCGGTGGGGCGGCGGCGGACACGCTCGTCGCGCGCTATTTCGCCACGCGTCGTTACGCCGGGTCGAAGGACCGACGGGCGGTGCGCGAGCTGGTCTATGCCGCGATCCGGCGCGCGGGTGAGGTGCCGGTGAACGGCCGGGCGGCGATGCTGGGGCTCACCGATGTCGACCCGGCGGTGGCGGCCGGGTTCGACGGATCGCCCCACGCGCCCGCGCCAATCGGAGCGGACGAGCCGCGCGCGCCGACGGGCACGGCGCCCGGGTGGCTGGAGGCGGCGCTCGACGCGTCCGGGGTGGCGCGGGACGGCTGGCCCGCGCTGGTCGATCGCGCGCCGCTCGACCTGCGCGTCAACACGCTGCGGCTAGACGTCGAGGCGGCGCTGGCCGCGATCCCGGATTCGGCGCGGGTCGCGGGCGTGCCCGACGCGCTGCGGCTCCCGACGGGTACCGCGATCGAACGACACCCGCTGTTCCTCGGCGGCGGTGTCGAGGTGCAGGACGCGGGCAGCCAACTGATCGCGCTCGCCGCCCGAGCCGAGCCGGGCATGACGGTGTTGGACCTATGCGCCGGCGCCGGGGGCAAGACGCTCGCGCTGGCGGCGGCGATGCGGGGCGAGGGGATGCTGGTCGCCTGCGACGTCGATCGCACACGTCTGTCGCGGCTCGCCCCTCGCGCGGAACGGGCAGGGGCGGGGGCGATCGTCACCCGGCTACTCGATCCGAACCGGGAGGCGGAGGCGCTGGGGGATCTGGTGGGACGCGCGGACGTGGTGCTGGTCGACGCGCCGTGTTCGGGTACCGGCACCTGGCGCCGCAATCCGGAGGCGCGCTGGCGGCTGAACCCCGATCGCCTGGCGCGTTTGGTGGCCAGCCAGGCGCACGTCCGCGACGTCGCCCGGGCGCTCGTCCGGCCGGGCGGGGCGATGGTCTATGCGGTTTGTTCGGTGCTGGACGGGGAGGGGCCGGATCAGGTCGCGCCGCTCGTCGCGGAAGGCTGGGCGCCCGAGCCGCTGCCGGTCGGCACGCCGCGGGGCGCGGGCGTGCGGCTGACCCCGGCGGAGCACGGCACGGACGGCTTTTTCCTCGCACGGCTGCGGCGGCCATGGTAGCCGCGGTTCCATTGTGCACCCCCTTGTTCTCAGGCCGGAGACGATCATGCGTGTCTCGTCCGTAGCCCTCGCCGCCGCGCTGACGCTGGTGTGCGTCTCGGCGACGCTCCATGGCCAGCGTCCGGACGATCAGATCGACGCGCGCTCGATGACGTGGCTGGCCAAGGGCCGGGCGGCGCAGGCGGCGGGTGATTTCGGCGCCGCGACGGACGCGCTGGAGACCGCGGTCGCGGTCGATCCGCGCAACCGCGTCGCGTTCGACGCGTTGGCGCAGGTCGCGGATCAGAGCGGGCTGCCCGGCAAGGCGATCCGCCTGTATCGCGAGGCGCTGTTGCTCGACCCCAACGACGTCGCGGCGCTGAAGGGGCAGGGCGAGGCGCTGGTCCGCAAGGGCGCGGTCAACCGCGCGCGCGACAATCTCGCGAAGCTCCGGAAGGTCTGCAAGAGCGGGCCGTGCCCGGAGGCGACCCAGCTTGCCGCGGTGATCGCCAAGGGGCCGCCGATCGCGACCGCTCAGGCGGTGACGACGGTGCCGCCACCTGCGGCGAAGGAATAGCGCCACTTCGTCTCCTTGCGCCGCTCGTGCCGAGCGTGTCGAGGCAGCTGCGTGAGGCATGCCCTTCGACACGCTCGGCACGAGCGGAGCATGAGGTCGGGCCGTAGTTCTACCGCGCGTCCAGCACCCGCGCCACCGCCACGAAGTCCCCGATCGCCACCGTCTCCGCCCGCCGGGTCGGATCGATGCCGACCACCTCGAGCGCGGCGAGCGCGCCGTCCAGGCCCTTGAGCGACTGGCGCAACATCTTGCGCCGCTGGCCGAATGCCGCGGCGGTCAACCGTTCGAGCGTCCGCACCGATACGCCGGGGGGCGGCTCGGCCGGTTCGATGTGCACGACCGCGGACATGACCTTGGGCGGCGGGGTGAAGGCGGAGCGGTGGACGGTCATCGCGATCCGCGCGGTCGATCGCCACTGGGACAGGATCGCCAGCCGGCCATAGGCGTCGTCATCCGCCTGCGCGACGATCCGGTCCGCGACCTCGCGCTGGAACATGAGCGTGCAGCTCGCCCACCAGGGGCCGAGGTGCGCAGGCTTCCAGTCGGCGGACAGCCAGCGCACCAGCAGCGCGGTGCCGACGTTGTAAGGGAGGTTGGAGACGATATGCGGGCGGCCCGTGAACAACGACGGTGCGTCCACCTCCAGCGCATCCGCGTCGATCACGCGCAACCGGCCGGGATAGGCGTCGGCCAGTTCCGCCAAGGCGGGCAGGCAGCGTGCGTCGCGCTCCACCGCGGTCACCCGGGCACCTGCCGCCAGCAGCGCGCGGGTGAGGCCGCCGGGGCCGGGGCCGACCTCGAACACCTCCGCGTCCGCCAGATCGCCCGGGATGCGCGCGATCCGGTCGAGCAGCTGGCCGTCGAACAGGAAGTTTTGGCCCAGCGCCTTCGATGCGGTCAGCCCGTGGCGGGCGATGACCTCGCGCAGCGGCGGCAGCGTCGCGGTCGGGGGGAGGGCGCTCAACCCGCCTCGATCGCGGCGGCGCGGTGGTCGGCGGCGGCGGCGGCCATGCGGATCGCCGCGATCGTCGCGCCGGGATGCGCGCGATCCTGCCCCGCGATGTCGAAGGCGGTTCCGTGATCGGGCGAGGTGCGCACGATCGGCAGGCCCAGCGTCATGTTGACGCCCTCATCGAAATACAGCGTCTTGATCGGGATCAGCGCCTGATCGTGATAGCCGCACAGCGCGACGTCATAGCCGGCGCGCGCGCGCTCGTGGAACATCGTGTCGGCCGCGAACGGACCCCGCGCGTCGATGCCCTCCGCGCGGAGCTGCTCGATCGCGGGTATCAGCACGTCGATCTCCTCGCGCCCGATCTCGCCGTCCTCGCCCGCATGGGGGTTCAGGCCCGCGAACGCGAGCCGCGGCGCGACGATGCCGAAGTTGCGGTCGAGCCCGCGAGCGGTCGCGCGTGCCTTGGCGAGGACGAGCTCGACGGTCAGCAGGCCCGGCACCGCGGCGAGCGGCACATGGGTGGTGATCGGCACCACGCGCAGCCCGGGCCCCGCCAGCATCATCACCGCATTGTCGCGCGCGATGCCGCAACGTTCGGCGACGAACTCCGTCTGGCCGGGATAGGTGAAGCCGATCGCATAAAGCTGTGCCTTGGACACCGGCCCCGTCACCAGCGCCCGCGCCGCGCCCGATTGCACCAGCCCGGCGCCGAGCTCGAGCGACCGGACGGCGCAGCGGGCGCCTTCCACGTCGGGCTGTCCGGGAACGATGTCGCCGGCATCGTCGATCGTCAGCACGGGCAGGGCATCGTCGAACGCGCGCGCGACGTCGGCCAGGTCGGTGATGCGCGCGACCGGGCCGTCCCATACCCGGGCGATCGCGCGCGTGTCCCCGATCGCCACGAACGGCGGCAGCGCATCGTCGCGCCTCCGCGCCCATGCTTTGGCGATCACCTCCGGGCCGACGCCCGCCGGATCGCCCATCGAGACCGCGATCGGCGCGGTCATGCCGCCCTGTCCCGCCGCGGGCGCGTCATCGATACTCGATGATCGCATCGCGGCGCAGATCGCGCAGCGTCTGCTGCGCGCGCAGGTTCACGCGCTGTTGCTGGATCTGGTCCTGCACCGTCTCGACGTTGGGCGCGACGCCGCTCTGCGGATCGTCGCGTCCGCACAACACCAGCGCACGGACGCCGTCGGTCGGGGAGCCGAACGGCGGCGATGACTGGCCGACCTGCATCTTGAGCAGGATGTCCTGCAACTGCGGCGGCAGGTCGCGGATGCGGACGGTGTCGTTGTTGACGACCTCCGCGCCGACGCTAGCGGCGATCTTGTCGACCGAGCCGCATCCCTGGATCGACTGGGTCGTCTTGGCGAACGCCGCCGCACGCTGGGTCGCCTGCGCCTGCGTCGTTCCGGCGGGGAAGCGGACGGTGAGCTGTTTCAGGTTCAGCTTCGCGTCGCGGGGGTCGGCGGTGAGCACCTGGCGCTTGTCCACAAGATACACGATCGAATAGCCGCCCGAATTGGGGATCGGGCCCGCCACCTGGCCGACCTGCATCTCGCCGACCGCGGTGGCGAGTTCGGGCGGCAGCTGGTTGGCGCGGATCCAGTCGAGATCGCCGCCGTTGATCTTCGTGGTCGAGTCGGAGAACTGGCGCGCTAGCGTCTCGAACGGCGTCTTGCCGCCCTTGATCTGGTCCATCACCTGCGCGGCCGTCGCGGCGGCGGCCGGCGCGCGATCGCCCTCGCCGCGGATGAAGATTTCGCGGACGTGGTATTCCTGCGTGCCCTTCGCGGCCTGGATGCGCGCGATAATGCCCTTCACCTCCTCCTCGGAGACGTTCACGGTCGGCTCGATCTTGCGGCGCAGGTAGCGGTTCCAGGCGAGCTCGCCCTCGATCTGTCGCTTGAGCGCGCGCTCGGACGAGCCCTGCTCCTTCAGGAATCTGGCGAAGTCGGCGGGCGACCGGTTGAAGTTGCGCGCGACGCGATCGTAGCTCTCGTTGATCTCGTCGGCGGTCACGTCGATGTCGTGGCTTTTGGCCTCCTGGATCTGCAGCGTCTCGTCGATGATCTGGCGCAGCACCTGCAACTTCAGCCGGTCCCGCTCCGCTCCCGTCACGTCGAGGTTGTTGGCGGCGGTGATGAGCGCCACGCGCTGGTCGACGTCGGTGCCGGTCACGACGCTGTCGTTGACGATCGCGGTCGCCTTGCGGACGTTGGGATCGAGCTTGCCGAAAATTTGGAGATTGGCCGGAATGTCGAGCCCGGTTTCGGGCGTCTGCGCGTCGGGGACAGTCTGGCCCGCGCCCTGCGCCGACGATCCTGCCGCCAGCGCCAGCATCGTCGCCGCTCCCGCCAGTCGGAAACCCATCGTCCGGGCCGAACCGCGGCCGCGCCTGTTGACTGTCACGTGATCCATCGTCCTGTTGGCGATCGGTCACCCGGCCGCATCGAAGGGCCATCGCGCCCCATGCCTGAACCCGGGCTTAGCGCCCGAGGTTTTTGAAGGAAAGCGACAACAGGTAGCTGTTGCCCGCCCGCGCATCGCCCGTCGTCTCGTAATCGCGCCGCCAGGTGAGCCCGAGCTTCACGCAACTGTCCTCGTACGCGACGCCCAGCCGGTGACGCAGCGGCTGGAAGCCGTTCGCGGTCGACAGCGGATCCTCTTCCCGGTTGGTGAGGTCGACCAGCATCGATCCGAACGCGGACCAGTTGCGCGTGAACTGGACGCGTCCCGCCAGCCGCAACTCCTCGTGGTCCTCCAGATCCTCGAACGTCGGCTCGATGTCGCGGTTGAGGCGCAGATAGCCGACGAGCAGATAGGTGCTGGCCGACCCGACCGTCGCATCCGCCTCTGCGCGCCGGACCGTCAGATCGTCCTTGTCGAGCCGGTAGCGCAGCGTGAACGAGACGAGATCGTGGAACCGCACCTCGTTCCGACCGACGATGTCGGACACCTTCTGCGACAGGCCGGTGCCCTGCAGGAACAGGTCCGACTGGTTGGAGAAGCTGTAGCTCTGGCCGATCTGGCTGTCGACCGTCAAGCCGGGGAACGACAGCGCCCAGTCGACTCCATAGGTGACGCGGCTGGCGTCCTCGTACCGGTCGTAGCCTGGGAAGCGATTGAGCGCGAACAGGTTGGTGTCGTCGAGGTCGACGGCGCGCGAGTCCTCGTCGGGGATCGCCAGATTCTTGATCCTGGGGCTGGCGACGATCTGCACCCGCGGCGTCAGCGTCTGGGTGCCGCCCCACAGCTCGCCCGCGAGCGGCCATTTGACGTCGACCGACAGCGAACCGATCGCGCGTCCCTGGAAACCGTTCACCCCTTGATAGCTGGCGATCGGCTCCGCGGCGGCGTCGCTGGTGTGATAGAGGTCGCCACGCGCATAGGCGGTGAAGGTCACCTCCTGGCCGAACGTCGTCAGCTTGCGCAGGTCCCAGCGGAGCGAGGCGAAGGCGCGCTGCGTGTCCTCGCCGTCGGTGCGCGTGAGTGCGAGCGTATTGACCTCCCCCTCGATCTTGCCGCCGAGCGGGCCGTCCTCGCGCC
Source organism: Janthinobacterium lividum (assembly GCA_050955125.1). GTDB lineage: Bacteria > Pseudomonadota > Alphaproteobacteria > Sphingomonadales > Sphingomonadaceae > Sphingomonas. The sequence continues at coordinate 14,095 of JBPBQW010000066.1, forward strand.
GGCGGTAGTCGATCTCGGGCAGCGCGACCGGCTGCATCCCCTGCGTGTCGTCGATGCGCAGCGTCTGGACGTACCAACCCGCGATCGAGAGGTAGCTGTCCTGGTCGATCCGCTCGATCTTGGCGGTGGTGCGCAGCCGGTCGTCGTACGTGAGGTCGTACCGCCGCAGGAACGTCTTGTCGGTGACCAGCCGGATCGAGCCGGAGATGCTCCACTCGGGCGAGAGCTGGAAGCGCGCGACGCCGTCGAGATAGCCACGGAACGACTCCTGCGTGCCGGTCGCGCCGCTGACGAGGTCGTCGCTGCGCCGGCTGACGGTGGCGTAACCGGTGATCCGAAAGGCACCGGTCGAGCTCAGCTGTTCGTACGAGGCCTCCGCCATCGGCAGCGAGCCTGTGAAGACGTGCGGCGTCAGCGTCAGCGACCGGTCGGGCGCGAGCTGGAAATGATAGGGGACAGCGACTTCGAACCCGTTGACCCGGTTGATCTTGAGCTGCGGCGTCAGCACACCCGACTCGGCGTCGCCGCCGACGGGATTGGAGAGGCTGGGCAACGGGATCGAGATCAGGTCGAACAGGTGGAGGTGCGCGCCGTTGTAGTAGATGCGCTTGCGGTCGGGCCGGTACACCACGCGCACCGCGGTAATCTTCCACGTCGGCTGCTTGGGGCAGTTGCCGGGCCCGGTGACGTCGCAGGCGGTGTAGGCCGCGTCGGCGAGCACGACCGAGCCGTCGTCGCGCCGGGTCCCCTTGGCCGCCGCGATCCGGCCGCCGCGGTCCAGCACGATCAGCATGTTGTCGACCACGCCGTCCTTGAGTGAATCAGTGAGGTCGATCGAGTCGCCATAGGCGGTATCGCCCTGCGGGTTCACGACCGCGACGTTGCCGTTGGCGCGCACCTTGCCGGTCTTGCGGTTCCACGTCACCGTGTCGGCGCGCAGCCGCTGACCCTGGCGGAACATCCGGACGTCGCCGGTGGCGGTGACGATGTCGGCGCGATCGTCATATTCCAGCGCATTGGACGAGAACTGCACCTGATCGTCGGCGACGGGCGCGGCGGGCGTCTCGGGAGCGGGCGGCGGGACCGCGCGCGGCTGCAGATCCTGTGCGCCCGCCGATCCCGCCATCGCGGCCAGAACGCAGGCGAGGACGGTGGCGATCGGCCGCGTATGGGCGAGATACTCGAAACGCGTCACGTGCCGGAAACACCACCCTGTCGCGGCCTCGAACCGGGCCTCGCCCCGCGCTATCGCATCGCCGGTCCCGCGCTGCAATCCACGGACGCGTCGCCCGCGCCGGTTCGGGTGCGATCGGCGGTTGCCCGGGACGATCGATCGCCTAAGTGATGGGGGAACCCCGACGCGCAAGGACGGACGTCTGATGAAAATCGAGTTTACCTCTGGCAAGGCCGGCAGCGCGGCTGGCGACCGTCCTGATGCGCCGGTGCTCGCGCTGCCGGTCGGCACCGGGGGACTGGCGACGCTGCAGGCGGGCAGTCTGGGCGATGCCGGGCTGCGGATCGTGCGCGCGGCCGCCGCGGGCCACCGGTTCGAGGGCGAGGCGGGCAGCGTGGTCGAGGCGTTCGTTCCCGCGGGGGATGCGGTGCGGCGCGTGCTGCTGCTGGGCATCGGCGCGGGCGGTGAGGCAGATTGGGAAAAGGCCGGTGGCGCACTCACCGCGCGGCTGCTGACGTCCGGCGTCGAGGCGGTGAGAGTCGACCTCGCCGATGCCGCACCGAGCGCGCGGGCGGCGGCGCGCTTCGCGGGCGCGGCGGCGCAGCGCGGCTGGCGGCACGACGCCTATCGCACCAGGCTGGCCGAAAAGGCGAAGCCGACCCTCGGCACGATCACGATCACCGGCGCCCCCGACGGCAGCGACGCCGCATTCGTAGCGGTCGATGCGGTGACGCAGGGCATAGCGCTGACCCGCACGCTGGTCGCTGAGCCTGCGAACCTCCTGTATCCCGAGACCTTCGTCGAGCAGGTGCGCGCGAGCGTCGAGGGGCTGGGTCTCGAGATCACCGTCATCGACGAGGCGCAGATGGCGGAACTCGGCATGGGCGCGCTGCTGGGCGTGAGCCAGGGGTCGCGGCGCGAGGCGCGGGTGCTGGCGCTCGCGTGGAACGGGGCGGGCGAGGGCGATCCCACGCTGGCGCTGGTCGGCAAGGGCGTGACGTTCGACACCGGCGGCATCTCGATCAAGGGCGCCGCCGGGATGGAGGACATGAAGTGGGACATGGGCGGCGCGGGCGCCGTCGTCGGCGCGATGAAGGCGATCGCCGCGCGCGGCGCGAAGGCGAACGTCATCGGCGTGTGCGGCCTCGTGGAGAACATGCCCGACGGCAACGCGCAGCGGCCGGGCGACGTCGTCACCAGCATGTCGGGCCAGACAATCGAGGTCATCAACACCGACGCGGAAGGCCGGCTGGTGCTGGCGGACGTCATCACCTGGGTCCAGCGGACGCACGGCGTCAAGACGATCGTCGATCTCGCCACGCTGACCGGCGCGATGATCGTCGCGCTGGGTCATGAGCATGGCGGCCTGTTCGCCAACGACGACGCGCTCGCCGACCAGCTGCTCGCGGCGGGGCTCTCCAGCGGCGACCTCTTGTGGCGTCTTCCGCTCGCGCCCGCCTACGACAAGATGATCGACTCGCCGATCGCCGACATGAAGAACATCGGCGGCAAGGGCGCCGGATCGATCACCGCGGCGCAGTTCATCAAGCGGTTCGTCGACGAGGGCGTCCGCTGGGCACATCTCGACATCGCGGGCATGGTCTGGTCCGACAAGGCGGCGGCGACGCACGACAAGGGCGCGACCGGATACGGTGTGCGGCTGCTCGACCGGTTCGTCGCCGACAATTTCGAGGGCTGAGCGGCGGAAAGGGACGGGCGTGCGGGTCGACTTCTATCACCTGACCACGCGCCCGCTCGACCGCGTGCTGCCGCAGATCGTGGAGCGGGTGCTGGGAGCGGGCGAGCGATTGCTGATCGTGGCGCAGGACGAGGCGCAGCGGATGGCGCTCGATCGCCTGTTGTGGACTTATGCCGCCGACAGCTTCCTGCCGCACGGCATCGCCGGCGCGGGCGACGAGGCGACGCAGCCGGTACTGATCTCGGCCGAGCCGGTGGCGACCAACGGCGCTCGCCACGTCGCGCTGGTCGACGGGCGGTGGCGCGACGAGGTCCTGGCCGACGGCGCGGCGGCGTTCGAACGCGCGTTTCACTTCTTCGACGAGGAGCGCATCCAGGAGGCTCGCCTCGCGTGGAAGGGGCTGGGCGGCCACGACGCGATCGAGCGCAACTATTGGCAGCAGAAGGAGGAGGGCGGCTGGCGCAAACAGGCGTAGCGAGCGGCCGGTTGCCAATCCGGGCCACCCCGCCTACGGCTCCCGCCACTTTCACGCCCCGCAACAAACAGGAGCCCGTGACCGTCATGGCCGCGAACCGTACCTTTTCGATCATCAAGCCCGATGCCACCCGCCGCAACATCACCGGCGCGGTCGTCAAGATGCTGGAGGAGGCCGGGCTCCGCGTGGTCGCCTCCAAGCGCATCCACATGACCCGCGAGCAGGCGGAGGGCTTCTACGCCGTCCACAAGGAGCGGCCGTTCTTCGGTGAACTCGTCAGCTTCATGATCTCCGGCCCGGTCGTCGTGCAGGTGCTCGAAGGCGAGAACGCGATGCAGCGCAACCGCGACATCATGGGTGCGACCAACCCCACCAACGCCGAGCCGGGCACGATCCGCAAGGAACTGGCCGAGTCGATCGAGGCGAACACGGTCCACGGGTCGGACTCCGACGAGAATGCCGCGACCGAGATCGCGTTCTTCTTCCGGCCCGACGAGATCGTCGGCTGACATGACGTGGCGGTTGCGGCCGGCCGGGACGGCGGATGCCGATTTCCTGTCGCTGGTCGCGACCGCCACCTTCCTCGAGACTTACGCGACGGTGCTCGCGGGCGCCGACCTGCTGGCCCATTGCCGCGACAAGCTGCATCCCGCGGCGTTCGAGGCGCTAGTCGCCGATCGGGCCAATCGGCTGACGATCGCCGAGCACGAGCCCGCGCACGCGCCGATCGGCTATGCGGTCGTGACGCCCTCTGCGCTGCCGCTTGCCGGCGTTCGGGATCTCGAACTGTTGCGGCTGTACGTGTTGGGCGGGTTCCACGGTGCCGGCCTCGGTCCCGCGCTGATGCGGCGCGTCGTCGACGAGGCACGGTCGGCGGGCGCCGTGCGGCTGTTGCTGGGCGTGTATCACGGCAACGCGCGGGCGCGGCGCTTCTACGAGCGGCAGGGCTTCGGCATCGTCGGCGAGCGGCCGTTCCGGGTCGGCGCCGTCGTCCACCACGATCCGGTCTACGCGCTGACGCTGTAGCGCCGGGCGACCGTCGCCTCAGGCCGCCGCCGGGTGCTTGGCTTTCCAGATCGCGTCCAGGCTCGCCTGATCGCCGCCCCTGCGATGGAAGCGGAGGTCGATCAGGTCCAGCGCGCGGCCGAACGGCAGCGTGTGGTGCGTCCGCCACACGATGTCGTAGATGCCCGTCGAGCGATGCTCGTCACCCTCGTCGTCGGTCCACGCATAGGCGATCAGGACCGGCAGCAGTCCGGCCCGCTCGTCGCCGGTCGCCGTGTGCAACGGTTTGGCGAACCAGTCGCGGGGGATTCGGTGATCGATCGCGTCCTGCGGCTCCGTCATCAGCGCGGACGGGAACGTCAGGCGAACGTCGTGCAGCTCGTGCCGGGCGTCCTGCGCGAGGACGATCGCGTCGCCGTCCTTGCTCGGCGTCCCGTGCAGCTCGAAACGCCCGCGCGCCTGCGCCGCCGCCTGCCGTTCGCCCACCTTGTCCGCCTGCGCGGCGCGGCGTTCGCTCCAGCTGTTCCACAGCGTCAGCCCGGCGATCAGCACGCCGAGCACCGCGACCAGCTCGGCGAGGTTGATCCAGCGCCGGCGGGTGCGTTTCTG
>JBPBQW010000067.1:0-16076 GCA_050955125.1 Janthinobacterium lividum
TCCTCGACGAAGCGCCGGCGGAACGCCGGGTCCGCCTTCATGCGCCGACCGGTGCCGGCCATGTTCGCAGGCTCGATCAGGAACGTACCGATCACCGCCGGATCGCCTGCTGCCGCGCCCGCACCCAGCACGCCGCCCATCGAGTGACCGGCGACCGCGATCCGCGCAGGGTCGATGGCGAAGCGCGCGATCGTGTCGGGTCGCCGCAACCAGGCGAGCGCCGCGACCGCGTCCTCGGCGGCACGACCGAACGAGAAGGCGCCCTCGCTGCCCCAGCTGCCACGATAGTGAAAGGTCAGGACGTTCCATCCCGAGCGCCGGGCCGCCTGCGCGAGGTCGAGGTTCTGCTCGTTGCCGGGAAAGCCATGCAGCAGCAACAGCGTCGGGTGCGGGCCGGCTCCGGCCGCCGTGTACATCACCGCGTCCATCCCGCTGCCGTGCGAGGGCAGGACGAAGGCGACGAGCCCGGCGGAGTGCGCCGCATCGACCGGCGGGTCCGCGACGAGCGCGGGCGTCGGCTGGCGACCGGGCGGTGACAGGGGCTGCGGGGCCGACTGCGACATGAGGGTTGCAGCTATCGAGGTCAGGGGCAACCACATGCGGACGTCTCCAGCGACAAGCCGAGCATGGCGGGGCGAGGGTCGCGCGGCAAGGCGCTCAGTCGTCCAGGTCCTGCGCCACCTTGGGGGCCCGCAGCAGCGCGTCGATGTGCGCGCCCTCGTCGAAGCTTTCGTCGGCCAGGAACTTCAACTTGGCGGCATATTTCATCTGCACGCGATGCGCGACCTCGCGTTGCAGATAGGCGGTGTTGGTGCGCAGCGCTTTGAGCACCGCCTCCTCGTCCTGCCCCAGCAGCGGCTTCACGAACACGGTGGCGTGGCGCAGATCGGGCGACATGCGCACCTCCGTCACCGAGACGAGGTGCTTGGCGAGCGTCTGGTCATGAACGTCGCCGCGCGCGAGGATTTCGGACAGGATGTGACGCATCTGCTCGCCCACGCGGAGCAGGCGGACGGAGCGTTCCTGTGGTTCGGCCTTCATCGACGCACCCGAAGTTTCCGAAAGTTCCGGCATTGCGACATCAGCACCCCTCCCCCGACCGTTGGAGGGGAGGAAAACGGCAGTAAGGGAAGCTCATGACCATGGAGCGACAATGCCTCAGGCCGGCTCTGTAGGACAGCGTTATCGCGGGCGGAGCCGTCCGGCCCCGCCCGTCCCCGATCAGAGCGTCCGCTCGCGCAGCTCGACCTCGTACGTCTCCAGGAAGTCGCCCGGCTTGATGTCGGTGAAGTTCTGCGTGAACGTCACGCCGCACTCTAGACCCGCGCGCACCTCCGCGACGTCGTCCTTGAACCGCCGGAGCGAGGCGATCTCGCCCTGGTAGATGATGACGTCGTTGCGCGTGATCCGCGCTTTCAGCGCCTTGCGGATGTTGCCGTCGACCACCAGCAGACCGGCGGCACGGCCGGTCTTGCCCGCGGAGAAGACCTCGCGGATTTCCGCACGACCCACGACCGTCTCGAACGCCTCCGGGCCGAGCTCGCCCGCCATGCCGGCGCGAATATCGTCCGTCAGATCGTAGATCACGTCGTAATATTTCAGCGCGATCTTGTGCCGCTCGGCGATCTCGCGCGCCTTGGCGTTGGCGCGGACGTTGAAGCCGATGATCGGCGCGCCGCTCGCCCCCGCCAACGTCACGTCGCTCTCGGTGATGCCGCCGACGCCCGAGTGCAGGATCCGCGCCTTGATGAGGTCGGTCGAGATCTTGTTGATCGCGCCGACGATCGCCTCGACCGTCCCTTGCGTATCCGCCTTGACGACCAGCGGGTATTCGATCGCCTGCTTCTCGCGCATCGCGGAGAACATCGAGTCGAGGCTGGCGGGCACCGACGTCGTTCGCTTCGTCGTCAACACCGACTGGCGGTACTCGGCGACCTCGCGGGCGCGGGCTTCGTTGTCCACCACCTGCAACGGATCGCCCGCGGACGGCACGCCCGACAGGCCCAGAACCTCGACCGGCATCGACGGTTCGGCTTCCTTCACCTGACGGCCCTTGTCGTCGACCAGCGCGCGGACCTTGCCGCTCTCGGCGCCGATCACGAAGACGTCGCCGACGCGCAGCGTGCCGCGGTTCACGAGCACCGTCGCCACCGGACCGCGACCCTTGTCGAGCTTCGCCTCGATCACCGTGCCCTCGGCCTGGCGGTCGGGATTGGCGCCCAGATCCAGCAGTTCGGCCTGGAGCTGGATCTTTTCGATCAGCTGGTCAAGGCCGGTCTTCTTGAGCGCGGAGACCTCCACGTCCTGGACGTCGCCGCCCATCTCCTCGACGACCACTTCCTGTTCCAGCAGGCGCTCGCGCACGCGCTGGGCATTGGCCTCATACTTGTCGATCTTGTTGATCGCCACGATCATCGGCACGCCGGCCGCCTTGGTGTGATTGATCGCCTCGATCGTCTGCGGCATCAGCCCGTCGTCCGCCGCCACCACCAGCACGACGATGTCGGTCACGTCCGCACCGCGCGCGCGCATCTGCGTGAACGCCTCGTGGCCCGGCGTGTCGAGGAAGGTGACCTTCGACTTGTCGGGCAGCGTGACCTGGTACGCGCCGATATGCTGCGTGATGCCGCCCGCCTCGCCGCGCACGACGTCGGTGCCGCGCAACGCGTCGAGCAGGCTCGTCTTGCCGTGGTCGACATGGCCCATGATCGTGACGACCGGCGGACGCGGACGCAGCGTTTCCACCGCGTCGTCGACTTCGTCCGTCGCGATGTCGATGTCGCTGTCCGACACGCGGGTGATGTTGTGGCCGAATTCGGTCACCAGCAACTCGGCCGTGTCCTGATCGAGCGTGTTGTTGATCGTGACGGGCATGCCCATCTTGAACAACGCCTTGACTAGGTCCGCGCCCTTTTCGGCCATGCGGTTGGCGAGTTCCTGGACGGTGATCGCTTCCGGCACCACGACGTCGCGGACCTGCTTGGCCTGCAACTCGCGCGCACCGCCGAAGCCGCGCTTCTCCTTTTCGCGCGCGCGCTTGAGCGCGGCGAGGCTGCGCGAGCGGGCGCCCTCGTCGCCGAGCGCGCGGGTGACGGTGAGCTTGCCCGACTGACGCCGATCGTCGCCGCGCCGGTCGCGCTGCTGCGGTCGGGCCGGCACGGTCGTGCGCGGGGTCGCGGTGCCGCTGGGCATCGGACGCGAGGGCGACGAAGAGGTCGCCGAAGGAGCCGGGGCCGCCGCGACGGGCGCGGGCTGCTCGACGGGCTTGGGCTGCGGGCGCGGGATCTCGGGCCGGGCGACCGGCGAGAAGCGGCGCGGCGCCGGCATCGCGGGATCGCGCGACAGCTCGACGACAGGCGCCGGGGCGGGAGCCGGTGCCGCCGGACGGGGGCGCGGGGCGAGCGGAGCGGCGGGAACGGGCGCAGGCGCCGCGACCGGCTCGGCCGCGACGGTCACCTCCGGCTCGACGCTAGGCTCAGGCTGCGGCTCCGCGACAGGCTCGCGCACCACCGGCCGGAACCCACGCGGGCGCGGGCCATCAAGCGAGACCTGGATCGGCTCCGCGATGGGGGTCGGCTCTGTGGCGAGCGCGCTCGACGCGGGCACGACGACCGGTGCCGGGGCGACCGGCTCCGGCGCCACGACCGGCGCGGCACGCGCCTCGGCTTCCGCCCGGGCCCGCTCTTCCACCCGGCGCCGCTCGTCGTCGGCGGCACGCACGCGCTCGGCGTCGCCGCGATGACGCGCATCCTCGAGTGCGGTCATCCGCTGCTCTTCGGCTTCGCGCAGCAGCTTGGCCTGCCGCTCCTGCGGCGACAGCGAGGCATCGGCGCGCGGTGCCGCCTGCTGCGGCGCAGGAGCGACCGGCTGCGACGGCGCCGGTGTCGCGACGGGCATCTCTGCGGCCTCCGCCGGACCGCCCTGCGGTCCCACGACACGGCGGCGCTTCACCTCCACCACGACCGTGTTCGATCGGCCGTGGCTGAAGCTCTGCTTCACCTTGCCGGTCTCGACCGTGCGGCGCAGCCCCAGCGGCGCGCGCATTCCGAGCTTCGGCTTGTCGTTGTCGGTCTCGCTCACTCAAATTCCTCGTGCGTTCACGGCCTGATGCGTGTCGGCGCCATCCGTGTTGGATGGCCCGGCCGCCGTTGCGCCTTGCGAGGCCGTTTCGCAAGGAGCGTCAGGGTTGCTGGGTCCGATGAAGTGGAGCCAGCGATCGAGCATGTCGCCCACCCGCTTGGCCGCCGCGCGGTCCGTCAGACCGATATGTACCACATTCTCGCGGCCCAGCGCCAACGACAATGTGGGGCGTGCCACCGGCAACGCCAACCCCTGCCGTCCGCTGCCTTCCTCGTCCTCGCCGACCCGCCATGCCTGCGCCAGCTTGCGCCGTCCGTCGGCGCTCGCGTCGGCGGCATGGTACAGCGCGTGCAGCTGGCCCGACCGCGCCGCCGCCTCGATCCGCTCGGAGCCGCTCAGCAGCGTGCCGGACTTGGCCTCCAGCCCCAGCCGGTCGAGCGCGGCGCGTTCCAGCGCGGCCCCGATCTGATCGGACAGGTCCGGCGGGATCGTGAACTCGGCGGTCTTGAACGCGCGGGCGAGCGCGCCCTTCAGCCGTCCCTTGGCGATCGCGGCGTCGAGCTCCGCCCGGGTCACGCCGATCCAGGCGCCGCGTCCGGGCGCCTTGGCGCGCACGTCCGGCCACACGCGACCGTCCGGCCCCAGCGCCAGGCGGACGAGGTGATCGCGCGCGTCCTTTTCGCGCGACAGGATGCACGAGCGGACGGGGTCGTCCCCCGTCCGCGACGTCGGCGAGCCGTCTAGCCGATCGGGCTCATTGCGAGGGTTCCGCATGCGCGTCCTCCCCACCCAGCGCGAGCTCCGGCTCCTGGCCCGCCGGCGGGGCCTTGGGGGCCGGGGCGGGACCAGCGTCGCGGTCGGCGATCAGCTGGCCACCGGCACCGTAATTCTCGGTCGACACTTCCTCGATCACGATCTGGACCGCGGCGGGGTTCTTGCCCAGCCGGTCGACGAGCGAGCGGGTGACGTCGGCGACGATGTCCGCCTTCTGCGCCTTGGTCGCGGTGCCCGACAGGCGGATGGAGACGAACGGCATCAGCCCTGCTCCTCACCCGTCGCCGCAGGCTCGGCCGGGGCGTCGGCGTCAGCCTCGGTCCCGGCGGCCGGCTCGTCGGCGACCTCGTCCTCGAACCAGTGCGCGCGCGCGGCCATGATGATCTCGTTGCCCTGCTCCTCGTTCAGCCCGAACACCGCTAGGATGCCGCCCTTGTCCTCGGGCCGGCTGTCGGCGCGCTTGGGTGCGTCCTCGTTGCGGCGGCGCGGCTCGATCCGCTTCTTCTGGACGAGCTCGTCCGTCGCGAGGTCGGCGAGGTCGTCGAGCGTCTTGATGCCCGCCTTGCCCAGCACGACCAGCATCGCCTCGGTCAGGTGCGGGATCGCCGCCAGATCGTCGGACACGCCTATCTGCGTCCGCTCCTCCCGGTTCGCCGCCTCGCGCCGCTCCAGCGCCTCGGCCGCCCGCTCCTGAAGCTCGCTGCCCAGATCCTCGTCGAAGCCCTCGATCCCGGCGATCTCGCCAAGGTCGACATAGGCGACCTCCTCCAGGCTGGTGAAGCCCTCGGCCACCAGCAGCTGCGCCAGCGTCTCGTCGACGTCGAGCTCGTTCTGGAACGTTTCGGACCGCTCGACGAACTCGCGCTGCCGCTTCTCGGACGCGTCCGCCTCGGTCAGGATGTCGATCGCCTTGCCGGTCAGCTGGCTGGCGAGCCGCACGTTCTGGCCACGCCGGCCGATCGCGAGCGAAAGCTGATCGTCGGGCACGACGACCTCGATCCGGTCCTCCTCCTCGTCGATCAGCACGCGGCTGACGCTGGCGGGCTGGAGCGCGTTGACGACGAAGGTCGCGACGTCGGACGACCAGGGGATGATGTCGATCTTCTCGCCCTGCATCTCCTGCACCACCGCCTGGACGCGGCTGCCCTTCATGCCGACGCACGCGCCGACCGGGTCGATCGACGAGTCGCGGCTGATGACGCCGATCTTGGCGCGGCTGCCCGGATCGCGCGCGGCGGCCATGATGGTGATGATGCCGTCGTAGATCTCGGGCACTTCCTGCGCGAACAGCTTCTTCATGAAGTCGGGATGCGCGCGGCTGAGGAAGATCTGCGGGCCGCGCGCTTCGGCGGAGACCTTGAGGATCAGGCTGCGGATGCGATCGTTGACGCGCACCACCTCGCGCGGGATCTGCGCGTCGCGGCGGATGACGCCCTCCGCGCGGCCGAGGTCGACGACGACGTGGCCGAACTCCACGCGCTTGACGACACCGGTGATGATCTCGCCCTGCCGATCCTTGAACTCCTCGAACTGGCGCGCGCGCTCGGCGTCGCGGACCTTCTGGAAGATGATCTGCTTGGACGCCTGCGCCTGGATGCGGCCGAACTCGATCGGCGGCAGCGGGTCGACGATATAGTCGCCGACCTTGGCGCCGGGCTGCAGCTTCTCCGCCTGCGCGACGTCCACCTGCTTGAAATAATCGTCCACCGCCTCGACGACCTCGACGACGCGCCACAGGCGAAGGTCGCCGCTCGTCGGATCGAGCTTGGCGCGGATGTCGTTCTCGGCGCCATAGCGGTTCTTGGCGGCGCGCTGGATCGCGTCCTCCATCGCCTCGATGACGATGGCGCGGTCGATCATCTTCTCGGTCGCGACCGAATTGGCGATCGCGATCAGCTCGGCGCGGTTGGCGGTGGCGACGCCGGTGGAGGCTGGGGTGGCCATCAGTTCAGTTCCTCATGCCCGGCGCCGGTCGGCGCCGCTTGGTGTGGGTGCCCGGCGTCGTCGGCCGCTGCGTGGTCATGGTCGGCGTCGTGCTCGTCGGCGCCCTCGTCGTCTTCATATTCGTCGGCACCCTCCAGCGAGAGCGGCCGGGTCGCGGCGATCAGCCGGTCGGTCAGCAACAGCTTGGCGTCGGCGATCTTGTCGAAGCTCACGTTCATCGCGCCGTGCTTGCGCACGTCGATTCCGACGGTCTCGCCTACGATCCCGATCAGGTCGCCGGTCAGCTGCTTGCGTCCCTCGATCGGCTCGGCCAGCACCAGCCGCGCCTCGTGCCCCGCCCAGTCGGCATAGTCCTGACGCCGGGTCAGCGGCCGGTCGATGCCGGGCGAGGAGACCTCCAGCCGGTACGCCTCGTCGATCAGGTCGCGCCCGGCGGCGTCCGCCTCGTCCAGCCGGTCGGAGATGCGGCGCGACAGCTCGGCGCAATCGTCGATCGTCAGCTGACGCGTGTCGGGCCGTTCGGCCATCACCTGCAACGTCGGATCGGACTTGCCGCCGAACAGGCGGACCCGCACCAGCGCGAAGCCGAGCGCCTCCGCCTCCGGCGCGATCACCCGTTCGAGGGCGTCCCAATCCTTTGCCACTGCGTCCGCCAAGGACCTGACCTCTCTCGCTGCGCGTCCGGACACGGGTCCGGGCCGCCGGAACCGGGTGGCTCCGACCTCTTCACCGTCACGATGTAGAGAACGACGATGGCTATAGTCCTGCCTCGGCAGCGTGGCAAGCGCCGCAACCACCGTCGCCGCGCGGCGTTGCGCCTGTCATGATCCGAACCCTGCTGCCGCCCGCCATGCTCGCCGCGCTGACGCTGGCGATCCCCGCCGCCACCGCGCAGTCGCTGCCCAGGGACGCGCCGGCCGATCCCGCCCATCGCAACGTGCCGGCGACGACGGGCCGCGCCAACCTGCCCGCGTCGACGCAGCGGCCGTTTATGGTGCAGACCATCGGCACCTTCGACAGTCCGTTCGCGATGGCGTTCCTGCCCGACGGGCGTCTGCTGGTCACGGAAAAGGCCGGCCGGCTGAAGCTGCGCGACACGGACGGGTCGGTGATCGCGATCTCCGGCCTGCCGCCGGTCGCGAAGGGTGGCCAGGGCGGACTGCTCGACGTCATCGCGGCGCCCGACTTCGCCTCCAGCCACCACATCTACTGGACCTATTCGGAAGCGGCGGGTTCGGGCAGCCAGCTGGCGATGGCACGCGGCACGCTGACGGGCCGGACGCTCACCGACGTGGCGGTGCTGTGGCGGTCGGGCTCGGCGGGGCCGGGCGGGCAATTCGGGGCGGTGATCGCCTTTGCGCCCGACGGTCGCTCGCTGTTCCTGTCGTCGGGCGAGCGTCAGCGGTTCACCCCCGCGCAGGATCCCAACCAGAAGCTCGGCAAGATACTGCACCTGACACTCGACGGCAGGCCGGCCCCCGGCACGCACGACGGGATCCTGACGAGCGGCCATCGCAACCCGTACGGCCTCCAATTCTATGGCGGCCGGCTGTGGGAGATCGAGATGGGACCCAAGGGCGGCGACGAGCTCAACGTCATCCTGCCCGGGCGCAACTACGGTTGGCCGATCGTCTCCAACGGCGACAATTACGACGGCGTCCCGATCAACGACCACCCGACCCGGCCGGAGTTCGAGCCGCCCAGATTGTGGTGGAACCCCTCGATCTCGCCGGCGGGGCTGATGATCTATACCGGCGCGCTCTTCCCGCAATGGCGTGGGTCGGCGTTCATCGGCGCGCTGTCGGGCGAGGCGCTGGTCCGCGTGTCGCTGGCGGGCGGCGTCGCCAAGCCGGCCGATCAATGGTCGATGGACGCGCGCATCCGCGACGTGGCGCAGGCGCCCGACGGTGCGATCTGGCTGTTGCAGGACGGCGACGGCGCCAAGCTCCTCCGCCTGACGCCGCGGCGATGACCGATCCGCGCGTCACGCTGAGCATCGCGGACGGGATCGCCGACGTCCGGCTGTCGCGCCCGGACAAGATGAACGCGCTCGATCCGGCGATGTTCGACGCGATCGCCGACACGCTGGCGACGCTCGCCGCCGCGCCCGGCCTTCGTGCCGTCGTGCTGTCGGGCGAGGGGCGCGCTTTCTGCGCCGGGCTTGACATGGCCAGCATGGCGTCCGGTGGATCGGGGAACCCGCTCGGCCCGCGCAGCCACGGCCTTGCCAACCTGCCGCAGCACGTCGCCTGGGGCTGGCGCACGCTGCCGGTGCCGGTGATCGCGGCGGTCCACGGCGTCGCGTTCGGCGGCGGGTTCCAGATCCTGTCGGGCGCCGACGTCCGCATCGCCCACCCGGCGACCCGGCTGGCGATCCGCGAGCTCCACTGGGGCATCGTCCCCGACATGGCGGGCATCGCGCTGTGGCGGACGCTGGCGCGCGACGACGTGCTGCGCGAGCTGACCTATACCGCACGCGAGTTCGACGCGGCCGAGGCGCTGGCGTACGGCCTCGTCACGCGGCTGGCCGACGATCCGCATACCGCCGCCATGACGCTCGCCCGCACGATCGCCGGCCACAACCCGGATGCGATCCGCGCGGCCAAGCGGCTGTTCGCACTCGCCGCCGATGCGGACGCCGCGACGATCCTGCAGGCGGAAAGCGACGAGCAGGCGGTGCTGCTGCCCTCCCCCAACCAGAGCGAGGCGGTACGGGCCAACCTCAAGCGACGGGCGGCGGTTTTCGCCGATCCGGGCTGATCGTCGGTCCGATACCAAAGGACCGCATCGTCCCGGGCAGCCACCACCCCACCCCGCGATGTTCGCAGCCCCGCTTACAGCACCACCGCCCTGGGCTTGGTCTCCTCGATCGCGGCGAGGACCATGCGCTCCCAGATCGCCACGTCGCCGACCGCCGCCATGCCCCGGCTAGGCTCGCGCAGCGTCTTGAGTACCGCGAGTGCGTCCTCGTGGTGATCCTGCCACGTCGCATCGATCCGCGCGGCCGCGGACTCCTCATGGCCGCCGGCGTTGGCGCTGATCTGCCGGCCGGCGAGGACGCGGGCGATCCGCTCGGCGAGCGTGGTGGTGGCGACGTCCATCGTTGATTCTCCGCAGGTTTGACGGGAGAACGGCGCAGCGCGGCGGCGGTTGCCTCGAACGTGCAGTTCGTGCGAGCCTCGGCGGATGATGGCCGCGCTGCTCCCCCTGCTCCTTGCTCTCCAGGCGGCGCCGGTCGCCACGTCGCCGTCCGATCCGCTTCCGGGCGACTGGCGGGCGATCCCCGACGACGAGCTGCTGGTGATGACGCTGACAGGGGGGCGGACGATCACGATCCGCCTGGCCGCCGCGGACGCGCCCGAGCACGTCGCCAACGTCCGCGCGCTGGCGCGGGCGCGCTGGTGGGATGCGACGAGCGTCTATCGCGTCCAGGACAATTGGGTCGTCCAATGGGGCGGCGCGCCGACCGACGCGGAGGAGAAGCCGTTACCGCCCGGCGTCGCCGCGCGCCCGGCGGCGGAGTACGACCTCGCCGGCGGCTTCCGCCCCGCGCAGCGGCTGGCGCGCAGCGACGCGTACAGCGCCATCTCCGGCATCACCGCCGACGGCTGGGCGGTGGCGGGTGATCGCGCGGGCGCGGGCTGGCTCGCCCACTGCTATGGCACCATCGGGGTCGCGCGCGACGCGGCCCCCGACACGGGCAGCGGGGGGGAGCTGTTCATGCCGCTCGGCGGCTCGGCGCGGCGATTGGACCGCAACTACACGATCGTCGGCCGGGTGATCGACGGCGCGGGGTATCTGTCGGGCTTGCCGCGCAGCGGCGCCGCCATGGGGGTCTATGCCGCCGCGATCGAGCGAACGCCGATCGTGTCCGCCCGCCTCGCCAGCGACCTGCCCGCCGCCACCCGCCCGCACTGGCAGTATCGCGCCGCCGACAACCTCCGCTTCGCCGCAGCGATCGCGTTGCGCGAGCATCCCAAGACGGGCGTGGCACTGGGCGGCGTCGACGTCTGCGACGTGCCGCTGGCGGTCAGGGGGGCGGAGTAGGCAAGCCGAGCGCGCTCACGCGATACGCATTCAGGCCGGCTACGATGTGCTCGGGTCGGCCCGGCCAAGTCTTAGGAAATGCCGCATCCACGCCGAGATGATGATTTACCCGGCTCAACACCGTATTAGGGCGAGCTCCGTCGACGTAGTCATGGCCGATCATCTTCCCGCCATGCGGCAATCGATAGACGGAGAACCCGCGTATGTCGCACCAGCGAACGCGCCGGGTGAGCGCTGCAGCCTACCCGACAGGACGAAACCGTGCGCGTCGAGGGTCAGGCGTTGCGGATGGATCAGGATCCAGCCGAAGACCGGTAGACCGAAACCGAAGAAAAACAGGCAGAACCAACCTGACCAGCTACCGCCGTCAGAGCTACGCACCATTCAAAGCGCGATCAACACGAAGACGATGCTGATCGCGAGATGAAGCTGCGTCTTCCCGCTGGAGCCGACGAGCCCGCGCGGCTCCACCGCTCGGCCTACCGCCCCACCCAGTCCGCGACCTCGGCCGCCACCTGGTTCGCCGCCGCGTTCAGGCCGATACCCGCGCCCTGCGCGTCGACGCTCGCCACTAGTACGTGCGCCTCGAACCGCTGTTTGGCGATGCCGCCGCCGGTCGCGCGGAGCAGCGAGGCGTCGTAGACGACGATCGCCGACTGGCTGGCCGCATCGATGCCGAACTGGCGCAGCTCTCCGGTCAGCTGCGCCGATCCGGTCTGGTACGACTGCGCGCTCGACAGCACGACGCGCCCGGTGCGCGCGGTGACGGTGTCGCCCAGCACGCGCGCGAACGCCTGCGCCGGCGGCTCCACCCACACCGCGCCCTTGATGTAGGCGATGGTGGTCGCGGTCGCCTGCACCGGCACGCGCGCGGTCGCGAGCGCTTGGGGCACCGTCGGCACCTGAATCGTGATCGACGACGAGCCGGCAGGCACCGCGGTGGTGGTGACGGTCCCCAGTTGCTGCCCGCCGACCGACAGCGTCGAGGCGGTGGTGCCCGGTGCGACCGCGGCGACTTGCTGTTGCCCCACTGCGGGCTGCGCGGTGCTGGTCAGCGTCAGCAGGGACGGCGGCGGCTTGGCGCCGAAGGTGATGCAGCCGGCGAGCGCGACGGTGGCCGCCAGCGGGACGAGCGTCTTCATGCCGGACCTCATTTGCGCCCTCACTTGCCCTTACCCCCACCCTTGCCCGGCTTGTAGTCCGGCAGCTTGGGGCTGCCGATCAGCGAGCTCGCGCCCTGCTGGTCCACCTTCTGCGCGATCGAGTTCAGCGACTGCGCCGTCTCGCGCAGGTCGTGGACCAGCTGCCCGACCTCGGGCACCGTCTGTTTCGAGAACGCCTGCAATCCCAGCCGCGCATCGCCTAGCGCCGCGTTCAGCGTGTCCGTGCTCTTGCGCGCCGAGGCGATCGTCGCGTTCAGGTTGGCGATCGTCGGCTTGACGTCGTTGGCGAGCAGGCCGTTGCTGGTCTGCGCCAGGTCGCCGATCTGCTGCGCGGCGACGCCGGCCTGTGCGATCGCGACCCGCGTCTGCGCCAGTGTCGCGGCGATCTCCGGGCCGCGATCCGCCAATGCGCTCGTCAGCCGGTTGGTGTTCTGGAGGATGCCCTGGATCGACGCCTGGTTCTTGTCGGTCAGCAGCCCGGTCAGCCGCTCGGTCAGCGTCGACAACCGCTCGAGCAGCTGCGGCGCGGAATTGAGGATCGCGCCCAGGCCGCCGGTCTTGGTCGGGATCACCGGCACGCCATAGGGGCACTCGCGGTTGGGCACCGGCTGCGGACACACCAGGGCGGGCTGGCCCTTCACGCCGCCGTCCAAGCTGACGGTGCTGGTACCGGTGAAACTGCCCTGGATCGTCGCGACCGTGCCCTGCAGCACCGGCACGTCGTCTGTCACCTGGACGCGGACGCGGACGAACTGCGGGTCGAAGATGCGGATCTCCTTCACCTGGCCCGACACGACGCCCGAGTAGGTGACCTGCGACCCCTTCGCCAGACCGTCGACGGCCTGTTTGTAGAAGATGTCGTACTCCTTCTGGTGCGTGCCGCCGATGTGCGCGAGCCACACGGTGAACAGCGCCAGCGCCGCCAGCAGGATCAGCACCACGGCGCCGACCAGCACATGGTTGGAACGCGTTTCCATCAGTTCCCCACCTTGCTCGTCGCGGCGCCCGCCGCCTGTGCGTTCATGTCGGTCTCGATCTCGTGCCGCTCCGATGCCGCCTTGTCCTGCGTCGCTTCGGCCGCGCGGCCGCGCGGGCCCCGGAAATACGCCTGGATCCACGGATGGTCGAGCGCGAGCAGCTCCGCGATCGTCCCCACCGCGATCACCTTGTGATCCGCCAGCACCGCCACCCGGTCGCAGATCGCGTACAGCGAATCGAGGTCGTGGGTGATGAGGAACACCGTCAGGCCCAACGTCTTCTGCAACGACCGCGTCAGCTCGTCGAACGCCGCCGCGCCGATCGGGTCGAGTCCGGCGGTCGGCTCGTCGAGGAACAGCAGTTCGGGATCGAGCGCCAGCGCGCGGGCGAGGCCGGCACGCTTGCGCATGCCGCCCGACAGCTCGGCGGGGTATTTCGGCGCGGCATCGGCGGGCAGCCCGGTCATCACCACCTTGTACGACGCGATCTCGGCCATCAGCGCGAGATCGAGGTCGGGGTAGAACTCGCGCAGCGGCACCTCGACGTTCTCGGCGACGGTCAGCGTCGAGAACAGCGCACCGCCCTGGAACAGCACGCCCCACCGCTTGCGCACCGCGGTGGCTTCCGTCGCGGCGCGGCCGATCGTCGGCTCGCCGAAGACGTGGATCTCGCCCGCCGCGGGCACCTGAAGCCCGATGATCGAGCGCATCAGCACCGACTTGCCGGTGCCCGATCCGCCGACGACGCCCAGGATCTCGCCGCGCCGCACGTCCAAGTCGAGCTGGTCGTGGACGACCTGATCGCCGAACGCGTTGCGCAAGCCGCGGACGGTGATGATCGGATCGGCCTCGAAATCGAGTCCGCCGTCGCCCGCATCGGTGTCGTGGCGGGCCATCAGAGCCACCCGATCTTCTCGAAGAACACCGCGAAGAACGCGTCGAGCACGATGACGAGGAAGATCGACTGCACCACCGCCGAGGTCGTGCGGCTGCCGACCTGCTCGGCGTCGCCCTCGACCTGCATCCCCTGGTAACAACCGATGATCGCGATCAGCCCGCCGAATACCGGTGCCTTGATGAGGCCGATGTACAGATCGGTGATCGGCACCACTTCCTGGATGCGCTGGATGAAGGTGACGGGCGGGATGTTGAGCGTCGTCCAGCACAGCAGACCGCCGCCGATGATCGCCAGGATCGAGGCATAGAAGGACAGCAGCGGCATCATCACCACCGCGGCGACCACGCGCGGCAGCACCAGCGCCTCCATGGGAGAGACGCCGATGGTGCGCATCGCATCGATCTCCTCCGTCAGCTTCATGGTGCCCAGCTGCGCGGCGAATGCGCTGCCCGATCGCCCGGCGACCATGATCGCGGTCATCAGCACGCCGAGTTCGCGCAGCGTGATGCGGCCGACGAGATTGATCGTGAACACCTCCGCGCCGAACTGCTGCAACTGCACCGCGCCCTGCTGAGCGATGACGATGCCGATCAGGAAGTTCATCAGCCCGATGATGCCGAGCGCGGAGACGCCGACGACCTCGAACCGCTGCACCGTCGCGTTGTAGCGGAAGCGCCGCGGCGGGCGCACGATGCTGACGAGCACGTTCCAGAACGCGACCACCGTCGCGCCGAGAAATCCCAGCAACCCGATCATCGTCGACCCGGCGGTGGCGACCGCGTCGCCGATCTCGCCCACGACACGATTGAACCCGCTTTGTCGCTCGCCGCGGGTCGCGACCGGCTGATCCGCCTTTTCAACCTGCTCGAACAGGTAGCGGCTGTCGCCCGACAGTCCGTCGATCCGCGAGTGATGCTCGAGCGCGAAACGGTGGACAACCCAGGCACCGATCGTGTCGATCCGGTCGACGGCGGACAGGTCGACGGCGGCGACGTCGCCCGACACCGCGCTCAGCCGTTCGGGCAATGGTCCGAGCTGGGCGAGCAGCAGATTGCCGGTGAAGCGAAGCGTCCGGCCTTCGCCCGTGCCCTGCTCGTCGAAATCGGCTGGTCCGCTCATGCCTGCCGGTCCTTGGGGCAAACCCCGCGCCGCCGCAAGCGCTTCGGAACCATCACAGCGCCACGTCGACGACGTGGATGACCAGGCCCACCAGTCCGCCCACGATCGTGCCGTTGACGCGGATGTACTGGAGGTCGCGGCCGACCTGATTCTCCAGCCGCCGCGTGATCGTCTGCGCGTCCCAACCGCGCACCGTCTCCGACACCAGCCTTACGATCGCGTCGCCGTAATCCGCCGCGATGCCCACGATCGCGCGCCGGGTGAAGCGGTTGATCGTGGTAGCCAGCCGCCGGTCGCGGCGCAGCGTCTCGCCGATCTGGCGCAGCACCTCGCCCAAGGCGCCGCGCATCGCGCGCTCGGGATCGCGCGCGATCGCCAGCAGGCCGCGGCGCGCCTGTTCCCACAATCCGTCCATCCAGCGCTGCATCGCGGGATTAGCGACCAGCTCGTCCTTCATCGCCTCGACGCGCGCCTGCAGGTCGGGATCGTGGCGCAGCTTGTCGGCGAGGCTGGCCAGCCCGGCCTCGGCGCGGACCCGAAGCGGGTGGTCGGGATGCTCCGCCATGTCGGCGAGCAGTTTCTGCAATCCCGCGATCAGCCGGTTCGCCAGCGCCTCGTCGAGGCCGGTCCAGCGCAGGACCGTGCCCGCACGATCGTGGACGATCTGGCGGATGAGCGCGTCGTTCGCCACCAGCGCGTCCGCCGACCAGCGGATCGCGCCGTCGAGCAGCGGTGCATGCCGCCCCTCCGCGATGGCGGCGGCGAGCAGCTGGCCGAGGATCGGCGCGATCTTGGTGTCGGCGATCCGCTGGCCCACCGCCTGCTTGACCATGCCGCCGAGCCGCGCGGGATCGAGGCTTTCGAGCCCTTGCGCCACCAGCTTGGAAGCGCCCGCCCGGAACCGCCCGCCCGCGCCCTCGGGCGGATCGGTGAGCCAGCGCGCGACCGCGCCTGCAACGTCGAGCGGTCGCATCCGCCGCGCGATCACCGCGGGGATGAGGAAGTTGGTGCGCAGGAACGTGCCGAGCGTGTCGCCGATCCGGTCCTTGTTGCGCGGCACGATCGCGGTGTGCG
>JBPBQW010000068.1:0-15570 GCA_050955125.1 Janthinobacterium lividum
CCGACCTCGAACGCGCCGGGCGCGACGTGCGTCATCTGGCCCCGCGCCGCGTCGGCCAGCAGGTTCGCCATGCCGGTCACGAGGTTCGCCCCGCGCGTCGCGAGCGTCCGCTCGATCACCTCGGGATTGGTGAGCGGGAAGTTCGCCGGGCTCATCGCGTCGACGAAGCCGCGCGTGGCGAAGCGCAGCTGCTCGCGCCCGCGCTCGTCCAGCCCCTCGATCGCGTCCACCCCCTCGGCCAGCTGCGCCGACAACATCTCGTATCCCTGGCGGATCAGGTCGAAGGCGGGCGCGCGCCACGCGGGCGCGGTAAATCGCTTGTCGGTGGCCGGCGCCGCATCGGGGGCGGGCGCGAGCACCGGGCGCCACAGCGCCTCCGTCAGCGCCCACAGGTCCGGCGCCGCCGGGTCGGCGGGCGGAGCGACGGGCAGCGAGCGGGCCACGGTCGCGGCGGTGGTGGCCAGCATCGCGCGCTGCATCGCCAGCAGCGAATCGAACCAGGGGCGTAGCGCCGCCGCGGGATCGGCAGGTGGGGGCACGTCGGGCTGCTCTGGCATCGCCTCTCTCCTCTCGGCGCATCCTACTCCGGCGGGCGCCTCCGACGGAAGCGGCATCGCTCGGCCGCTATCGTTCGCCCGGTCGACGCGATACGGTGCCTCACGAGAAAGGCCCCGCCCATGCCGACCGAGCCCAACCACGACTTCTACCGCATCAAGCGGCTGCCGCCCTACGTCATCGCCGAGGTGAACGCCCTGCGCGCGCAGGCGCGGTCCCGCGGCGAGGACATCATCGACCTCGGCATGGGCAATCCCGACCTGCCGCCCCCGCCGCACGTCATCGACAAGCTGGTGGAGGTCGCGCGCAAGCCCGATGCGCACGGCTATTCGCAGTCGAAGGGCATCCCCGGCCTGCGCCGCGCGCAGGCGAACTATTACGGTCGCCGGTTCGGCGTCGACCTCGATCCCGAGACCGAGGTGGTGGTGACGATGGGGTCGAAGGAGGGGCTGGCCAGCCTCGCCACCGCGATCACCGCGCCGGGCGACGTGGTGCTGGCACCCAACCCCAGCTACCCGATCCACACCTTCGGCTTCATCATCGCGGGCGCGACGATCCGCGCGGTGCCCACGACGCCGGACGAGGCCTATTTCGAGAGCCTGGAGCGCGCGATGGCGTTCACCGTGCCCAGGCCGAGCGTTCTGGTGATGGGATACCCGTCGAACCCCACCGCCGAGGTGGTCGACCTCGCCTTCTACGAACGCGTCGTCGCGTTCGCGAAGGAGCACGGGCTGTGGGTTATCTCCGACCTCGCCTATTCGGAGCTCTACTACGACGGCTGCCCGACGCCCTCGATCCTGCAGGTGCCGGGCGCCAAGGACGTGGCGGTCGAGTTCACGTCACTGTCCAAGACCTATTCGATGGCCGGGTGGCGGATGGGGTTCGGCGTCGGCAACCGAACGCTGATTGCGGCGATGACGCGGGTGAAGTCGTACCTCGACTATGGCGCGTTCACGCCGATCCAGGCGGCGGCGGTGGCGGCGTTGAACGGCCCGCAGGACATCGTCGCGCAGAACCGCGCGCTGTACCACAAGCGCCGCGACGTGCTGGTCGACAGTTTCGCGCGGGCGGGGTGGGATATTCCGAGTCCCCGCGCGTCCATGTTCGCCTGGGCGCCGCTGCCGCCGGCGCTGCGACACCTAGGCAGCCTTGAGTTCTCCAAACAATTGCTCGTTCACGCTCAGGTCGCGGTCGCGCCAGGGGTGGGATACGGCGAGAACGGGGAAGGCTACGTGCGGATCGCGATGGTGGAGAACGAACAGCGGCTGCGCCAGGCGGCGCGCAACGTGCGGCGCTACCTCCAGTCGATGGGCGTCAACACGCCCGCGCGCGGCGCGGGCTGAGCGACGCGTGACGGCCGTAGCCCGGCAGCCCGGCCCGTGATCCACGTCGACCCCCGCTATTCGATCGCCGGTGTCCTCGTCGGGCTGCTCGTCGGCCTCACCGGCGTCGGCGGGGGATCGTTGATGACGCCGCTGCTGGTGCTCGTCTTCGGCTTCCACCCGGCGACGGCGGTCGGCACCGACCTGCTCTACGCGTCCGCCACCAAGGTCGCGGGGACCGGCGTCCATGGGCTGCGTGGCACCGTCGACTGGCGGATCGTGCGGCGGCTGGCGTCGGGCAGCATCCCCGCGAGCCTCGCAACGCTGGGCGCGCTCAGCCTCGCGCACCGTCATGCCGAGGACACCGACCGCTGGATCATCGACGTGCTCGGCGCCGCGCTGGTGCTGACCGGCATCGCAACCTTCTTCCGCGAGCGGCTGGTGGCGCGGCTCACGATCGCGTTCGAGCGGGTGAGCGAGCGGCGGGTGCCCGCGCTCACCGTCCTGCTGGGCATCGCGCTGGGCGTGCTCGTCACGCTCACCTCGGTCGGCGCGGGCGCGCTGGGGATGACCGCGCTGCTGGTGCTGTACCCGCGCGCGCCGCTCGCGCGGCTGGTGGGCTCCGACATCGCACATGCGGTGCCCCTCACGCTGATCGCCGGGATCGGCCACTGGGCGATGGGATCGGTCGACGCGTCGCTACTCGTGTCGCTGCTGATCGGATCGATCCCCGGCATCGTCGCGGGCAGCCTGGTCGCGAGCCGCATCTCGGACCGGGTGCTGGTGCCGGTGCTGGCGACGACGCTGGTGATCGTGGGCGCCAAGCTGCTGTTCTAGCAGCCGGTTGATCACCGTGTTCGCAACAAGCATGTTGCCAGCGGCCCGGTCCGGCTCCATCCTCTGATCGTGCTGCGCCAATACGAGCTCGTCGATCGCGTCCTCGACTACGATCCCGATGCCGACGAGGCGCTGCTGAACCGCGCCTACGTCTTCTCGCTCCACGCGCACGGCGGCCAGAAGCGCGCGAACGGCGACCCGTATTTCAGCCACCCGATCGAGGTGGCGGGCATCCTGACCGACCTGCACCTCGACGACGAGACGATCGCGACCGCCATCCTCCACGACACGATCGAGGACACGGTCGCCACGCGCGAGGAGATCGAGAGCCGGTTCGGCGCCAGCGTCGCCCGCCTCGTCGACGGCGTCACCAAGCTCAGCCGCATCGAGGCGCAGACCGATACCGAGCGCGCGGCGGAGAACCTGCGCAAGTTCCTGCTCGCCATGTCCGACGACATCCGCGTGCTGCTGGTCAAGCTCGCCGACCGGCTCCACAACATGCGCACGTTGCACTTCATCCCCAAGCCCGAGAAGCGCCGCCGCATCGCCGCCGAGACGATGGAGATTTATGCGCCGCTCGCCGAGCGGATCGGCATGTACGAGTTCATGAAGGAGATGCAGACGCTCGCCTTCCAGCAGCTCGAGCCCGAGGCGTACGAGTCGATCACCCGCCGGCTGGAACAGCTGAAGGAAGGCGGCGGCGACCGGATCGCCAAGATCGGATCGGGGCTGAAGCTGCTGCTGTCCCGCTCCGGCATCGAGACCGAGATTTCGGGGCGCGAGAAGCACCCGTTCAGCATCTGGAAGAAGATGCAGGAACGGCACATCAGCTTCGAGCAGCTGTCCGACATCATGGCGTTCCGCGCGATCGTGCCGACGGAGGAGGATTGCTACCGCGCGCTGGGCGTCATCCACCGGCGCTGGCCGATGGTCCCGAACCGGTTCAAGGACTATATCTCGACGCCCAAGCGCAACGGCTATCGCTCGCTCCACACCAGCGTCATCCACGCCGAGAACACCCGAGTCGAGATCCAGATCAGGACGCCCGAGATGCATGCGGAGGCCGAGTTCGGCCTCGCCGCACACTGGGCCTACAAGCAGAGCGGCGCGAAGGGCCTGAGCGTCCGCCCCGAGACGCAGCACAGCTGGATCGCCGACCTGGTCGAGATCCTCGACACCGCCGCATCGCCCGAAGAACTGCTCGAGCACACGCGCATGGCGATGTACCAGGACCGGATCTTCGCCTTCACCCCCAAGGGCGAGCTGATCCAGTTGCCCAAGGGCGCGACCGCGATCGATTTCGCCTATGCCGTCCACACCGATCTTGGCGATCAGACCGTCGGCGCGAAGGTCAACGGCCGGCTGGTGCCGCTGAAACTGGTGCTCGAGAACGGCGACCAAGTCCAGATCCTGCGCTCCAAGGCGCAGGTTCCGCAGCCCGCGTGGCTGACGTTCGCGACGACCGGCAAGGCGCTGGCGGCGATCCGCCGCCACCTGCGCGCCGCCGAGCGCGAGGAGCAGGTGACGCTCGGGCGCAAGCTGTACGACGACATCGTCGCCCGCCTGCCCGCGACGCCGGCTGCCAACGCGATCGACCAGGCGCTGGTGCGGCTGAAACTGCCCGACGAGGCGGCGCTGCTGGCCGCGATCGCACGCCGCACCCTTCCCGACGCGGCGGTGATGGAGGCGCTGATGCCCGGATCGGCGGGCGCCGACAGCGCGCGCGAGCTGCCGCCCCAGGCGCGCGCGATCTCGATCACCGGGCTGACGCCGGGCGTCGCGTTCGACCTGGCGGATTGCTGCAACCCCGTGCCCGGCGACCGCATCGTCGGCCTGCGCCGGCCCGACGCGGGGATCGAGGTCCATGCGATCGACTGCGCGGTGCTCGCCGACGCGGAGCGCGCCGACGACGCCGACTGGGTGGACCTCGCCTGGGGCGACCGCGCGGAGGGCGGCGTCGCGCGCATCTCGGTCGAGGTGAAGAACGAGCCGGGCGCATTGGGCGTGCTGGCGACGGTGATCGGCGGGCACAAGGCCAACATCATCAACCTGCGCCTCGACGCCCGCGACACCGCATTCCACACCAACACGATCGACGTCGAGGTCCGCGACGTGCCCCACCTGATGCGCCTGATCGCGGGGTTGCGCGCGACGGACGCGGTGAACGCGGTGACGCGGGTCTAGGAGCGGCCTGCGCCCGCACGTGGACTGCAGCCCGACCTGAGCGTCGCCCAACGATCGACGTCCATCGATCCGACGATACGGCAGATCCCGCGAGGTCTCACGGTCGACGCCGGAACCGGAGTCGGTGACCAGCTTGACGCTTTCGGGGCTCTGCTCGTGAATCTGGACACCGATGGCCTTCGATGCCTATATGAGCATCTTGTTTGCTCAAAGGAGCATGATTATGGTTTCCTCGGCGGGACGGCGCAGAGCGACGAAGGTTGGGGAGCCTCCCTTCGACTACGTCCATCTGTTCAGGGCGGCACCGGCGGAGCGCATCAGCGTGATCCGGGCCGGAATCTCGGCAAGTGACCTCAAGCGGTTCGGCGTGGAACTCCAACTCGACCAGCAGGTGATGTTCGACGCGCTCAACCTGAAAACCGCGACGGTCAATCGGAAGGCGGCCCGCAACGAGGCATTGTCGATCGAGGATAGCGAACGGGTTGTCGGCCTCGTCAAACTCGTCGGACAACTCGAAGCGATGGTCGAGGAATCAGGTGATCCGGCCGGGTTCGACGCGCCTGAGTGGCTGTCGCGGTGGCTCCGGGAGCCGCTGCCGGCACTCGACGGTGACAAGCCGATCAACCTGCTCGACACGATGGAAGGTCAGGCGCTCGTAGCCCGGGCGCTCGCTCAGATGCAGAGCGGCGCCTACGCGTGAGCCACTCGTTCTGGCGGATAGCCATCGATGCCAGAACCTATGCGGCCGAGGACCTGACCGGCGCTGGCGCGAAACTCTCGGGCGGGCGCTGGAACGACGTCGGGGTCGCCATGATCTATGCGGCGAGCAGTCGTGCCCTCGCCTGTCTGGAGACGATCGTCCACCTCAACGCTGCAGGGTTGCCGTTCAATCGCTACCTCGTCGAGATAGAGATCGCGGACGACTTGCTCGCGGCGGCCGAGACGGCGGATGCAGCGTCATTGAGCGTTGGCTGGGACGCCGAACCGGCTGGTCACGTCAGCGTCCGATTTGGTTCCGATTGGGCGAACGATCGGCGATCCGCGCTTCTGCTCGTTCCCTCGGTCGTCGTTCCTGAGGAGCAGAACCTGCTCGTCAACCCAGCACATCCGGATGCTGGTCGCGTGCGTGCATCCAAGGTACGACGCTGGCTATACGACCCGCGCCTACGCCGTTGACGTGCGGACCGGCATCATGTCGCGTGACCGCACCCCCCGGTGCTCACCTCAAGGTGGACCACCCGCCTCCACCAGAACCGGATGATCTCCGACTCGGCTGGACCTACCAATGTTGGACATCCCATGACACCAAACGGGCATGTCCAGCGCCCCTCACCTGATCGCATCGCCCCGCCCTCCCGAAAGCGGCGTGTCCATGTCGCGGCGGGGTCGCGATGTGTCGCGCCGGTGTCGCGCCCGCGTCGCGCCGGTGTCGCGCCGGTGTCGCCGTCGTGTCGCGTCGCGGTCGCCGTGCCGTCGCCTTGGGGTGCCACCCCGCCGCGCGAGCCGCGAAATCATCGCTATCGCCTCAACTTCCTCAACTTCATGGCGCCCGGGACCCGGAACGCGGCCGTCCGGTCTCCGTTGGGCGGCCGAGTCGATGGTGACGCCGTGCCCGCGCGTCGCTACGGTCGTCGCCCGATGACCCGTCCCGCCCGCCCCGCCCTGTCGATCGTCGTCCCCTGCTACAACGAGGCGGCGTGCCTCGACCTGCTGCATGCCCGCGTCTCGGCGGCGGCGCGGGCAGCGGTCGGCGACGATCACGAGATCGTGTTCATCAACGACGGGTCGAAGGACGACAGCTGGCCCGCGATGCAGCGGCTGGCCGCGGCGGACCCTCGGCTGGTCGCGATCAACCTGTCGCGCAACCACGGCCACCAGCTGGCGCTGACCGCGGGGCTGGACCTGTGCGCGGGCGAGCAGATCCTCATCATCGACGCCGACCTGCAGGACCCGCCCGAGCTGCTCGCGGACATGCGCGCGACGATGGCGGCGCAACAGGCCGACGTCGTCTATGCCGTCCGCCGCAAGCGCGAGGGCGAGACGTTCTTCAAGAAGCTGACCGCCGCGGGCTTCTACCGCGTGCTCGACCGGGTGACGGACACGCCGATCCCGCTCGACACCGGCGACTTCCGGCTGATGAGCCGGCGGGCGCTCGACGCGTTCCTGTCCTTGCCCGAGCAGGCGCGCTTCATCCGCGGCATGGTCGCCTGGGTCGGGTTCCGGCAGGTGCCCTTCGCCTACGACCGCGCCGAGCGGCATGCGGGCGAGACCAACTATCCGCTCGGCAAGATGGTGCGGCTGGCGTTCGACGCCGTCACCGGCTTCTCGACGGCGCCGCTGCGCTTCGCCAGCCACGCGTCGGTGATCCTGGCGTTCGCGTCGATCCTGCTGCTGTTCTACATCGGCTGGGGGTTCTTCGCGGGCAATCCGGTGCAGGGATGGACCTCGACGATGCTGGTCGTCGTCGTGCTGAGCGCGATCCAGATGTTCGTGCTGGGCATGATCGGCGAGTATCTGGGCCGGCTGTACGTCGAGTCGAAGCGCCGGCCATTGTACCTGGTGGCGGACGTCGCGGGGCCGGTCCAGGGCCACGCGACGCTGGGCTTCAAGGCGGAGGCGCCCTCCTCACGCGGGCTCGGCGAGCGCGACGATCGAGACGCCGGGGGTCATCGGCACGCGGCCGACCAAGTGGCGCTCCAGCCGGAAGATGCGCTCGAACAGCCGGTTGACGGGTCCGGGCGGGGGTGAATCGTCGCTGTCTTCGCGCCCCGTCATCTTGCCCGCGATCCGCGCGGCGGCGGCGAGCGGGAACAGGAGCGAGTTGAAATAGCCGAGCTTGCGCGGCCGCAATCCCGCTCCCTCGATCGCCGATGCCAGCGTCGCCTTGGAGTACCGCCGGTGATGATGGTTGACGACGTCGTGCGCGCTCCACATCCACGCATGGGCGGGCACCGCGATCAGGATCTTGCCGCCGGGCGCCAGGCATTCCCGCATCGCGGCGAGCGCGGCGACGTCGTCCTCGATATGCTCCACCACGTCGAGTACTGCGATCAGGTCGTAATGGCCGCGCTTGATGCCCGGCAGGCCCGGCAGGGGTGCATCGCCGACGGCACGGCCGAGCCGCTCGCTCGCGATGCGCCGCGCCGCGGGATCGATCTCGAGCGCGTCCACCTCGCCGAACCGCGCCAGCATCGGCAGGTTGTGCCCTGTGCCGCAGCCGATCTCAAGGATACGCGCCTTCGCCGGGAGCGCGGCATAGCGGGTCAGATAGTCCGCCAGGATGTCGCGGCGGGCGCGGTACCACCAGTGCGTCGAGTCGTGCGCGGCCATGCGGTCGTAGACGATGCGGTCCATCAGCGGCGTTCCATGTCGAGAGTGGTCATCAGGCGAACACCCAGTTGCGTTGCAGGCCGAAGGTGACGAGCGGCGTCACGAACACCGCCGGCACCAGCGGCCACCACGTCGGCCCATGGACCAGCGGCCCCGTCAGCAGCCAGATGAAGAACTGGTTGAGCCCGAAGCCGAGCGCCTGCACGATCACGAACCGCTGCGCGGTGCGGGCCGAGCGGGTGCCGTGGCCCGCGAAGCTGATCCGGCTGTGCGCGACGTTGCCGACCACGCTGGCCGCCGCGAACGCGACCACGCCCGCCGCCAGCGGCCAGACCGCGCTGCCGCCCAGCCGCGCCAGCCGCGGGCCATAGGTCGCGATCGGCCAGTAGACGGCGGCGTAGAACAGCGTGACGCCGACGCCGGTGATCCCGAACCGCACGAGCTGAGCCAGCACGCCGCCGTGCCGCCACTCCCTCATCCGCTCCCCGATCGTCACCCGTCACTTGCCCTTCACCAGTCCCGCTCTAGAGCAGCGGCAGCCGTCGCCGTTCCGGTCGCGCGGCGAAGGGGCGTGTAATGCGGGTGGTCGCGTGAAGGAAGCGTTGTCGGGCCGCACCCCGCTCACGGTGCTGCAGGAGGCGGACCGCCACTGGATCCGCCTAACGCTGCTCGCCTGGCTGCTGGTGGCGGTGTCGGTCGTCTGGAACCGCTACGGCTCGATCTACTGGCTGGCGCTCGGCGATACCGACGACAACATGCGGCTGATGCAGGTGCGGGCGCTGCTCGACGGGCAGGGCTGGTTCGACCTGCGCAACCACCGCCTGAACCCGCCGGTGGGCGCGAACATCCACTGGTCGCGGCTGGTCGACCTGCCGATCGCCGCGCTGATCCTGATCCTGCGCCCGTTCGTCGGCGCCGACTGGGCGGAGCGCTGGGCCTGCGGGATCGCGCCGTTGCTGCCGCTGTCCGTCACGATGCTGGGCATGGCCGCCACCGTCCGCCGGCTGGTGGCGCCGCTCGCCTGGCCGTTGGCGCTTGTGTTCCTGATGTGCTGCTCGGTCATGCTGTTCATGTTCATGCCCGAGCGGATCGACCACCACGGCTGGCAGCTGGCGATGCTCAGCCTGACGGTCGCCGGCCTGTGCGACCCCGAACGGCGGCGCGGCGGCGCGCTCGTGGGGATCGCCAGCGCGGTCAGCCTGACGATCGGGCTGGAGATGCTGCCCTATGCCGCAATGGCCGGCGCAATCCTGGCGTTGCGCTGGGTTTGGGACCGGACGGAGGCGACGCGGCTCGAATTCTACGCGCTCACCCTCTCGGCGGGCAGCGCGATCGGGTACGCGGGGTTCCAGGGATGGGACTCGAGCGTCCCGCGCTGCGATGCGCTGACCCCCGTATGGCTGACCGTGATGGTCGCGGCGGGCGGCCTGCTGTTCGTGCTGGCGCGGGTCAGCCCGGCCAGCCGCAACCTCCGGCTGGCGCTGGCGGTGGCAGCGGGCGCGATCATCGCCGTCGGCTTCGCGCGCCTGTTTCCGCAATGCCTGGGCCGCCCCGAGCAGGTTTCGCCAGAGCTCGCGCGCAACTGGCTCGACAACGTCCGGGAGGCCAAGCCGATCTACAAGCACGCGCTGCGCGACGATTTCCCGATCGCGGCGCTGCCGGTCGTCGGCATCCTCGGCGCGATCGCGGCGACGATGCGGGCACGGGGCGAGCGGTTGTGGAACGGCTGGTTGCCGGTACTGCTGTTCTCGACGTTCGCCTGCCTCATGCTGCTGTGGCAGATTCGCGCGGGGCCGGCGGCGCAGCTGCTGGCGGTGCCCGGCGTCACGGCATTGACGTGGTGGCTGGTCCCGTGGTGCCGCGGGCACCGCAACCCGCTGGTGCGGGTGCTGGGAACGGTGGCGGTCGTCCTGGTCGCCGGCATCGGCCTGTTCGCGGGCACCGTGCTGCGCCTCCTGCCGATCGAGCAGCCCAAGGCCTATGTCCGCCGGGTCAACCACGCGACCGGCATGTGCCTCACCCGCCCGGCGCTCGCGGCACTGGACCGCTATCCGGCGCAGACCATCTTCACCTTCGTCGACCTGAGTCCGCGACTCATCACCACCACGCACCACGATGCGATCGCCGGTCCCTATCACCGCAACGGCGCCGCGATCCTCGACGTGCAGCACGCGTTCACGGGATCGCCGGCCCAGGCCCGCGCGATCATGCGGGCGCATGGGGCGACGCTGCTGGTCGTGTGCCCGAACATGTCGGAATCGACTGTGTACCGCGCGCGCGCCCCGCGGGGGTTCTACGGCCAGCTCGCCCACGGCAGGAAGTTTCCGTGGCTGACGCAGCTGCCGCTGCTCAGGGGCGATCCACTGGTGGTCTGGCGGATCGACTAGCGCAGTTGGCGCGCTACGCCGTCGATCACGAACTGGACCGCCAGCGCGGCGAGGAGCACGCCGAGCAGCCGGGTGATGACCGCCTCGATCTTCACGCCCAGCAAGCGCATCAACGGCCCCGCCGCCAGCAGCGCGACGAGCGTCAGCAGCAGGATCGTCGCCATCGCGCCCAGCACCACCAGATGCTCCGCGAGCCCCGGGTTGCGCGCGCCCAGCAGCATGACGGACGCGATCGAGCCGGGCCCCGCAATCATCGGCATCGCCATGGGGAAAATCGACACGTCCTCGGCCTGCTCGGGATCGGTCGCGACCTTGGCCGCGCGATCCTCACGGCGCTGCGTCCGGCGCTCGAACACCATTTCGAGCGCAATCAGGAACAGCATGATCCCGCCGGCGATCTTGAAGCTGTCGAGCTGGATGCCGAGGCCCTTGAGCAATCCCTCGCCGAACAGCGCGAAAGCGACGAGGATGATGCTCGCCACCCCGACCGCGCGGATCGCCATCGCCCGCCGCTCTGCCGCCGGCGCCTCGGTCGTCAGCCCCGCGAAGATCGGCGCGCAGCCCAGCGGGTCGATGATGACGAAGAAGGTGATGATCGACGAGACGTATAGCTCAAGCATGGGCGAGCCCGATCACGCCGCAGCGCCTTGCGTGTCCACCCGCCCGTCCACCGGCACGCGCTCGCGACGGCAGGCGGAGACATAGGCGTTGCGCATCAGGCAGGCGATCGTCATCGGGCCGACGCCGCCCGGCACCGGCGTGATCGCACCCGCCACCTCCACGGCCGCCGCGAACTCGACGTCGCCGACCAGCCCCGACGTGCCATCCGGCCGCACGACCCGGTTGATGCCGACGTCGATCACGGTCGCGCCCGGCTTGATCCAGTCGCCCTTGACGAGCCCGGCCACGCCGACCGCGGCGACGACCACGTCCGCCTGACGCACGCGCGCCGCCAGGTCACGGGTGCGGCTGTGCGCGATCGTGACGGTGCAGCTCTCCGCCAGCAGCAGCAACGCCATCGGCTTGCCGACGATCGACGAGCGGCCGACGACGACCGCGTCGAGCCCCGACAGGCTCGGCACCACGTCGCGCAGCAGCAGGAGGCAGCCGAGCGGCGTGCACGGCACGAACCCGGGCAAGCCGACCGCCAGCCGGCCGGCATTGACCGGGTGGAAGCCGTCGACGTCCTTGTCCGGATCGATCCGCGTGATGACCGCGTTCGCATCAATCTGGGGAGGCAGCGGCAGCTGGACGAGGATGCCGTCGACCGCGGGATCGGCGTTCAGCCGATCGACGAGCGCCAGCAGGTCCGCCTCGCTCGTGTCGGCGGGCAGGCCATGCTCGAACCCGCGCATTCCCGCCTCGATGGTCGCGCGGTTCTTCGACCGGACGTAGACTGACGAGGCCGGGTCCTCGCCCACCAGCACCACCGCCAGGCCGGGCACCCGGCCCGTCGCCTCGCGGAACGCGGCGACAGCGGTCGCGACCCGTCCACGCAGCGCCGCGGCGTGCGCCTTGCCGTCGATGATCCGCGCGGTCACACCGCACCACCCATCGCGGCGCTGGCGGCGACGTTGTTGAGGACGATGCCGATGATCCGGATCAGGACCAGGACGATCGCCGGCGAGAAGTCGAGCCCGCCCATGTTGGGCAGGACGCGCCGGATCGGGCGATAGATCGGGTCCGTCATCCGCTCCAGCGCGTACCAGAGCGACCGGATGAACGAGTTGGACGTGTTGATGACGTTGAACGCCATCAGGATCGACAGCACGAACTGGACGAAGATGATCCACCAGACGACGTCCAGTACGACCTGGAGGATCTGGACGATGGTGAGCGTGACCACGCGGGTTAGTCCTTCGGATTGGGTGTGAGCGGCCTAGCCCATGCGGGCACTGTAGGACAGAGGCCCGGACTACGGCCGCTCCCGTCCGTTCGGGAGAGGACGGCGTCTCAGCACCGCACCAGCGTCCCCACTCCCGCCTTGGTGAATATCTCGAGCAGCAGCGCGTGCGGCACGCGTCCGTCCAGGATCACCGCGGCGTCGACCCCGGCGCCGACCGCCGACATGCACGTCTCCATCTTGGGGATCATGCCGCCGGTGATGACGCCGTCCGCCATCAGCCGGCGGATGGCGGCGGGGTTGAGGTTGCTCTGCAACTCGCCGTCCTTCAGCACGCCGGCGACGTCGGTCAGCAGGAAGAACCGCTGGGCGCCCAAGGCCGCGGCGATCGCGCCGGCCATCGTGTCGGCATTGACGTTGTACGTCTCGCCGTCCTTGCCGAGCGCGATCGGCGCAATGACGGGGATGATGCCGTCCGCGCACAGCGTGTCGATGATCCGGCGATCGACCGCCACCGGCTCGCCGACGAAGCCCAGATCGACGTGCCGCTCGATCCCCTGCAGCGGGTCGGCCTCGCGCCCCGTCACCTTTTCCGCGCGGACCAGTCCGGCGTCCTTGCCCGACAGCCCCACCGCGCGCCCGCCGGCCTGGCCGATCCAGGCGACGATCTCCTTGTTGATGCTGCCCGCCAGGACCATCTCGGCGATCTCGGCGGTCTCCTTGTCCGTCACGCGAAGCCCGCCGACGAAGGTCGACGTAACGCCCAGCCGCTTCAGCATCCGCCCGATCTGTGGCCCGCCGCCGTGGACCACCACCGGGTTCACGCCGATCGCCTTCAACAACACCACGTCCTCGGCGAAGTCCTGCGCCGCTGCCGGATTGCCCATCGCATGGCCGCCGTATTTGATGACGAACGTCTTGCCGGCATAGCGCTGCAGATACGGCAGCGCCTCGGTCAGCGTCTCCGCCTTGGCGAGGAGGGCGGGATCGGGATCGTAGCTGGTCATGGCGCGGGCCTTAGCGGGGGTACGGGCGGGGCTAAAGTCACAAAGGTCGCGCATATGGGCATTGTTCGAGCTTATCTCGGCACGATCAGGGCGGGTCGTAGCTCTACGCGCCTCCGGCGAAGGCCGGGGAAGCAGGATGCGATCATGAAGTTGAGGAAGTCGAGGCGATCGCGGATGATTTCGGCATCCTCCTCGCGCCGTCCACTACGCGTCGCGTAACCGCGCGACCGGGTCCGCGCAGCGGCGCCACCGTCCGACGACGGCGGTCGAGGTGTCAGGCCAAGTTCAACATTGCAAGCGTCAGACTGCGACCCGTTCTGGTAGCAAGCGAATTGGCGGCTCAGTAGGATGGCCCTCTGGTCATCCCTTCGATTAGCCAGCCGATGAAGATGACTGTGCCGCTTCCCCATGATGCGAAGATCCAGTGACGACGCCGAAGGTCGCGGTACGTTTGCGCAAGACAATAGATGAGCATGGGCAGCAGAAACAGAACGACGACACCTTCCATCTTGTATGTCTCCGACCGCTTGTCGACCTTGCTCATCATCGCCGGCCCGATCAGGCGCTTGAGCGGACGTCGCATTCGTAGATGCTCGCATCGAGCCGCCGGTGTCCGCAAACGGGCCCAACCCACCCCTACCCCCGCGCGTCCAGCCACCGCCCCAGCGCCACCGCCGCGTAGATCGCGGGCGGGACCAGCGCGGCGGACAGCACCACCTTGACGATCATCTGCCCCAGCAGCAGCTCGCGGATCGGGAAGACGCCCCCGAATGCGATCGTCACGAACAGCAGCGTGTCGATCACCTGGCTGCCCATGCCCGCCACCGCCGCGCGCAGCCACAGCAGCGACGATCCCTCCCGCCCCTTCAACCACGAGAAGATCGTGACGTTCAGCGTCTGCGAGATGCCATAGGCGATGATCCCGCCGATCCAGATCCGCCACGTCGCGCCCAGGATCAGCTCGATCGCGTCGCGGTTGGCGGGCTGCATGTCGGGCGCGGCGGGCAGCGCGCGGACGAGGATCGACAGCAGGATCGACACGACGAGCGGCACGAAGCCGAACACCACCAGTCTGTTGGCGACCGCGCGCCCGTGCAGCTCCGCGATCGCGCTCGACGTCACGACGAGCAACAGGAACGCGACGATCCCCGCCTCGATCGCCAGCGGTCGCAGCCCCAGCACCGGCCCTAGGCCCGACAGCGGCCCGAGCGACACCTGCTTGTTGCCCAGCACGCCGGCGATGCACACCATCCCGCCATAGAAGATCGACATCGCGAACAGCGAGGGCGGGATGCCGGGGTGATGGCGACCCTGTGCAAGCGTGGCATGCGCGATCGGTATCGGAGTGAGCATCGCCGCACGCTACGGCGTTTGCGCGGGCGGTCAATCGCCGGACGCGGCTGAACCTGCCTGTGCAATCGCCCGCCAACAGCTCGGCTTCGTGATCTCCACCTCGCTTGCGTCACCCCGGACTCGATCCGGGATCCATCGTCGTACGAAAGCCACCGCTTCGGGCGCGGACGCCGTCCGTCGACCATGGCTCACCGGCGGGCGAGGCACGGCGTGCGCCGCGTCGCCCGCCGAAGTCCGTGACCGGCGCCGGCATGGATCGCGGATCAGGTCCGGGATGACGGCACTCCGCCAGGGCTTGTGCGCTGCGGTACCGCCCGGCCATAGTCGCCGGCGCGGCGCGGGGGAGCGGCGCGGGAGCATCGGGCCGACCATGACGCGTATCCTGACCGGCATCGCCGGCATCGCCGTGATCCTGCTGATCGCGGTCGCGCTGTCCACGGACCGGCGCGCGATCCGGCCGCGGATCGTCGGCGCGGCCTTCGCGCTCCAGGTCGCGATCGCGGTGATCGTGCTGTACTGGGGGCCGGGGCGCGCGGCGCTGGCGGGCGCGTCGGGCGGTGTCGCCGCGCTGCTCGGCTATTCGCAGCGCGGCACGGAGTTCCTGTTCGGCAACCTCGCCAGCCCAGCCGTCGGCGGCACCAGCTTCGCGATCGCCGCGCTGCCCGTCATCATCTTCTTCGCCAGCCTGGTCTCGATCCTCTATTATCTCGGCGTCATGCAGCTGGTCGTGCGCTGGGTCGGCGGCGCGATCG
>JBPBQW010000069.1:0-12545 GCA_050955125.1 Janthinobacterium lividum
TTAGTGGGCGGCGTCGCGCCGGCAATGGCACTTGCGACGATTGCCCGACAGTCCCGCCGGGCAGTGATCGCCTTGACACTATGGATGCTTGTCGCGCTCTTCGCGGCTGTTGGCCTCGCGATCAACTCAGGCGGCGGGGTCTGACCTACCGGAAATTGTCCGCATAGGCTTGCAGCTTCAGCGAGCGTTGTGGCGCGGGTACGACGTGAAAGGCCCAGCCCTCGCGCTCGGCGTGCGCCACCGCGGCTTCGGCCGTGTCGAAATACAGCCGGATCTGCTCTCCGGTGTCGCCGCTGCCCGCCCAGCCGGTGAGCGGATCGGCGCGCTTGGCCTCCGCGGGCTCGAACTCCAGCACCCAGCGACCGGCGCGGCCCTTGCGGCCGGAGGACATGGAGCTCTTGGGAGCCTGATAGATGCGGGCGGTCGGCATGGATGCTCCTTACTTCCTCAAACCGCTGCGCGCATCCGCCTTTTTCGTGCGCAGCGTCGGATCGGCGGCGGCGGGATCGTCGGGCCAGGGATGGCGCGGGTAGCGGCCGCGCATCTCCTTGGCCACCGCGCTCCAGCTGCCGGCCCAGAAGCCGGGCAGGTCGCGCGTCGTCTGGATCGGGCGCCCGGCGGGCGAGGTGAGGCTGAGCACCAGCGGCACCCGCCGCTCCCCGACGGTCGGGTGCTCGGCGAGGCCGAACAGCGCCTGGGCCCGCAACGTCACCGTCGGCCCGGCCTCCGCGGCATAGTCGATCGCGTGGGTGGAGCCGGCCGGGCTCGTGAACTCGGCGGGCGCGAGCCGGTCGAGCGTGCGCGTGCCGTCCCAGCCGAGCAGGCTGCGCAGCGCGTCGGTCAGCGCGCCCGGCGGGATCGCGTCGAGCCGGCGTCTGCCGGCGAGCAGCGGCGCCAGCCAGTCGTCCAGCCGATCGAGCAACGCGGCGTCGTCCAGCGGCAGGCCCGCATAGGCCGCGCGGGCGCGCAACGCCGTGGCCGAGTCGCTCCACGGCAGCAGGGCGAGGCCATGGCGACGCACCCCGTCCAGCAGCGCCGTGGCGATCGCGGCGACATCGGCGGCATCGTCGGGTCCGCTCGATAGCCTGAGCGCGCCCAGCCGACGCTCCCGGGTAGCCGCGATGCCACCCGTCGCCGGATCGAACGTCACGGTGCGATGAACGGCGACCCGTGGCCCGAACAGCGCCTCGATGGTGGCGAGGTCGATCGCTGCGCCCGACAGGATGCGCGCGCCTGCCGCCACGCCTTGCGTCTCCGCCACTGCCAGCCACTCCGCACGGGCGAGCGAGGACGTCGGATCGAGCCGGAACCCGCGGCCGCCGACGCTCGCCCACTGCTCGCCCGACGGATCGCGCCGGCGCGCGACGCGATCGGGAAAGGCGAGCGCGACGCAAACCTCCTCGCCCCGGCCGAAAGGCGACGGCGGACCGTCGGGGGCGATGCGTGCCCACCGCTCCGCCATCCGTCGCGCCGCCTGCGCCTTGGGACCGCGATCGGTCCGCCAGCGGCGCAGCCGGGTCTCCAGATCGGCATCGTTGCCGCCGAGCCCGCGCTCGCCCAGTAGCACCGCGACCTCCGCGGCGACGACCGCCAGCCCCAGTTCGCCGGCGCGCACCAGCATGTGCGCGAGCCGGGGCGCGAGCGGGAGCGTGGCGAGCGCGCGGCCGTGCGGCGTCGGGCGATCGTCGCCGTCGATCGCGCCCAGCGTCGCCAGCCGCGCGCGTGCCTCGCTCACCGCAGCCTCGGGCGGGGGATCGATCCAGGCGAGCGCGCGCGGATCGGCGACGCCCCAGATCGCGGCGGCGAGCACCAGCCCCGACAGGTCCGCCTCCAGTATCTCGGGCGGATCGAACCGCGGGAGCCCGGCGGTCGCGGCCGCCTCCCACAGTCGATAGGCGACGCCCGGCGCCTGACGCGCGGCGCGGCCCGCGCGCTGCGTCGCCGCCGCCTGACTCGCGCGCTCCGTCACGAGCCGCGTCATCCCCGCCGCGCGGTCGTAGCGCGGGCGGCGGGCGAGGCCCGAGTCGACGACGATGCGGACCCCGTCGAGCGTCAGGCTGGTCTCGGCGATGCTGGTCGCCAGCACCACCCGTCGCCGCCCGCCCGGATCGCGGACCAGCGCGGCGCGCTGCGCGGCGGGGTCGATCTGGCCGTGGAGCAGATGGACGACCGCATCGAGGCCGGCGAGGCGATCCGCCGTCCGCTCGATCTCGGCGACGCCGGGCAGGAAGGCGAGCAGGTCGCCGGGCGACTCGCGCAGGCCCTGCCGGATCGCCGCTGCCATCGCGTCCTCGATCCGCATTTCGGCGGTGCGTCCGAGGTGGACGAGCTCGAGCGGATGACTGCGCCCCTCGCTCTCGATCACCGGCGCGGTCTCCATGAGCGCCGCGAACCGCGCGCCGTCGAGCGTCGCGGACATCGCGACCAGCCGCAGATCGGGCCGCAGCGCGCCCTGGACGTCGAGCGCGAAGGCGAGGCCGGTATCGCCGTCGAGGCTGCGCTCGTGCACCTCGTCGAACAGCACCGCGGACACGCCGGCCAGCTCCGGATCGGCCTGGATCCGCGCGACGAAGATGCCCTCGGTCAGCACCGTCAGCCGCGTCGCGGCCGACCGGCGGCTGTCCATCCGCGTGGCGTAGCCGATCGTGCGGCCGACCGGCTCGCCCAGCGTCGTGGCGATCCGCTCGGCCGCGGCGCGCGCGGCGAGGCGGCGCGGCGACAGCAGCAGGATCTCGCCCGTGCACCACGGCTCGTCCAATAGTGCGGGCGCGACCGCAGTCGTCTTGCCCGCGCCGGGTGGCGCGACGAGCACGAGGTTGGGCCCGGTGCGCAACGCGGCGAGGATCGCGGGCAGCACGGCCTCGATCGGCAGGGTTGGCGCGGCGCTGTCCATCACCACCCCGATGCCACGGAAAGCGGCGGGCGCAACCCCGGTGAGGGTGGGGCGTTGGCCGGGCTGAGAAGGAGACGCATATCGTGAGCATGATCGACGAGATGGTGAAGATGCTGGCCGGCCACGATGTGGACGGATTGGCCGCGCGGATCGGGATCACGCCGCAGCAGGTCCAGTCCGCGCTCGACGCGCTGGGCCGTTCGCGTGCGGAACCGGGCGACACGGCAAGCCTCGCCGCCGACAAGACCGGCCTTCCGACCGACAGCATGCAGCAACTGCTGGCGCTGATTGGTGGGCACGAGGGATTGGACAGGTTGGTTCCGCTGCTGGGGCAGGACGGCGGCCTCGCCGGGCTGGCGCGCGGGTTCTTCGAGCGCTGATCAGGGGCCGTGCCCTCCCGTTCGGGTCGCGGCCGAGGCGGGAGGGCATGGTCTCGCGCCCAGACTAGCCTCCCGCCGCCTGCGCTAGTAGGGAGCGGCGATGTTCGGGCATTCGCACCACGGTCACTCACACGACCACGATCACCATGGTCATGGCCATGACCATGCGGGTCATGATCACGCGCACGGAGGCCATGGTCACTCGCACGGCGGGCACGGCCATTCGCACGCTCCCGCCTCGTTCGGTCGCGCGTTCGCGATCGGCATCGCGCTCAACATCGCGTTCGTCGTCGGCGAGACGGTGGTCGGGCTTGCGGTCAACTCGGTCGCGCTGCTGGCGGACGCGGGGCACAATCTGTCGGACGTGCTGGGATTGGCGGTCGCCTGGGGCGGGGCGACGCTCGCGCGGACGCCGCCGTCCAAGCGCTTCACCTACGGTCTGCGCAGCTCGACGATCCTCGCCGCGCTCCTCAACGCGCTCCTGTTGCTCGTGGCGCTGGGCGCGATCGTGCTGGAGGCGGTGCAGCGGTTGCGGCTGGGCGACGCGCCGACGGTCGCGGGGCTGACGGTGTCGCAGGTCGCCGCGGTCGGCATCGTCGTCAACGGACTGACCGCGTGGCTGTTCGCGAGCGGGCGCAAGGGTGACGTCAACGTGCGCGCGGCGTTCCTGCACATGGCGGGCGACGCGCTCGTCTCGGCGGGCGTCGTGTTGGCGGGCGTCGCGATCTGGTATACGCATCTCGGCTGGATCGACCCGCTCGTCAGCCTCGTCATCGCCGCGCTGATCTTCTGGCAGACATGGGGTCTGCTGCGCGAGACGGGCGAGATGGCGCTGGCGGCGGTGCCGCGCGGGATCGACTATGACGCGGTGGAGACCGCACTGTGCGCGCTGCCCGGCGTCGAGGCAGCGCACGACCTGCACATCTGGCCGATGAGCACGACGGAGACGGTGCTGACCGCGCACCTCGTCATTCCCGCCGGCCACCCCGGCGACGTGTTCCTGGGCGAGGCGCAGACGTTGCTGAACCGCCGGTTCGGCATCGGCCATGCGACGCTGCAGGTCGAGACCGGCGAGGGGCCGGATTGCGGGCTCGCCGCCGCGGCGACGGTGTGAGCCGGCGGGTCACGCCGGCAGGGCGATGGGCGTCGTGCGTCGGATCGGGTGACCTCACCATCCTGCCGATCGTGGATGACCGGTCGCGGTGATAGCATTGTCTTAAGCCGCGTGCGGCACAGGATCGTCCTCGTCGAGATCGAGGTCGATCGTGATCCTTGCCGCTGCCATCCTGCCCTTGGCGACCATCGGCCTTCCGGCCGAGCCGATCGGGCGGACCCGCTGCGGCGCGGGCCATCTCTCGACCAGCCTCGGCTGGCAGGAGGGCGCGGTGCCTTCCGGCTGCGAGCCGCAGGCCCGCGCGGTGACGATCTGCAGGCCCGATCCCGGCGAGCCTCGCGGACGGGCAGGGGCTCGATGAACCACGACCTCGTCATGCGGCGAAGGCCGGCGGCACGCTTCGTGGCGACGATCCTGCTGCTTCTGGGTCTCGTCGCGAGCATGCCGGCGTCGGCGTGCACCGTCACCGCCAACGTGCCGCAAACGATCGGCACCTATTCGCCGGCCGCGATCGCCGCGGGCGCGGTGCCGGCCTTGCAGACGCAGGCGGGGCTCACCTGCTCGTCCGCGGTGCTGACGCTGCTGGGCGGCAACTACGTGCGCGGCACGTTCGGCAGCGTGAACGGCATGACGCTGAAGCAGCAGGGCGGCAGCGCCACCGTCGGTTACGTTGCCAGCGCGGATCCCGCCGGCACCTATCGGTTCGGTCAGGGGACCACCGTCGACTACATGCAGAACAACCTGCTGAACGCGCTGGGTCTGCTGGGCGGCAGCTCCGCGACGCTGCCGATCTTCGTGCGCCCTGCCAAGGGCGTGTTGCCGGCGGGCGTGTATACGGACCGGATCACGATCGACTGGAGCTGGTATCTCTGCCCGGGGATCGGCCTCGCGGGCGCCTGTGTCGGGACGCCCGACACGGGATCGGGCCGCTCGACGCTCGACGTGACGCTGATCGTCTCGCCCCGGAACATGATCCTGACGATCGGCACCGCGGCCACCTGGGACCCGGTGAACGGCACCAGTTACCCCAAGGAACTGCCCGGCGGCCGCGTCCGGACGTCCGTCTTCGCGACCAACCCCGACATCGTGCCGCTCGACGCGGGCAGCATCGCCCTCGTCATCCCGGCCGCGGGTCGGTTGATCGTCGGGCTCGACGGCGATGGCAGCGGGTCGGCGAGCGTCGTCCAGTTCACGGACGGCAGTCCTGCGTCGGGCGTGACGCTGACCTACGCCGGCCCCGCGGACACGACCGACGACGTCGACTTCTCCGCCGACGGCGGCGTCACCTGGATCTATGTCCCGGTCGCCGGCAATCTGGCGTCGGAGGCTGCGGTGACCCACGTCCGCTTGCGACCCAGGGGATCAATGGCCAAGCAATCGGCCTTCACCGTGTCGGTGCCGTTTCTCGTCCGCTGACGGTCACTCGCCGCTATGGTGCATCGCGACGAGGCGTCTCGCGTCGGCGGAACTGCGCGAGCATCCCGGGCCGGCGCCCATTCAATACGCGCGGGACACCGCGAACTCGACGGCTTCGACCATCGCGTCCTTCGCCTTGCCGGCCGCGAACGGTCCCAGCGCGTCGATCGCGCGCTGGCCATAGTGGCGGGCACGGGCGAGCGTGTCGTCGATCGCACGGGTCGTGCGGACGCGGTCCACGGCCTCCGCCAGATCGACGTCGGAGTTGCGATGGCCGGCGATCGCCGCCTTCCAGAACGCGCGCGCCTCCGCATCGCCGCGCGCATGGGCCAGGATCACGGGCAGCGTCATCTTGCCCTCGCGGAAATCGTCGCCCGCGTCCTTGCCCATCGTGCCCGCGTCCGAGCTGTAGTCGATCGCATCGTCGACGAGCTGGAACGCGATGCCGAGGTTGCGACCATAGGCGTCGAGTGCCGCCTCTTCCGCCTCCGGCCGTTCCGCCACCACCGCGGCGATCCGGCACGCCGCAGCGAACAGCGCGGCGGTCTTGGCGTCGATGATGTGGAGGTAGCGCTCCTCCGGTAGGTCGAGGCGACGCGCGGCGGTCAGCTGGTTCACCTCGCCCTCGGCGATGATCGCGCTCGTGGCCGACAGGATCTTGAGGACCTTGAGGCTGCCGTCCTCGACCATCAACTCGAAGCTGCGGCTGAACAGGAAATCGCCGACGAGCACGCTCGCGGGATTGCCCCAGATGAGGTTGGCGGTGCGATTGCCGCGGCGCAGGTCCGATCCGTCGACCACGTCGTCGTGCAGCAAGGTGGCCGTATGGATGAACTCGACCGCCGCGGCGAGCCGGTGGTGGCGGGTGCCGGTATAGCCGACCGCACGCGCGCTCGCGAGCGTCAGCATCGGGCGCATCCGCTTGCCACCGCCCGCGATCAGATGGCCGGCAAGCTCGGGGATCAGCGGGATGTCCGACTGCATCCGGTCGAGGATCACCGCATTGACCTGGTTCATGTCGCCCGCGACCAGCCTCAGCATGGGTTCCAGCGAGGGCTGGGTCGCGCCGTGGAGATGATGGAGCGTCGCGGTCATCGTGGGCGCGATGTGGCGGCTGATTCAGGCAAAGGCAAGGCGGTGAAGGGTGTGGCCGAGGACGCGGGCCGGCGCGACGCTTGCCCGATGCGCCCGCTTGCCCCTATCCCGGGCCGGATCGAGACCGAAGGGGTTGGGGCGATGCCGGACGACGTGTTGCAGGGCTATCGTCGCAGCATCGACAACATCGACGCGGCGTTGATCCACCTGCTGGCCGAACGGTTTAAGGTGACGCAGGCGGTGGGGCGGTACAAGGCGGACGCCGGCCTGCCGCCGGCCGATCCGGGCCGCGAGGAGGCGCAGATCGCGCGGCTGCGGCGGCTGGCCGAGGACGCGGACCTCGACCCCGAGTTCAGCGAGAAGTTCCTGCGTTTCATCATCGACGAGGTGATCCGCCACCACGAGCGATTGCGCGGATAGGAGCGCGCGTCCGAACGTTCGTCGGGATGTCCAATCAGGAGCCCGCCATGACCGACACGCCCCAGCATCCCGTCCAACAGCGTGCCGTCGTGCTGCCGCGGTTCGGCGGCCCCGAGGTGCTGGAGATCGCCTCGCGTCCCTGGCCGCAGCCGGTGGACGACGAGGTGCTGGTGCGTGTCCATGCCGCCAGCATCAATCCGGTCGACTTGAAAACACGTGCCGGCGAGTTTCCGATGGTTACGGCGGACATGCTGCCGATCGTGCTGGGCCGCGATCTCGCCGGCACGATCGAACTCACCGGCACACGTGCACACGACATGCTGAGCCACGGCGACAAGGTGTTCGCGCACATCGGGTTCGAGCGCGGTGCGCAGGCGGAATACGTCGTCGTGAAGGCGGTGGAGCTGGTGGCGATGCCCGACGGGCTCGATTTCGTGAGCGCGGCGGCGGTGCCGCTGGCGGCGATGACGGCATGGCAGGGGCTGTTCGATCAGGGCCACCTCGTCGCGGGACAACGCGTGCTGATCCACGGCGGCGCGGGTGGTGTCGGGCATCTGGCGGTGCAACTCGCCAAGGCGCGGGGCGCGA
Organism: Janthinobacterium lividum; assembly: GCA_050955125.1. GTDB lineage: Bacteria > Pseudomonadota > Alphaproteobacteria > Sphingomonadales > Sphingomonadaceae > Sphingomonas. The sequence continues at coordinate 7,907 of JBPBQW010000069.1, forward strand.
CGGTGTTGGTGACCGCATCGGCGGGCGACCTGGACTTCGTACGTGATCTCGGTGCCGACGATGCGATCGACCACGAGGCACAACGCTTCGAGGACGTCGCGGGCCAGGTCGATCTGGTGCTGGATCTGGTCGGAGGCGAGACGCAGCACCGCTCGGTGGCGGTGGTGAAGCCGAGCGGGGCCCTAGTGTCGACGGTCGACGTGTCGGATGAGGTCACTGCGGCCGCGACGGCGCGCGGCGTCCGCCTGCCCGGTCGCTGGCACGCCGAGCCCAATGCGGCGCAGTTGGGCCAGATCGCGGACCTGATCGCGGCCGGCAAGGTCAAGGTGACGGTCGCCGCGACGTTCCCGCTCGCGGAGGTGAAGTCCGCCCATGAGCGTCAGGCGAAAGGGCACGTCCGCGGAAAGATCGTGTTGACGGTGGCGTAGCGGGATCACGCCACCGTTGACACGGGGATCGGTCAGTCGCCGATCACTCGGCGGTGGCGTCCGCCGACTTGCGACGGCCGCGCGGCTTGGCGGCGGGTGCCTCGTCCCCGGCTACCGGCTCGGGAGCCGACACGCGCTGGCCGGGCTTGCGGCCGAGGCCGATCTTCTTGGCCATCTCGCGGCGATGCGTCGAATAGCTTTCGGCGACCATCGGATAGTCGGCCTTCAGCCCGTAGCGAGCGCGATACTCGTCGGGTGTCATGCCGTTGGACGACAGGTGCCGGCGCAGCGTCTTATACGGCTTGCCGTCGATCATCGAGATGATGTGATCCTTGGACGCCAGCGACTTGCGGACCGATACCGCGGGCGTGTGCTCGACGGGGGCCTCGGCGGCGGGCGCTTCGTCGGTCGCCGTGCTGGAGCCCAGCGCATTCACGGCGTCGTGCATCCGAGCGAGGAAAGCAGGAACTTCGTCGGCGCTGGCGCGGGTATTCGCGTTCGACAGCCATGCGATCGTCAACTCTGTCGCGAGTTCGACGGGATTATAGTCGAGTACGTCGTCGGCCACTAAGATTCTCCTTGGATCGTTGATCCAAGTAGCGCTGGAAGATGTGAGGTCAACACGTCACGCGCGATTTCTCGCCCATGTCTTGCACGAGATCGCAAATAAGATCGGCTCGTCCGCTCGCGTCGGCCGACTGTTCGCCCCGATGACGCCGCGACGAGGATCATCGTCCGGCTGATCCGTCCGGTCCTCAGTTCTTCGCCCGCATCTTCAACGCCGCCGCGATTGCTGGCGCCATCCGGGCGACGATGATCGAGACGCCATGGGAATTGGGGTGGAGTCCGTCCGCCTGGATGAGGTCCGGACGCGCCACGACGCCATCGTAGAAGAACGGGTAGAAAGCGACGTGGTGCCGCCGCACGAGCGCAGGATACAGCCCGTCGAACCGGCGCCGATAGTCCGGTCCGAGATTGGCCGACGCCCGCATGCCGGCCACCAGCACACGGATACCCCGGCGCTCCAGTTCCTGCACGATCCCGTCGAGATTGCGCGCCGTCTGCTCGGGCGGGAGGCCGCGCAGCATGTCGTTGGCGCCGAACTCGACGACGACCAGGTCCGGCGCGCGCGGCAGTCCGCGCAGGCCCCAGCGCAACCGGGCGAGACCCTGGCGCGCGGTGTCGCCCGACACGCCCCCGTTGCGCACGGTGGCGGCGATGCCGGCATGGCGCAGCGCGGCCTGGAGCTGGACGGTGAAGCCCTGTGCGGGAGGCAGACCATAGCCCTCGGTCAGGCTGTCCCCGAACGCCCAGATCAGCGGACCAGGAGGCGACGCGACGGGCGCTGGAGCCGGAGCCGCTGCCGTGCCGAGCAGTGCGGCATGGACAAGCGCCGCCGCCCGCCCGTATCGCCAAGGTCGTGAACGCATTCCCATCCGCCGTCGATAGTCCAATCGGGCCGGTCACCCAAGCAATCGAGGCACGCGGTCTCACGCTCGTCCTCGGACCGGCGAACGGTGCGACCCCGATCCTGCGCGGCATCGACCTGTCGGTGGCCGCGGGGGAGAGCGTCGCGCTGCTGGGGCCGTCGGGATCGGGCAAGTCGTCGCTGATGGCGGTACTGGCGGGTCTCGAACGCCCGACCGGCGGCAGCGTCGTCGTGGCGGGGCTCGACGTCGGCCGGTTGAGCGAGGACGCGCTGGCGGTCGCGCGGCGCGGGCGGATCGGGATCGTGCTCCAGGCCTTTCACCTGCTGCCGACGATGACCGCGCTCGAGAACGTCGCGGTGCCGCTCGAACTGGCGGGGGAGGGGCAGGCGTTCGAGCGCGCCCGCGCCGAGCTGGCGGTCGTGGGCCTCGGCCATCGCCTCGGTCACTATCCGGTGCAGCTATCGGGCGGGGAGCAGCAGCGGGTGGCGATCGCCCGCGCGCTGGTGTCCGCGCCCGCGCTCCTGTTCGCCGACGAGCCGACCGGCAACCTCGACGCCGCCACCGGCACCCAGATCATGGAACTGCTGTTCGAGCGCCAGCGCGCGGCGGGCGCGACGCTGTTCCTCATAACCCACGATGCGCGGCTGGCGGCGCGATGCGGGCGGGTGGTGGAACTGGCGGACGGACGCATCGTCGCCGACCGGCGGCAGGACGCGTGACCGCGCCCGCGGTCCCGGTGCGTCGCGCGCACGTCGGGGTATCGGCGGGACGGGCGACACCCCGGTCGGCTTGTTTTCTTCGCGGAAGTCGAAGGATGGCGGGACCGACTCTACCCACCCCGGGGCTGACGGCCGATTACCCCCGCACCACGACCGGAGCAAGGTCACCTGGTGCCGGCGAGCCGGCCGAACGCGGCCAGCCACGCCAGACCGAGCTCTCACCGATCGGCCGCCCCTTCATGCAGATAGCGAATGGACGGTGCCGTCGATGACCGCGCTCCGGCTCGCGTGGCGGGACCTGCGGCGCGGCGGGCGGGGGCTGTGGCTGCTGGCGGCGTGCCTGTTCCTCGGCGTTGCGGGGCTGGCGGGCATCGGCAGCTTTTCCGCCGCGCTGCTCGCGGGGCTGGCGGGCCAGTCGCGCGCGACGCTGGGCGGCGATCTGGAATTGCGCGTGTCGCAGCGGCGGGCGAGCGTCGCCGAACGCGCGGCGTTCGCCGCCGCCGGCTTCGGTGGGCGCGTGTCGGAAACGGTGCGGATGCGCGCGATGGCCCAGAAGGATGGAGCGGACGGGACGAACGGCGCGCCGCCGACCCTGGTGGACCTGCGCGCCGTCGATGGGCGCTGGCCGATGGTGGGGCGGGCCGCGCTGGCGGCGGGCGCGGTGGCGAACCGGCCCCGCGGGCGGGAGGTGGCGATCGCGCCCGCGCTGGCCGAGCGACTGGGCGTCCACGTCGGCGACGTGCTGCGGATCGGTGACGCGCGGATGCGGGTCATCGGGTTGTTGACGGCCGAACCCGACGTGCTGGGCGAGGGCTTCCGGCTCGGGCCGCCGGTGCTGGTCGATCCGGCGGGACTCGACGCGACCGGGCTCGTCCAGCCGGGCAGCCTGTACGATGCGCGCTATCGCCTGTTGCTGCCGCCCGGCGCGGACGCGCATGCCGTCGGTGCGCGTCTGGTGGCGACGTTCCCGAGCGCCGGCTGGTCGTCGCGCACCGTGCAGGAAGCGGCGGGGCCGCTGCGCCGGGGCATCGACGAGCTGGGACAGTTCCTGCTGCTCGTCGGGCTCGCCGCGCTCGCCATCGCCGGTGTGGGCGTGGGCAGCGGCGTGGGCGCCTGGGCCGCGGACAAGACGGGCGCGATCGCGACGTTGAAGGTGCTGGGCGCACGATCGGGCACGATCGCGGCGATCTATGGCGCCGAACTGGCGCTGGTCGCGGTGGGCGCGAGCGTGGCGGGGCTGGCGGTGGGCGCGGGCGTGCCGTGGATCGTCGCGCGCGTCGCGGGCACCGCATTGCCGGTGGCACCGCGGCTGGCGCTCTATCCCGGGCCGCTGGCGGTCGCGGCCGCGTTGGGGCTGACCGTCGCGGCGCTGTTCGCGCTGGCCCCGTTGGCACGGGCGCGGGCGGTACCGGCGGCGACGTTGCTGCGGGGTGCGCTGGCCGGCGGCGGGCGACCGGGGCGGGGAGTGGTGGTGGGCGCGATCGTGCTCGCGGCGGCCATCGTCGCGCTGGCGGTGCTGACCGCGTCGGATCGCCGGCTGGCGGCCGGTTTCGTCGGTGCGACGGCGGCGCTGGTGCTCGGGCTGTGGCTCGTCGGGCTGGGACTCAAGGCGCTGCTGGCGAGGCTGCCGAGCCCGCGCCGCCCGCTCGCCCGGCTGGCGCTCGCCAACCTGCACCGGCCCGGCGCGCCGACCGAGCGGCTGGTCGTGGCGCTCGGCCTCGGCTTCTCGCTCTTCGTGGCGCTGGCGGCGATCGACACGAGCCTGGGAAGCGAGCTGGCCAGCGCCGCGCCCGCCAAGGCGCCGCGCTTCTTCGCCGCCGATCTTCAGCCCGAGGACGCTCCGGCCTTTCGTGCCGCGGTCGCCCGCGCCGCACCCGGTGCCCGGATCGAGGCGGTGCCGTCGCTGCGCGGCGCGATCGTCGCGTTGAAGGGCGTGCGGGTCGAGGACATGGCGCATCCGCCCGACAGCTGGGTGCTGCGCGGCGATCGCACGATCACCTGGGCGGCCGCGCTGCCGCCGCGCAACCGGGTGGTCGCGGGCCGCTGGTGGCCGACCGGTTAC
>JBPBQW010000070.1:0-11761 GCA_050955125.1 Janthinobacterium lividum
ACGGCGACGACGTCGTCGCGGTCGACACGGGGATCGCGGGCAAGGCGTCGGTCGCCGCGTGGGAGGCATTGCTCGCCGGGCCGATTTCCGGGCGGCGGATCGGGCGGGTGGTCTGCACGCACTTCCATCCCGACCATGGCGGGCTCGCCGGTTGGCTGTGCCGCCGGTTCGATGCGCCGCTGGTGATGACGCAGGCGGAATCGCTGATGCTGCGGCTGCTCGCCGCCGATGCCCGCGACACGGTGCCGGACGAGGCGACCGCGTTCTGGCGCGCCGCCGGCTGGGACGAGGCGCAGGTCGCGGCGGCCAGCGTCGGCGGTTGGGGCCGGTTCGCGCGACTGGTGTCCCCGCCGCCGCTCGGTTTCCGCCGCATCGCCGATGGCGACGCGATCGCGATCGGCGGGCGCGACTGGCGGGTCGTCACCGGCAACGGCCACAGCCCGGAGCACGCCTGCCTGCTCGACGAGGAGCGTGGCCTGTTGATCGCGGGCGATCAGGTGCTGCCGCGGATCAGCTCCAACGTGTCGCTGCACGTGACGGAGCCCGACGGCGACCCGCTCGGCGACTGGTTCGCCTCGCTCGCCAAGCTGCGGAGGCTTCCTGCGGACCTGCTGGTGCTGCCGGGCCATGGCGAGCCGTTCCTGGGGCTGCACCCCCGGCTCGACGCGCTGGCGGCGGAGCATCGCGATCGACTCGATGCGCTGGCGGACCGGTTGCGCGAGGCGCCGCGGCGCGCGACCGACTGTTTCGCCGCGCTGTTCCGACGCCCGGTCGGCGACGATGTGCTGACGCTCGCGACCGGCGAGGCGCTGGCGCACCTGCGGCGGCTGGAACGCGAGGGGCGGGCGGTGCGCGAGGATCGCGACGGCATCTGGTGGTGGCGTGCGGTCTGACCTAGCGTACGCGACGACGCGGGTCGGGCGATTCGCATCGGGGAGAGCGTGCCATGTGTGACGACCATACGGCCGAGGACAACGAGCGGCTGCTGGGCGCGGTCTCGCGGCGTCGGTTCGGTGCCTTGGCGGGCGCGGCCGGGGTCGTCATGATGCTGCCCGTCGCGGCCGACGCACTGGCGATCGCCGGGCGGGACGTCACGATCACGACGCCGGACGGCAAGGCGGACGCCTATTTCGTCACGCCGGCGGGCGGGCGGCATCCCGGCGTCCTGATGTGGCCCGACATCATGGGGCTGCGGCCCGCGTTCCGACAAATGGCCGACCGGCTGGCGCAGTCCGGCTATGCGGTGTTGGTCGTCAACCAGTTCTACCGCTCGACAAAGGCGCCGTTCCTCGCGCCGGGCGAGAGCTTCGATCAGCCCGAGGTGCGCGCCAAGATCATGCCGTTCACCAAGGCGCTGAGCCCCGAAGGGACGACGCGCGACGCGATCGCCTTCACCGGCTTCCTCGACGCGCAGCCGCAGGTGGACACGAAGCGGGGGCTCGCCAGCACCGGCTACTGCATGGGCGGGCCGATGGTGTTCCGCACGGCGGCGGCCGTGCCCGGCCGGGTGCGCGCGGGCGCGACCTTCCACGGCGGCGGGCTCGTCACCGACAAGCCCGACAGCCCGCATCTGCTGATCCCGCGCACCAAGGCGCGCTATCTGATCGCGATCGCCGCCAACGACGACGCGCGCGCGCCGACCGACAAGGACACGCTGCGGACCGGCTTCGCTGCCGCGCATCTGCCCGCGGAGATCGAGGTGTACGCCGGCACGATGCACGGCTGGTGCCCGCCCGACAGCCGGGTGTACGACGCGCAAGCGGCGGATCGCGCCTGGGATCGGATGCTGGCGCTGTTCACCCCCGCGCTCGCCTGAAGGATACACCGGCATGACCCTGACCCTCTACACCAACCCGATGTCCCGTGGCCGGATCGCGCGCTGGATGCTCGAAGAGGTCGGCGCGCCGTACGAGACGGTGGTGCTGGGCTATGCCGACACGATGAAGGCAGCCGATTATCTGGCGATCAACCCGATGGGCAAGGTACCGGCAATCGTCCACGACGACCGGATCGTGACGGAGAACGCCGCGATCGCCGCCTATCTCGCCGACGCGTTCCCGGACGCGGGCCTCGCGCCGCCGACCGCCGAGCGGGCGGACTATTATCGCTGGCTGTTCTTCGCCGCCGGGCCGGTGGAGCAGGCGATCGTCAACCGTGCGCTCGGGGTGACGCCGACGGCTCAGCAGGAGCGGATGGTCGGCTATGGCGCCTTCGACAGGGTCATGACGGTGTTCGATGCCGCGATCGCCACGCGCGAGTGGATCGCGGGCGACCGCTTTTCCGCCGCGGACGTGATCGTCGGGTCTCAGGTGCTGTTCGGGATGCGGTTCGGCACGCTGCCGACGACGGCCGCGTTCACCGCCTATGCCGAGCGGCTGACCGCGCGCGACGGGTACAAGCGGGCGACGGCGCTGGACGATGCGGCGGTCGCCGCGACAGCGGGGTAACCGAAGCCCGTCATCCTGGCGTATGCGGGGCTGGCGTCGATCGCCTCACCCGTCCGGCCGCCCCCGGCCTTTGCTGGGTGATGGGACGAGGCGGGGGCTCAGGTCGGTGCCCGACCGCTGTCGCCGCGTTCCAGCATCGTCATCCGGTCCGGCAATCGCGCCCGGATCGCCCGCCGGGTCGCCACGTCGGCGCTGCCCCAGTCCATGATCTCGCCGATCGTGCGGCCGCAGCCGATGCACCAGTCCGTCGCGTCGTCGATCACGCAGACGTTGACGCACGGGCTGGCGGCGTCCGCCGGCTCGGGCGGCACCCGCTCGATCATCGGCGGGCGGGGATCATGCCGCCCATTGCGCCAGCCAGTCGGCGAGGCCCTGCGGGCTCATGTGGCGGGCGTCGGACAGCGCGGTCTCGTGGCCTGCGTCGACCAGCCGGTCGGTCCGGGGATCGACGACGAGCACGGCGGGGACGCCCGCCAGCCGGCCCTTGACGCCGTAATGCGCCGCGATCTGACCGTTCTTGTCGAACCGGCCGATGTCCACCGTCACCACTTCGTAATGTTTCGCGACGAACGGCGCGATTTCGGGCAGCCGCATCGTGCCGGCGAGGATGCGGCAATCGAGACACCAGTTGCCGCCCAGGTCGATCAGCAACCGCTTGTGCGTCTTGAGCGCACGCGCCTTGGCCGCCGCGACCGCCTGGTCGGCGTTCCTGGCCTCGTCGTAGGGCAGCGGCAGCGGCTGGGCGAGCTGGTCGAAGCTGGTCGTGGTCACGCGCGGGGCGGGCGTGGCGGCGATCGAGGGCGCACCCAGCGACAGCAGGGCAGCAACGGCGGCAGAGGTGACGAGGCGCATGGCAGGACTCCCGATTGTGGGCGTATTGTGCCGATCCGGCGCCGCCGGCCAACCCCTATCCGGCTATCGTGGCGCGAAGAAAATCCGGTATCGGCCCGTTCCAGCCGCCGTCGTCGGCCTCATCCTGACCCTCGTCGCGACGCGGGCGTCGATCGGGGCGGCGGTCGTCGCGTCGGCCCTGCTCCGGCCGGCGCTCCTCGCGATACGCCGGCGCACGATCGGCGCGCTGCTCTTCTCGGACCGGGCGCTGGTCGCGCAGGGGCAGGGCGTCCGGCGCCACGTCGTCGACCACCGCCGCGGGCTGGATGGCCGCCTCGGGCAGGTCGATCGCTTCCGGCTGAACGGTCGCATCGGGCTGCTCGGCGGGGGCACGATCGGATCGTCCACGGCGGCGTGGCGATCGATCTCCGCGCGGGCGGTCTTCGCCGGAGCGTTCGTCCTGCCGCTCGGGACCATCGTAGCCAGGGGCCGCCTCCGCGATCGCCGTGCGCTCGACCGGGACCAGCCGCTCGATCGTCTGACCGGTCAGCTTCTCGATGTTGGCGATGTTCTCCGCGTCGTCGGGCGCTACGAACGTGTAGGCGGTGCCCATCGCGCCCGCGCGGCCCGTCCGGCCGATGCGGTGGACGTAATCGTCCGGGTGCCATGGCGCGTCGTAGTTGACGACGGTGCTGACGCCCTTGATGTCGAGGCCGCGCGCGGCGACGTCGGACGCGACCAGCACGTTGACCGCGCCCGTCTTGAATAGCTCCAGCTCGGCGATCCGCTGCGGCTGTTCCATGTCGCCGTGGATCTCGCCCGATTTCAATCCCGCCTGCCGCAGCACCTTGTTGAGGTCGCGCACCGTCGTCTTGCGGTTGCAGAAGATGATCGCGTTGGTGACTTCCACCTGGTCGAGCAGCCGGCGCAGCGTGTCGCGCTTCGCCGACTGCGAGGCGACCGGGACGAGATACTGCTTGATGTTGAGGTTCGTCGACGCGGGGCGCGAGACCTCGATCTGCTTGGGATTGTCGAGGAACTTGTCGGCCAGCTTCTTGATCGGCGGCGGCATGGTCGCCGAGAACAGCAGCGTCTGGCGCTGCTTGGGCAGCTTCGTGCAGATTTCCTCGATGTCGGGGATGAACCCCATGTCGAGCATCCGGTCCGCCTCGTCGATCACCAGCAGCGAACAGCCGTTGAGCATGATCTTGCCACGCCCGAACAGGTCCATCAGCCGGCCGGGCGTGGCGATCAGCACGTCGACTCCGCGCTCCAGCGCCGCGACCTGATCGCCCATCTGGACGCCGCCGATCAGCAGCGCCATCGAGAGCTTGTGGTACTTGCCGTACTTCTCGAAGTTCTCCGCCACCTGCGCGGCGAGTTCGCGCGTCGGCTCGAGGATCAGCGACCGCGGCATGCGCGCGCGGCTGCGCCCGTGGGCGAGGATGTCGATCATCGGCAGCACGAAGCTGGCCGTCTTGCCCGTGCCCGTCTGCGCGACGCCGATGATGTCGCGCATCATCAGGACGGAAGGGATGGCGCTGGCCTGGATCGGGGTCGGCTCGGTATAGCCGGACTCGTTCACCGCGCGCAGCAGTTCGTCGGATAGGCCGAGATCGGCGAAGTTCATGCAATACTACCGGAAGAGTGGGCACAGGCGGCCACTCGCGCGGGCTTCGCCAACAGGATTCGGCCCCGAATGTCAAGGTTCGCCGCGGCCGATCGCTGCCGCGAGGCCCGGGTCGGCGCCCGTTTCAGCGCTCTGGCACGAGCCGGCGGAAGGCGCGGATCGGGCAGATCGCGCCCGAGCGGGAGCGCAGCGCGTCGCGGCCGGCGCAGACCCGGCCGTCGACCGTCGGCCTGATGTAGAAGCCCAGATAATAGTCGAGCGCCGGACAATCCGCCTCCAGCAACGCCCGCGCGCGGCGGCCGTCCTCCATCACCAGATCGACGCTGCCCTCGCGCGACACCGCGGCGCCCGCGATCCCGTCCGCCTGGACGCAGCGGTCGCCGCGTTTCTCCGTCCAGCGCGGGGCCGTCTCGCCGGGCGACGCGAACGCCGGATCGTCGCGCATGCGCGGGATGCGGATCACGATCCGCTCGCGGACAGACAGTACCGACCATCGGCCGGGGGAGGGGACCGGGCCGGGCGGCGACGAATCCTGCGCGCTGCCCGGCACTGCGACGAGCGTCAGCGCGAGGGGCGCCATGAAGGGAAGCAGGCGGATGTGCATCGCTGGTCGCGGGTCTTAGGGCGGGCGATTGAACGGTCGATGAACTCGGGGTCATCCACACGCTTCCGCCCCGGCCGACGGATCGCTAACGACCCGTGGCATGACGCCTGCCCAATCGGCCTTGCTGCACGACCTGTCCCCCGTTCTGGGCCCGCCGGGCGTCACGACGGACGCGGACCTGATAGAGCCCTGGACGATCGACTGGCGCCGGCGATACCGCGGGACCGCGACCGCGCTGCTGTCCCCCGCCTCGACGCAGGAAGTGGCCGCCGTCGTGCAGGCCGCCATCCGCCACGGCGTGCCGCTGGTCGCGCAGGGCGGCAACAGTTCGATGGTCGGCGGCGCGACGCCGCCCGCGGACGGGTCGGCGGTGCTGCTGTCGTTGCGGCGGATGAACCGGATCCGCTCGCTGGACGCGGACGCCGGGCTGGCGGTGTGCGAGGCGGGGGTGATTCTTGCCGACCTGCACGCCGCCGCGCTGACGCAGGGCCGGCGGTTCCCGCTGACGCTGGGCGCGCGGGGCAATGCCACCGTGGGCGGGCTGGTGTCCACCAACGCGGGCGGCACACAGGTGCTGCGCTGGGGAACGATGCGCGGGCTGGTGGCGGGGCTGGAAGCGGTGCTGCCGAGCGGCGAGACCTATGACGGCCTGGCCGCGTTGAAAAAGGATAACCGCGGCTACGACCTGACCCAGTTGCTGATCGGCGCGGAAGGGACGCTGGGCATCGTCACCGCCGCGACGCTGCGGCTCGCGCCCGCGATCGTGCAACGCGGGGTCGCGTGGATCGGGGTCGGAGACCCGCATGCCGCGCTGACGCTGCTGCGCCGGTTGCAGCGGCAGACCGACGCCGTCGAGAGCTTCGAGCTGTTGCCGGCCGAGACGCTGGCGGCGGTGTTGGCGCATCTGCCCGCCGCGCGGGCTCCGCTGGCGGGTGCGCATCGCTGGCACGTGCTGGTCGAGGCGGTGACGGGGGACGCGGCGGCGCGCCCGCCCGCCGACGAACTCGCCGACTGGCTCGCGCCCTCGCTCGCCGACGGCCTCGTCGAGGATGCCGCGGTCGCCGCGAGCGAGGCGCAGGCGGAGGCGTTCTGGCGGTTGCGCGATTCGATCTCGGACGCCGAACGCGCGACCGGGCCGGCGGTACAACACGACATCTCGGTGCCCGTCGAGGCGATGCCCCGCTTCATGGTCGAAGCCGCCGCCGCCGCCGAGGCGCGCTTCCCCGGCACCCGCGCGAGCGGCTTCGGGCATCTGGGCGACGGCAACGTCCACTTCCACGTCCGCGCGCCGCGCGGCGCGGACCGCGATGGCTGGTACGCCGACGAGGCGCCCGCCATCACCCGTTTCGTCCACGACCTCGTCGTGGCGGTCAGCGGATCGATATCGGCGGAACATGGCATCGGTCAGATGAAGCTGGCGGAGCTGGAGCGACTGACCTCGCCCGCCCGGCTGGGCGCGATGCGTGCGATCAAGGCCGCGCTCGATCCGCTGGGACTGATGAACCCGGGCAAGCTGCTCGCCCCCGCGCCCGTCATCGCTCCCGTCACCGCCCCCGTCCCGAGCGCGCTTGCGCGGGGCGGCCCGCCCGCATAGGGCCGCGCGCTATCGGCCCGTCGTGGGCGTCCAGACCGTCCTGCAGGAGTCCATCGCACCATGGCCAGCGTCGCCCCCTCGCTTCCGCTCTTCTACAACGGCCTCGAGCCGCTTTCGAGCGAGACGCACCGCGAGTGGCGCCTGCGCCCGCGGGAATCCGCCCCGTTCCTGCTCGGGCAGCATGCGATCCCGCTGACCGTCGAGGAGTTCCCGCTGGCGCAGCGGAACTTCCCGATCGTGTTCTCCGAGGGCGACGATTCGGTGCCGCTCGCGCTGCTGGGCCTGAACGAGGGCGTCAACACCTTCGCCGGCGAGGACGGCCGCTTCTACGAGAACGTGTACGTTCCCGCCTATGTCCGCCGCTACCCCTTCATGCTGGCGCGTCTGACGCCCGACGCCGAGCAATTGTCGCTGTGCTTCGATCCCACCAGCGATGCGGTAGGGCCTTTCGACGAGGGCGAGCGGCTGTTCGACGCCGATGGCCAGCCGGCGCAGACGACCAAGGAGATCCTGGGCTTCAACGAGTTGTTCGAGCAGGCCGGCCAGCGGACCGCCGCGTTCATGGCCGACCTGCGCGAACTCGGCCTGTTAATGGAAGGCGAGACCACGATCACCGAGGAGGGCGCCGAGCAGCCGTTCGTGTATCGCGGGTTCCAGATCGTCAACGAGGAGAAGCTGGCGGCGCTGCGCGGCGATCAGCTGCGCAAGGCCAGCCAGTCGGGCCTGCTGCCGATGGTCTATGCCCACCTGTTCTCGCTGTCGCTGATGCGCGACATCTTCGCGCGGCAGAAGGGGCAGGGCAAGATGCCGCTGCCGACGCTGCCGCCGTTCACCGCCTGAGCGACGGTCGCGATCGGCGCGGAAAAAGTTGGTCGAGCCGGGTTGAAGCGGATCGGTGACTTCCCCATAATCAGTGCAGCGACGACGTGTCCCCCCCTTTCGCGCCGTCGCTCGACACGCTTTCAGCGTGTCTCCTCCCTGAACCTCGGCCACCTCGCGGACATTTGTTCGCGGGGTGGTTTTTTATGTCGCCACGTCGGTCACTCGGCTGCGAGCGGGAGCGGGTCGACCGCCGGTCGGGACACGCCGACCGCCTGCACCGCCGCGTCGATCGCCGCGCGCACGACCCGGGCGATCCTAGCGACCCCATCGGCCGCCGGCCGGTCGAACGTGCGATCGAGATAGAGCGAGCGGTCGATCTCGATCTGGACGGCATGGATCCCGTCTGCCGGGCGACCGTGCCGCTCGACGATATGGCCGCCGATATAGGGGTGGTTGCGCACCGTGCGGATGCCGGCCCGGGCGGCGGCGGCCTCGACCGCGCGGGCGAGCGCCGGATGCGCGCTGGTGCCGTGACGATCGCCGATCACGATCCCGGCGGGTCGCGCGTCCGTAAGCGGAGGCATGGAATGGAGGTCGACCAGCATGGCGACGCCGAACCGGTCTCGCGCGGCCGCGAGCGCGGAGGCGAGCGCGGCATGATAGGGTCGGTGATCCGACGCGATCCGCGCCGCGATCTCCGCGTCCGTCCAGCGGCGGTGCCACAGGTCACCCCAAGTCCCCGCGCGCCGCGGCACGAGGCCGAGCCCGCTGCGCAGCTTGGCGCCGGCGGGTCCCGCGGGTGTGGCGACGCCCATGGGCGCGCCGTCGTCCACCGCGGGATCGCGCTCGTCCTCGCGACGGTTGAGGTCGATCCACGCCCGCGCCAGCCGCTGGACGACCATCGTCTCGGCGCCCAGCGCGGCGAGCGCCACCGCGTCGACGTGGCGGTCCTCCAGCGATTGCGCGGCCGCCATCGGCGCGAGCAGCGCCGCCCGGAGCGCCGCCGGATAGTCGCGGCCCGCGTGCGGCACCGACAGCACGACCGGACTGGCGGGGATCGCGGGACCGAACTGGTCGAAGGGCGAGATCGTCATCCGGCGCGGGTGTGGACCGCCGCGCCGGGCGCCGCAATCGACAGCCGCGAGAACACTGGAAAATCTTAATCCGTGTGGGCATAGACGATCGCATTCCGGGATGACGGTCTCCCGGTCTGGGGCCATCGATGATCCGCATCCTGCTTGCCGAGGACGACGCCGTGATGCGCGAATATCTGGCGCGCGCGCTCGAACGGTCGGGCTACAGCGTGGCGGCGGTGGACCGCGGCACGGCGGCGCTGCCGTTGCTGGAGGCGGAGGCGTTCGACCTGCTGCTGACCGACATCGTGATGCCCGAGATGGACGGCATCGAGCTGGCGCAGCGCGCCGCGGCGATGGCGCCCGACATGCGGGTGATGTTCATCACCGGGTTCGCGGCGGTGACGCTGAAGGCCGGGCGCCAGATGCCGCAGGCGCGCGTCCTGTCCAAGCCGTTCCACCTGCGCGACCTGGTGCTGGAGGTCGATCGCCTGTTCGAGACGGAGACCGCGACCGGGCTCACCTGATCGCGGATTTGGCGGCTTGCGCTGGCGCCGATGCCTCGCTAATGCCCCTCCCTCTCGTGGGCGTGTAGCTCAGTGGTAGAGCACTGTGTTGACATCGCAGGGGTCGCAAGTTCAATCCTTGCCACGCCCACCAGCTAAGTCGTTCCTATCCGGTCATTTCGAGCCTCCCCCTAGGTTGGCCGGATAGGACGACTTCGGCGCTCTTTCGGCGCAACGCGCCCGGAGAGCGGGCGTCGACCTCACCCAAGATGTCTTCGAGAGCCCGGGCGACCGTCGCAAATCGGCCGACTGCGTACACCTCGGTCGAGCCGCCGGCGTCGTGGCCCATGAAGCCCTCGAGATCCCATTTCGCCACGCCGCGGTTGCGGCAGAGCGTCGCGAGGCTGTGCCGCATCAGGTACGGCTTCCATTCGCGCCCGTTCGGCAGCTTCAGCTCGCGGAGCATGGTCGACCAGGCACGATCGACGTCGAGCACCGCGCGCCCGAAATAGTTGACGAGATGGCCTGCGCCTTTGCGCTGGTCGTGATCGATCTTCTCGTACGCTGCCAGCTCGGCCGCCAGCCACTCCGCCAGCGCGGGTAACACCGGCACGATCGGACGGTGCTTGTTCGTCTGGGCGCGGCCGAAGGGATTGAGATCGAGCGTCGGCGAGCCGGGGTACCATTGCTCCCGATCGGGAGCGACGCTGATGTCCACGACGCTGTCGGGGCGTGCGATCGTGCAGAGCGAGCCGACGATGAAGGCATGGAGCGAGCCGCGCTTCTTGTCCTGCTCGGCCGCATAGGCGAGCATGTCCGCGAGCACCGGCACGTCGACGCGCACCTTGCGCGGACGGGATACCTGTTTGCGGGGAAGGGGCTTGTACACCGGTCGGCGCTCGATGCGCGGCGGGTCGGCGTCGGCCGCGTGGTTTAGGGCGGCAGCGACCTGCAACACTGATTCCTCGGTGGTCGCGGCCGAGCGTTGGCGCGACGCGGTAATCTCCCCTGCCTTGTTCTTCCACGTCACCGGCTGGTCCTTCGACCAGGCGCGGAAAGCGGCGATGAATGGCGTGCCACACGCCACCGCGCAGCTGGTCGCGATGCCGTACACACCACCAACCCGCGCTTCCTCGGCGTCGAGGAAGTCGAGCACGTGCTTCAGCCGTGCCTGGATACTGTCGGCCGAGCCTTTCAGGCTGCCGTGCTCCAGGACATAGTCGGCGGTCGCGTCCGTCAGCAGGTATGCCTCGGCCGAGGCGAGCGTCTGCCCGCACGCGTGACAAAACGCAGGCGCCTCATCGCGATCATTCAGATATCGGCGGTCGAGGGCTTCGACCGCCCGGTCGACATCCTCCTCGCCCGTCGATGCGCTTGCTTCGCGTCGGGCATCGGGATCGTACCAGAAGACGTACCAGCGGGGAGAGCGCGTGGTCCCGTCCTCACGCCGGAGCTTGTCGAGCCAGTACTTCCCCCTCCGATAGATTGGCGCCGCGCGACCCTGCATCGTGTCTGTTCCTTGAGATATTCGGTCTTGGCGTCGTGTAGGATGTCGATGAGCCCGAGACTCACCAGCAGGTCGAGGTCGGCGGCGGTGATATCGATGCCGCGCCCAAGCTCGGCCGCGCGGCTGACGCGCTGGTCGAGGCGGACGATTGGCGCCGACAAGGGTGGAGGATCTTTCGCGAGGCCAGTGGCAGTCACGACTCTTCTCCAGGGTCGGGCAGTCGCTTGGGCAAGGTGCCGATCCGGTAGACTTCGGCAATCTGCGGCTCGGGATCGGGGGGGAGGAGCATCATCGGCTGCTCTCCCGAGCCGATGAGCGACAACTGGTGTCCCTCGCGCGGGTGCGCGCGATCAAGCATCCGGCACTCGGCGCAATTACAGGTGATTGGGAGGTGCCTCATCGCCTCAGAAATCCGGCTTCGGTCGCCGCGGGATGCGGTGCAGCTCGCTAGACAGGCAGAGCATCGGACCGGCCATGTCGAAGCGCACGGCCGAGCATGTCGATCGAGCGGAGAGCACGTCGCCATGCTTGCCCCGCGGTCCGCACGATCCGAGGAAGACCACCCGGTCGCCCCGCTCGATGTGCTTCGCAGGAGTTCGTTCGCCCATCATTGCAGGCCCAGCGCGGTGCGGTAGGTCTCGAGCAGCGCGTCTGCCTCGTCGCGGTGGTGCTTCTCCATCCGGCGCAGGCGCACGATCGAGCGCATCGTCTTCGCGTCGAAGCCGGTCGCCTTCGCCTCGCCGTAGG
>JBPBQW010000071.1:0-11021 GCA_050955125.1 Janthinobacterium lividum
CGCTCGCCGCGTCGGCAGCGACCGTGGCGGCGTGCCATGTTGGTGGAGGCCCAAGTCTCGTCGATGAACACCAGTCGCTCGGGATCGAGATCGAGCTGGCCGTCAAACCACTCTTCCCGGCGCTTCAGGACGTCGAGGCGGTCCTGCTCGGTGGCGTGCGCCGTCTTTTTTTTGCGCGTGATCCGGTGCCGGTCGAAGAACCGCCACAGCGTGCCGATCCCAACCGGCGTGCCTCGCTCGCCCAGCAGCGCCTGCAACTCGACCAGCGTGATGTCGTCCTTCGCCTCGATCAGGCCCAGGATGAAGGCCGCGTGCGCGTCGATTCTAGCGGCACGGCGATCACCGCCCTGCGGCTTGGCAGCCGGTGTGCCGTTCTGAACAACCAGCTGCCGCCAACGGATCGCGCTCGCCGCACTCACCCCGAACCGTGCTGCCGCACCCCGGCACGACATCCCGCCATCAACGGCGGCGACCACCCGCTCCCGAAGGTCCTGTGACAGCACTCGCGGCATCCATGCCGGCCTCCGACCCGGCACAAAGCCTGAATCAGAAAACTTCGCCCGTGTGAATCCTCAACGATTCAGAACGGGCGGAAACCGCTCTAGGATTTCATCGACACGGTGACGTGACCCCCGTTTCTTCATCCACCTGGAACTAGAGACCGGCCCCTCGAAGGGACGGACGGAATGAAGCGGAAGCAGTTCACGGAAGAGCAGATCATCGGCATCCTGAAGGAAGCCGAGGCGGGCGCGGTGGTGACGGAGCTGTGCCGCAAGCACGGGGTGTCGAGCGCCACCTACTATGCTTGGAAGGCCAAGTTCGGCGGCCTGGAGGTATCCGACGCGAAGCGGCTGCGGGCGCTCGAGGAGGAGAACGCTAGGCTCAAGCGGCTGCTGGCGGACACGATGCTCGACAACGCGGGTCTGAAGGATCTGCTGTCAAAAAAATGGTAGCGCCCGCCGCGAAGCGGCAAGCAGTCGCGCATCTCCAGGCGACGCTGGGGATGAGCGAGCGGCGGGCGTGTGCTGTCGTCGGGGCGGACCGCACGAGCATGCGGTATCGCTCGTGCCGGGCAGATGATGGCGACCTGCGGTCGAGGCTATGCGAGCTGGCGCAGCAGCGCCGGCGGTTCGGGTATCGGCGGCTGCACATCCTGCTGCGTCGTGACGGCGTCACGATCAACCGCAAGAAGACCCAGCGGCTCTACCGTGAGGAGGGTCTGACGGTCAGGCGCAGGAAGGGGCGAAAGCGCGCCGTTGGCGCGCGGGCGCCCGCGCCGGTGCTGGCGCTCCCCAACCAGCGCTGGAGCCTGGACTTCGTGCACGACCAACTTGTCACCGGGCGGCGGTTCCGCGTGCTCAACATCGTCGACGACGTCACGCGCGAGTGCATCCGGGCGGTGGTCGACACGTCGATCTCGGGCCGGCGGGTCGTGCGCGAGTTGGCCGATCTGATCACCGAACGTGGCAGGCCGAAGATGATCGTCAGCGACAACGGGACGGAGCTCACCTCGAACGCGGTGCTCGCCTGGTCCGGCGACGCTGGCGTGGAGTGGCATTACATCGCGCCGGGCAAGCCGACGCAGAACGGGTTCGTAGAGAGCTTCAATGGTCGCATGCGCGACGAGCTGCTCAACGAGACGCTGTTCTTCACGATCGGTCAGGCCCGCTCGACCCTCGCCCGCTGGGTCTACGACTACAATACCGAGCGCCCGCACTCCTCGCTCGGCTACGCCACCCCGGCGGCATTCGCCGCCGAACTCGAACAGCAACGTGCGGGGTTAACCCCGCACGTTGCTTCACCTGCGCTCATGCGCGACAACACCGGTCGGTCTCTGGTTGCCGCTGGATGAAAGGCGGGGGTCACGTCAGGGCGAACATCGTTGCCAACTCGCCGACGAAGATGCTGACGCGTGTTTCGGGGTCGACGTCGGGCCTTAGCTGGGTCAGCCTGTTGCTGAGCGACGGGCGCCCGGTCCGCCGAGTAGTTCGACCAGTCGCTCGCGCAGACGCTCCCGCCTCGCCTCGCAAAACGCGTCGAAGCCTGCTATCTCGTCCCCGAGCTCTCCCAGGAGGTGATTGTCGCGGTAGTTCTGCGAGGCCGCCTTCCCGGGGTGGTGCTTCGCGAGCCAAGTTGCCGGCATCGCTGCCTGCTTCTCGGTATTGGCAGCACCCTCGAGCAGCTGCAAGTTGGGAAGCTCGTTCGCGCGGCGCTCGAGCCCCTCAACCTCGTCTTCTGCTACTCCGGCCTTGAGGAGCTTCTTTCGGCTGAAGCGCGACTTCGGATAGACGTGATCGACGTGGAACTGGTTGTGGAAGTCTACGAAGGGAAAGAGCAGCGAGAGGAGAGGGAACACTCGCCGGTCGCCGTAGGGTAGGTGCAGCAGGTCGTCGATCTCGGCCTCCTCGAAACTGAGCGACTTTCCCTTCTGAGCCATCGTCCTGCTCAAGGCGTCCGCAGGGAACGCCTCTTCGCCGTTCTGAGCGATGACGTCGCGCAGCGCGGTCAGGAGGGTGTCGAGACCGCTTCCCCAGATGCCAGACGCCTTGACGATCGAGCGGAACAGCCAGTCTCGGACGGCCAGTCGGTCCTCGGCGAAGCTGCTGTGGGAGACGTAGCTCTGCCGTGCCGAGCGGCGGTAGAGGTAGTAAGCGATGGGCAGGAGGGCGCTGTCGGCACGCAGCGACTGGCCGTTGAGCCCGAAGGACGCGACCAGCTCCACCGTCCTGACGAGCGCGCTCCTGACGGACGCCCAGATCTTTTCCAGGATCTGCATGTTGGCGGCCGTGAAGTTCTCGACCTTGAAGCCGACGCTCGCGATGTCGGCGAGCATGAGACCGGCCTTCAGCACGAAGTCCTGGCTGAGCGCGAACCCGCTGCCCACCCCGTTGAGCTCGTCAACGAGCTTGTGGATCTCGTCGCGGGCGTCGAGGTCCTTCCACTGAGCGACTGCGATGCTGAGGAGGAGATCGGAGTAGCTGAGGACCGTGCCGCCGGAGTTGAGCCTGATGAATATGTTCAGGACCCGCTCGATCTCCTGGCTGGTCTCTTCGTAGTAATTGATGAGCTGATGGGTGTGGACGACCCGGTGGAGCTGATCGAGGATCTCGTAGGCCGACATGAGCGCGTCATCCTGCAGGCCGCGGGCCATGAGCTTCTTGAGCATCTCGGGGCCTCCGGACATGCCCAGGACCTCGCTCACCTTGAACCAGTGTGCGTCGGTATCGCGCGCGACTTGGACCTCGTCCAGGAACTTGAAGCGGTAGCGGACTCCCTCCTCGTCGGGTTCCGGAGATGAGAGGAGGTCGAGCCTGAGCGTGCGCTTCGGGAAAGCCTCGGGGTTGTTCCACCACTTGTTGGGGAGCTTTAGCGCCATGGAGCCGCGCAGCCCGATGTTGAGGGCGGTGAGACGCTGCTGGCCGTCGAGGACCGCGATCAGGGCCTGGTTCGGCAGGGCGCCGAGGTCGGGGCAGTGCGCGGCGTCGCGCTCGTGGTAGTTGCGTACGAAGTCGAAGAATTTGAACTTGCCGCTGGTCTCCGGATGGACCTTCCAGAAGAGGAACGTGCCGAAGGGATAGCCCTGCATAAGGCTGTCAAAAAGCTTCTCGATTTGCTCGGGCCACCATACGAATTCGCGTTGGATGGCCGGAAGCACGTACTCGTTCGTCTGGATTCGCTTTAGCGCGTCGGCGATCGATCCGCCCATGTTGTACATCTTAACCTCCTCCTATTAGGCGGCGGCTTCGGGTGCCGTTCGCAGTTAGTGCCGCCCTACCGGATAACGTGACCAGGTGACCCCCTATACGTCGGGATCGGAGATCCTCTCGTAGCGCGTCGATAACGCGACCACGTTGATCGTAGCCCACAGCCTGCACCTAGCCGACACGGCAACCGTCCATTTTCCATTGCACCGAGCCGCTAAGCTGCCCGACCGCTTTCCCCACATTTGGCCGGTTCGCTTGGCTACGACCGCGCCCGATATCGGCCATAGCATCGAGATCAACGAGCGTCCGCTTCTGAGAGGCGGCCGAGTGGCTTCGAGAGTCTGGAATTGGGTCGTCCTGCCTGCGGATTGGTGATGAAAGCGTGCTCATCGCCACGGCGGCGGCTTGACGGGACTGAACCGAGCACTCCACAGACGGGCATGACCTTTTCCCTACATGCTGCGATCATCCCATCCCAGGCGCAAATCCTGCGTGCCTGTGCTGCTCTGATCGACAAGGCCGAAGCGTTTTGCGCCGAACGCAACCTTTCGCCGGATTCCCTGATCCAGGCGCGGCTTGCAGAGGACATGCTGCCTTTCGCCTATCAGGTGAAGTCGATGGCGGTGCATTCGCTCGGCGCGATCGAGGGCGTGCGCAAAGGCGTGTTCGGGCCCGACATGACGCCGCCGCCATCCGACTTTGCGGGGCTGAGAACGCGCGTCACCGAGACGCTCGCTGGCCTCGAAGCGATCGATCCAGCGGAGGTCGACGGCTTTCTCGGCCGCGACATGCGCTTCGAGTTCGGTGAGCGTCGCATGGAGTTCGTGGCGGAGGAGTTCCTGCTCTCGTTCTCGCAACCGAACTTCTACTTCCATGCCACGACCGCGTACGACATCCTCCGCTGGAAGGGATTGCCGATCGGCAAGCGCGACTTCGCGGGAATGCCCCGCCTGAAGCGCTGACCGCTTAGATCTTACTTACGCGGCCTGCTTCGGAGCAGATGGCCAATTCGAGGGGCTGCAGTTGGGTGAGAAACCCGAGCGGAGGGCTTGCTCAGTGGCTCGATTTGAGTACGCTCGTTGACCAAGCGTTAGCTCGCGTGCATTCCGCGACTCGAACTCCATAAATCCAATAAAATCAACAGCGAAGGATTCTGACGGTATCCTTGACGGTATTTCCGTTTTTTCAGGCCGGACAAACGATGGGAAATCAACGCGTTAAGGTGTCACTCGGCGGCGCAAGCCGCCGCTGGCGGAGACTTGCCAACGTGCGGGGCATGATGCGGCTCCGCCCCCGCGACTGCGATCGCTGGACGTTTCGCCGCCTTGGTTCCCAATCGTACCGAGATCGCCCAACGGCTGCTGACGCCCAATTGCTGTCGTTGACCCGTCGACGAAGAGACGCAACTAATGGTCATGCTTGATGATATGGCCGCTAGGTTCGCCGCGCTTTCACCGCGAGCGAAGATTATGGTTCTCGCGCGAACAATCCACATGGAGACGGTCCATGTCCGTAGCGCTCACTTGGACGACCCTACTGACTCCGAGAAGCTATATCAGTCGAGCGAGTTTATCCACCGCTTGTCTGGCTGCATCATGTCGATTGCCACCGAACCAGCGGAGGCGACAGGCGCGGACTACGTCGCGCCCTTGCTGATTGAGGGCGTGAAGCCGCGAGGTGCGCCTTACCTTCGCATGTTGGGCGACTGGGTCGGCGAGGCAGAGACGCTCCGGTAGGTCAGCTATCCACCACCTCTCGCCCTTCCGCCGCGGGAGGGACGCCATGGCCGCCAGACGCGAGCCGCCTCCGCGACGCTTCGACAAGGTCGGCCGCCATGCTAGGGCCAGAGCCCGAACCCGAAAGGATCCGTCCATGCCCACCGCCCGCTGGCACGACACCGACATCGCCACCTCCGACGACACCGTCGTCGTCGAGCGCAACCATTATTTCCCCGCCGACAGCATCGATCCCGTGCTGCTGGAAGACAGCGCGACGACCAGCATCTGCCCGTGGAAGGGCACCGCGCACTACAAGACGCTGGTGGTGGACGGCGCGCGCAACCCCGACGCGGTGTGGTATTATCCCGATCCCAAGCCGGAGGCGGCCGAGATCGAGGGCCGCTACGCGTTCTGGAAGGGCGTGACGGTTGGCTGAGCGGGCGCGGCGCCGCCACCGCCTCCACCACCACCGGCACCGCCACCGGTCGTTGCGGCTCGTGGCGGCGGCGACGGCGCTGATGCTGGGCGGCGCGGTGCCGGTGCCCGATCCGCCCGCCTGGACGCGGCCGACGCCCGCGTTCCGGATCGTCGGCCCGGTCTGGTACGTCGGCAGCGCCGGCATCGGCGCCTATCTGATCCGGACGCCCGCGGGCGCCATCCTGATCGACGGCACGATGGCGCAGAACGTCGCGGGCGTGGAGCGCAACATCGCCGCCGCCGGCGTGCGCCTGCACGACGTGCGCTACCTGCTGGTCAGCCACGCGCATTTCGACCATGTCGGCGCGGACGCGGCACTGGTCCGCGCGACGGGGGCGCAGGTGGTGGCGGGCGCGCGCGACCGCGCGGCGCTGGAAAGCGGCGATCCGCCGGGCGAGACGCTGTACCCGCCCGTGCACTTCGCTCCCGTCCGCGTCGCCCGCGCGGTGCGCGATGGCGACACGGTCGCGCTGGGCGGCGTCACGCTGACCGCCCACGCCTCGCCCGGCCACACGCCCGGGTGCACGACATGGTCGATGCGCGTCGCGGACCCGCAGGTCGCGGGCGGGCGGATGCTCGACGTCGTCTTCCCGTGCAGCGTCACCCACGGCTTCAACCGGCTGGTGGGGAACCGGCGCTATCCCGGGATCGTCGCCGACTATCGCGCGACGTTCGCCGGCATGGCGGCGCTGCCCGCCGACGTGGTTCTGCCGATGCACCCGGAGATCGCCGACGTGATGGGCCACCGCGATCGCGCGGCGCAGGGGCAGCGGGACGCGTTCGTCGACCCGGCGCTGTTGCGGCGCGTGGTGGCCGACGGGGAGAAGGCGTTCGACGCGCAGCTGGCGGCGCAGGTCGCGGCCGCTCCCGCCGCCGGCCGATAGCGCGGCCCGGGGCCCTCCATGACGACGCTCTACGGCATCCCCAACTGCGACACGGTGAAGAAGGCCCGGGCCCGGCTCGACGCGCGCGGGCTCGAGTACCGCTTCCACGACTACAAGCGCGAGGGCGTGCCGGCCGAGCGGTTGGGGGCATGGGTTGCGCGAATCGGCTGGGAAGCGCTGCTCAACACGCGCGGCACGACGTTCCGCAAGCTGGCCGAGGCCGACCGCGAGGGGCTGGATGCGCCCCGCGCGAGCGCGCTGATGATCGCGCACCCGTCGCTGATCCGCCGTCCGGTGGTGGAGCATGGCGACGTGCTGCTGGTCGGCCTGCGGCTGGAAGATTGGGACCGGGCGGGGCTGTAGCGCGCACGGCCCGGGGCGGAGGCCGGTGCTACCGATCACCTTCACCGTCAGCCGATGGACCCGCTGGACGCGGCGCCTGAACTTGTTAGGCTCCTTGTCCGACCACCAGACGCAAGTGCCTCGCGCATGATCCTTTCCGCCGTTCTGATGCTGCAGGCCGTCGCCGCGCCGCCGCCACGCGCGGCCGAGGACGGGACGGTCGTCGTGACCGGCCGGCGACCGGCGGCCGCGGAGGCGGCGCTGGCGGCCTGTCTCAAGCGGGGCTGCCCGCCGCGGGAGGACATCGCCGCTGCGACCGCGCTGGCGGTGGCGCAGTTCCGCGCCGGCGACTATGAAAAGGCGCGCGATACGGCCGGCCACGCGGCGGCGCGCAATCATCGCTACGCCGGGGAACTGCCCGTCCAGGTCAGCGATCTGCTCGCGCTGCACGGCGCGCTGTCGGCGCTGACGGGGCTGCCCGAAGTCAGCCGAGCGCGGACGTTCGACGCCGTCTCCGCGCTGCGGCGCGGCCTGCCCGCGGACGACGAGCATATCGCGATGGCGCGGCTCGCCGTGGCGGACGAGTTCCTACGGCAGGGGATGATCGCGGAGGCACTGCACCTCTACGATCACGTCGCGCGGCAGGCCGCCGCCGCCGGGCAGCCGACGGTGCGGGGCCGGGCGATGTTCCAGGCCGCGATGCTCTACGCCTCCGCCGCGCGCTTCGATTCGGCGTACCGGTCGGAGGCGAGGAAGCGGATCGCGGCGATCAACGCCACGACCGATCCGGCATTGAAATCGTATCGCGACGCGACCGTCGCGCTGCGCGGCCAGATCGCGTCGATGGAGGGCAGGGACCGCGACCTCAAGAAGGTGCTGGCCGACGCGGAGCAAATCCGCTCGCACGAGGCGTTGCTGGTCTACAATCCGAAGATCGACCTGGCGGAGGCGGGGACCGGCACGGCGCAGGATGCGGTCGGCTTCGACACCGATCACCAGTGGATCACCGTCGCCTTCCGCATCGCGCCGGACGGAACGGTGCGCGACGTCACGACGCAGGACGCCGGCCCGCACGCGTCGGGCGCGTGGACCAGGGCCGTGCTCGCCTCCTTCGCCAGGCGTCGCTACCTGCCGCTCGACATGCCGGCGGATGCGCCGGGTCTGGCGCGCGTGGAGCGCGTGTCGCTCGTGTCGGATGTCGTCGTGAGCACACGAAGCCGCATCCGCACTCACGCCGGGGCGCCGAGCGTGCGGTTCACCGACATGACGCCGACCGCCGCGCCGGCAGCGCCGCGACAGCCGCCGGCGTCGTAGCGTCGAACCGCCGGGGCGCCACGCTCCGCCGCCCGCGCCCACCTAGCACCGCCCGCCCGGCCGGGGTAGGGTGCGTGCCATGTCCACCACCTACACCGTCGATGCCGCGACCAGCCGTGCGACCCCGGTCGCGGCGCCGATGAAGCGCGTCACCATCCCCGCGATCCGCGCGCGCAAGGCGGGGATCGCGGCGGGCACGGGCGAGCCGCTGGTCATGCTGACCGCCTACACCGTGCGCACCGCGCAGCTGCTCGATCCGCATTGCGACCTGCTGCTGGTCGGGGACAGCCTGGGGCAGGTGGTCTATGGCCTGCCCTCCACCGTGCCTGTCACGCTCGAGATGATGGCGGCGCACGGCGCGGCGGTGGTGCGGGGCAGCCACCATGCCGCGGTCGTCATCGACATGCCGTTCGGCAGCTACGAGGCCAGCCCGCAGCAGGCGTTCGCCAGCGCGGCGCGGCTGATGAAGGAGACCGGCGCGGCGGCGGTGAAGCTCGAGGGCGGGGAGGCGATGGCGCCCACCGTGCGCTTCCTGTCGGAGCGCGGGGTGCCCGTGATGGGCCATGTCGGCCTGACGCCGCAGGCGGTGAACGCGCTGGGCGGCTATGGTGCGCGCGGGCGGACCGAGGCGGAGGCGGCCAAGATCGTCGCCGATGCCGCCGCGGTCGCCGACGCGGGCGCGTTCGCGCTGGTGATCGAGGGCGTCGTCGAGCCGATCGCGATCGCGATCACGCGCGCGGTCGCGTGCCCGACGATCGGCATCGGCGCGTCGGCGCAGTGCGACGGCCAGGTGCTGGTGGCCGAGGACATGCTGGGGCTGTTCGAGCGCACGCCGCGGTTCGTGAAGCGGTTCGAGGATCTGGCCGGCCGGATCGACGCCGCCGCCGCCGCCTATGCGGGCGAGGTGCGCGCGCGCGCGTTCCCGGGCGCCGCGCAGGTCTACGCGCCCAAGCCCTGACGCGCGCCGGCGCGACCCGACCCGGGGGCGCGCTCTTTCGTTTCCAGGGCGCGGGCGCTATGGCGCTTGGCCTTCAACCCGGAGTTCCCCTTGGCCGTCACGCCCGACCGCAGCAATCGAGCCTTCATGCGCGAGGTGGACGACGAGGTCCGGCGCGAGCGCGTCGCCGACGTCTGGTCGCGTTACGGTATCCGGATCGTCGTCGGCATCGTCGCGGTGCTCGTCGCGCTGGGCCTCGGCCTATGGTGGCACGCGCACCGCGAGGCGCAGCGCGGGATCGAGGGCGAACAGTTGCAGGCGGCGTTCGACAAGCTGGGCGCGGGCGACACCCGGGGCGCGGACGCAGCATTGGCGCCGATCGCGCGCGACGGCGGGCCGGGATACCGGACGCTCGCCCGGATGACGCGGGGCGACATCGCGCTGCGGGCCAAGGACGACAAGGGCGCCGCGCGCCTGTTCGCCAGCATCGTCGCCGACGACGGGGTGGCGCAGCCGCTGCGCGACCTGGCGCTCGTCCGCCAGACCGCGGCCGAGTACGACACGCTTCCCCCCGCCGCGGTCGCGAGCCGGCTGCGCGGGCTGGCGGTCAGGGGCAACCCCTATTTCGGCAGCGCGGGCGAGATGGTCGCGCTGGCCTATCTGCGCCTGAACAAGCGGGACCTCGCCCAGTCGCTGTTCGCGCAGATCGCGGGCGACGACACCGTTCCCGCCACGCTGCGGCAGCGCGCGGTGCAGATGGCGAGCGCGCTGGCGGCCGGCGCCCCACAACAGGCTGGCCTCGCCGCCGCCCCGCAACGACAGGACAAGCCCGCGACATGACGACGACAATGGCCGCCCGTGCGCATCGCGCCCGGGTCTCCCCCTCCCGGCTGGTCCTCGTGGCGGCGCTGGGGCTCAGCCTCGCGGGCTGCGGCGTGTTCAAGGGCGGCAAGCACAAGACGCCGACGATCGGCGAGCGCGTGCCGATCCTGGTGAGCGAGAACGCGGCCGAGGTCGACAAGACGCTGGCCGGGATCCAGGTGTCGCTGCCCCCGCCCGCCGTCAACGACAGCTGGGCGCAGGCGGGCGGCAGCGCCGACAAGTCGAACGGGCAACTGGCGCTCGGCGCGAACCCGGCGCGGCTGTGGACCGCCGTCATCCCCGGCGGCACCGAGCGCGCGCGGCTGGGGGCGGCGCCCGTCATCGACGGCGGCAAGCTGTTCGCGATCGACATCGACGCGGTGGTGCACGCGATGGACGCCAACACCGGCGCGCCGCTGTGGCAGATCCCGCTCGCCGAGGGCAAGAAGGGCCGGCCCGCCCGCTTCGGCGGCGGCGTCAGCGTCGAGGAAGGCCGCGTCTATGCGACCGACGGGCTGGGCGACGTCGCTGCGCTCAACGCCGCCGACGGCAAGCAATTGTGGAAGGTGAAGCCGGGCGGGCCATTGCGCGGATCGCCGACGATCGCCAACGGCAACGTGTACGTGCTGAGCCAGGACAACCAGCTGTTCGCGCTGAGCACCGCCGACGG
Source organism: Janthinobacterium lividum (assembly GCA_050955125.1). Taxonomy (GTDB): domain Bacteria; phylum Pseudomonadota; class Alphaproteobacteria; order Sphingomonadales; family Sphingomonadaceae; genus Sphingomonas. Next base: position 10,908 of record JBPBQW010000071.1, read on the forward strand.
CAGCGTCGCCTGGACCCAGACCGCGAGCCTCGAATCGCAGGGCGTGTTCGGCGTCGCGGCGCCCGCGTCGAGCCAGGGCACCGTCGTCGCCGGCTTCTCGTCGGGAGAGCTCAA
>JBPBQW010000072.1:0-10537 GCA_050955125.1 Janthinobacterium lividum
ACTCGACCGATTGTGCGCGCACCATGATGCGCTGCGCGCCGGGTTCGGCGCGGCACCGGTGGATCGGGCAGGGCTGGTCGCGGAACTGAAGGACATCGCCGGCTTCGTGCTGCCGTTCGCGCGGCCCATCTGGCGTGATCTGAACGTCGCACGCTCGGCGGGAAAGCGCATCCTGTTCGAGGGCGCGCAGGGGGTGCTGCTCGACGTCGACCATGGGACCTATCCGTTCGTCACCTCATCCAACACGGTCGCGGGGACGGCATCGGCGGGATCGGGCCTGGGCCCGTCGGCGGTCGGCTTCGTGCTCGGGATCGCCAAGGCGTACACCACCCGTGTCGGCTCCGGCCCGTTTCCGACCGAGCTTGCCGCGGGGACGCAGGACGGCGCGACCGGCGAGCGGCTGGGTGTGCGTGGCCACGAGTTCGGGACGGTGACGGGGCGCAAGCGGCGCTGCGGCTGGTTCGACTCGGTGCTGGTGCGCCAATCGGCGGCGGTCAGCGGCATCACCGGCATCGCGCTCACCAAGCTCGACGTGCTCGACGGGTTCGAGACGATCGCCATCTGCACGGGTTATCGGATCGGGGATCGGACGCTGGACTATTTCCCGTCGCATGCGGCGGATCAGGCCGCGGTCACGCCGATCTACGAAACGATGGCAGGCTGGTCGGAGACGACGGCCGGTGCGCGCAGCTGGGCGGACCTGCCGGCACAGGCGATCAAGTACATCCGCCGCATCGAGGAGTTGATCCGATGCTCCGTGGCGCTGGTGTCGACCAGTCCGGAACGGGACGACACGATCCTGGTCCGGGATCCGTTCGCCGACTGATCGCATCGACGGTTCGGGGCGCGATCGATCCGTCGGCCGGAAACGAAAAAGGGCGGCGCCGCGGCACCGCCCCATTATCTTGGTGGTCGATCCGACTTCAGTTGGGCGTCGTGCCGCCCGCCGTGCCACCGGTCGTGGAGCCAGTGCCGTCGGTCGACGACATGCCGCCCATCGACCCGCTGGTGCTGGACGACGTGCCCGACTTGCCGCGACGCGAGTGACGCATGCTCTTGCTGCGGGTCCCCGTGGTGGACTGGCTGCCCATGGTGCCGCTCATCGTACCGTCGGTCGACGTACCGGACATCGTGCCCGTGCCGCCCATCGTGCCGGTACCGCCCATGGTTCCGGCGCCGCCCATTGTTCCGGTCGTTCCGGTACCGGCGGTGCCGCCCATCGTTCCCGTCCCGCCCGTCGTGCCGCCAGTCGTCTGACCGCCACCCATCGAGCCACCGGCCGTCGTCTGCGCGCTGGCCAGCGCGGGGATCGCCAGGGCGCAAGCCGCCATCGTCATCAGGATACGCATCGTTTCTCTCCTTGCAATACTCACGACACAACGGGCGGATGGACGACTCCGTTCCCCGGCTCGACGTGTCAGTGCCCCGTCTGGCCCCGATCGCGCAGCTTCTGATCGGCGAGGACCAGGGCGACCATGGCCTCCACCACCGGTACTCCGCGGATGCCGACGCACGGATCGTGACGGCCCAGCGTGGCGAGTGTCGTCGCGTCGCCGGTGCGGGTTACCGTCTCGACGGGGGTCAGGATCGAGCTGGTCGGCTTGAACGCGACACGGACGCGGATCGGCTGACCGGTCGCGATCCCGCCCGCGATCCCGCCGGCATGATTGGCTAGGAACGCAGGGCCGGTACCGTCGGGCGCGGGCCGCATCGGGTCGGCGTTGTCCTCGCCCGACAGCGCGGCCGCCGCGAAGCCATCGCCGATCTCGACACCCTTGACCGCATTGATCCCCATGCACGCGCCCGCAAGCTCCGCGTCGAGCTTGGCATAGAGCGGCGCGCCCCAGCCTGCGGGCACGCCGGTCGCCTCGCACGCGATCACCGCGCCCAGCGACGATCCCGCCTTGCGCGCCGCATCGACCAGCGCCTCCCATCGGGTCGCGGCGCGTGCATCGGGGCAGAAGAACGGGTTGACGTCGATCTGCGCGTCATCGAACGCGGCCGGGTCGATCGCATCGCCGCCGATCGCCTCGACCCAGGCGCGGATGCGGACCTGCGGGACGACGAGGCGCGCGACCGCGCCGGCGGCGACCCGGCACGCGGTCTCGCGCGCCGACGACCGGCCACCGCCACGATAGTCGCGAAAGCCGTATTTCGCATCATAGGCATAGTCGGCATGGCCGGGACGATAGGCGCGCGCGACGTCGGAATAATCCTTCGACCGCTGGTCGACGTTGTCGATCATCAGGCTGATCGGCGTGCCGGTCGTCCGCCCCTCGAACACGCCCGACAGGATGCGTACTACGTCCGGCTCCTGCCGCTGCGTGGTGAAGCGCGAGGTGCCGGGGCGACGCCGGTCGAGCCAGGGCTGGATATCCGCCTCGCGCAGCGAAATGCCCGGGGGGCAGCCGTCCACCACCGCGCCGATCGCCGGGCCATGCGACTCACCCCAGGTGGTGACGCGAAAGAGATGGCCGAAGCTATTGTGGCTCATGCCGCTGTACTCGCCTGGGTTGCGGGGCACGAACGGGAAGACACGACGGCGATCATGCCAACAGTGTGGCAGACTCCAGACGGGCGGGACAGAGCCGGCGCTGCCCGTCCGGCATCCGGCAGATCGCCCCTATGACCTGGCGCGTGCCTTGCGCGCCGCGAAGCGGGCATCGCGCGCCGCCTTCATCTCCGCCGCGCTGGGTGGCTTCAGCCGCGCTGCCTTCAGCTCGGCCGCGGCGGCCGCGGCCGCGATCTCCGCTGCCTTGATCGCGGCCTTCTCGGCCTTGGCGGCTTCGCGCGCCGCGACCTTGGCCGCGCGCTCCTCGGCGAGAGCTGCGTCCTTCGCCTCCTGCGCCTGACGACGTTCTGCCATCAGTGCCTCGTCGACGGGCGGCTTGGCCTTGAGCTGATCCAGCGCCTTCTGCTTGGCGAGCCCGGCCAGCGCCGCGCGATCTTGAAACGTAGGAACTTTGAAACCGGCCACCGATGATCCTTGAGGATGTGCGTCTGGCGGTAAACTTACGCTGCGGTGCCCTCGCTTTCAAGCGCGCGCGGGCGTCGGCGGGTGCCGATGCTACGCCAGCGCGATGTCGGGCGCGTCCTCCGCCTTCATCCCGATGACGTTGTAGCCGCCGTCGACGTGGTGGATCTCGCCCGTCACGCCGCTGGCCAGGTCGGACAGCAGGTACAGCCCGGCGCCGCCGACATCCTCGATCGTCACGTTGCGGCGGAGCGGCGAGTTGAGCTCGTTCCATTTGAGGATGTAGTTGAAGTCACCGATCCCGCGCGCCGCCAGCGTCTGGATCGGGCCGGCGGAGATCGCGTTGACGCGGATGTTCTCGGGACCGCAGTCGACCGCGAGATACTTGACGCTCGTCTCCAGCGCCGCCTTGGCCACGCCCATCACGTTGTAGTGCGGCACGACCTTTTCCGCACCGTAATAAGTGAGGGTCAGGATCGAGCCGCCGTCCGGCATCATCCGCCGTGCGCGCTGCGTCACCGCGACCAGGCTGTAGGCGGAGATGTTGAGCGTCATCAGGAAATTGTCGAGCGTCGTGTCGTAATACCGCCCGCGCAGCTGCGACTTGTCCGAAAAGCCGATCGCGTGGACGACGAAGTCGATCGTCGACCAGTCCTGCGCGAGGGCGGCGAAGGTCGCGTCGAGGGCCGCCATGTCGGCGACGTCGCAATCGAACAGTCGCGCGGTGCCGAGTTGCTCGGCCAGGGGGCGGACGCGCTTCGCCATCGCAGCGCCCTGATAGGAAAATGCAAGCTCCGCCCCCGCCGCGCTCAGCTGCTGCGCGATGCCCCAGGCGAGCGACTTGTCGTTGGCGAGGCCCATGATGAGGCCCCGCTTGCCCGCCATCAATCCGTTCACGTCGCGCCCGCCCTTCATGCCGTCCGACCCGGTGTCGCCCGGATCGCCTCCTCTACTCCCGGTCCGTCGGGTTCCGCCAGTGCCGCGTTGAGGTGCGCGCCGAACACAAGCCCGATGCCGATGACGTAGAAGAACAACAGCATGACGACGACCCCCGCCAAGCTGCCGTAGGTGAGGTCGTAACCGCCCAGCTGGCCCAGGATCAGCGGCAGCAGCGCGGTGGCGCTGACCCACCAGGCGGCAGTGAAGAGCGCGCCCGGCCATTTGCGCGCGCGGGAGTACCGGTATTTGGCCGGGGTGACGGAGTAGAACAGCAGGTACAGCGCGCCGAACATCACCGCGCCGGGAAAGAGCCGCGACAGGCCGATCCACCCGGCCGCGTCCTGCGCGAAGGGCAGCAGACGATAGACGAACTGCTCTGCGCCGACGAGCACGCCTTGGACGAGGAACGCCAGCAGCGCGATGACGACCGACGCCAGCATCACCAGCGTCGAGCCCAGCCGGTATCGCCAGAACGGCAGGCTGGACGTCGTCCCATAGGCGCGACGAAAGATGTCGCGGATCGTCTCCACGAAACCGCCGACGGTCCACAGACCGAGCAGGCCGCCGAGCCACAGCAGATTTCCCGTCCGCGCCGCCAGCACGTCGCCGATCGGTTTCTTGAGCAGCGCGCCGACGTCGCGCGGCAGGACGCGCAGGAACGAGGCCACCGCATGCTGCGTCTCCGCGCTCTGCCCGAACAGGCTGGCGATCGCGGCGGCGCTGATGAAGAAGGGGAACAGCGTCATGAGCGCGAGATAGGCAAGGTTGCCGGCGTGGATGAACCCGTCGTTGAGCACGCCCGAGCCGGCGCGCTTCACCACCTCGAACGCACGGCCGCCCAGGCCCAACCGGTCGAGCTCGCGGCGCAGGCGGCCCCGGTTGGCGGCGCGGGCTTCCGGCGTCAGGACGGGTGCGACATCCGGCACGGCGGACTAGACGCCGAGTGCGGCACGTGGCGCCTGCGCGTCGGCGCCGCTCCACCCCTCCACGAACCGCTGGAGTTCCGCATCGTCGGCGGGCAGCTCGATCATCAGCGTCACCAGCTGGTCGCCGCGCCCGCCGGCTTTGCTGGCGAACCCCTTGCCCTTCAGGCGCAGGACACGACCCGAGCTGGCACCGGCGGGGATCGTCAGGTTCACCGGCTTGTCGACCGTCGGCGTGCGGATCGCGCCGCCACGCACCGCTTCTGCCAACGTGATCGGCAGCTCCAGCCGCACGTCGTCGCCATCGCGGGTGAAGAAGCGGTGCGGCGCGACCTCGATCGTCACGATCGCATCGCCCGCGCCGCCGGGCCCCGGCTCGCCCTTGCCGGCCAGGCGCATCTGCGTTCCGGTCTCGACGCCGGCGGGCAGTTTCAGGTCCAGCGTCGTGCCGTCGGCGAGGACGATGCGCTGCGGCGCCTGGGTGGCGGCGTCGACGAACGACACGGACAGGCGATAGCCGATGTTGGCGCCCTTGGGCTGCGGGCGCCGGCCAAAGCCGCTTGAGAAGCCGCCGCCGCGCGCGCCGCCCGGTGCCGCGCCGCCGCCGAACAGGTTTTCGAACAGGTCGCCGACGTCGACGTTCTCGCCCCCGAACTGCTGCGCGCCGCCGCCGCCGCCCGGATGCGCGCCGCGAAAGCCGCCGGCCCTGCCGCCGGCGCCGCCGAAGCCGAACGGCGCGGCGGGATTGCCGTCGCCGTCGATCTCGCCGCGATCGAACCGGGCACGCTTGTCCTTGTCCGACAGCAGGTCGTATGCCTGCGTCGCCTGGCTGAACCGCTCGGACGCCTTGGGATTGTCCTTGTTGCGGTCGGGATGCAGCTCCTTGGCGAGCTTGCGATACGCTTTCTTGATCGCGGCCTCGTCGGCGGTGCGCTCGACGCCCAGCGTGGAATACGGATCGGCCATCAGGTCCCCGGTAGATGGTGGCGGAATGTGCCACTCATGTGGGGCAGCGCGCGTCGTGCGGCAATGCGCCTTGAACGTCGCCGCCTGCTCGCGCGTTGAGCGGCCGAGGAGACGATGACATGACCGACAAGCAACCGAACCAGGCGATGGGCGGCGCCAATCCTAAGGGCGCCGACGACGGCAACAAGGAGCCCGCGGCGTGGAGCGGCGGCGGCGAGAGCGGCGGTGGTGCACGACCCGAAAACCCGACGGGCGCGGGTGACGAGGGCAGCAGCGGTGGCTTCATGGGCCATGGCGGCCAGAGCCATGTCGGCTATTCGGGCACCGGCGACGACGACGGCAAGGACAACCCGAACGCGGCGACAAAGGAGTAGTCGGCGCCGTCGCCCGCGTCTCCGGTGCAAGCCGGGGAGGCGGGCGACGAAACGTCACCGAGCAACTGCAAGAGAGCGCGCCCGATCACGTCGCGGCCCTGCGTTCCGCGTCGGTCAGGTCGATGGCGACGGCCGCACCGGCCCGCGCCGATCGGACCGCAGCCTCGACGACCGCCATCACCGCCAGCGCCTGACCCGGCGGCACCGGATTGACGCCCGCTCCCGCGAGCGCTGCGGCGATCGCGCGGTAGTAGCGACGCTGATCGCCCGGGATGGCCGGGATCGTCGATCGGGTGCCGTCCGGCGCATGGACGACGATCGGGTCGGGATCCGTTCCCCAGCCTGCGCCGCCCGGTGGCATGCCCGCCAGCAACTGTGCCTCCTGACGGTCGGGTGAATGCTTGACGAGGCTGGCGCGGGTGCCGTGGACGACGAAGCGCGGCGAGCCACCCGCCACGAGCATCGCGGCGTGCAGGATCACGCGTCGGGCGCCCCCGTTCTCGCTCCGGCAGTCGAACACGACATGCGCCCAGTCGTCCGCCAGCGCGCCCGGCCGCTGGCGCGCGAGGGTTGCGGTGACGCGCTCGGGCAGGCCGAACAGGCGCAGCGTCTGGTCGACGAGATGCGGACCGAGGTCGAACCAGACGCCGCTGCCCGCACCGGCGCCCTCCCGCCAGCGCGCGCGCACCTCGGGACGGAAACGGTCGACATGCGACTCGAAATGCGCGACGTCACCGACCACGCCGTCCGCGATCGCGCGCGCGATCGACAGATAGTCGCTGTCCCACCGCCGGTTGTGGAACACCGACAGCAGCCGGTCCTGTCGCTCGGCCAGCGCCACCAGCGCGCGCGCCTCGGCCAGGTCGAGCGTGAACGGCTTGTCGACCACGACATGTTTGCCCGCGCGCAACGCCGCCGTCGCGAGCGGGGCGTGGGTGTCGTTGGGGGTCGCCACCACCACCAGATCGACCTGCGGGCTGGTCGCCACCACCAGTGGATCGGCGACGACGACATCGGCCAGGTCGGCATGGACCTTCGCCGGGTCGCGCGACCCGACCGCGACGAGCGCCAGCCCCGGCTCGGCGGCGATCAGCGGTGCGTGGAAGGTGCGCCCGGCATAGCCATAGCCCAGCAGGCCGACGCGGATGGGAGGACGCACGGCCTAGAGGTCCGGCAGGACCTGATCCGCGATGCCCCAGCCTTCGAGGCCGCGGCCGCCGGCGCGGGCGATCAGCTCGTCGGCGTCGCGGATGCTCCAGCGAGCGGCGGTGTCGATGCCGGGCAACTCGCTCCACGAGATCGGCGCGGCGACGGGTGCGCCGGGCCGGGCGCGGGCGGAATAGGGCATGATCGCGGTCGAGCCACGGCCGTTGCGCAGATAATCGATGAAGATGCGCCCGACCCGCTTCGCCTTGGTCATCACCGCGACGAACCGGTCGGGCTCCGCCTGCGCCAGCGCGCGCGCGAAGCGTTCTGCGACGTCGCGCACCTGCGGCCAGTCGGCGTGCGGCGTCAGCGGCACGACGACGTGGATGCCCTTGCCGCCCGACAGCAGCGCAAAGCTCGCCAGGCCGAGGTCGGCAAGCCGATCGCGCAGATATTCGGCCGCGCGCTTCGTCTCTTCGAAGCCCAGCCCCTCGTCGGGATCGAGGTCGAACACCATCCGGTCGGGTTTCTCCAGCGGATCGACGCGGCTGCCCCAGCCGTGGAACTCGATCGTCCCCATCTGCACGCAGGCGACGAGGCCGTCGGGGCTGTCGACGTAGAGGTAAGCCTCGCTCGATCCGTCCTTCTCGGTCACGTCGACCTGGCGGACCGTGTCGCCGAACGAGCCCGCGTCGTGCTTCTGGAAGAAGCAATGCTTGCCGCGCCCCTGCGGGCACCGGACGAGGCTGATCGGGCGATCCGCGACCCAAGGGAGCATCACGCCCGAGACGCGCGCATAATAGTCGGCGAGCTCGCCCTTGGTGATGCCGCTGTCGGGGAAGATCACCCGGTCGCGGTTGGAGACGCTGACGTGGATGGCGGGCGCGCTCGTCGCCTGCGCGACCGGCTCGGGAACTTCGATCACCACGTCGGATGCGGGCTTGTCCTCGCGGAGGCCTAGAAAGCTCGAATGGCGCAGGACGCCGTCGGGCGTCACCTCCGCAAACGCCACTTCGGCCACCAACTCGGGCCGCACCCAGCGCGCACCGCGCGTCATGGTCCGCAGCGCGCGGGGCACGTCCACCGTGGCGGCGTCCTGCGCCAGCGGCGCGAGCCTCTCCGCCAACGTGTCGAGCATCGCTGCGCCGAAGCCGGTACCGACCTTGCCGGCGTAGATGAGCGCGCCGTCCTTGTTCACGCCGAGCAGTAACGAGCGAAGATGGCGCGTCTTGTCGGACGGCAGCCAGCCGACGACGACGAACTCCTGCCGGCGGATGCACTTGGTCTTGAGCCAGTCGGTGGTCCGGCGCCCGCGATAAGGCGCGTCGGCGCGCTTGGACACGACACCCTCATAACCCTCGCGGCACATCGTCGCGAACAGCTCCTCGCCCGAGCCGACGATATGGTCGGAATAGCGCAGCCGGTCGGTGTCCTCGGCGACGAGCGTGTGCAGCCGGTCCTTGCGGGCGAGCAGGGGCAGTCCGGTCAGGTCCTCGCCGTCCTGCGCCAGCAGGTCGAACGCGAAGAACGTCATGTCGCCGCCTGCGCCGATCGCGTCCTTCAGCGTCGAGAAGTCGGGGCGACCGTCCTTGAACGCGACGATCTCGCCGTCGAGCAGCGCCGATCCGACCGGCAGCGCAGCCGCGGCCTCGGCGACGCGTGCGAACTTGTCGGTCCAGTCGAGGCCCGAGCGGGTGTACACCTTGGTGGCGCGCGTCTTGCCCTTGCCACCGACCGCGACAATCGCGCGATAGCCATCGTATTTAACCTCGTGCAGCCAGTCGGAGCCGGTCGGAACGGCGTCGACGAGCGTGCAGAGTTCCGGCTCGGCGAAGGGAGGAGGGGCTGCCTTGCCCTTCCCCGATTTCTTCCCACCGTCATCCCCGCGCAGGCGGGAACCCATCTCCTGAGCCTCGACCTCTGTGTGACGGCGGGAGCTGGATCCCCGTTTCCGCGGGGATGACGATCTGGAACCGACCGCTCCCTCCTCGATCTCCGCCATCGTGCGACCGGTCTTGACGCTGGTCAGCGCGGTTTCGACCAGCGTGTCGGCGCCGCCCGCCTCGCCGTCGGTGACCTTGCGCAACAGCCAGTTCTCGTTCTTCTCCGGTTTCCCGTTCCTGGCGGTGCGCGGTTTGAGGCGGATCAGCATCCACTCGCCCTTCATCCGTTCGCCGTCGAGGACGAAGTGCAGGTGCCCGCGATCGATGTCGGCGGCGGACTTGCCCGCCACCGGCGCCCAGGTGCCGTCGTCCCACAGCATCACGGTACCGCCGCCATATTCGCTCTTGGGGATCGTGCCCTCGAAGTCGCCATAGGACAGCGGATGATCCTCCGTCCGCACCGCCAGCCTTTTCTCGTCGGGATCGAGGCTCGGCCCGCGCGTGACCGCCCAGCTTTTGAGGACGCCGTCCGCCTCCAGCCGGAAATCCCAGTGCAGCCGGGTCGCATCGTGTTTCTGGACGATGAAGCGGTTGCCGTTCCCGGGCACGAGCGTGCCCGCGGGTTCGGCGGTCTTGGTGAAATCGCGTTTGGCGTTGTAGCGGGCGAGAGGATCGGCACTCATCGCCCGTTCTCCCGCGACGGTGGGAGCGCGGACTGTTTTCTCGCCGTCGCGAGGACACATGAGGGCAAAGGCAGATCACGCACGCTTGCGGGCCGCCGTTTTCTTGGGGACCGGCGCATCGTCCGCCTCCGCCCCGTCCTTCTTGACCGGCGTCTTCCTGGCCGATTTCTTCGTCGACGCCGCCTGCGCCGGGCCGGCACCCGGCTTTTCCATCGACTTCTTCAGCGCCGCCATCAGATCGACGACGTTGCTGCCCTTGGCGGGCTTGTCGTCACCCTTGTCCTCGATGACGCGGGCGCCCTTGGCCGCGCGCTTGCGCTCGACGAGGTCGCGCAGCGCATCGACATAGCGGTCGTGATAATCCTGTGGGTGGAAGGCGGCGGTCTTCTTGTCGATCAGCGCGGTGGCGAGATCGAGCAGGTCGGCGTCGGGCGTGCTTTCGGGGATGTCGCGGAAGAAGCCCTGCGACTTGTGCACCTCGTCGGCGTAGCGCAACGTTTCGAGCACCATGCCGCGCCCGCAGGGCTTGAGGCTGACGACATATTCGCGACCGCGCAGCGCGAGCTGGCCCAGCCCCACCTTCTTCGCGCGCCGCAATGCCTCGCGCAGCACGATGAACGCCTCTTCCGCCAGATCGTCCGCGGGTACG
>JBPBQW010000073.1:0-8841 GCA_050955125.1 Janthinobacterium lividum
GGGGCTGAGAATCGGCGCGGCGATCGCTCCGGCGGCGGCGGCCAGCGCGTAATTGATCGCCAGTGCGATCGCGGCACCGACGATCACGACGGTCGGCCGAAACCGATCGGCGAGGAGCGCCGCCAGCCACGCGGTCTTCTCGCCCAGATGCGCGAGCGCCGCGGCGATCAGCGCCGCCATCAGCGCGTCCATGCCGGTTCCCTGATGCCGTCGATCACCGCACCTGCCGGATCGCGCAGGCGGCGGCATAGCAGTCGGCCGCCGCGGCGTCCCGGCGCCCGCTCGCGGCGGCATCGCGCAACACCGGCAGCCATTGCGCGACCATGCCACGGCCCACGCCGGCGGTGGCGGCGAGCGCGATGAGATGCGCGACGGTCCCCGCCGGCCGCAATCCCTGCGCATCCGCGAGGGCGCGCACCTCTCCCAGTGCCGCGACGATCTCTTCGATGCCGGCATGGGGCAGGCGGACGGCGAGCGTGGCGACGTGCTCGTCCAGGCCTGCCGACATCGCGGGGAGGGGCACGGGGCCGCGCTGTCGCGTGCTGCTCATGGCGCGACCGTGCATCGACGCCGGTGAAGACGCGGTTAAGCCGACGAACGAGGCCGGGATCGTGGCCCGGGCGGGCGGGCCGACCTTGACTTGAGCGCGCCGCTGCGTCATTCGCCCGGCTTTCCGCGTGGGTGCCGGTGCGCCTGCGCCGCATCGTCGTTCGCAAGGATCACAGGCCCATGGCCAAGCCGACCACCATCAAGATCAAGCTCGTCAGCTCGGCCGACACCGGCTTCTTCTACGTGACCAAGAAGAACCCGCGGACCAAGACCGAGAAGCTGTCCTTCAAGAAGTACGATCCCGTCGTGCGCAAGCATGTCGACTTCAAGGAAGCCAAGATCAAGTGATCCGACAGGCAGCTCGAAAGGGCTGTCGGTATCTCGGCGAGGGCCGGGAGCTATCGTGACGAGGGGGTCGGTGGCCGGATGAGCCATTGTGCCGGTGGCGGTTCAGGGCGAAGCCAGTGACCGTACGCATTCCACGAACCGCATCAGGCTGATCGGTTTCGACACATACGCATCCGCGCCCGCCGCGCGGATGCGGTCCTCGTCGCCGCGACCGGCATAGGCGGTGACGGCCATGATCGGGATCGCACGCAGATCCTCGTCCGCCTTCAGTTCCAGGATCAGCTCGTAACCGGTGACGTGGGGCATCTGGATGTCCATCACGATCAGGTCGGGCAGCGTCTCGCGCGTCCGGGCGACAGCCTGCCGCCCGTCGCGCACCGGCTCCGCGACATAGTCGTGCGCGCGCAACAGGTCGCAGAACAGCTTCAGATTGAGTTCGTTGTCCTCGACAACGAGCACCCGTTTTGCCACGCGATCCCTCCGGCTGAGGACGAGGGATAGGCGATGGCGGCGGCAGAGACAAACGACAACGACCCCGTTCCGGGTGCGTCCGAGCTGGGACTGCGCGCGCTGGTGTGGACGCTGGCGGAACCCGACCGGGCCTTGCGCCTCCTCGACGTCACCGGCCTCGATCCCCGCGACCTGAAGGCCCGGGCGGGCGAGCCCGCGGTACTGGCCGCGGTGCTGGGCTTCCTCGAAGGTTATGAGCCCGACCTCGTCGCCTGCGCGGCGCAGCTGGGCCGCCCGCCCCAGGCGCTCGTCGCGGCGCGTGCGGCGCTGGAGGCGGCATGACCCAGATCACCCCCCGCCCGCTGCTCATCACCGATTGCGACGAGGTGCTGCTCCACATGGTGCGGCATTTCTCGACTTGGCTGGGCGAGGAGCATGCGATCGATTTCCGGATCGGCCATCACGACTTCGCGACCGCGATGACGCGCGCGGACGGCAGCACGCCGGCGCAGGAGGAAATGTGGGCGCTGCTCGGCGGCTTCTTTCCGGGGCAGATGCACAGGCAGACGCTGGTCCCGCACGCTGCCGAGGCGCTAGCCGCGTTGCGGGAAGCGGCGGACGTAGTGGTGCTGACCAACATCTCCGACGCGTGCCGCCTGCCCCGCAGCGAGCAGCTCGCCGGCCACGGGATCGAGGTCCGCGTCGAGACCAACCACGGCGGCAAGGGAGCGCCGGTCGCGGCGCTCGTCGCGGAGCATGCCACCGACCGCGGCTCGCCCGTCACCGTCTTCGTCGACGATCTGGCGGTGCACCACGATTCGGTCGCGCGCCATGCGCCGGGCGTCTGGCGGCTGCACATGGTGTCGGAGCCCGCACTCGCGCCCAACGTGCCGCCCGCGCCCGCTGCCCACGCCCGGATCGACGACTGGCGCGCGGCGCGCGACTGGATCGCCGCGCGATTTGCCGAGGGCGTGCCGGCGCCCGACTTGACGCCCGAACCCGCGCATGATGGAGCCTCCGCATGACCGACCGTATCGACCGCGCGCTCGCCGACCTCGGCCTGACGCTTCCCAAAGCTGCCGCCCCGGTCGCCGCCTATGTTCCCGCCGTCGAGGCAGGGGGGATGCTGCACCTGTCGGGCCAGTTGCCGTTCAAGGACGGCCAGCTCGTCACCGGGCGGCTGGGCGACGGGATGAGCCTGGAGGAGGGGCAGGAGGCGGCGCGGCTGTGCGGCCTGATGGTGGCGGCGCAGATCAAGGCGGCGCTCGGCGGGTTCGGCCGCGTGAAGCGGATCGTGAAGCTGGGCGTCTTCGTCAACTCCGCTCCCGACTTCACGCAGCAGCCGCAGGTGGCGAACGGCGCGTCCGAGCTGATGGTCGCGCTGTTCGGCGACGCCGGTCGCCACGCGCGATCCGCGGTGGGCGTTCCCGTCCTGCCGCTGGGCGCCGCCGTCGAGGTCGACGCGATCATCGAGCTGGGCGGGACCGTGCTCGACTGAGTCGCTGGCGCGTCGCGGGGGAACGCTACGCCACTCGATAGACCTGGGCGACGGCGCCCCCCGGAAAGGCGGTCGAGCTCACCAGCGCGAGCCGCAGCGGCACCGGGAGGTCGGAAAAGATCGTCAGCCCCGCGCCGAGCGCCACCGGGTGCGCCAGCAGGGCGAACCGGTCGACCAGGCCCCGGGCGATCAGCGCACGGGCGAAGGCGGCGCCGCCATGGGCGATGATCGGCGCGCCGTCCCGGGCTTTCAGCGCCGCCACCTCGTCGGCGAGGTCACCGCTCGCGACATGGGCCGTCGCCCAGCTTTCCGCGCCGGCTTGCCCCGGCTCGTCGCTCGCGGCCGGCAGGATGGCCGTTCCCCTTCCCGAGAAGACGGCCTTGGGAATCCCGTTCATCGGCGGCGCGAACGGACTCGTCGACGTCGGCCAGTATCCGGCCATGTCGGCAAAGGTCCGGCTGCCCATGATGTGGAGCCCGGCGGTCCACAGCGTCTCGATCGACCACGCTTTCGCCGCCTCGTCCCCGCCGAACATCCAGCCGTTGTCGCCATCGTGACTGGCGACGAACCCGTCGATCGAGACGGACATCTTCAGGATCAGGTCTCTCACGCCATCCTCCCCGCGTGACGTCGGACCGGTCGGGGGGAACCGGCCGAGGTCGACATTTCGGCGGCGACCATCCTACACATCCTTTCGTCGACCCCGCCAGCCGCTTACATGCCGGAGCGATGAGCCGCTCTTCGACCACCGTCACCGCCCGCCTCGCCGACGGCGTCGGCTCGATCGCCGCCGCGGACTGGGACGCCTGCGCCGGAGGGGGCAACCCCTTCCTCTCCCACGCCTTTCTCCATGCTTTGGAGCGGTCCGCCAGCGTCGGTGCGCGGACGGGGTGGCAGGCGATCCCGATCGTCGTCGACGATGCCGATGGGCGCCCTGCCGCGATCGCGCCCGCCTATGCCAAGAGCCACAGCCAGGGCGAATATGTGTTCGACCACGGCTGGGCCGACGCGTGGAGCCGGGCGGGCGGCGATTACTATCCCAAGCTTCAGGTCGCGGTGCCGTTCACGCCGGTGCCGGGACCCCGGTTGCTGCTGCGCGACGATGCCGTCGGGCGCGACGCGGGCGCGGCGTTGCTGGCCGGAATCGAGGCGGTGGTGGACCAGCACGGCCTGTCCTCCGCGCACGCGACGTTCGTCGATCCCGGGCAATTGCCGCTGTTCGAGGCGGCGGGCTGGCTGGTGCGCGAGGGGACGCAGTTCCACTGGCGCAACGAGGGCTATGGCAGCTTCGACGACTTCTTGGATGCGCTGGCGAGCCGCAAGCGCAAGGCGATCCGCAAGGAGCGCGCCGCGGCGGTCGAGGGGCTGGAGATCGTGCATCTGACCGGCGCCGAGATCACCGAGGATCACTGGGACGCGTTCTGGCGCTTCTATCAGGACACCGGCAGCCGCAAATGGGGGCGGCCGTACCTCACGCGGCCGTTCTTCTCGATGCTGGGCGCGGCGATGGGCACCCAGGTCCTGCTGATCCTGGCGCTGCGCGACGGACGGCCGATCGCGGGCGCGCTCAACCTCGTCGGCGGCGATGCGCTGTACGGGCGCTATTGGGGGTGCACGCAGGAGGTGCCGTTCCTCCATTTCGAGCTGTGTTATTACCAGGCGATCGACGCCGCGATCGCGCGCGGGCTGAAGACAGTGGAGGCGGGGGCGCAGGGCGAGCACAAGCTGGCGCGCGGCTATGCGCCGGTGCCGACCTGGTCCGCGCACTACATCCCCGACCCCGCGTTCCGCCGCGCCGTCGCCGATTTCGTGGTGCGCGAGCGCGAGTCGGTGGAGAGCGATCAGGCGTATCTCGGCGAGATGACGCCGTTCAGACGGACGGGATGAGCGACGGCCGGGGCGGCCGTATGCTGGCCGGCATCGCCGGCGCGGGCACGGCATGGTCGACGCGGAACAGCGCGCTCGACCCGGTCGCTCCCGCCGCCCCCATTCGCCAGACCGGCACCAGCCCGCGCTCCAGCGCCGGATCGTAGGACGGGACCCGGATCAGCCAGACGTAATCGAACGCGTCGCGCGGGAAGTGCGCCAGGCTGCGCGAGATCGGTCGCCAATATTCGCGCGGGCACTGGACGGAGGTCACGATCTGAGACGGGTCGTGCGCATAGCGCTGCGCCGCGCGGTACCGCGTCGTCAGCAATTGCGCGCCCGCCATCGACCATTGGTCGTTGGTATAGGCCAGCCGCCGCTCCAGCGCGATCGCGGGCAGATGTTCCAGCCGCGACATCGTCCACTGGTTATGGCACGTCTCGCCGACGAAGCTGACGAGCCGCGCATGCGGCGGCAGGTGATCGAGCGCGGCGAGCTGGCGGTCGTAGCTGCCCGCGAACATCGCGTAGCTGACGGTGGAGGCGCCCATCCGCACCACGACGAACGCGAGGCCCGCGATCGCCAGCGTGTTCGCGCTGCGCAACGACAGGCCCCGTCGCGGCCGGATCGCGATCAGCGCGACCGCGACCGCGAACGGCGCCAGCCGCATGTCGGCATAGGCCGATCCGAACACCACGCGGGGCAGGGTGAGGAACACCGCCAGCAGGAACAGCGCCGACAGCCCCAGCTGGCGCGAATATTCGATCGCCGGATCGCGGAAGCCGCGAAACAGGATGAGGACGAGCACGGCGGTGGAGGCGACGTCGAACGGCATCCAGCGATCGCGCAGCACCATCAGTAGCCAGGCGTATTTCGCCCGCCAGTTGAACCAGTCGAACGTCTGCCCGCCGACATGCTCGCCCGACCGCCACACGGCCATCAGGACGATGGGCAGCGCGAGCGGCAGGACGCCCACCCCCGCGCGGATCCAGGCGACGCCCCAGCGACGAAGCTCGTCGCGCGACCAGGGCAGGCGGTTGCCCGGCGCCGCCGTGCCGAACGCGCGATCGTGCTGACGGATCATCTCCGACGAGAAGGCGAGCACGCCCAGCGCGCCCCAGCCGACGGTATGGCAGGTCCACAGCGCGCAGCTGAGCGGCACGAACACCGCCGCCCGGAACGCCAGCCGTCCCTGCCGCGCGAGGCGCAGCCACCAGGCGAACAGGTTGAACGCCAGCGCCATCGACAGCATGAAGTTCACGAAGCCGAACTGGAACGGATAGCTGTACGCCAGCGGCAGCGCGAACAGCGCGGTGGGCGGGATGCGCCCGTGCACCTCGCGCGCGATCCACAGCAGGCCGGTGACGATCAGCGCCGGGATCGCCATCACGATCAGCTTGGTGCCCAGCTCCAGCCCGAAGATCCTGGCCATCGGCTCGATCGCCAGGTCGACCCCCAGATTGCCGATCATCTGCCAGTGGAAATCATACCAGTGCGACAGCCACGGCTGGTCGCCGATCGACAGCTGCACCCGGTACCGGCCCATGTGGCCGGGCAGGTCGACCAGCGGCGGGATCGTCGGCCAGACGAGCGGCACGATCGCCAGCAGCGTCATCGCGACCACGAAGCGCCGCGTCTGCCACCAGTGGAGTTTCTCGTAAGCTGGCGCGGGCGTCATATCCGCCCGTCCTATGCAGCGGTACGCGCGCTCACAAGCGCTTAGCGTCGCGGATCGACACTTGGCGTGGATGCGCGGGGGCGGTGCCGCCGGGCTACCCGCGGTCGCGCCGCCCCAGCAGTCGCAGCCGAAGCGCGTTCAGCTTGATGAAGCCGGCCGCGTCACGCTGATCGTAGGCGCCCTGGTCGTCCTCGAACGTCACGACCTTTTCCGAATACAGCGAGTGCGGCGACTTGCGGCCGGTGACGGCGACGTTGCCCTTGTACAGCTTCAGCCGCACGGTGCCCGTGACCTTTTCCTGGCTGTGGTCGATCGCCGCCTGCAGCATCTCGCGCTCGGGGCTGAACCAGAAACCGTTGTAGATGAGCTCGGCATAGCGCGGCGCGAGCTCGTCCTTGAGGTGCGCGGCGCCGCGGTCGAGCGTCAGCTGCTCGATGCCGCGATGGGCGAGGGCATAGATGGTGCCACCGGGAGTCTCGTACATGCCGCGCGACTTCATGCCGACGAAGCGGTTCTCGACGAGGTCGAGGCGGCCGATACCATGCGTGCGGCCGAGGTCGTTGAGCGCGGCGAGCAGCGTGGCGGGCGACATCGCCTGGCCGTTCAGCGCGACGCCGTCGCCGCGCTCGAAATCGATCGTGATCGTCTCCGGCGTGTCGGGCGCGTCCTCCGGGTTCGCGGTGCGCGAGAAGACGTAGTCGGGCACCTCCTCCCACGGATCCTCGAGCACGCGGCCCTCGGACGATGTGTGGAGCAGGTTGGAATCGACGGAAAAGGGCGACTCGCCGCGCTTGTCCTTGGCGATCGGGATCTGGTTCTGCTCGGCGAACTCGATCAGCTTCGTGCGGCTCGTCAGGTCCCACTCGCGCCACGGCGCGATCACCTTGATGTCGGGGGCGAGCGCGTAATAGCCGAGCTCGAATCGCACCTGGTCGTTGCCCTTGCCGGTGGCGCCGTGGCTGACCGCGTCGGCGCCCACCATGCGCGCGATCTCGACCTGGCGCTTGGCGATCAGCGGGCGCGCGATCGACGTGCCCAGCAGGTACAGACCTTCGTACGCCGGGTTGGCGCGCATCATCGGGAAGACGTAGTCGCGCACGAACTCCTCGCGCAGGTCCTCGATGAAGATGTTCTCGGGCTTGATGCCCAGCAGCTCCGCCTTGTGGCGCGCGGGCTCGAGTTCCTCGCCCTGGCCGAGGTCCGCGGTGAAGGTGACGACCTCCGCGTTGTAGTTCTGCTGCAGCCATTTGAGGATGACGCTGGTGTCGAGCCCGCCCGAATAGGCGAGGACGACCTTGGAGATGCCGGTCTGGGCACCGGGGACGGGGAGCAAGGAGCGGGTGTCGGACATGGCGCGCGCTTACGGCGCGGGCCGCCGGGGTGCAACGATGTTCGGGCCGGGCCCCGCGCGGGCGCGCCGCGCATGTTCAGCCCGCATGCAGCCTTCGGGCGTTAGCCGCCGCGACCATGATCCGTATCGCCCTGTCCGCGCTGGCCGTCGCCGGCACCGTCCTCGCCCTGCCCGTCGCGGCGCAGAGGGCGCCCGCCGCGCCGCAGAGCAGCCGGGCCGCGGCGCTGAACCTGGTCCGGACCGAGTTCGCCGCGACCGACCTCGACCACGACGGTACGCTGAGCCGCGCCGAAGTCGCCGCCCGGTTCGACCACATGAAGACCGCCAGCGCCGCCCACCCGCTGAACCATCAGCAGGCGCGCCAGCTGACCGAACTGTGGTTCGGGCGGACGGACACCAACCACGACGGGCGCATCACGCTGGCCGAATCGGAGGCGATGATGATGCAGACGTTCGACCGCTACGACACCAATCACGACGGCGTCATCAGCGCCGCCGAGCGCGCCGCCGCGCGCGGCGCCCTGAAGGCACCGTCCGGCCAGCGCTGATCGGCCTTATCCCTGGCCGAGCAGCCGGGACTCGTCGGCGGCCATATAGTCGCGCACGATCGGCAATGCGGTGCGGCTGCGCGAATATTGCAGCTGGTAGTTGCACAGCGACCCGTTCTCGAACGCGCAGGCCGCGCCCGCGAGATAGAAGGTCCACATGCGATAGAAACGCTCGTCGTACAGGGCGACGATCTGATCCTTTGCGGCGACCGTGCGGCGATACCATTCGTTGAGCGTGTGGGCGTAATGCAGCCGCAGGACCTCGACATCGGTCAGGAACAGCCGCGTCGGCTCGCTCGCGCGCACGATCTCCGACAGCGCGGGGTTGTAGCCGCCGGGGAAGATGTATCTGGCGGTGAAATCGTCCGTCACGCCGGGTCCGCCCAAGCGGCCGATGGTATGCAACAGCATGACGCCGTCGGGCGCGAGCAGTCGGCGGCACTGGCGAAAGAAGGTGCGGTATTGCGGCGGGCCGACATGCTCAAACATGCCGACCGACACGATGCGGTCGAACGTCCCCTCCACGCGGCGATAGTCGATCAGCTCGAACCGG
>JBPBQW010000074.1:0-5998 GCA_050955125.1 Janthinobacterium lividum
GGTTAGCGGGCAGGTGGCGGCGGAGCAACCGGCCCAAGGACGCGGGTCGCCCATCGCCGGCGCAGCGCCAGCGCGTAGATGATCGCGGCGATGGCAGCGAAGAAGAACCATTGTCCGGCATAGGCCAAGTGGTTGTTGGGTACCGAGTCGAGGGTGGGCCGGCCGTTGGCGGCCAGACCGTCGACGGGGTGGTCGGCGACGAGCATCAACCGCTCGGGCTGATGGTCCACCAGGCCCGCGATCAACGGCCGGGCGTCGGGGGCATGGCTGATCGTGCCCGACACCGGCCCCCCGCGCCAACGGACGTGGCGCATGGGATCGATCGTCGTGCCGAGCTGCACGATCATGCCGGGGCCCTCGGCTCCCGTGCGGCAGTCGGCGATGGCGCGGAAGCCCGAGGCGCCCGCGCCGGTCAGCGTGATCCGGGTCGGCTGAAGGCAGAAGCCGGTCGCGCGCCGGAACAGCAACGTGTCGTCGGGAAAGCGCGGGAAGGCGATCGGCGGTCTCGCGGGATTGGCGGCGAGCTGCGCCAGATAGGCATTCTTGGCGGGCAACCGGTCCAGCAACTGCCACAGGCCGAGGCCGATCATCGCGGCGATGGCGAGCACGACGACGATCGTCGGCCCGACCGGCACCGGGCGATACGGCCGGTCCGCGCGGACGCTCACGACTGGATTTTCCCCTCGTGCGCCGCCTGTCGGTACTCGACCGTCAGCAGCACCCCCTTGGCGACCCGCAGGCAGGCGACGACCGCGGCGGCGGTGACGGGCACCCAGATGAGCATCTGAACCCAGACGGGCGGATCATAGGCGACCTGGACCAGCACCGCGGCGGCGACGATCACCGTGCCGATGATGAGCGTCAGGAACGCGGCCGGCCCGTCGCCGACATTGAACTGAGTGAAGTCGAGCCCGCACGACGAGCAACGATCGGCGAACTTGATGAGCCCGGCATAGATGGTCGGCTGCGCGCAGCGGGGACACAGGCCGCGGGTGCCCGACACGAACAGCGCCCCGATCGCCAACGGGGCGACGGCGGGCGACGTGTCGTCGGGGTCGGGGTCGGCAGGAGGGACGCTCTCGCTCATCGGCTTGGGTCCCCTAGCAAAGGATCGGCCCACCACGATCGCGACGGGCCGGATCGGCGTCAGCCGACGTGGATCGGCGCGCCCCAACCACCCCAGACGTAGATCACCACGAACAGGAACAGCCACACGACATCGACGAAATGCCAGTACCAGGCCGCCGCCTCGAACCCGAAATGCTGGCGCGGCGTGAAGTCGCCCTTGTAGGCGCGAACCAGACACACGATCAGGAAGATCGTGCCGATCAGCACGTGGAAACCGTGGAAGCCGGTCGCCATGAAGAACGACGCGCCGTAGTTCAGGCCCTTGTACGGGAAGGGCGCATCGGAATATTCCAGCGCCTGGATGCAGCTGAACACGATGCCGAGCACGATCGTGAGCCACAGGCCCTTTAGCACGCCGTCGCGGTCGCCGACGCCGATCAGTCCCCACAGGCCGCGCTTCACGCCGCCGCGCTGACCGTGGATCAGTGCGTGGTGCGCCCAGGTGACGGTCGTGCCGCTGGTCAGCAGGATCATCGTGTTGAGCAGCGGGAACTTGAACGGGTCGAGGACCTCGAGGCCCTTGGGCGGCCAGCTCGCCGTCAGGGCGGCGGCGCCTTCCTGCGCGTGGGTCACGGCCCCGTCGACATACCCGATCGCCGCCGGAAAGAGCGAGAAGTCGAAGAACGCCCAGAACCATCCGACGAAGAACATGACCTCCGACGCGATGAACAGGATCATGCCGTAGCGGAAATGCAGCTGGACGACCGGCGTGTGATCGCCGTGGTGCGCCTCCTTGATGACCTGCGCCCACCAGGAATACATGGTGAACAGCACGCCGGCGAGCCCGATGAAGAAGACCCAGCCGCCGCCGTTGGGATGGCCGGTATGGCCGCCGTGCATCCATGCGATCCCGCCCGCCGCCATCGCCAATGCCGAGAACGAGCCGAAGATCGGCCAGATGCTGGGAGGCAGGATGTGGAAATCGTGGTTCTTCGCGCCGGCAGCCATCGCGTCTTCCCTGTTCGGTCGTATCCCTGCTCTAATGCGAAACGCCTCGTCGGCAAAGGGGTGATCGCCCCGGACGAACGGGCCGCCTGCGTCAGCCGTCCTTGGCCGTCCGCGCCGTCGCCTTGCCGGCCTCGATCGGGAAGAAGGTATAGGACAGGGTGATGTTCTGGACGTCGCGCGTGTCGGGATCGGTCAGGATCTTGGGATCGACGTAGAAGATGACGGGCATGCGCGCCGTCTCGCCGGGCGCGAGCGTCTGTTGCGTGAAGCAGAAGCACTGGATCTTGGTGAAATACTTGCCGACCTCCTCTGGCGTCACGTTATACGTGGCGGTGCCGGTGATCGGGTGGTTCGAGGTGTTGGTGGCCAGGAAGAACGCCATGTCGCGCGCGCCCACGTCCACCTTGTCCGACGACGCCTCGGGCCGGAACCGCCACGGCATCCCGGGCGCGACATTGGTGTCGAACGAGACGGTCATCGCGCTTCCCGTCGCGCCGGGTGCGCGCAGGCCGCGGTTGGTCGTGCCGTTGAGGCCGGTCGCCTGGCAGAACAGCCGGTAGAGCGGCACGCTGGCGTAGGCGAGGCCGGTCATGAAGCAGATGGCGAGCACCGCCAGCGCCGCGGTGCGACCGGTCGCGCTCATGGTACGGATCATTTCATGCCCGCCCTGATCTTGGCGATCGTGACGAAGAAGATCAGCGCCACGAGCGCGCCGAGCAGCACCGCCATCACGATCGCGCGGCCGCGTTGCCGCTGACGGATCGCGTCGTCGACGTCGACGAGCGGCGGAGCCTGCCAGGGCGAGGGATCAGGGTCGTCGGTCATGCCACCCACCGGTCGACGACGAGCGCGCCGAACATCATGAAAAGATAGAGGATCGAATAGGCGAACAACCGCTTTTCGGGCTTCAGCGCGTCTCCGGTCACTGGCGACCGGAGCGCCACCTTCGCCGCCATGCCCGCGAACACCGTCGTCATCGCCACAGCCGCCCAGCCATAGACCGCTCCGGTCAGGCCGAGCGCCCAGGGTGCCATCGCGACGCCCGCCATCGCGACGGTGTACAGCCCGATCTGCCGACGGGTCGCGGCAGCGCCGGCGACGACCGGCAGCATCGGCACGCCCGCCGCCGCATAATCCGACTGCATGAACAACGCGAGCGCCCAGAAATGCGGCGGCGTCCACAGGAAGACGAGCGCGAACATCAGCAGCGGCAGCGTCGCGACATGGCCCGTCGCCGCGGCCCACCCGATCAACGGCGGGAACGCCCCCGCCGCGCCGCCGATCACGATGTTCTGCGGCGTCCGGCGCTTCAGCCACACGGTATAGATCAGGACGTAGAACAGGATGGACGCGGTCAGGATGGCCGCCGCCGTCACGTTGACGGCCAGGCCCATCAGGATGACCGAGAACGCCGCCAGTCCGACGCCGAACTGCAACGCGGCGGGCCGCTCCATCCGGCCGGCGGGAAGCGGTCGCTTGGCCGTGCGTCGCATCACCCGGTCGATGTCCGATTCGTACCACTGGTTCAGCGCCCCGGCCGCGCCCGCGCCGAGCGCGATGCACAGGATCGCGGTGAAGCCCAGCACCGGATCGATCGGGATCGGCGCCGCCAGCATCCCGCAAAGCCCGGTGAAGACGACCAGCGACATCACGCGCGGCTTGGTCAGCGCAAGGAAGTCGCGCCAGTCGGCAGGAAGGGGGACAGCAAGCGCGGAGGTCATGGCGTGCGAAGACCATAGGACCGTTCGGACAGGAACGGTAGCCGTTGAAATGCCGTCGTCGGCCGCGACGGAACACTCGTGGGGCCACAGGCGGACCCGGGCTTCGGAACGGAAAAGGCCCCGGGATCGCTCCCGAGGCCTCGTCGTGAAATCCGATCGTCCGGCGTCAGTCGATTCGCGGCAGCGTCTCGAACTGATGGTACGGCGGCGGGCTGGACAGCGTCCACTCCAGCGTCGTCGCACCCTCGCCCCAGGGGTTGTCGCCCGCCTTGGGCCCGGCGATCAGCGAATAGATCAGGTTGACGAAGAACACGACCATTCCGGCGGCCATGATCATGTAGCCGACCGAGGCGACCGTGTTCCAATGCTCGTACTGGCCGGTGTAGTCCGGGATGCGGCGCGGCATGCCCTGCAAACCCAGGAAGTGCATCGGGAAGAACATGACGTTCACGCCGACGAAGAATACCCAGAAGTGAACCTGGCCCAGGAACTCGTTGTACATCTTGCCCGACATCTTCGGGAACCAGTAATAGAAACCGGCGAACAACGAGAAAACCGCGCCCAGGCTCAGCACATAATGGAAATGCGCTACGACGTAGTAAGTGTCCTGCATGTAATCGTCGATGCCGCCGTTGGCGAGCACGACACCCGTGACGCCGCCGACGGTGAACATGAAGATGAAGCCTATCGCCCAGACCATCGGCGTCTTGAAGGTGAGCGAGCCGCCCCACATCGTCGCGATCCACGAGAAGATCTTGATGCCGGTCGGCACCGCAATCACCATCGTCGCGGCGGTGAAGTACATCTTGGTGTTCACCGACAGGCCGGTGGTGAACATGTGATGCGCCCACACCACGAAGCCGACGACCCCGATCGCGACCATCGCGTATGCCATGCCGAGATAGCCGAAGACCGGCTTGCGGCTGAACGTCGAGATGATCTGGCTGACGATGCCGAAGCCCGGCAGGATCATGATGTAGACTTCGGGATGGCCGAAGAACCAGAACAGATGCTGGTACAGGATCGGATCGCCGCCGCCCGCCGGGTCGAAGAAGGTCGTCCCGAAATTGCGATCGGTGAGCAGCATGGTGATCGCCGCGGCAAGGACCGGGAGCGCCAGCAGCAACAGGAAGGCGGTCACCAGCACCGACCAGACGAACAGCGGCATCTTGTGGAGCGTCATGCCCGGCGCGCGCATGTTGAAGATGGTGGTAATGAAATTGATCGCGCCCAGGATCGACGACGCGCCCGCGAGGTGGAGCGCCAAGATCGCCATGTCGGTGGACGGCCCCGGCTCGCCATAGGTCGACAGCGGCGCGTACAGCGTCCAGCCGTTGCCCGCGCCGCCGAAGAACGGCGAGGCGAGCAGCAGCGAGAAGGCAGGCACCAGCAGCCAGAACGACACGTTGTTCATCCGCGGGAACGCCATGTCGGGCGCGCCGATCATGATCGGCACGAACCAGTTGCCGAACCCGCCGATCATCGCCGGCATCACCATGAAGAACACCATGATGAGGCCGTGCGCGGTGATGAGGACGTTCCACAGGTGGAGCGACTGGTCGAGGCTCGCCTGACCGCCGTCGAGCATCGAGGCCCAGCCCTGGAGATACTGGATGCCCGGATGCGCGAGCTCCATCCGCATCATGCCCGAGATCGACCCGCCGATGATCCCTGCGACGATCGCGAAGATCAGGTACAGCGTGCCGATGTCCTTGTGGTTCGTGGACATGAACCAGCGCGCGAAGAAGCCCGGCTTGTGATCGGCATGCGCGTCCGCATGGTCGTGCGGGTGCGCTTCGAACGCGAGCGGCGAGAGGGCGGTGTCGGTCATCGTCTTACTGTCCCGCGTCGCCGCTGCCGGCAGGGTTGCCGGTAGCGCGCGTGTTGAGGCCGGTCGTGGGGGTCGTCGTCGTCGGGTTGGGACCGGCCGGCGCCGTCTTGAACTCGGCCGGCTTCGCCTGCAGCGCGCCGGTCGCGCCCGGCTGCGGGATCACCTTGTCCGACGGCTGGGTCGTGGCGACGCCCGCCGGGCCACCGCCGGGCATCGTGCCGCCCTTGGCGCGCACCCAGGCGGCGAAGGTAGCAGGCGGAACCGCCTCCACCGCGATCGGCATCAGCGCGTGACGCGCGCCGCACAGCTCGGAACACTGGCCGAAGTACAGGCCGGGACGGTCGATCGTGAAGCTCGTCTCGTTCAGGCG
>JBPBQW010000075.1:0-5386 GCA_050955125.1 Janthinobacterium lividum
ACGAGCGCAGGCGCGACCTATAGCGCGCTCGCCGCACGTGCGGCTGAGGACGAGGCCCGCGCGAACGATCTGGCCGCGGCGTCGACCAAGCGCGCGGCCGACGAGCACGCTCGTCTGGCGGCGATTGTGCAGGGTTCGGCAGCAGCGCAGGAAGCGGATGCAGCGGCGGCCGAGCGCATCCGGATTGCGACCGACCCGCTGTATGCGACGACCAAGCGGTATAACGACCAGCTGGCGGAGTCGACGCGCCTGTACCATGCCGGCGCGACCGCTCCGGCCGAGT
Source organism: Janthinobacterium lividum (assembly GCA_050955125.1). Classification (GTDB taxonomy): domain Bacteria; phylum Pseudomonadota; class Alphaproteobacteria; order Sphingomonadales; family Sphingomonadaceae; genus Sphingomonas. The sequence continues at coordinate 284 of JBPBQW010000075.1, forward strand.
ATGCGCGCCAGCAGATCGCCCTGAACGGCCAGCTCGAGGCGGAAACGGCGGCGCTGGGCAAGGCCACGACGGCCCACGGCGCGCATGCCAACGCGACCGGTGTCTCGCGCGCCGGCACGATGGAGCTGACGCATGTGCTGAAGGCGTCAATCGATCAGATCGCGGCGGGTGCGCCGCCCACGCAGATCCTGTTCCAGCACGTCGCGCAGCTCGGCCAGGTCGCCACCATGACCGAGGGCGGCGTGTGGGGATTGACCAAGGCGCTGGGCGGCATGCTCGCTGCCGTCCTGCCGATCGCGGCTCCCCTGGCGATCGTCGCCGGTACGGCCTTCGTCGCCTTCAAGCAGTTCCAGGGCCAGGTGAAGGATAGCGGGGAACTGACCAAGTTCCGCGACAGCCTGGGCCTCACGCACAAGGAGATGCTCGAACTCAGCGATGGCACCGACAAGGCCGGCGGGAAGATCAAGGAACTGACCGACGTCACCGTCACGGCCGGCGACGTGATGGCCGGGCTGTGGAAGACGATCTCTGACGGCGCGGACGCGGGCGGGCGCTGGGACAGCTTCAAGAGCGGCGCCGCGACCGCCTTCGGCTATGTGCTGGAGGCGTGGAACGTCGTTTCTGCCGGCATCACCGCCGCGGGCGTCGGCACCTTCAACGCGGTGAAGACCACGTGGAGCGCCTTCCCGGCCGTGTTCGGCGATCTGTTCGTGCAGGGCGTCAACGCCGCGATCGGCGCGCTGAACAAGCTGGTGCAGGCGGGTGTCGACGGGCTCAACGGCCTGATCGCCGCGGCAGACAAGGTGCCGGGCGTGAACATCGGACCGTTGAAGCCGCTGCAAATCACGCCGATCGATAACCCGAACGCAGGCGCCGCTGCTAAGGCCGTGATGGCGTACGGTGATGGCTATACGAAGGCCTACAACGACGCGAAGAAAGCAGACGCGGCGTTCTGGAAGCAGGTCGGCGTCAACGCGATCCAGCACAATAAGGATCAGCAACTCGCCCAAGCCAACGCCCTGAAAGCGAACCGCACGCCCAAGGCACCGAAGGTCGACCACAATGCGCTGAACGCCGAGGCTGTCGAGGCGCAGATCAAGAACCTCTACGCGCTGGCTGACGCCTACAAGGTGTCAGGTGCTGCTGCGCTGATCGCGGAAGCGCGTGAGAAGGCCGAGAGCAAGGCGATCAAGAGCCGCGCCGATGTGGAGGCTGCGGTCGATCGGCAGGTCCGGCTCTCGATCGCCCAGCGCGTGTCGGACAGCGAGAAGACGGCCGCGTCGATGCGGGACCAAGCGGCCATTCAGGCCGACGTGAACGGCATGGTGGCTGCGGGCAACATCCCGGCGGCGCAAGCCGATGCGCTTGTTCAGCAGCGCATCGCTGAGCTGCCGATCCTGGCGGCAATCGAGGCCGCTCAGCAGCGCGGCTTGGCGACAGAAGCGGATCGGGCCACGAAGGCGCTTCAGGATCAGCGCGATGCACAGGTGACGGCCAAAGCAGCTGCATATGGCAAGACGGCCGTTGCGGACGATGCGGCGGCTGCCCGCCAGCTCGCCACGCTTCGCGAAGAGGCGCAGCTCGTCGGCGCGACCGACGCCGAGCGCGTACATGCGTTGGCCACACTGAAGGCGACCCAGGAAGCTGAGGACCGATACCGCGGCACGACCGACGCCTATGCGCAGACGTACATCGCCAATCAGGTTCGGATCGCCGACCAGCAGCAGGCGAACACGCGAGCGCAGGACGATTGGAACGCCCAGCTCTCGAAGAGCGCGGATCTGTGGGACATCATCGCCAGCAACGCGCAGACGGCAGGCCAGGGCATGTCGGATGCATTCGGCTCGGCGGGCAAGGCACTGGGCGATCTAGCGTCGACCTATGCCAGCTATCACGCCACGAGCGCCCGGCTCGATGAGCAGCATACGGCGCAGCTCAAGAAGGACGCGGGCGATCAGAAAGCGCTCGACCTCGATAACCAGAAGTATGCCCTGCAAACCGCGACGTTGCAGGTCGGCGCGTGGGGCGACGCGGCGGCGGCGGCCAAGGGCTTCTTCACGGAGGGAAGCTCCGGGTACAAGGTCCTGCAGGATGCCGAGATGGCCTTCCGCGCAATCCAGTTCGCCATGTCGATCAAGGCCATGGTGCAAGATGCCGCCGAGACCGGGTCGTCGATCGCGAACAGCGTAGCGCGTACCGCTTCCAAGGCGGTTGAGGCGGTCGTGTCGGCGATCAGCAGCCTGCCGTTCCCGCTCAACCTCGCGGCTGGTGCCGCCACGATCGCGGCGCTGGCGGCGATCGGCGTCTCGGTGGCGGGATCGTTCGGCGGCGGTGGCAGCAAGCCCGTCGCGGCCAACGACGGCACGGGCACCGTGCTGGGCGATACCACGGCCAAATCCGACAGCATCAAGAACGCGATCACCGACCTGAAGGGCGTCGACACGCTGATGCTCGCCTCGTCGCGCGACATGGCGGCGAGCCTGAAGTCGATCGACAGCCAGATCGGCAGCTTCGCCGCGCTGGTCGCCCGCACCGACAACATCAACGCGTCGGCCGGCGTCGACACCGGCAACAAGACGGATGCGCTCGGCAGCATCCTGTCCGGCCCCGCGTCGCTGCTCTCGCACATCCCCGTCATCGGCGGCGTGTTCGGCGCGATCAGCAACTTCATCGGTTCGCTGTTCGGGTCCAAGAGCACGATCACCGGCACCGGCCTCTACGGCGGCCCGCAGACGCTCGGCGCCATTGAGAGCGGCGGCTATAACGCGCAGAACTACAGCGACGTCGACACGACGCACAAGTTCTTCGGCATCACGACTGGCCACTCCTACTCCACGCAATATGCGGCGGCGGACCCGACGTTGCAGAACCAGTTCACGCTGATCCTGAAGTCGTTCGACACCGCCATCGCGGCGGCGGCTGGGCCGCTCGGCGAGGCGACCGACGCGGTGCAGAGCCGCCTGAGCGGGTTCGTCGTCGATCTCGGCAAGATCGACCTCTCCGGCCTGACAGGCGATCAGATCCAGGAGAAGCTGAGCAACGTGTTCGGCGCGGCGGCCGACAGCATGGCGGAAGCGGCCTTCCCTGGCATCGAGCAGTTCCAGAAGGTCGGCGAAGGCGCCTACGAGACTCTGGTGCGCGTCAGCTCGACGGTGGAGTCCGTCACCGCCTCGCTGTCCGAGTTGGGCCAGAGCACCGCATCACTCGGCATCGCCGCGAAGCTCGGGCTCGCCGATCAGTTCGACAGCGTGAGCGACCTCACCAGCGCGGCCGACACCTACTTCCAGGACTTCTATTCGAAGTCCGAGCAGGCCGCGGCCAAGACAGCGCAATTCGCGGACGTGTTCGCGAGCCTCGGGCTGGCGATGCCCACGACGCTGGCCGGCTTCCGCCAGCTGGTCGAGGCGCAGGATCTGACGTCGACCTCCGGGCAGGCGACCTATGCGACGCTGCTGAAGCTGGCGCCGGCCTTCTCCGACCTCGAGACGTCTCTCAACGGCGCGAAGAGCGCGGCCGACATCCTGTCCGAGCAGCAGGACCTCCAGCGCCAGCTGCTCGACGCGCAGGGCGATACGGCCGCCATCCGCGCGCTCGACCTCCAGAACGTCGACGCGAGCAACCGCGCTCTCCAGCAGCAGGTCTGGGCAGCGCAGGACGCCAAGACGCTGGCGGACGCGTGGACGTCAGTGGGCGACACGATCGAAACGGAGATCGCGCGCATCCGCGGCCTGAACACCACGGCCGGCGATGGCAGCTTCGCGTCCCTGCTCGGCCAGTTCAACGCCGCCACCACGGCGGCGCGCGGCGGCGATCAGACGGCGGCGAACAGCCTGCCGGGCCTGTCGCAGTCGCTGCTCACCGCGGCGGAGTCGGCCGCCACCAGCCGGCAGGAACTCGACCGCATCCAGGCACAGACCGCGGCGAGCCTCGAGGCCACCTATAGCGTCGTCACCTCGCTCGCTCGTGGCGGCGCGCCCACCACCACCGCTACCACGGACAGCCTGACCTCGGCCGCCGCCACGGCGCAGGCCGCGACGGCAGCCCCGGCCAACGACACCGTCTCCTCCACGCTGCGCGAAGTGGTGGCCGACCTGAAGGCGGAGATCGAGCAGATGCGGCAGGACAACAACGCCGGCCACGCCGCGACCGCCAGCAACACCGGCAAGGCCGCTCGCATCCTCGACGGCGTCAGCCAGCCGAACGGCGGCACTGCCATCACCGTGGCGGCCGCGGCATGAGGGTCGAGCTGGCGGACGGAACGGCGATCGAGCTCGGCACCGTCGAGACGACGCCCACGATCGGGATCACCGATTACAGCGTCCGCACCACCGACGCCTTCGGCGTCACGACGGTGGTGGAGCGCGGCTTCTCCCGGACCTTGTCGGTGAAGCTCGGCGTCCTGTTCGACGATGTCGACGCGGTACAGCAGGTGCTGGCCGGCTTGCGTGCCACGCCTTCGCGGTGGGTCGCCGACAACGGTTGCGCGTGGCTGAGTCCGCAGGGGTATTTCAAGGACTTCTCACTCGACCTCCAGCTTCCGCCCCTCAGCTACTGCACGCTGACGGTCGAGGGGCTGGCCGAGACCGAGACGGTCGCGGATCCCGGCGGCGATCCGGCGCCGGCCGGCCAGCCGTCCACGCTGCGCCTGCTCCAGCCGGTCACCGTGACCGATGCCGTCCTCGTGGCGAGCAGCGTGGCGGAGGATGATGCCTCCGCCTGGTCGTTCACCACCAGCTATCAGACCGGCGCGCGGGTCATCGATGCGGCCACGCACCGGATCTACGAGAGCCTCGTCGCCGGCAACGCCAGCCGCGACCCGGCGACTTCGTCGGACGTGTGGCTCGATGTCGGCCCGACGAACCGCTGGGCGGCCTTCGACGACGCGCTCGGCACCGCGGTGGAGGCCGCGGGCCAGATCGTAATGACGCTGGCGGCAGGCGCGATCGACGCGCTGGCGCTGCTCGACGTCGTCGCGGCGACCGCGCGCGTCCAGGCGGGCGGCTATGATCGCAGTCAGGTCGCCGGCAGCGGCGCGATCGTGTTCGACGATCTCGCGGGCGCAACCGGCGTCGTCACCGTGACGATCGCGGGGCCCGGGCAGGT
>JBPBQW010000076.1:0-5290 GCA_050955125.1 Janthinobacterium lividum
GGCTGGGACGGCGCACGATGTCGCGCCAGGGGCGAAGGGACATGAAGGTTCCTCTTGGAAGCATCCGCCATATAGCGCAGCGGCGCGCGTGAACCTAGTAGGGCGGCGGGGCTCGTGAACGATCCGGAAGGATCGCGCGGCCGACAGACGAAGGGCGGGATCGATGACCATCAGGAATACCATGTCGCGCGACCTGACACGCGCCGCCGACCTCGGCCGTGCGCTGCCGCTCGCGGTCGGCGCCGCGCTGATGACCGCGGCGCCCGCCGCGGCACAGCTCGTCACGCCGTTTCCGATTCCCGCGCCGCCCCCGGCGTCGGCGGGCGTCGCGCCGATCACAATCGCCGACGGGCTGACGCTGAAGCCTTTGGCGGACCTGCGTATCCGCTACGAGAACGTGCATCAGGACGGGATCGCGAAGGACGCCGACGCGGTCACGGCGCGGTTGCGGCCCGGCGTGGAGCTGGCGACGCGCAGCGGCTTCTCCGCGCTGGTCGAGGCCGAAGGGACGCTGCCGATCGATCCCGACTATAACAGCTCGACCAACGGCCGGACCGCCTATGCCGGCGTTTCCGACCCCCGCAACGTCGAGCTCAACCGCGCGCAGGTGCAATATCGCTCGAAGGCGGTGACGATCACCGCGGGCCGCCAGCTCATCGCGCTCGACGACCAGCGGTTCGTCGGGCCCGCCGCGTGGCGCCAGAACGAGCAGACGTTCGACGCCGTCCGCGTCGAGGCGAAGGCGATCGGGCCATTCTTCGCCGACGTCGCCTATTCCTGGTCCGATCGCACGATCTACGGCATCACCGCGGATAAGCTGCCCGCCACGTCGACGGTCAAGCAGGCGATCGGAGGCGACAACGTCTTCGCGGGCGCAGGCGTCAAGCTCGGGCCGCTGACGGCCAAGGGATTCGCCTATCTCGTCGATCAGGATGCGCCCGGCCGGCAGATCTTCTCCAGCCAGACCTATGGCATCCGCGCGTCGGCGAAGGTGCCGGCGGGTCCGCTGACGGTCAACCTGCTAGGCAGCTATGCGCGCCAGTCCGACTATTCCTCGAACCCCACGCACTATGCCGCGAGCTACTGGATCGTCGAGGGCAGCACGTCGGTGCGCGGCGTCGGCGCGACGGTCGGCTATGAAGTGCTGGGCGCCGATGGCGGCGGGGCGAACACCAGCTTCCAGACGCCGCTCGCCTCGTTGCACAAGTTCAACGGCTATGCCGACAAGTTCACCGTCACGCCCGCCGACGGCCTGACCGACCTCTATGCGACGGTGGCCTACACCCTGCCCGGCTTCCGCCTGCTGCCGGGTCTTGCGGCCGGCGTTACCTATCACCGGTTCGACAGCGACCGGTCGACGCGGCGGTACGGCGACGAATGGGATCCGCAGGTCAGCTTCCGGCTGCACACCGTGGGCGTGCTCGTCAAATACGCCACCTACACCGCCGACACCTTTGCCACCGACACGCGCAAGTTCTGGATCGAGCTCGACTGGACGACGTGAAGTCGCACCGGCGCATTGGCTGGGGCGGCAGGATTCGAACCTGCGAATGGCGGCATCAAAAGCCGCTGCCTTACCACTTGGCGACGCCCCACCGTGCGCGAAGCGGCGCTTATAGCCTGCTGGCTCCGCTTGGGAAGGGGATCAGGCGAGCCGTTCCAGCCAGCCGTGCGGATCCGCGGCGGCGCCGCGCTGGAGCGCGACCAGCGCCGCCCGCAACGCTTGCGTAACCGGGCCCGGGCCACCGTCGCCCACGACGAACGCGCCACCGGCGGACTTCACCGTGCCGATGGGCGTCACGACCGCAGCGGTGCCGCACGCGAACACCTCGCGCAGTCGGCCGCTCGTTGCGTCGGCGCGCCACCGGTCGATCGAATAGCCCTCCTCACGCACCGTCATGCCCCGATCGCGCGCCATCGCGATGAGCGAGTCCCGGGTGATGCCGGGCAGGATCGTGCCGGTCAGCGGCGGCGTCAGCAACGAGCCGTCATCAAACACGAAGAAGACGTTCATGCCGCCCAGTTCCTCGACCCAGCGGCGCTCGGCCGCGTCGAGGAACACCACCTGATCGCAGCCCTCGCGGCTCGCCTCCGCCTGCGCGGCGAGGCTGGCGGCGTAGTTGCCGCCGCACTTGGCGGCGCCCGTTCCGCCCGCGGCGGCGCGGGTGAAGGTTTCCGACACCCAGATCGAGATCGCGGGCGCCGCACCCTTCTTCCAGTACGGCCCGACCGACGAGGCGATCACCATGTAGAGATATTCGGCCGAGGGCCGCACGCCCAGGAACACGCCGCTCGCGATCGCGAACGGGCGCAGGTACAACGCGCCGTCTGGGCCGGACGGTATCCAGTCCGCCTCCGTGCGCACCAGCGCGCGGCAGGATTCAAGGAAGATCGGTTCCGGCAGCTCGGGCATCGCCAGCCGGCGCGCGCTGTCGCGGAACCGGCGCGCATTGGCCTCGGGCCGGAACAGCGCGACACCGCCGTCGCCGAGCCGATAAGCCTTGAGCCCCTCGAAGATCTCCTGCGCGTAATGCAGCACCGCGCAGGCGGGATCGACGGTCAGCGGTGCCCGCGCGCGGATCACCGGGTCGTGCCACCCGCGGTCGTGCGAATAATGGACCAGGGCCATGTGGTCGGTGAACACCTGCCCGAACCCCGGGTCGACCAGCAGCGCGTCGCGATCGGCGACCTCGACCGGGCTGGCATGCGGCTCGAACGCGAAGACCGGAGCGAGGACGGGTTCGGCGTCGGCCATCGGGCATCAAGCTCCAGCACGGGGGCGCCGGCTCGGCGACGCGGTGTCGATCGGGGTTGCGGCGGCCTAGGGCCGATGGCAAAGCCGGTCAACATGGCGGCCCCAGCACCCACCGCATCGGCACAGTTCCTGCGCGATCCCGAGCTGCGGCGCGGCATGGAGCTGCTCTATTTCGGTCACAGCCACCTCACCCGCTCGGTGGATCAGGGGCTCGCCGATCAGGGGCTCGGCCGGGCGCATCACCGCGCGCTCTATTTCATCGCGCAAAAGCCCGACATGACCGTCAGCGAGCTGTTGTCGCTGCTGGCGATCACCAAGCAATCGCTCGGACGCGTGCTGAACGACCTGACCGAGCGCGGATTGATGGAGACTCGGCCCGGCGAACGCGACCGGCGCCAGCGGCTGCTGCGGCTGACCTCGGTGGGCGCGCAGATGGAGCACGACCTGTTCGACGCGGTGCGCCAGCGCATGAGCGCCGCCTATGCCCGCGCCGGCCAGCATGCGGTGACGGGGTTCTGGGCGGTGCTGGAGGGCCTGATCCCCGAAGCGGAGCGCGAGCAGGTGGACCGGCTGCGCGGCTGATTCCGGCGGCTCAGGACCGGCCGGCGGCGGCGAGTTCGCCGTTGCGCCGCGTCGCAGCCGCCAGCGTCTGCATCAGAAGCCGACTCAACGCCCCGTCGCGATCGAGGACGTTCAACCCCTCGCGCGTCGACCCGCCGGGGCTCGCCACCCGGTCCGCGAGCGTGGCCGGGCTCTCGTCCGCACCGGCCGCCAGCGCCGCGGCCCCCGCTACCGTCGCCAGCGCCAGCCGGGCGGCCTGATCCGGCGCAAGGCCCAGCGCGGCGCCCGCCTCGGCCAGGGCATCGACGAAACGGTACAGGAAGGCCGGGCCACTGCCCGCCAGCGCGGTGACGAGATCGAACGAGCGCTCGTCCGCGATCCATTCGACCAATCCGAGCGGCGCCATCAGCGCGGCCGCCACCCCATCGGGGTCCTCCCCGTGCAGGGCGACCACGCCTTTCCCGAGCGCGACCGGAAGGTTGGGCATGGCACGCACGATCGATCCCGCGGCGAACCGCTCGCGCAACGTCGCCAGCTCCACCCCCGCCAGGATCGAGATCAGCAGGCGCGGCGCGAGAGCGGCGGAGGCGCCATCGAGGACGTCGGCCAGACGCTGCGGCTTGATGCCGAGCATCACGACGTCGAACGGCTCCGTATCCCGCGGCCACTCACGCTCGACGCGGACTCCCGCCGGCAGCACCCGGCCGCTCGGGCTGATCGCGGTGACCCGGTCTGGTGACAGGCCCTGGTCCAGCCAGCGCCTCAACATCGCCCCGGCCATGTTGCCGCAACCGACCAGCAGGATCGACGGCTGGATCACGCTCGCCGCTCAGGCTTCGCCATGCGTCTCGACCATGGCCGCCGCGATCGCCTCCTTGGGCGTCTTGCCGCCCCACAGCACGAACTGGAACACCGGGTAGAATCGCTCGCACTCGTCGATCGCGGTCTCGACCAGCAGCTCGGTGGCCGCGAGCGACAAGGTGCCCTCCTCCTCGCCGTCGATCATCGCGGCGTGGCGGTACAGCAGGATCCCGCTCGACGACCACAATTCGAAATGGCCGAGCCACAGCTGTTCGTTGACGAGGCCGAGCGTCTCGTACATCGCCGCGCGCCGCTCGTCGGAGACCTTGATGTCGGGAAAGGCGAGGAACTGGAGGACGCTGTCGTCGTCGCGCCATAGTGCGCGCAACTCGTATTCGGTCCAGCTGCCCTTGACCTGTGCGACGATCTCGTCGTCGTGGCGCTCGTGGGTCCAGCCATGCGCGGCATAATAGGCCTCGAGCATGTCGACCGGCGCCGCGGGCTCGTGGCTCTCGTCGGTTTCGTCCAGCATCACACGCCTCCCTCCCGAGCCCCGCGACCATAGTGGCGCATCAGGGCACGGGCGAGCAATGGCGATCCGGCAGGGAGTACGACCGGCAGGCGCTCAGCCATCGACCTCGTCGATCGTCGGCGCGGGATGGAGCAGCGGTGCGGCGGCGGGAGAGATCTCGGGCTGCGACGCTGCCGGAGCCGCCGCCGCGGGAGCGGAGGACGCCGAACGCTCCATCGCATCGAGGCGCACCCGCAAGGCGTCCGCATCGTCACGCGCGGCGGCGGCCATCGCCTTCACCGCCTCGAACTCGTCACGGCTGACGAAATCGAGGCCGCCGAACCACTCCTTGGCGCGGTTGCGCGCGCCCGCCTCGGCCTCGCGGCCCATGCCCGCGATCGTGCCGGCGGCCCCGTTGATCATCTTCACGACATCGTCGAACATCTGGTTCTGGGACTGCATCGATCATCCGTAAGCGCGAGAGGATATCAGCTTATGACTTGGGTGCTGGCCGCAGGCGACGCAAGGCCGTCGGCCGCCGGGTTCAGCCGTCCGAGACCCCAGGTCAGGGCGCCGGCGTAGCATAGCCACGCGAGATACGGGACCATCAGCCACGCCGCCGACCGCCTGATCCGCCCGAACAGCACCGTGGCGACGACCGC
>JBPBQW010000077.1:0-4883 GCA_050955125.1 Janthinobacterium lividum
GGCGTCGACGACATAGCCCTGATGCGAGCGCAGCCGGGTGCACCCCGCCTGCAGGGTCGTCGCCGCCGCGAGCGCCAGGACGAAGGGGGTACGGACACGCATGCTACTCTCCGGGCCATGACGGGCGCGAGCACGATTGCATCGCCCGCGCCGCACCTCGATATGCACAGCCTCACTATGCGGGGACGACGGGCGCAGCAAGTCGGCGCCGTGGCCCCGTCGTCGATAAGGGGGGTGCGTGTGGGCTGGCTGGGTGCATGGGTCGCGGGGCTGACCGGTCGTCACGGCGACGAGACGCTGCCGTTGTATAACGCGATCGTGCTGCGCGCCCGCGCCCCGCACTGGTATCTCGACGGCGCGGTGCCCGACACGGTCGATGGGCGGTTCGACATGGTGGCGGCGGTGTTGTCGACGGTGCTGCTGCGGATGGAGGGCGAAGCGGGCGCGGCGGTGCCGTCCGCCCGCCTGACCGAGCGGTTCGTGGAGGACATGGACGGCCAGCTGCGCCAGCTCGGCATCGGCGACATCGTCGTGGGCAAGCACATCGGCAAGATGATGAGCATGTTGGGCGGCCGATTGGGCGCATACCGCGACGGGTTCGCCGCGCTCGATCGTGGCGACGGCGAGACGTCGTTGGCGGAGGCGGTAGTCCGCAACGTCTTTCGCGGGGCGGCGCCGGTGCCCGCCGCGCTCGATCACGTCCGTTCGAACCTCGCGGCGCTGCGGGAGCGGCTTGCCGTCGTCCCCCTGGCCGTGTTCGTCGCGGGGGACCTGCCATGACCTCCGAGTTCTCGCGCCCCGAACGGCTCGATGCGATCGGCGAGGGCGAGCGCTCCGTCGACGTGGAGGCCGACCCGGCCGAGCGCGCGCGGCTGGCCAGGCGGTTCGGGCTCGTCTCGATCGAGCGGCTGGCGGCGTCGTATCGCGTCCGCAAGACGACCGCCGGCGTCGCGGCGGAGGGCCAAGTCACCGCGCAGGTGACGCAGGCCTGTTCGATCACCGGCGAACCGATCGTGGCGGCGGTGGACGAGACGGTCTCGCTGCTGTTTGCGCAGGACGGCGCTCCGGCCGAGGAGGTGGAGTTGGATGCCGACGCGCTCGACGTCCTGCCGATCGAGGACGGGGCGGTGGACCTGGGTGAGGCGGCAGCCGAGACGATGGCGCTGGCGCTCGACCCGTTTCCGCGCGGGCCGAACGCGGCGGCGGCGTTGCGCGAGGCGGGTGTGCTGAGCGAGGACGAGGTGCGGCCGATCACCGGCTTGGCGGGTTTGGGGCAGTTGTTCGCGGGAAAGTCGACGGCGGGCGACTAGCGGCGCAGGATCGGCGTCGCGCGCCGATGCTCCCAGCCTGCGCGCTCCAGTTCGGGCGTGTCCGCCTCGTCGTCGGGGTAGCCGAGGCACAGATATCCCACCAGCCGCCAATGGCCGGGCACGTCGAGGATCGCCGGCACCGCGCCGGGATCGAGGATCGACACCCAGCCCAGCCCCAGCCCGGCGGCCCGCGCGGCCAGCCACAGCGTGTGGATCGCCAGCACGGCGGAATAGCCCACGGTCTCCGGCATCGTCGCCCGGCCGAGGCCGCCGCCCTGTGCCGGGTCGGGATCGACCAGCACCGCCAGATGGACGGGCGCCGCGTCGAGCCCGGCGAGCTTGAGCGCGGCATAGGCGGCGGCGCGGTCGTCCGGCTGGGCGGCGAGCGCGGCACGGTTACCGGCCTCGAACGCGGTGCGGATCGCGGCCCGGCGCTGGGGCGCGTCCACCGTCACGAACCGCCATGGCTGGCTGAGCCCCACCGACGGCGCGCAGGAGGCCACGTCCAGCAACCCGTCCATCAACGCGGGCGCGACCGGGTCGGTGCGGAAATGGCGCACGTCGCGCCGCCACGCGAACAATTCGGCCAGCGAGCGGCGGAACGCGTCGTCGAAGGTCGGCGGGGCGGTCATTTGAGGACCAACGGCAGCCCGGCGGCGACGAACACGACGCGGGCCGCCGCCGCCGCGACCGCCTGGTTCAGCCGTCCGGCCGCATCGCGGAACGCGCGGCCGAGCGGTGTCTCGGGCACCAGCCCCAGGCCGACTTCGTTGCCGACCAGCAGCAACGGCCCGCGCGCCTGCCCCATCGCCACAGCCAGCGCCGCGCCCGCGGCGTCGACGTCGTGGCCGCCGAGCATCAGATTGGACAACCACAGCGTCAGGCAATCGACCAGGACCGTCGCCTCGCCCGCGTCCCCGATCGCGCGCGGCACCTCGACCGGGCAGTCCACCGTGCGCCAGCGCGGGCCGCGGTCGGCGCGGTGACGGGCGATCCGCTCCGCCATCTCGTCGTCTCCCGCCCAGCCGGTCGCGAGGTACACGAGCGGTCCGGGCGTCGCCTCGGCGGCTGCCTGCGCGAGCCGGCTCTTGCCCGAGCGGGCGCCGCCGAGAAACAGGGTCGTGGACAGCGGCTTGCTCCTATCCGGCCACGGCTCTATGGCCCGTGTCGCGACAGGTTCCCAGAGATGGGATGAAAAGGGAACCCGGAAGCACCTCCCGCAAGGGCGGTGCAGGCCGGGGCTGCCCCCGCAACTGTGACCGGCGAGCCTTGCTCCTCCGTGCGCCACTGGATTCCTTGGGGTCCGGGAAGGCCGGGCGAGGCGACGACCCGCGAGCCAGGAGACCTGCCCGTCGCGGTCGATCCTTCGCGCGGACGGGGTGTGCCGGGCGGACGAGGAAGCTTTCCTCGCGTGACGACTCTGCTTGGGGGTCTGCGCGGCGGGAGCCAATCCCGGCGTCCATGTCGTGCGCCCCCGTCACTGACGAGGGACCGAGACGTGAAGACCTATCTGCTGCTTTCCACCGCCGCGCTGGCGATCGGGCTCGCCCTGCCAGCGGCCGCCCAGATCGCCCCGAGCGACCCCGCTGCCGCTTCGGAAGGTGACGTCAACGTCCAGCCGAACCGGGTGCGCGTCAACGGCCAGTCCGCCGAAACCACCGCCGGCCTCGAACGCGTCGCCGATGCGGGCACCGACGTCGTCGTCACCGCCAATCGCACTGCGCAGCCGATCGACCGCGTCGGCCAGTCGGTGACCGTGCTCGACACCGCCACGATCACCCGCCGCCAGGCGAGCAACGTTTCCGACCTGTTGCTCCAGACGCCGGGCGTCACCGTCGCGCGCAACGGCGGCACCGGCACCACCACCTCGCTCAGCATCCGCGGCGCGGACACGGATCAGACGGTCGCGCTGATCGACGGCATCAAGCTCAACGATCCCTCGTCGCCGGGCGGCGGGTTCGATTTCGGCGGGCTGCTGGTCGGCAACATCGCGCGCATCGAGGTGTTGCGCGGCGCGCAGTCGGTGCTGTGGGGCAACCAGGCGATCGGCGGCGTCGTCAACCTCATCACCCGCCAGCCGACCGACCAGCTCGAGCTGAACGCGCGCGCCGAGGGCGGCTGGCACGGGACCGGCCAAGGCTTCGCCAACGTGTCGGACAAGATCGGCCCGGTGTCGGCGAGCCTTGGCGGCGGCTATTACCGTACCGACGGCAACTCCGCCTATGCCGCCGGAACCGAGCGCGACGGCTATCGCAACTTCGGCTTCAACGGCAGCGTGAACGTGGCGCTCGCCCAGAACCTGTCGGTCGATCTGCGCGGCTTCTACTCCGACGGTCGGACCGACATCGACGGCTTCCCGCCGCCCAACTATACGTTCGCCGACACGCCCGAATATGCGTTGACGAAACAGGCGATCGGCTATGCCGGGCTCAACGTCGCGCTGTTCGACGGGCGACTGAAGAACCGCTTCGGTTATGCCTATACCGACACGCATCGCCGCAACATCGATCCCACGGGCGGCGTGGAGACCGAGACGTTCCTGGGCCGCGGCCTCAACAACCGCATGGAGTATCAGGGTGTGCTCGACCTCGGACCCATCGTCCAGGCGACGTTCGGCGCCGAGCGCGAGGTCACGCGCTTCACCACGTCGAGTTATGGCGGGCCGCAGACGATCGGGCGCGCGCGCATCTGGAGCGGCTATGGCCAGCTCGCGCTGACGCCCGTCACCGGCCTGACGCTGACGGGCGGCGTCCGGCACGACGACCACAACATCTTCGGTGGTGCGACCACCGTCTCGGGATCGGGCGCCTATTCGCCCAACGGCGGCAACACCGTGTTCCGTGCGAGCTATTCCGAAGGCTTCAAGGCGCCGACCCTTTATCAGCTCCAGAGCGAGTATGGGAACGAGAGCCTGCGCCCGGAGCGGTCGCGCGGCTGGGACGCGGGCGTGACGCAAAAGGCGGTGGGCGGCGCGATCGAGGCGAGCGCGACGTGGTTCCACCGCACGTCCAGCGACCTCATCGATTTCGTCTCGTGCGACGGGCCGCCGACGGGCATCTGCACCGATCGGCCCTACGGCACCTACGACAACGTCGCGCGCGCGGTGTCGCAGGGGCTGGAGGCGACGCTGGCGCTGAAACCGGTGGACGGGTTCGAGGTTAGCGGCAGCTACACCTATCTCGATGCGCAGGACCGCTCCGCCGGCTCGCCCGCCTTCGGCAGGCGCCTCGCGCGCCGGCCCAGCCAGAGCGTGACGGCGAACGTCGACTACCGCTGGTTCTTCGGGCTCGACACGGGCGCGACGCTGACGGCGGTGGGCGACAGCTTCGACGATGCGGCCGACGCGCGGCGGCTCGACGGTTACGTGTTGCTGGCGGTACGCGCGTCATATCCGGTCACGCACAACGTGGCGGTCTATGGCCGGGTCGAGGATCTGGCGAACGAGCGCTACCAGACGATCTATCAGTATGGGCAGCCGGGCCGCGCCGCCTATGCCGGCGTCCGGCTGAGCTACTGATGCCGATCGCTCCCCCGACGCTCGCGGCCGCCGACCTCGCGCCGTTCCGCGCGCAC
>JBPBQW010000078.1:0-4878 GCA_050955125.1 Janthinobacterium lividum
GAATTACGAGCGCATCACCGCCGTGAACCAGCGCGGCGTCTGGGCCAGCATGAAGCACGAGTTGCGCGTGATGCGGGCGCAGGGCTCGGGCGCGATCGTCAACAACTCGTCGCTGGGTGGTCTCGTCGGCCTGCCCCAGCGTGCCGCCTATCACGGCAGCAAGCATGCGGTGCTCGGCATGACCAAGAGCGCGGGCGTCGAATATGCGCCGCGCGGCATCCGCATCAACGCCGTCTGCCCCGGCGTGATCGACACGCCGATGGTGCGCGACATGCTCGAGGGCCAGTCGGACGCGATGGCCGGGATCCTGAAGGACCAGGTGATCGGCCGTCTCGGGACGGCGGACGAGGTCGCGGCCGCGGTGCTGTGGCTGTGCAGCCCAGGCGCGAGTTTCGTGATCGGCGTCGGCCTGCCGGTCGACGGCGGCTTCACCGCGCACGGAAATCCAAGGAGCAGAACGATGAACGAACCGAACACCTCCGCGCCGCCTCGCGTCGCGACCCCCGAGCAGGTCATGGCCGTCTCGCCGGCGCTGGCGGCGCACACCCGCGATCGGCTGATCGGCGAAGTGTGGAAACGGCCGGGCCTGTCGCCGCGCGACCGCAGCCTGATCTCGGTCGCGGCGTTGATCGCGCGCGGACAGGCCGGTGCGCTGGGCCATTATGCCACGCAGGCGCTCGACAACGGCGTCACTCCGGCGGAACTGTCGGAGACGATCCTCCATCTCGCTTATTATTCGGGATGGGTCAACGCGATGGCGGCGACCGCGCCCGTCAGTGCCGTGTTCGCCGATCGCGACATCGTCACGGAGGCGCTGCCTCGGGTCGAGACCGAGCAGCCGTTGCCGTTCGACGAGGCGGCCGAGGCGGCGCGCAAGCAGTTTGTGGCCGAGCAGTTCGGGGCCGTGGCACCCGGGCTGGTCGACTACACCACCGACTATCTGTTCCTCGACCTGTGGCTGCGCCCCGGCCTCGCGCCGCGCGACCGCAGCCTCGTCACCGTGGCGGCGCTGGTCGCCGGCGGGCAGGTCGCGCAGGTGACCTTCCATCTCGGCAAGGCGATGGACAACGGGCTCACCCGCGAACAGGCGGCCGAAGTCGTGACTCATCTCGCCTTCTACGCCGGCTGGCCGAACGCGATGTCGGCGCTCGCGGTGTTCAAGGACGTGTTCGCCAAGCGCGAGGGTTGAGGAGCCGCACCATGAAGATCTCCATCGTCTACGAAAGCAATTACGGCCACACCGCCAAGCTGGCGGAGTCGGTGGCCGCAGGCGCCCGCTCCGTCGCGGGCGCCGAGGTGTCGCTGGTCAAGGTCGGTGACGACGGCTTGGTCGATCTCGACGCGCTGAACGAGAGCGATGCCATCGTGTTTGGCTCGCCGACCTATAACGGTGCGCTCGGCTGGCGCATGAAGCGTTTCTTCGAGAGCACGACGCGGCCGGTGTGGAGCCAGCTCAAGTGGCGCGGCAAGGTGGCGGCCGGCTTCACCAACTCGGGCGCGCTGAGCGGCGACAAGCTCGGCACGCTGATCAGTCTGGCCATGTTCGCGGCGCAGCACGGGATGGTGTGGGTCAATCTCGATCTCCTGCCCCGCAGCGGCGACGACGGCGACCTCAACCGCCTGGGCGGATGGCTGGGCGCGATGGCACAGTCCGACGACGCCTCGCCCGAGGAGACGCCGCCGGCGGGCGACCGCAAGACCGCCGAGCATCTCGGCCGCCGCGTCGCAGAGGTGACGGTGAAGCTGAAGGGATGACCGACGGGAGCTACCGCTTCCTCGGTCGCGACCTACCGTGCCTAAACGCCGACCGATTCCTGTCGTTGGCGGACTCCTGACGTCGCCGAGTGAACGCTGGACACCCCCCTTCGACCGCTCGCCGGCGACATGCGGTCGTGGATGGAGTCAGGGACTCGATGTGCCGCGCCGGCGTCGACCGCCTTCCGGTGCCCCGGCGCGAGTCCGCATCAAGGCCCGACACCCGGATCGGTCGTCACCGTCAGATAGTCGCCAAGGTCCAGCGGCTCGCGGTCGGGCGTCAGCACGGTGCGCGCCGCCTCGAACGCCCGGACGAGGTGACGGCGGATCAGCAGCTCCACGCCCCCGGAAACGACGGCGATGTCGTCACCGTAGCCGGACGCCTCGCCGATCTTCACGGCGAAGTCGGCTTCCTTGCTTCCCTGACGCATCCTGGCGCCGCCCGCCCGATGGACCACGACGTGCCGGGCGCGGCCGATGAGATAGCCTGCCTCCACCGGCTGAGTGCGATCGAGCACGGCAGCGCCGACGGCCACGGCCAGGCCGCGGCGGTCCGACTCGGCCAGCAAGTCATGGACGGCGAGAACCAGCCACGAATAGGCCGCGCGGAACAGCGGCCCGGTCGCCTCGGCGCTGGAGAAGATCTCGGTCGCGAGCAGGCGCTCGACCTCGTGGATCACCGTGCCCGTATCGAGCATCGTCGAACGCGTGCGGTCATTGACGCTCATGGGACGGCTCCGGCGACAGGTGCGTGGCGGCCTGAGGATGACGGCTCGTAAGGCCATCGGCCGCCGACGCGCAAGTTGCCCGAGATCCCTCCGGCATACCCGGCCGACCGCGGCTTTTTTCCATGACTGATGTTCCACGGGCTGTTTACGTTCAAATCCAACGCTGTACGTATCGACCCATAAGTGGGGGGGGATGAATAATGAGCGTTGCACTGTCCGGCCGTTCGTCGCGCCGTAGGCCTTCGCCTCGCGTGTTGGTGCTCGCGGGTACGGCACTCGGCGGTGTCCTGGCGCCGCATGTCGCGCAGGCGCAGAACGTCTCGTCCACCGGCTCAACGAGCTACTCGCTCAACCGCACTGACACCATCTCGGGCGGGCCGCGCACCGTGGACGTCGCCACGTCGGGCGGCGACATCACGCTCGCGCTCGCGACGGTGAACGTCGACAACCAGGGCGCCAACCCCCGCCCCGCCGGCAGCGCGGCGGGAGCAGGCATCGCCGGCAACAACACCGGGACCGGCAACGTCACCATCTCGAGCACCGCGGTCAACGCGACCGGCCCGGGCCAGACCTATGGCATCGACGCGCGCACCACCGGCGGCGCGATCACGATCACCAGCGGCACCGTGACCGACACGACGAGCGGCAGCTACGGCATCGTCGGGTCCAGTTCCGCGGGCGGCGTGGTCACCATCAACGCCGACCAGACGATCGGCGGCACCCGCGGCATCTTTACGTCTTTCACGGGCGGCAAGACCACGATCACCAGCAACTTCGCCACCGCCAGCGCCGCGAACACACCCAACGCGATCGTCGGCCAGGGCCAACAGGTGATCGTCAACAGCAAGAACGCGACGCTGACCAGCAACGGCAGCAACGGCGCGGCGATCTTCGTGCAGTCGGGCGCGGGCGGTGCCGCGATCACGTCCGGCACCGCCTCCACGCAGGGCCAGGGCCAGGTCGGCATCCAGTTCTATTCCGACACCACCGGCTCGGTCGACAGCGGCAGCGTGACGACCATTGGCGCCTTCGCGCGGGGCATCTATGCCAACGCGACCACCGGCAATATCGTCAGGAGCGGCACGGTCGCCACGTCCGGCGACAACGCCACGGGCATCTACGTCAGTCCCTCGCCCACCTCGGGCACCGCCAACACGCCGTCCGCAAGCCCGGTGACCATCACCAGCGGGACGATCACCACCACCGGCGCGAACGCGACCGGCATCCTCGTCTCGCCGATCACGCCGACCGGCAGCGGCAACGCCAGCACGCTCACCGGCGCCACGACGATCACCAGCGACACGATCACCGCGACGGGCGCCGGGTCGTCGGGTATCTCCGTATCGGGCACCACCGGCAGCGTCGCGGTGACCAGCAACGTCATCAACTCGAACGGTGCCGGCATCTCGCTCGCCGGCGGCGGCACGATCACGGTCAACGCGACCAGGACCAGCACGACTGCGGCCAACGCGTCGGCCATCTATGTCGCGCCGGCGGCGAACGCCGCGGTTTCGATCACGGGCGGCACGCTGTCGACGGCGGGCACCAACGCCGTCGCGCTCTACGCGATCGGCCAGGGCGGCGCGCTGACCACCAACACCACCGCGATCACGACCAGCGGCGCCGACGCGCTCGGCATCTACACCACGAGCGGCGCGAGCCCGACGACGATCACAAGCGGCACGGTGACCGCGAGCGGCTTGGGCAGCGGCGGTATCCAGGCGAATGCGACGACCGGCAACGTCCTCATCAACGCCGGCACCACCACCACGACCGGTGCGTACGACGCGCAGAACGGCTATGGCGTCGACGCGGTGACGGCCTTCATCTCTGGCAACGGGTCGGCGACGATCACCAGCGCCAATGCGTCCGCCAAGGGCGATTACGCCAGCGCGGTGTTCGCCAACGCCGGCGGCAACGTCAGCATCACCAGCGGTACGGCCAGCACAAGCGGTATCCAGACCGACACGGTCAGCGGCGCCAGCAAGACGGGCGACATCGTCGTCAACGCCGGCACGACGACCAAGACGGGGCTGGGCGGCGTGGCGGTCGGCGGCAGCGCGACCGTCGGCAACTCGACGATCACCAGCGGCACCGCGACGTCCAACGGCGGTGACGCGGTGAACACGATGGCGGGCAAGCTCGCTACCGTGACGGCGACGCTCGCCACCTCCACTGCGGATGGCGGCGCGGGCGTACGCGCGGTGGGCGGCACCGGCGTCGTGCTGAACATCGGCAACGCCTCGTCTTCGGGCATCGCCACCAGCAGCACCAACACGCGCACCGGCGTGGTCACCGTCACCCGCGCCGACGCGATCAACGCCACCGCGACGACCGGCGGCATCACCGCCACGATCGGCTCGGCGACCGCGACGGGCGCCGGTTCGGACGCGGT
>JBPBQW010000079.1:0-4397 GCA_050955125.1 Janthinobacterium lividum
CGCCGGATGGGGAACCGCTGGGGTTGATCCACTCGGGCGCGCCGATCGCCAATTGCGCGTTTGGGGAGAACGGGTCCACGCTGTTCATGACCGGCGCGGATCGGGTCTTCCGCCTACCCCTGCGTTCTGGATTCCGCGGTTAGCGCGTTGTCCCGAACTGCCAGACGGTCGTCGACCGGAACACCCGACCCGGGCGCAGCAGCGTCGTCGGGAACGCAGGCTGATGCGGACTGTCGGCGATGTGCTGCGTCTCCAGCGCGATGCCGTCACGCGGCTGGACGGGCTTGCCGGACGGGCCGACGTCGTGCCCGTCGAAATAGTCACCGGTGTACGCCTGCACCGACGGTTCGGTCGTGCTGACGGTCAGCGTCCGCCCCGACACGGGATCGGAAAGCCGGACGACGGCCCGCAACCCACGCCCGTCGAGCAACCAGCCGTGATTATAGCCGCCGTGCGCCGCCATCATCGGTGCCGGCGTATCGATCCGCTCGCCGATCGCATGCTCGTCGCGGAAGTCGAGCGGCGTTCCCGCGACCGGCAACAGCCGGCCGGTCGGGATGCCGGCATGGTCCGTCTCGATCCAGCGACCCGCCGCGATCCGCAGCCGCTGACCGGTCACCGACCCCGATCCGGCGCCGGCCAGATTGAAGTAGCTGTGGTTGGTGAGGTTCAGCACCGTCGCCCGGGTCGTGCGCGCGGCATAGTCGATCCGCACCGCGCCGCCGGTCACGCGATAGCTGACGGTGATCGTCAGCCGGCCGGGGAAGCCTTGCGCGCCATCCGGGCTGACCAGCGTCAGGATCGCATGGTCGCGCGTGGGCAGTGCCACGCGCCAGATCTGCGCGTCCGTCCCCGGCCGGCCGCCGCCGTGCAGCGCGTTGGGTCCGTCATTGGGGATCAGCCGATAGGCGTGACCCCCGATCGTGAAGCCCGCGCCGGCGATCCGCCCGGCATAGCGACCGACGACCGCGCCGAACCGGTTCTTCGCGTTCATCGCCGGATAGTCGTCCTGACGACCATAGCCCAGCACGACGTCCGCCGGACGACCCGCGCGATCGGGCACGGTCAGCGCGGTGATGACCGCGCCCAGGTTCAGGAACCGCATCGTCAGGCCATGCCCGTCGGTGATCGTATAGGCGTGGACCTGAGATGCGGGCGTGTCCGAAGCGTCGGCAAGGCCGGTCGGCCCCGCGACCGCGACCGCGACCACCGCGGCCATGCCGGCGATGGCTCGAACGATGCGGTTCGTGCGTCGGGTCATGGCCGCGTGGCATACAGGGCGTGGTGGCACAGGATGAACAACGTGCGCCCGTCCGGTCCGCCGAAGATCAGTTGCAGCGGGCGCTCGGGCACGTCGATCCGCCCCGTTTCGCGGCCGTTCGCGGCATAGACGAACACTTGCCCGTTGGCGACGTACACCCGCCCTTGCGCATCGGTCGCCACGCTCTCACCGCCACGATCGGCGAACGGCTTCAAGTCGGTCACCGCCCCCCTTTCGCCGACGAGCCCGGAGTAGGTGCGGCCTTCCGATTCGTTGCTGACGTACGTCCGCGTTCCCGGCCGCGCGGTGACGAACCCGTAGGCGTCGAGCGGATCGGAGAAGCGCCAGCCCTGAAACGTCGCCGGTCCCTGCCGGACGGTCCGGTACGCCGGCAGGACCAGGCTGCCGTCGGGCGAGACGTATTCGTGCGGCTTGGCCAGCGCCATGTCGCGTGCGAACATCTCCGCCAGGGTCGTGAAGCGGTACGTGACGGGATCGAGCTGATCCTTGAACTCGCCGTTCACCCACAGATTGCCGGGCAGCGCCGTCAGCGCGCCGGGATGAACGGCGGTCGCCGTCGGCGGGATGACGGTGATCGCATCGCCCGGCGCATCGGGGCGGAAGCTGTACACCGTTCCCTCGGCGCCCGCGGACGACAACACCATCACGTCGCCCGAGCGATCGACGGCGAGGTTGACCGCATCCAGCGGCTGTTCGCGCAGCAGCGCCAAGCCCCGCGTCCGGTCCCAGCCATAGATGCGCTGCATCCGGTGATCGACGAAATACAGCCGGCCGGCCGCATCGACCGCGCCGCCGGAAAGCGAATAGAAGCCGTCGGCCAGCTTCTCCACCGGCACCGACGCGATCGCGGGCGCAGTCGCCGCCAGTGTCGGTGTCGGTGTCGGGGCGATGTCGAGCCTCGCGAACTCGCGCTCGCGCACTTCCAGTCCGTGGGTCCGATCGACGATCGCGTTCTCGTACGGATAGCGGCTCGCCCGCAGGAACGTGTCGCACACCCCCGCGTCGCAATAGCCGAAGCCGCTCTCCGCATTGACGTGGACGTTGCGGAAGCGGACGTCGTTGTCGCCGTACAACGTGACCGCAGCGGGTGCCGGCTTCACGGTGCGGGCGACGCGATAGGCATGATAGTTGGCGATTAGCACGTCGTGGGAGTCGCGGATCTCGAACGAGGTGGTATCTTGGCTTTCGGCGGCCTCCTCTTCCGTCTGCGGCGCCAGGAATTCCCAGTGTGCGACGCGGTTCAGGCCGATCTCGACGCGCGAGTGATGCTCTGTCGACAGCTCGTACACATGGCCCGGCGTGTCGGTGTCGGAGACGTAAAAGCCCGCGCGAGCATAGGTGCTCGGGCTCCACAGCTTGGAGAAGGTGCCGCCGCCGCCCTTCGTCACCCAGATGCTGGGATATTGCGCATCCCACCGGCGCGCCGGGTCGGGATCGGCGGTGTGGCTGGCGTTGTAGGGATCGGCGAGAACGCCGCCGGCCAGATAGGTGCCGTGCCCGCCCTGGATCTTGACGTCGTCGACGAGCGAGTTCGCGCCCGCCATCCACAATAGGGCGGTCGCCCGCGGGTTGATCCCGCCGGTCGCGAGCCCCAGCCCCGAGACGATCGCATCGCCGCCCGAGGCGGACCGGATCAGCGGCCGGACGTCGCCGACGCCCTGGAACGCGGGCGTGCCGTCGGGCAGCACGATCTGCGCGAGCGCGGGGTGGAGCGCCACCAGCACCGTATCGGGCTTCAGCCGGATCGTGTCGGAGACAACGTAGCGACCGGTCGGGAAATAGACCGTCCGGTGCGTGTCGATCGCGTGCTGGATCGCCACGGTGTCGTCAGTGGTGTCGTCACCCTTCGCGCCGAGCGATCGGACGTCCGCCCAGTCGGACACAGGCGGCAGCAATCGCAGCGCGCGGGTGACGGGGGCGGGCATCGCGGCGATCGGTGCTGCGCGCATCGTGGTCGCGGTCGTCCCCATCCGGCCCGGCGCGGAGATCGCGAGACCGTGATGGAACGCCGCCACGCGATAGCTGCGCCCCGGCCCCGCCACCTGCTTGCCGCTGTCCCGAAACCGGGCGAACACCGGTGTGGCGCTGGCGACCGCATTCTCGAACCCGATCTGGGTATAGACGCTCTTCTCGTTCGAGATGACGACGCCGGCGCGTCCCACCCGATCGAACCGCACGTCGCGGCCCCACAGCCAGTCGCCATAGCCCTGGTCGATGTCGATCCCGACCGGCAGGTCGCGGAAGCTGGTGTTGACGAGCGTCAACTGCGCCTCGTGCTCGCGGATGCCGGCCTCGCGCTGGCCGTCGAAACTCGAGTCGATCAGCGTGAACTGCCAGGCGGGCGACGGCTTCTCCGTCAGGATGCCATAGCGACCGCCGTGGAAATGCAGGTCCTCCGCCTGGTTCGCGACCTGGTACAGGCCGGCGAGGCCCGAACCGATGTCGAAATCGGCATGGGAGATGAACGCGTGCTGCGCCGCATGGAAGCGGATCGCGGTGGCCGCCGGATTGCCGCGCCCGATCGCGAAGTCGATGTTGCTGAGACCGGAATAGAAGGTGCCTGGGTTGGCATCGGCGATCGTGGGATCGAACGGTACGCTGCCGGTCGGCGGGAACGGGACGCGAGGCGCGGGTCCCCCGCCCCTGCCCGGCTCGTCGCGGCGCGCTCCGGTGAAGATCAGCATGTTCGCGACGCCGTGCTGGAAACCGGGGGCATCGTCCGCCAGCCGGATGACCGGCCGGGTCCTGCCTACCCCGAACAGCCGCACGCCGGGCCACAGGAACAGCGTCCGCGTGATGCGGTATCGGCCCGACGGCAGGAACACGATCCCGCCGGCATGCCCCGGGCCGCCACTGGCCGCCGCGGCATCGAGCGCCCGCTGGATCGCGGGGCCGTCGTCCGCGCGGCCGTCCCCTGCGCCGTGGACTGTCACGGCCCGCGGATCGGCCGGCGCGGTCGCATAGATGGAGTGACCGGGCACGGCCACGGCCGGGGCGGCTCCGCAACCGAGCGCCGCGACCAATCCGAGAACGCGCTTCATTTCACTTCCCCATCACCGTCCCGGCCGCCACCGGCGGCCGGGACTCGCTCGTCACCCGATCAGTGCGCCCGGCC
>JBPBQW010000080.1:0-4315 GCA_050955125.1 Janthinobacterium lividum
GCTCAGGGTGTCGGCGGCAAGCTATGTGGCGCGGCAGCGGGACTATGCGACGACGCTGCGGCGGCTCGATGACCGACTATGACGTGGTGATCGTCGGCGCGGGCCATGCCGGCGCGCAGGCGGCGATCGCGATCCGGCAGCTGAAGGTTTCGGGCACGATCGGACTAGTCGGCGACGAGCCCGACCTGCCGTACGAACGCCCGCCGCTGTCCAAGGAATATCTGTCGGGCGCCAAGCCGTACGACCGGCTGCTGATCCGGCCGGCGTCGTTCTGGGCCGATCGGGGCATCGCGATGCTGCTCGGGCGTCGCGTCGTCGAGGTGCGGCCCGCCGAGCATCGGGTGATCCTCGATGACGGGCAGGTGGTCGGCTACGGCCGGCTGATCTGGGCGGCGGGCGGCGCCGCGCGGCGGATCGCGTGCGACGGGCACGATCTGGCCGGCATCCACAGCTTGCGCACCCGCGCCGATGCCGACCGGCTGGCGGCCGAGCTCGGCGCGACCCGCGAGGTGGCGGTGATCGGCGGCGGCTACATCGGGCTGGAGGCGGCGGCGGTGCTGGCCAGGGCGGGCAAGCGCGTGACGGTGCTCGAAGCGCAGGACCGGGTGCTGGCGCGGGTGGCGGGCGAGCCGCTGTCGCGCTTCTTCGAGGCTCAGCATCGCGCACACGGCGTCGACGTCCGGCTGGGCGCGCAGGTCGTCGCAATCGAGGGAACGGGCGGGCGCGCGACCGGCGTGCGGCTGGCCGATGGCGCGCACGTCCCGGCGCAGATGGTGATCGTCGGGATCGGCATCGTACCCGCCGTCCGGCCGCTGATCGAGGCGGGCGCGGCGGGCGACGATCCGGAAAAAGGGGGCGTGCTGGTCGACGCGCAGTGCCGCACCAGCCTGGCGGACGTGTTCGCGATCGGCGACTGCGCGCGTCACGCCAACGCCTATGCCGACGGCGCCGCGATCCGGCTGGAGTCGGTGCAGAACGCGACCGACCAGGCACTGGTCGCCGCGCGCACGATCGCGGGACAGCCGGCGCATTACGATGCGGTGCCGTGGTTCTGGTCCAACCAGTACGACCTGCGCCTGCAGACGGTGGGGCTGTCGACGGGGCACGATCGGGTAGTGACGCGCGGCGACCCGGCCGCGCCGGGGTTCAGCCTGATCTACCTGCGACGCGGCCGGGTGATCGCGCTCGACTGCGTCAACGCGACCCGCGACTATGTCGGGGGCCGGGCGCTCGTCGTCGCGGGGGCGACGGTCGCGCCCGAGCGCCTCGCCGACGTGCAGGTTCCGCTGAAGGAGATGGCCGCGACCTAGGGCAGCAGCAGCGACGCGTCTCCGTAGGAATAGAAGCGGTATCCGCTCGCGATCGCATGGGCGTAGGCCGCCTGCATCCGGTCGAGCCCCATCAGCGCCGATACCAGCATGAACAGCGTCGAGCGCGGCAGGTGAAAGTTGGTCAGCAGGCCGTCGATGCCACGGAAGCGATAGCCCGGCGTGATGAAGATCGCCGTGTCGCCCTCGAACGGCCGCACCATCCCGTCCGCGTCGCACGCGCTCTCGATCAGCCGCAGCGACGTGGTGCCGACCGCGATCACCCGCGCGCCGGTGGCGCGGACGGCGTTGAGCCGGTCCGCGGTCGCGGTGTCGATGCGGCCCCATTCGGCGTGCATCGCATGGTCGTCGGTGTCGGTCGCCTTGACGGGCAGGAACGTCCCCGCGCCGACGTGCAGCGTCAGCGTCGCGTGCCCGATCCCGGCCTGAGCCAGCGCGTCCATCAGCGCCGGCGTGAAGTGCAGCGCGGCGGTGGGCGCGGCGACCGCGCCCGGCTCGCTGGCGAACATCGTCTGGTAATCGGCCCGGTCGCTCGCATCCGCGGCGCGGCGGGCGGCGATATAGGGCGGCAGCGGCATCCGCCCGGCACGCTCCAGCAGCAGCTCCACCGGCTCGTCGCCCGCGAACTCGAGCGCCCAGCTGCCGTCGGTCCCGCGATCACGGGCGATAGCCCGGACGTTCGCGCCGAAATCGATCGCGTCGCCCTCGTGCAGTCGCCGCCCGTTGCGGACGAATGAACGCCAGCGGCGCGGCCCCTCGCGCTTGTGAAGCGTCGCGCCGATCCGCGCGTCACCCCGAATGCCCTCCAGCTGCGCGGGGATGACGCGGGTGTCGTTGAAGACGAGCAGATCGCCCCGGCGCAGCTCGCCGGGCAGGTCCGCGACCGACCGATCCCGGGTGGCCGCCCCGTTCAGGACCAGCAACCGCGCCGCGTCGCGCGGGCTCGCCGGGCGGAGCGCGATCCGCTCGGGCGGCAGCGTGAAATCGAAGAGATCGACGTCCATGCGCGTGACTGATGCCGAGGCCGGACCGGCTCAGCGCCGGCGGGTCTTCCCGATCCGCTGGCTCGTGGCGCCGGACGCCGCCGCCGGCCTGACCGCCGCCGGCGTGGCCGAGACGGTGGCGTCTTGCGTCGCGCCCGTGCTGCCGGGCAGTGCCGCCGCGCCCGACGTGCCGAGCGAGGCGGTCGGCAGGTTCGCATAGGCCGGCGGATTGTCGGCGGCGATATAGGCATGGACGATGCGCGTCGGATTGGCCGGCGGCTCGCCGCGCTGGATCGCGTCGACATAGGACATGCCCGACAGGACGCGGCCGAAAACCGTGTACTTGCGGTCGAGCTTCAGCGTCGGCTGAAAGACGATGAAGAACTGGCTGTTGGCGCTGTTCTTGTCCTCCGCGCGCGCCGCCGCCACCGCGCCGCGCGCATGCGGCAGCCCGTTGAACTCGGCGGGGACGTTGGGCAGCTGCGACCCACCGGTCCCGTCGCCCTTGGGATCGCCGCCCTGCGCCATGAATCCCTCGATCACGCGGTGAAAGGCGAGGCCGTCGTAGAAATGCTGCTTGGTCAGCGTCTTGATCCGCGCGACCATCGTCGGCGCGACGTCGGGACGCAGCCAGATGGTGACGCGACCCCCGTCGGACAGGTCGAGCAGCCAGATGTTGGCGAGATCGGTGATCGGCGGCATCGGCGAGGCGGGGACCAGCGGCGCGAGCGGTGCCGCAGCGGGCGTGGGCGTCGCGGCCGGGGCAGCGGGCGTGCTCGCGGCCGGAGCCGGGGCCGGCGCCGGGACCGCGCGGGCCGGGGCGGTCTGCGCGACGGCCGGGGTGACGGCGAGGGCGGGGAGCATCAGCAATCCGGCAACGAAACGCTTCATCATCGTCTTTCCATTCCGCCGATCCGGGCGTCGGCCCGGGCCGTCTGTCTAGTCGCTTCACCCGCGCAATGCGACGATTGTAAGGCTTCGGCGGCTCGCCGCCAACAGCGCAGCCTCCCGGCCGGTCCGATCAGGGGCGTGGGCGCAGGGTAGCGACGCGGGCGACGACCTCGTCGCGCACCGCAGGGGGCACGAACGGCGCGATCTCGCCGCCGAACAGCGCAATCTCCTTGACCAGCCGGCTGGCGATCGGCTGCAGGCCGACGTCGGCCATCAGGAAGACGGTCTCGACGCTGTCGTTGATCTGCTGGTTCATCCCGGCCATCTGATATTCGTATTCGAAATCCGCGACCGCGCGTAAGCCCCGCACGATGATGCCGGCCCCCTCGCGCGTCGCGAAGTCCATCAGCAGCATGTCGAAGCTGGTGACGCTGACGTCGCCGTCGATCCCGCTCACCTCGCGCCGGACGCTCGCCATGCGCTCCTCGACCGTGAACATCGGCGACTTGGACGGATTGGTCGTGACGCCCACCACCAGCCGGTCGACCAGCCGCGCCCCGCGGCGGATGATGTCCATGTGGCCCAGCGTGACGGGATCGAAGGTGCCGGGATAGACGCCGACGCGCAGGCCCCCGCGGACGTGTGGCGTGTTCAGCGGTCCCGCTCCAGCGTGTAGCGGGCGACGGCGCGCAGCACGTCGGCCTCCGCGCCATAGCTGCGCAGGTGCTCGATCGCCTGGTCGACGAGCATGCGCGACTGCTCGCGCGCGCGATCGGCGCCCAGCAGCGACAGGAACGTCTCCTTGCCCGCGCTCTCGTCCTTGCGCAGCGCCTTGCCCACCGCGGCCTCGTCGCCCTCCGCGTCGAGCAGGTCGTCGGCGATCTGGAACGCCAGGCCGACGTCGCGGGCATAGCCGCGCAGGTGCGTGCGCCCTTCGGGCGGCAGGCGCCCCAGGATCGCGCCCGCCTCGACGGCCGCGGCGATCAACGCGCCGGTCTTCATCGCCTGGAGCCGGGTGACGGTCGGCAGGTCGAAGCTCGCCTTCTCCGCTTCCAGGTCCATCGCCTGTCCGCCCGCCATGCCCGACGGCCCGGCCGCGCGCGCCAGGTCGAA
>JBPBQW010000081.1:0-3280 GCA_050955125.1 Janthinobacterium lividum
GCACGGGGACGGCGATGACGGGGGACATCAGCGCGGCAGGCGAGATCGCGACCGGCGCCATCTGGGCGCAGGCGGCGGACGGCATCGGCACCGCGGGCGCGCAGGGTGGCCCGCACGGTGGCGGGCGCTGCCTCAATTGCGGCACCGCGTTGACCGGTGCCTATTGCCACGCATGCGGCCAGTCCGCGCACATCCACCGCACGCTGGGCTCGATCGGGCACGATCTCGCCCACGGCGCCTTCCACTTCGAGGGGCGCATCTTCCGCACTCTGCCGATGCTGGTGCGCGATCCCGGCGGGCTGACGCGCCGTTACATCGCGGGCGAGCGTCAGCGGTTCGTGGCGCCGCTGGCGCTGTTCCTGTTCGCCGTCTTCGTGATGTTCGCCGCGATCCACGCGCTGGGCGGGAATTGGGATGACGCCGGCCTCGCCGTTCCACGGGCGCCCGCCGCGCAGATCGCGCGCATCGATGCCGAAATCGCGCACCAGCGTGCCGCGCTTGCACGGGCGCGCGCCGCGGGCGATCCGGCTCGCGCGGAAGAGGACGCGAGCGAGCGCGCGGCGCTGACCGCGCTGACCGCGACCCGGCGCGTAGTGGCGCGCGGCGCGAGCGAGTCGCCGCTGGCGCAGATCCCCGACCACGTCACCGGCTGGGCGCGGCTGGACGAGGGCATCGCGCGCGCGCGGGACAATCCCAGCCTGGCGGTCTATCAATTCCAGGCGAGCGCCTACAAGTTCAGCTGGGCGCTGATCCCGTTGTCGACGCCGCTCGTCGCGCTGCTGTTCCTGTGGCGGCGGCGGTTCACGCTGTACGATCACGCGATCTTCGTGACCTATTCGCTCGATTTCATGCTGCTGCTCACGACCGCGCTGACGCTGGGCGTCGCGGCCGGGATGGCGGGATGGGTGGCAGGGATGCTGATCGGCATCGTCCCGCCCGTGCACCTGTTCGTGCAGCTTCGCGGGGCCTATCGGCTGCGCTGGTTCTCGGCGGGGTGGCGGACGGTGGCGCTGATCGTGTTCGCCTGGGTGGCGCTGACCACCTTCGTCCTGCTGCTGCTGGGGCTTGGTCTGATCGAGTGAGGGGCGACACCGACCGGCGTCGCCCCTCATCGTACTTCAGGCGCCGGCGGGTGCCGGGTTGCCGAACGGACCGCTCGGCCGCCGCGTCTTGGGGATCGACGTACCCGCGGTCGGCAGCGGGGTGGAGCGCGACCCGACGTCGCGCCGCGCGATATCCTCGCCCGCGATCAGCTTCTTGATCTCGTCACCCGACAGCGTCTCATACTCGAGCAGCGCATCGGCGAGCAGATGGAGCTGGTCGACATGGTCGGTCAGCAACTGCTTGGCGCGGCCGAGCCCGCCCTCGACGATCGACTTGATCTCGTCGTCGATCAGCTGCGCGGTGGCGTTCGACATGCGGACCGGCTGCGATGAAGAATAGCCGAGGAACGACTCGCCCTCGGGCTGTGCGTACTCGACCGGCCCGACCTTCTCCGACATGCCCCATTTCGTCACCATGTCGCGCGCGAGGCCGGTGGCGTACTGGATGTCCGACGACGCGCCCGACGAGACCTTGTCGTAGCCGAAGATCACTTCCTCCGCGACGCGCCCGCCCATCGCGACCGCCAGGTTCGCGTACATCTTGTCGCGGTGATAGCTGTACGAGTCGCGCTCGGGCAGCCGCATCACCATGCCCAGCGCGCGGCCGCGCGGGATGATCGTCGCCTTGTGGATCGGATCGGACGCGGCTTCGTGGATCGAGACGATCGCATGGCCGGCCTCGTGATAGGCGGTCATCCGCTTCTCGTCGTCGGTCATGACCATGCTGCGACGCTCGGCGCCCATCATGACCTTGTCCTTGGCCTCCTCGAACTCGGCCATCGCGACCAGCCGCTTGCCCTTGCGCGCCCCGTTCAGCGCCGCCTCGTTGACGAGGTTGGCGAGATCGGCACCCGAGAAGCCGGGCGTACCGCGCGCGATCACCCGCGCGTCGACGTCGGGCGCCAGCGGCACCTTCTTCATATGGACCTCGAGGATCTTGATCCGGCCCTCGATATCCGGGCGCGGGACGACGACCTGACGGTCGAAGCGGCCGGGACGCAGCAGCGCGGGGTCGAGCACGTCGGGGCGATTGGTCGCCGCGACGATGATGATGCCCTCGTTCGCCTCGAACCCGTCCATCTCGACGAGCAGCTGGTTGAGCGTCTGCTCGCGCTCGTCGTTGCCGTTGCCGAGGCCGGCACCGCGATGACGGCCGACCGCGTCGATCTCGTCGATGAAGACGATGCACGGCGCGCTCTTCTTGGCCTGCTCGAACATGTCGCGCACCCGGCTGGCGCCGACGCCCACGAACATCTCGACGAAGTCGGAGCCCGAGATGGTGAAGAACGGCACGCCCGCCTCACCCGCGATCGCGCGGGCGAGCAGCGTCTTGCCGGTGCCGGGCGAGCCGACGAGCAGCGCGCCCTTCGGGATCTTGCCGCCCAGCCGCGCGAACTTCGTCGGATCCTTGAGGAAGTCGACGATCTCGACCAGTTCCTCGCGCGCCTCGTCGATGCCCGCGACGTCGTCGAAGGTGACCTTGCCCTCCTTCTGCGTCAGGATCTTCGCGCGGCTCTTGCCGAAGCCCATCGCGCCCGAACCCGACGACTTCTGCATCTGCTTCACGACGAAGAAGCCCAAGCCGAGGAAGAGCAGGAACGGCAGCGAATTGTAGAGCAGCATGATCCAGATCGACGTGCCCTCCTCGGGCTTCGCGGCGATCTCGACGTGCTTGTCGCGCAACTTGGGTACCAGCGTCGCGTCCTGGATCGGGTAGACGCGGAACGTCTCGCCCGACGACAGGCTGCCCGTGATGACGTCGCGGCTGATCGCCACCTTCTTCACCGTGCCCTCGTCGACCTTGTCGAGGAAGGTGGAATAGGGAAGCGTGTTGCCCGCCGTCTGCGACGCGCCGCCGTTGAACAGCGCGACGAACAGCGCGAGGGCCAGCAGGATGCCGACCCAGATCACCAGGCTCTTCATCCAGGGATTGCCGCCCGGACCGCCACTCGCGCCGCCGCCGTTGCCGTCGGGGCCGGACTGCTTCTTGTCGTCGCTCATGCAGGTACCTTTCGAGCGATCAAGATAAGCGCGTGCCGGTTAATGGCAATGGAACAAAGGTGACCCGAACCGACGATCGGACGGCTCGATCATGCCCCCCGATCAGGCCGATCGGCGCGGCGGCGCCGGGGTGAACCGCCAGCGCTCGCCCGGACGGGCCAGAACCCCGGCGAGCG
>JBPBQW010000082.1:0-3070 GCA_050955125.1 Janthinobacterium lividum
GTCAACATCGCCGGTGGCTCGCTAACCGACAACCAGAGCACGAACACCACGTTCGCCGGCTCGATCGTCGGCAACGGCAGCCTCACCAAGTCGGGCAGTGGCCGGCTGAACGTCACCGGCGCCAACACATATGCCGGCCCCACCACGATCACCGGCGGCACCCTGTCGGTGAACGGCAGCATCACCTCTCCCGTCACGGTGGCGTCTGGTGGCACGCTGGGCGGCACGGGCACGGTCGGCACCACGACGATCCAGTCGGGCGGCACCTACGCCCCGGGCAATTCGATCGGCACACAGACGGTCGCCGGCAACGTGACCTTCGCCGCCGGCTCGGTTTTCCAGGTGGAGGCGAATGCCGCGGGTCAAGCGGATCGCGTCAACGCGACCGGCACCGCGACCTTGCAGGGCGGCACGGTCCAGGTGCTCGCCGCGACGGGCACGTACAACAACCTCACCAACTACACGGTCCTGACGGCGGCAGGCGGCGTCAACGGGCAGTTCGCCGGCACGACGTCCAATCTCGCATTCCTGACGCCGTTCCTGTCCTATTCGGGGACGGCCGTCACGCTGACGCTCGCGCGCAACGACGTGAGCTTCGGGGCGGTCGGCGCGAACCGGAACCAGACGGCGGTGGGCACCGCGATCACCGGCCTCGGCGTCAACAACGCGGTGTACCGCGCCCTGCTGCCGATGAGCGCCACGGGCGCGCAGGCTGCGCTGGGCCAGCTGTCCGGCGAAATCTATGCGACCGAAACGGCGGTGCTGGCGGACAGCGGGCGACGGTTCCGCGAAGCAGTGCTCGACCGCGGCTCCGTCGCGGGCGACGGGATCGGCCTGTGGGCGACGGGGGTCGGCGATCGCGCGGACTCGCGCAACGAAGGCGCGACCGCGCCGGTCTCGACCCAGCGCTACGGCACCGTCGGCGGCGTCGATTTCGGCATGGGCGGCCTGCGGATTGGGCTCGACGGCGGCTACATGCACGATCGCATCCGCGTGCCGACGCTGGGCGGTGCTTCCAACGTCGACACGACCAGCGCCGGGGCGCACGTCGCCTATCTCGCCGGGCCGGTGCTCGTGCAGGCGGGCGGCACCTATGAGTGGCACGACGTCGACACGACGCGCTCGCTTGCCGCCGCCTCGCTCGGGTCGGTGTCCAGCGCCAACCACGGACGGACGATCCAGGGCTTCGGCGAGATCGCGTATCAGGAGGCGATGGGTCAGGTGAGCGTCACCCCGTTCGCGCGGTTCAGCTATGTCGACACACGGCTGAACGGCGTGACGGAGACGGGCAACGCTGGCGCTCTGACGGTCGCGACCGACACGCACCATTACGAGTTCGGGACGGTGGGCGTTCGCCTGACTGGCGAGGCACCGGTCGCTACGGGCGTGACGTTCCTGCCGCGCATGTCGCTCGCCTACACGCATGGCTGGAACCTCCAGAACCTGCGGGCGGCAAGCTTCACGGGCACGTCGAGCGCCTTCTCCGTGGCGGGCACGCCGCTCGGCCGCGACACGCTGGACGTGAAGGGCGGGTTCGATCTGGCGTTCGGCCGCCGGGTGACGCTGGGCGTGGCGGGCTTCGGCTCCACCTCCCGGCAGTGGTCGGACTATGGCGGCCAGGGAACGGTCAGCGTGCGCTTCTAAGCGGTTAAATCGGAGGGGATGCGCCGGTGGACGTCGTCTAGGCGATCACCGCACCGGCGGCGAAGCTGGCTCGAGGGCGATCGAGGTGCGAGGAAAAGATCGATTTCGAGGCACTCGCCGCGGTTGCGGTCGAACGTGGCGGGCGCTTCGACCTCTTGATGGCCTGTGCCGCAAGCAGACCGCCCTCCCCGCTTCGACGCGCCGAACGCCGGCGGTTGGGATGCCTGATCTCCCCGACGTGGTTGCGCGAGCGTTCTCTATGCCATCGAGCGCCGTCCGAAGGCGATCGGGGCATCATCGTGATCGATTTACCGCGCAAGGCCGATTGGCCTGCGACCGCAGGATCCGGGCCCTAGTCGTCGTGGACATCACCCGCAGGAACCTGGCCTTGGAGACGGGACACATCGATTTCCAAACAGCGCGATCAGAGCAGACAGTGTAGTCACAGAACGTGTTCAACCTAACCGAGAGGCTCCTCTTCTACACGGGACCCGCTTGGCACGGTGGACAGATGTCTCGTCGAAGGCTTTTTCGACCGGCCGTTTACGAGTGTGCAGCGCCATCATCAGCGGGGGCTTTTCCGAAGCAGCGGCGTCAACGCCGCAGCATCGATGACGGCGAGCCGTTGCTGCCCGAGCTCGGTCGGATGGAGACCGTCTGCATAGTATAGGGAGTTCACCGTATCGACACCGTCGCCGATCACAGGGTCTGCGGCCCAGTCGTCGATCGCGTCCGCGCCCGCCGCGTTCTGTCGGACCAGATTGTTGTAAGCCAAGCGCTGCACCTCTTGCGCAGGACTCCAATTGAGGCTGCGCGGAAGGACGGTGACGAGTACGACGTAGAAGCCGGCCGCTTTGGCGGAAGAGACGTACGGGACCGTGAGCGAGTTGTAGAGATCCGCAGCCGGAGTACCAAGAGTCCCTAGGTCGTTCGTGGCGACCTCGATGAGCACGATGTTCGTCTTGCCCGCCACATACTGGCTGAACTCGTTGTCGAACCGTCGATCATAGGCGCGTGCCATCGTTTCGCCGCCGAAGCTGACATTCTTGACCGACACGGTTTGGTCGAAGCCGAGGTGATCGATCGCCGCATATCCGGCGTAGCCGACCCCGATACTATCGCCTGCCTGGACGATGATCGTCCTGGCCGACACCTGCGCCACCGGAGTCGCAGCAGGGGTCGGTGTTGGTGTTGGTGTTGGGGTCGCAGCAGGCGTCGGGGTTGGCGTCGGCGTCGGCGTCGGGGCCGATGCGCTGACTACGGTGACGGCGGGAGCTGTGCTTGCTCCCACGTCTTCGTCCGATCCCGAGCCGCAGCCACCAAGCGCGGACGCCGCGCTGAATGAGAAGAAAAGCCGAAGAAAACGGGTCGTCATCGGAAACCCTCGGATCCAGTGCCGCTGTGACTGCGCGCCGTAGCGCCGAAT
>JBPBQW010000083.1:0-2721 GCA_050955125.1 Janthinobacterium lividum
GACGATATCACCCGCGACGTGCTGCAGGACGTGCGCCGCGTGTTCGTGACGCCGTTCGACCGCAGCGCGATCACCAGCCTGATCGGCGTCATGGACGACGCGATCGATCAGATGAACTCCACCGCGGTCGCGATCCAGCTGTACGAGGTGACGGAGTTCCCGCCGCGGATGCGCGACATGGCGGGCATCATCGTCGAGGCGGCGCGCGTCGCGGCCGAGGCGATCCCGCTGCTGCGCTCGCTGGTGCCCAACGCCGGCCGCCTGAACGAGCTGACCGCGCGGCTGATCGAGATCGAGGGCCATGCCGACGCGATAACCGAGGCCGGCATCAAGGAACTGTTCCGCACCACCTCCGACCCGATGAAGTTCATCGTCGGCCGCGAGCTGTACGGCTCGCTCGAAAAGGTGGTCGACCGGTTCGAGGACGTCGCCAACGAGATCCAGGGTCTCGTGATCGATCATGCGTGAGATTGATCCGGCTATGCCGGATGCGGCACCGGCCCGCTCCCCCACCCTGCCTCCCATAGCGTATCCTGAATGGAAGGCCGGGTGGGAAAGCGGGCCGGTGCCGCGCGGTTCGGCATCGCCGGACCGCCTGACGAAGGCGCTCCCATGATCTCGTTCCCGCTGCTGTGCGCGCTCGTCGGCGTGGCGTTGCTGTTCGATTTCCTCAACGGCCTGCACGACGCGGCCAACTCGATCGCGACCGTCGTGTCGACGCGGGTGCTTAGCCCGCCGCAGGCGGTGGTGTGGGCGGCGTTCTTCAACTTCGTCGCCTTCGCCGTGTTCGGCCTCTCGATCGCGCAGACGGTGGGCAAGGGGATCATCGATCCCGACATCGTCGATGCGGCGGTGATCTTCGGCGCGCTGGGCGGGGCGATCACCTGGAACGTCTTCACCTGGATCGCGGGCATCCCGTCGTCGTCCAGCCACGCCCTGATCGGCGGGCTGGTGGGCGCGGGCGTCGCCAAGGCGGGCTGGCATGCGGTGGTGTGGGGCGGCGTCAGCAAGACGGTGACGTGGATCGTGCTGTCGCCGACGCTCGGCCTGTTCCTCGCGCTCGCGCTGGTGCTGGCGGTCGCGTGGACCAGCCTGAAGCTGACCCCGCTCGGCGTCGACCGGCGCTTCCGCAAGCTGCAGCTGATCTCGGCCGCGCTCTACAGTCTGGGTCACGGCGGGTCGGACGCGCAGAAGACGATGGGGATTATCACCGTGCTCCTGTATTCGCAAGGGCTGCTGCACGGCGGGTTCCACGTGCCCCTGTGGGTGGTGCTCGCCTGCCAGGCGGCGATGGCGATCGGCACGATGTCGGGCGGGTGGCGGATCGTCCACACGATGGGGTCGAAGATCACGCGGCTGACCCCGGCGCAGGGGTTCTGCGCGGAGACGGGCGGCGCGCTGACGCTGTTCCTGGCGATCAAGTTCGGCGTTCCCGTCTCGTCCACCCACACCATCACCGGCGCGATCGTCGGCGTCGGCGCGTCGCGGCGGCTGTCGGCGGTGCGCTGGAACGTCGCCAGCCGGATCGTCGTCGCCTGGTTCCTGACGCTGCCCGCCGCCGGGCTGGTGGGGGCGGGATGCTATTGGCTGGCGCGGCTGTTCGGATAGTGCGGGCCTAAGCCGCGGGCGGCCGCCGGGTCGCGACGGCGACGACGACCGCGGTGGACAACAGGATCGACGACACGAGCACGCCGATCGACACGAGCCCGCGACTCGTCACCGCCACCTCCATCGTCAGCGACACCCGCTTGCCCGCCGCGATGCGGAGCGTCGCGCGTTGCATGTCCTCGCTCACCGAGGGTGCCACGGCGGCGGGGTCATGGCCGATGCGCATGCCGGTCCAACGAGCGCCGCCGGCGACGGTTCATTCCGCCGCGCGACGCCGCTCGCGCGATCAGTTGGCGGTGAAGCCGCCGTCCACCGGCAGCGCGACGCCGTGCACGAAGCTCGCGCCCGGGCTCGACAGCCACAATACCGCAGCGGCGACCTCGTCGGCGCGGCCGAGGCGGCCGATCACCTGCAGGCGGAAGATCTCGTCCATCGCTTCGGGCTGCGTCCTCTTCATGTCGGCGACCATCGGCGTGTCGATGGCGCTCGGGCAGACGCAGTTGATGCGCACGTCGAGCCTGGCGTAGCGCAACGCGGCGCTCTTGGTCAGGCCGACGACGCCGTGCTTGGACGCATTGTAGGCAGCCAGATCGACCTGCGCCACGAGCCCTCCTGCGGACGCGTTGTTCACGATCGTCCCGTGTCCTTGCGCCCGCATCTGCTTCAGCTCGTGCTTCATGCACGCCCAGACGCCGCGCAGGTTGATCGCGACCACCCTGTCGAACGCATCGGCGGGCTGGTCGGCGAGGTCGCTCGCGGGCGCCTGGATGCCGGCGTTATTGAACGCCATGTCGAGCCGGCCGTAGCTGGCGACGGTCCGCGCGACGGCGGCGGCGACCTGATCCTCGTCGGTGACGTCGCACGACACCGCCAGCGCCTGGCGGCCCGCCTCCTCGAGCGCGCCCACCGCACGGGTCAGCGCCGCCTCGTCCGCATCGGCCAGCACTACCGCCGCGCCGGCCTCGGCATAGGCCTGCGCCGTCGCTAGGCCCATGCCGGATGCCGCGCCGGTGACGAAGGCGACCTTGCCGGCGAAATCATACGTCGGGTTCATGCCAGTGCTCCTTGGGGATCGACCATCGGGGATGCGGCGCGGCGGACGGTCGCCATGGC
>JBPBQW010000084.1:0-2696 GCA_050955125.1 Janthinobacterium lividum
TCTGTCGTTTGCCTCACCCCCTTGCGACCTGACGCGGCTTCGCGGATGGGCGGGCCATGTTCGGCCTCCCCACCCGCCTCGTGCCGATCCTGCTGCTGATCGGGTCCAACCTGTTCATGACGACCGCCTGGTACGGGCACCTGAAGTTCAAGGATCAGCCGCTGTGGCTGGTCGTGTTCGCCAGCTGGGGCATCGCCTTCTTCGAGTACTGGCTGGCGGTGCCGGCGAACCGGATCGGCAGCGACGTCTATTCGGCCGCGCAGTTGAAGGCGATCCAGGAGGTGATTACCCTCACCGTCTTCGCCGGCTTCTCCGTCGTCTATCTCGGGCAGCGGATCACCTGGAACCACGCGATCGGCTTCGCGCTGATCGCGGCGGGGGCGTTCTTCGTGTTCCGGTCGGGCAGCGCCCACGGGTGAGGCTTGAAGATGCCGCTCCGGCGTCGCATCTGCCGCTTCCCGTTCACAGGAGGTTTCCGATGATCCGTTCCGCTCTTCTCGCCGCCAGCCTCGCGGCCGCCGGTCTCGTCGCCGCACCCGCCGACGCCAAGGGTTGCCTCAAGGGCGCCGCGGTCGGCGGTGTCGCCGGCCACTATGCGGGCCACCACGCCGTCGTCGGCGCGGCCGCGGGCTGCTGGTACGGCCATCACCGCGCCAAGGTCGCCGCGCGTCAGCAGGCTCAGGCGCAGCGCGGCCGCTGATCCGCACATGTGCGTCGCGGCGCGTCGCCTGATCGTCACCGCGGACGATTTCGGCGCGTCGGCGGCGGTCAACGAGGGTGTCGTGCGCGCGCATCGCGACGGCATCCTCACCGCCGCCAGCCTGATGGTGGCAGGCGACGCCGCCGCCGAAGCGGTGTCGCTGGCACGCGCGATGCCGGGTCTGGGTGTCGGCCTGCACCTCGTGCTCGTGGAGGGGCGGCCGATGCTCGCGCCCGAGCGCATCCCGGCGCTGGTCGGGGCGGACGGGCTGTTCCGCACCGACATGGCGCGTTCCGCCGTTCGGATGTTCGCCGATCCCGCCGCCCGGCGTCAGCTTCACGACGAGGTCGAGGCGCAGTTTGCCGCCTTTGCCGCCACCGGTCTCCCGCTAGACCACGTCAACGCGCACAAGCACTTCCACCTCCACCCCACCATCGCCTCCGCGGTGCTGCGGATCGGGCCACGGTGGGGGATGCGCAGCGTCCGCGCGCCGGTGGAGCGCGGCCATCGCGGCGTCGAGGCGATCTGGGCGCGGCTGCTGCAACGCCGGCTGCGACGGGTCGGCATGCTGGTGCCCGATCAGGTGATCGGCCTGCGCTGGACCGGCGCGTTCACGGCGGAGCGGATGCGCGCCGCGCTCGCCGATCTGCCGCCCGGCCTGACCGAGATCTACACCCATCCCGCCACCGACGACGGCTACCCCGGCGCCGCTCTCGGCTACCGCTATCGCGACGAGCTGGCGGCGCTCACCGACGGCCTTGCGAAGGCCGCGATCACACGCGAAAGACTGCCCCATGGCCACTTCCGTCGCTTCCTTCCCCACTGACGCGCCGCCGCGGCGCCAGCATCCCGACCTTGTACCGCTGCGGGTCTCGTCGCCGTCGTTCGAGGCGGTGCCGCCGCCCGGCGCGCGGGTGAAGATGGGCTCCGACGAGCATCGCCGGCTCATGGCGCGGATGATGCTCGACACGCACGATCCCTATCGCCCCGCGCTGATTCACTGGCCCGACCTCGACGAGGCGACGCGGCACCGGATCGTGTCGCTGCCGATCTGGGACATCGCGGTGCAGACCGAGGGGCGCGCTGGCATGAACATGGGCACCTATGCCGAGTTCGTGACCGACCCCGTGCTGCATGAGGCGCTGTCGATGAACGCGTACGAGGAGCGGCGGCATAAGGTCGTGCTGTCCGACATGGTGCGGGCGTACGGCATCGAGCTGGAGCCCGAGCCCGACTACGTCCGCCCCCGCGACCCCGAGTTCGCGTACATGCGCACCGGCTATTCCGAGTGTATCGACAGCTTCTTCGGCTTCGGGCTTTTCAAGCTCGCCAAGGACACCGGTTTCTTCCCGCCCGAGCTGATCGACACGTTCGACCCCGTCATGCGCGAGGAGGGGCGGCACATCATCTTCTTCGTCAACTGGGTCGCCTGGTATCGTCGCCAGCTGCCGTGGTGGCGACGGCCGATCTTCGAGGCCAAGGTGATCGCGGTCTGGGTCGCGCTGATCGGCGAGCGGATCAGCATGGCGCGCGGCATGGGCGACGACAACACGAAGGCGCAGGAGAACAACTTCACGCTCAACGGCTCCAAGGAGCTGGGCGTCGAGGTGACGTTTCCGGAACTCGCGCGCATCTGCCTGTCGGAGAACGACGCGCGCATGGCTCCCTATGATCCGCGGTTGAAGCGGCCGAAGTTCGTGCCGGCGATGATGCGTCTCGCGCTGCGGTTCGCGCCCAAGCCCAAGACGGCCGCCGCCGCGACGTGAAGCATTATGCCCGCGCCGGGGTGCTGCTCGCGACGCTCGCCGGTCTGGCCGCCGCATGGTGGGCGATCGGCCGTGCGGGGCTGGCGGGGGTCGCCGTGGTCGCCGCGCGGCTGGGCGGGGGCGGCTTCGCGCTGTTCTGCCTTTGGGCGCTCGGCACGTTCGTCCTGCTGGGCGCCGCATGGCTGGCCGCCGCGCCGGGGGAGCGGGCCGATCGGCTCTGGCCGTTCGCC
>JBPBQW010000085.1:0-2623 GCA_050955125.1 Janthinobacterium lividum
GCCGTCGGCGGCACCAGCTTCGCGATCGCCGCGCTGCCCGTCATCATCTTCTTCGCCAGCCTGGTCTCGATCCTCTATTATCTCGGCGTCATGCAGCTGGTCGTGCGCTGGGTCGGCGGCGCGATCGAGTGGGTGGTGGGCGCGTCCAAGGTCGAATCGCTGTGCGCGGCGGCGAACATCTTCGTCGGCCAGTCCGAGTCGCCGCTCGTCATCCGGCCGTATCTGGCCGGGCTGACCCCGCCGCAGCTGTTCACCGTGATGACCAGCGGCATGGCCGGCGTCGCGGGCACGATCCTCGCCGCCTATGCCTCGATGGGGATCAAGATCGAGTTCCTGCTGGCGGCGAGCTTCATGGCCGCGCCGGGCGGCATCCTGATGGCCAAGATCATCATGCCCGATCGCCGCGTGCCGCCCGAGGGCGAGCTGGCGCTGGGCGACGTGCGCGACGAACGGGCGATCCACGTCGCCGATGGGCGGGGCACCGGTGCGATGCTGCCCGAGGGCGCGCCGCATCCGGTCGCGGGCGAGCCGCTGCCCGACGCGAGCCACGACGAGGAAAAACCCGCCAACCTCATCATGGCCGCGGCGCAGGGCGCGCAGACCGGCGTGAAGCTGGCGGTGGCGGTAGGGGCGATGGTGCTGGCGTTCGTCGCGCTGGTGGCGCTCGCCAACGGGTTGCTCGCCGGGATCGGCGGGCTGGTCGGGCTGCCGGGGCTGAGCTTCCAGAGCCTACTGGGCGTGGTGTTCAAGCCCGTCATGTACCTGCTCAACGTGCCGTGGGACGAGGCCGGCGCCGCGGGCGGGTTGTTCGGCGAGAAGATCGTGCTCAACGAGTTCGTCGCCTACATCGATCTGGGCAAGCAGGCCGCGCATCTGTCGCCGCACACCGTCGCGGTGGTGACGTTCGCGCTGTGCGGCTTCGCCAATTTCTCGTCGATCGCGATCCAGATGGCGGTGACGGGCAGCCTCGCCCCCAACCAGCGCCCGGTGATCGCCCGCCTGGGCCTGCGCGCGCTGGCGGCGGGGAGCCTGGCCAACCTGATGAGCGCGGCGCTGGCGGGGTTGCTGCTGGTCTGAGGTGCCGCTCGCCTTCCCCTTCGACGTCAATTTCGCGCGGGCGGGGACCGATCTCGTGCGATCTCCTTCTCATCGACCATCTCTGGTGATGCCGACGGTGGGAAATGGGTCCCCGCCTTCGCGGGGATGACGGTCAGGCGGCGTAGATCGCGTCGAGCACCTGCGCCACGCGGACCAGCCCCGCTGTTTGCGGGTCGAACCGCTCGCCCGCCGCCAGCCGCCGCGCCCAGTCCGCCGCGGCGCGGGTTCCCCAGTCGGTCGGGTCGTCCGTCGATCCCTGCGCCGAGTCGCTCGCCAGCGGCGCGCGCGACGTGCCCTGGAAGCGGGTCGCCTCGAAGTCGTAGAACGATCCGCCGACGTTGCGCAGCGATGCGCCACCCCTGGTGCCGTAGAACGACGCCTCGATCACCGCGTCCTGCCCCGCCTGCAGCCGCCACGAGCAGGCGAGCCGTACCGCCGTGCCGCCCCCCATCGTGTCGCCGAGACGGAAGCGCGCGCTGGCGTAATCCTCGACCGCGCCGCCATCGTCCTTCAGGCTGACCGGCGAGCCGCCCGCGAACAGGTCCGCTCCCACCGGCCCGGCCAGTTCGGGAAAGCCGCTCACCCACAATGCGAGGTCGACGAGGTGGACGCCCAGGTCCATCACGCACCCGCCGCCCGACAGCGCGCGGTCGTAGAACCAAGGCTTGTCGGGGCCATAGGCGTTGTGGAACGTCAGATCGATCGCGAAAACGTGGCCGAGCTCGCCTCGCCGAATCAGGTCGGCGATCGCCGCCATGCCGCTGGTGAAGCGATAGGAGAAGTCGACGCCCAGCAACCGGTTCGCGTCCCGTGCGGCGGCGACCACGCGCGCGGCTTCGGCGGCGTCACGGCCGAGCGGCTTCTGGCAGAACACCGCCACGCCGGCGTTCAGCGCCGCGATCGACTGGTCGGCATGGAGCGCGGAGGGGGTGGCGATGACGACCCCGTCGAGGTCCATCGCCAGCATCGCGTCGAGCCCGTCGACCAGCGTCGCGCCCGGCGCGAGCGCCCGTGCGTCCGCGGCCGCCTCCGGCGACGCGTCGGCGATCGCGACCGCCTCGACCGCGCCGGTGGCGAGCATCGCGGCCATGCGATGGCGGCCGATCCAACCGGTGCCGAAGAAGCCGATGCGGGGGAGCGTCATGGTGTGGACTTTCGGAGTGTGGGAGGACGCCCGACTACGTCATCCCCGCGAACGCGGGGGACCCATCTTCTGGAGACGTACGGTGTACATCGAACACTCGGTGCTGCGGGAGACAGGTCCCCGCTTTCGCGGAAATGACGGCGGCTACTCGACGACGGAGCGGCTAGAACGTCACCAGCGCCTTCAAAAACCCGTCGGGCCGGTCGCGCGCCGCGTCCAGCGCCTCGCCCAGCCGACCCAGCGGATAGCGGTGCGTGTAGAGCGGCGCGGGATCGATCCGGCCGCTCGCCACCGCGTCCACCGCCTCGCGCAAGCCCCGCATCTGCACCGCGGGGTCGCGCTCGTGCGCGTTGACGACGTCGATGCCCTTCCAGTTCCACG
>JBPBQW010000086.1:0-2516 GCA_050955125.1 Janthinobacterium lividum
GTCGGGCGCAAGCAGTCGGCGGCACTGGCGAAAGAAGGTGCGGTATTGCGGCGGGCCGACATGCTCAAACATGCCGACCGACACGATGCGGTCGAACGTCCCCTCCACGCGGCGATAGTCGATCAGCTCGAACCGGACCTTGTCGGCGACGCCCGCCGCCGCGGCGCGCGCACGCGCGACCTTGAGCTGCTCCTGCGACAGGGTGACGCCCAGTACCTCGGCGCCCGTGGTGCGGTGCAGGTACAGCGCCATCCCGCCCCAGCCGCAGCCGATGTCGAGGACGCGCATGCCGGGCCCGAGAGCGAGCTTGGCCGCGATATGCGCCTTCTTGGCGAGCTGTGCCTGTTCCAGCGTGTCCGACGGATCGCGGTAATAGGCGCAGCTATATTGCCGGTCCTCGTCGAGGAACAACGAGTACAGCCGGTCGGACAGATCGTAATGATGCGCGACGTTGCGGCGCGACGCGCGCTCCATGTTGAACCGGTCGACCCGATGCTTCACCGCGCCCAGCATCCGCCAGCCCAGCGACGCCTCGAGGTTACCGGTGCCGGCCTCCCAGGGATCGTTCGCGGTCAGCAGCCGGACGAGGTCCATCACCTCGCCGCCCTCCACGATCATGCGGCCGTTCATGTACAGCTCGCCCGCCGCGAGGCTCGGGTGACGCACGATCGCTCGCGCCACGCCCGCGTCTGCGAAGCGCAACGTCACGTCCGGAAAGGACGGGTCGGGCGTGCCGAAGGTGACGGGCGCGGCATCGGGCCGCAGGAGGGTCAGGGTGCCGCGCTTCACCGCGCGGCGCAGAAACAAGTCGATCAACGCCATGGGGTTGGCCCGCTACCGGTCCGTGCGCGTTCGCGCTAGTAGGCAGGACGGGTTTGGGAGTGCGCATGACGGACGCGGTGGTGCACGATGGCGTCGTGAAGGAGTGGCACAGCTACGAGCCGGCCGCCGGCCACCGGCTGGCGCACGATCCGTTGAACGCGATCGTCGCGCCGCGGCCGATCGGCTGGATCAGCACGCTGTCGGCTACCGGCGTCGCGAACTTGGCGCCGTACAGTTTCTTCAACCTGTTCAACTATCGGCCGCCGATCATCGGGTTCGCGTCCTCGGGCGGCAAGGATTCGCTGACCAATGCGGAGGCGACGGGCGAGTTCGTGTGGAACCTCGTCACGCGCGCGCTCGCCGCGCCCATGAACGGCAGCGCGGCGACGCTGGCGCCGGAGGTGGACGAGTTCGCGCTGACGGGGCTCGAACGGCTGGCGTCCGATCTGGTCGCCCCGCCGCGGGTGGCCGCGAGCCCGGTCCAGTTCGAATGCCGGGTGACGCAGATCGTGCGCCTGGCCGCCGCGGACGGGCGGGCGATCGATCAGCATCTGGTGCTGGGCGAGGCGGTGAAGATCCACATCGATCCGGCGATGCTGGACGATGGCGTGTACCAGACGGCGCGCCCGCGCCCGATCACGCGGGGCGGCGGCGTCGGCGACTATTTCGAGGTGACGCCCGACCGGCTCTTTCATCTGCCCCGGCCGGCC
The DNA here is from genome assembly GCA_050955125.1 of Janthinobacterium lividum. Lineage (GTDB taxonomy): Bacteria > Pseudomonadota > Alphaproteobacteria > Sphingomonadales > Sphingomonadaceae > Sphingomonas. The sequence goes on from JBPBQW010000086.1 coordinate 1,533, forward strand.
TGAGGCGGCAGGGCGGGCGTGGCGTTGGCGGAACTCGGCCGGTTCGATCGGATGGCGGCTCATATCATCGTCGGCCGTCTCGACAGCGAGGGGATTCCTGCGATCGCGTTCGACGGCGAGTCGTCCGTGGGCGACGGAAGCTGGCTGCTCGTTCCGGTGCGGGTGATGGTGGACGTCGATGATCTGTCGGCGGCGCGCGCGGTGCTGGCCGAGCCGCCGCCCGCCGACTGGCCGGCGGCACCCGACTGATTCCGACTGCCTGTACAACGGGCAGGTGAGACTGGACTGCCCGCTAAACAGGCTTCCGAGTGCTGGAATGCTCGTGGGAACCGCCCCGGCCCGAGGGCGGCAGGGTGGCGCGAACCTTGCAACCATGATGGTCACGGGCAGGCGCGCAGCGCCGGAAGACAAGGGAACGGCATGAAACTGGTGATGGCGGTCATCAAACCGTTCAAGCTGGACGAGGTGCGCGAGGCACTGACCGCGATCGGTGTGGCGGGCATGACGGTGACGGAAGTGAAGGGCTTTGGTCGGCAGAAAGGTCAGACCGAAATCTATCGCGGCGCCGAGTACACGACCAACATGGTCCCCAAGATCAAGGTGGAGGTGGTGTGCGACGCCGCGGTCGCCGACCGGGTCGTGGAGGCGATCCAGGCGGCGGCCAACACCGGATCGATCGGCGACGGCAAGATCTTCGTCCTCGACGTCGGCCACGCGGTGCGCATCCGGACGGGTGAGACCGACGGAAGCGCGCTGTGAGGATGCGGCGCCTGCTCCCCGCGCTGGGTCTCGCCGGTGTGGCCCTGCTGGCCACGCATCCCGTGCTCGCCCAGACACCCGGCGGTGCGGTGGCGGGACAGGTACCGGCGGGGACCGTCGACAAGGGCGACGTCGCCTGGATGCTGACCTCGACGCTCCTCGTCCTGATGATGTCGGTGCCGGGGCTCGCGTTGTTCTACGGCGGGCTGGTCCGCACCAAGAACA
>JBPBQW010000087.1:0-2289 GCA_050955125.1 Janthinobacterium lividum
GCACCGCCCGCAACCGCCCGCGACGATCACCCGGCTGGGCGAGGCGATCGCGGCGCGCGACGCGTGGCAGCTCGCCGCCCTGTCGCCGATCGTGACGCTCACCGGCTCGCTGATCCTCGCGCTCGCGGCGGCGGAGGAGGCGATCGATCCCGACACGGCGTGGCGCGCGTCCGAGCTCGATACCGACTGGCAGGCGGAACTGTGGGGCGCGGACCCGCTCGCGGAGGAAGCGCGGCTGACGCGGCGGGCGGAGTATGACGCGGCGGTGCGGTTCCTGACACTGGTGCGATGAGCGGTGCGGGATGAGTGTCTGCGACCCTGCATCCTCCCCCGCCAGGGTGAGGTGGCGCCGAAGGCGACGGAGGGGGGACGACGGCCACCCCCTGCAATCGCGTCCCGTAACCCGATCGCCCGAGCGAGAATCTGCCGTACCACCGCGTCGCACTCGGTGAGCACGTCGCGCGCGGGAAAGCGCAGCACCGTCACGCCCCGCCCGCGCAGCCAGTCGTCCCGAACCGCATCACGCACCGGGCGGTCGCCGCGCTCGCTTCGCCATCGACTTCGATCGCGAGGCGGGCTGGGGCGCAGAAGAAGTCGAGCACGTAATCGCCCGCGGCTTGCTGGCGGCGGAACCGCAGGCCGGCGCCGTTACGCGGTAACGCAAGCCAGAGCGCGATCTCGGGCGGTGTCATGGTGCGGCGCAGACGTCTGGCGTTGCCGCGGCCGAAGTCCGAACCTTCCAGCCGCATCGCGTCCTCCCCCTCCGTCAGCCCTGATGGGCTGCCACCCCCCCCGTGGCGGGGGAGGATGAGCCGGACAACGCTGGCCAGCCGCCCATAAAGCTGCCCCGCTTGCAACGTTGGAGAAGCTGCCTTTCTCGCGAGGCTATAGGGACCTTTGGTCGGGCATCGGCTCGCGCGGCTCTCCCGCGTTGCAGCGGTCCGGGACGAAGCGTGTACCCTTTCCGCCCACAGCCCCGTGCTGCGCTGTTTGTCGCGTCAGCTGCGAAACCCAATCACACGTTACCTCAAGGCCGGGCGCGGCGTCGTTCCCGCTTCGGATCATGTGCGCCTACCGCGTCAGCCGCCGGATGATCCCGATCATCCCCGTCTGGCGCGATCGCTTCAGGCGTTCCGCCGCCAGGATCGTCTTCACCGCGCGGAAGCAGCGGTCGACGTCGTCGTTGACCAGGACATAGTCGTAGCCGTCCCAGTGGCTGACCTCGTTCGCGGCGCGGTCCATGCGCGCGTCGATCACCTGCGCGGTGTCGGTCGCGCGGCGTTCGAGCCGGCTGCGCAGTTCCTCCATCGAGGGGGGCAGGATGAACACGCGCACCACGTCGCCTCCCGCGAGCTGGTACAATTGCTGCGCGCCCTGCCAGTCGATGTCGAACAGCACGTCGCGCCCCGAGGACAGGATGCGCTCGACGGGCTCGCGCGGGGTGCCGTAGCGCTGGCCGAAGACGTGCGCCCATTCGAGGAACTCGCCCGCCGACACCATCTCGCGAAACCGGTCGAGGCCGACGAAATGGTAATCGCGCCCGTCCGCCTCACCCGGCCGGATCGGCCGCGTGGTGGCCGACACCGACATTTCGAGGTGCGCCTCGTCGGCGAGCAGCATCCGCGCGATCGTAGATTTGCCCGCCCCCGATGGCGACGACAGGACGAACAGCACCCCGCGTCGCCGGAAACCGTGGGGATCGTTGCTGGGGTCCGCGTCCATGCGCGCCTTTGACGGGCGGGCGGGGGGAGCGTCAAGCCGCAGAACGGCCGATCAGGCCTCCGGGCCGCCGAACACCTTGGCGCGCAACTCGGTGCCGGCGCGCAGCACCGCCCAGCCGACGGCATAGGTGACGACGACGGGCAGCACGGCCTTGAGCACGTTGGCGACGATCGCGCCCTCGATCGCACCGTCAACGGGCAAGTCGTCGCCGCTCATCGAATCGATCGCGCCGCCGATCAGGCCGCCGATGGTGGTCGCGCTCATGGGTGTTCTCCTTGATGAACCAGGAAAGCGCGTGGTCCCCGGCACGGTTCCCTACTCCTTGTCATCCCCGCTTGGGCGGGGGGGTATAGTGAGAGCGGCCCGAAATTGATTTGTGACCACACGGGCAATGCAGATGGCGGAAGGCCGGAATCGAGCTTACGCCACAGACGCTGGCAGTGAGCTGCTGCCGGTTCCGTGGACACCGAGATAGGGTGTTTTTGGAACCGGAGGATGGAGATGCAACGACGGAAGTTCAGCCGCGAGTTCAAGCTCGAGGCGGTGAAGCTGGTGCGGGAGCGGGGC
>JBPBQW010000088.1:0-1838 GCA_050955125.1 Janthinobacterium lividum
CTCCGCGCCGAGCCGGTGCCATACGCTGCCCAGCTCCAGCCCGATGTAGCCGCCGCCGATCACCACCAGATGCCCCGGCACCGCGTCCAGCTCCAGCGCGCCCGTCGAGGTGACGATCCGCTTCTCGTCCACCGGCACCCCGGAAAGCTGGATGCTCTCGCTGCCCGTCGCGACCACGACGTCCTTGGCGAGATATTCCTCGCCCGCGACGCGCACCCGCACGCCCTCCTCGCCGGACGAGACCAGCAGCGCCTCGCCCTTCAGCCAGGTCACCTTGTTCTTGCGGAACAGGAACTCGACGCCCTTGACGTTGGCCTCGACCACCGACGCCTTGCGCTTCTGCATCTGCGCGAGGTCGAGCTTCACGCCGTCGACGTCGATGCCGTGCTCCTTGAAGCCGTGCAGCACCTCGTGGAAGTTCTCGCTCGACTGCAGCAGCGCCTTGGACGGGATGCAGCCGATGTTCAGGCAGGTCCCGCCTAGCGTCGCCCGCTTCTCCACGCACGCCACCTTCAGGCCGAGCTGCGCCGCGCGGATCGCGCACACGTAGCCGCCAGGGCCCGCGCCGATGACGATGAGGTCGAACGAATCAGCCATGGCCAGCACCCCTGAAGCGAAAAAGGCCAGGGCTCTGCCCTGGACCCGCCAGGGGCGGCGCCCCTGGACCGGCACGACGAGAGGTGGCGACCCGGCCGCCCGCCGCCAGACGCCACGAGCCTGAAATGCGGCCCACGCAGGGGAACCCCGCATTGCGCCGGTCCAGGGGCGGCTCGCCCCTGGCGGGTCCGGGCAGAGCCCGGCCTTGCTTCCTGCCTCAGAGCCCGAGCAGCAGCCGACGCGGGTCCTCGACGCCTTCCTTGACCCGCACGAGGAAGCTGACCGCCTCCTTCCCGTCCACGATCCTGTGGTCGTAGGACAGCGCGAGATACATCATCGGCCGGATCACGACCTGGCCCTTCACCGCGATCGGCCGGTCCTGGATCTTGTGCATCCCCAGGATCGCCGACTGCGGCGGGTTGAGGATCGGCGTGCTCATCAGCGAGCCGTAGACGCCCCCATTGGTGATCGAGAACGTCCCCCCCGCCAGCTCGTCGAGCTTGAGGCTGCCGTCGCGCGCCCGCTTGCCGAACCCGGCCACCGCCGCCTCGACCTGCGCCAGGCTCATCGCGTCCGCGTCGCGGATCACCGGCACGACGAGGCCGTTCGCGCCGCCCACCGCGATGCCCATGTGGACGAACTTCTTGTAGACGATCTCGTCGCCGTCGATCTCCGCGTTGACCGCCGGGAACTCCTGCAACGCCGCGACGCAGGCCCGCACGAAGAACCCCATGAAGCCGAGCCGCACGCCGCCGTGCCGCTTCTCGAACGCCTCGCGATACTCCGAGCGCAGCGCCATCGCCGCCGACATGTCCACCTCGTTGAAAGTGGTCAGCATCGCCGCGGTGTTCTGCGCCTCCTTCAGGCGGCTCGCGATCGTCTTGCGCAGGCGGGTCATCTTGACCCGCTCCTCGCGCACATCCGGCTCGCGCGCGGCCTTCGGGGCTGCGGCCGCAGGCTTCGCCGGCGCCGGCCGCGACAGGAAGTCGATCACGTCGCCCTTGGTGATGCGCCCGTCGCGCCCGGTGCCGTCGACCCGGCCCGGCTCGACCTGGCGCTCGCTCATCATCCGCGTCGCCGACGGCATGGGCGCGTGGCCCGCGCCCTGCGGCGGCGCCTCCATCGCGCTGTTCGCGGCCACGTCGGAGGGCGGGGTCGCCGGACGCGACACCGGCCCTCCCGGTCGCGGCGGCGGGTTCACACCGCTGCCGGGGTTGGCCGCCTCGCGCTGCGGCGGCTGC
>JBPBQW010000089.1:0-68792 GCA_050955125.1 Janthinobacterium lividum
TGGGACGCGGCCATGCCGAGCGGCTGGTGCCGATGATCGCCGCGCTGCCCGGCGGCGGACGCGCGGATCACATCCTGGTCGACGTCGGGCCGGGCAGCTTCACCGGCATCCGCGTCGGCATCGCCGCCGCGCGGGGACTAGGGCTAGGCTGGGGGGCGGAGGTCGCGGGCTATTCCTCGCTGGCCTGCGTCGCCGCTGCCGAGTTCGCCCGAGATCCCTCGCTATACCCACCGCTTGCGGTGCTGCTGGAGGGGGGGCATGGCGAGGTCTTCATGCAGTGCTTCCTGCCCGATCCACTTCGTGCCGACCGCGACCTGGCCTCGCTGGCGCCGGACGCTGCGCGGCGGGCGCTGGAAGGCATGACGGCGACCGGGGACGGCCTGCGGTGGCTGAGCTTCGAGGACCCGCGTTCCGCGCCGGCCGGGGCGCTGCCGGATGCGGTGCACGCGCTCTTGCTGCCGGCAGCCTTGCGTGCGCTGCCGCCCCGCCCGCTCTACGGCCGCGCGCCGGACGCGAAGCCGCAGGCGCGCCGAACGGCGCCCGGCCGATGAGCAGCCGGTTAGCCACCATCGAGCTGCGCACCGGCTCCGCCGCCGACGTCGCGGTGCTGGACGGGCTGATGGCCGCCGCCTTCGATCCGCGCTGGGGCGAGGCGTGGACGCGCAACCAGTGCCTGGGCGTCATGGGGCTGCCGGGCGTCTGGCTGACGATCGCCGAGCTCGACGGCACGCCCGCGGGCTTTGCGCTGGCACGCTCGGTACTCGACGAGGGCGAGTTGCTGCTGCTCGCCACAAACCCGGCCGTGCGCCGCCGCGGCGTCGGCACCGCCTTGCTCCGCGCGACGCTGGAGGCGTGCCGGGCCCGCGACCTGGCGACGCTGCATCTGGAGGTGCGCGCCAACAATCCGGCGGTGGCGCTCTATGCAGCTGCGGGTTTCGAAAAGGTCGGCGAGCGGCGCGGCTACTATCGCGGCCGCGACGGCAGCATGTTCGACGCGCACACGCTCCGTCGCGTCGTGGCCGGATGACGCGCCTGTCGCGCCGCTGCCGTTGCGAGTCGGTCGCGCTTTGCCGAAACGCACGCCGCCGGTAGATCGCGCGCGCATAACCCTGTAAGCACCGAGACGGATGGCCCGCAAGATCGACCTGGAAGCCCTGTGCAACGAGAAGGGGCTGCGCATCACCGAGCAGCGCCGGATCATCGCGCGCGTGCTGTCGGAGGCGGAGGATCATCCCGACGTCGAGAAGGTGTACGAGCGCGCGTCGGCGATCGACCGCGGCATCTCGATCGCCACCGTCTATCGCACCGTGCGTCTGTTCGAGGAGGCGGGCATCCTCGACCGGCACGATTTCGGTGACGGCCGCGCCCGCTACGAGCCCGCGCCCGAGGCGCATCACGACCATCTGATCGACGTGGAGACGGGCCGGGTGATCGAGTTTGTCGACCCCGAGCTCGAGCTGTTGCAGAAGTCGATCGCGGAACGGCTCGGCTTCCGGCTGGTCGATCATCGGATGGAATTGTACGGCGTCGGCCTCAACCGCAAGGATTGAGCCTCGCCGTCGTCCGTTCCGCCCGCTGCCCGCCTGAGGCTCGTCGCCCGGCTTGCCGCGATGGCGGCGTTGCTGGTCGTCTATGTGCCGCTCCACTATCTATGGCGCCTTGCGGGGCGACGGTCGCCGTGGCCGCGACGGTTCCTGGGCACGATTGCCCGGATCGTCGGCGCCCGTGCCCGCGTGGTCGGCACACCCCTTCGCGACCACGTCGTCTTCGTCTCCAATCATCTCAGCTGGATCGACATCCTGCTGATCGCGGGCGCCAGCGGCAGCGCGTTCGTCGCCAAGGCGGAACTGGCGTCCAGCCCGCTGGTCGGCTGGCTGTGCACGCTCAACGACACGATCTTCGTCGATCGCGGCGACCGGATGCGCGTGGGGGAGCAGGTCGCCCGCCTGCGCGATGCGCTCGCGACAGGACGCGCGGTGACGGTGTTCCCGGAAGGTACGACGGGCGACGGGGCGACGCTGTTGCCGTTCAAGGCCGGCATGTTCGCGGCGCTGGATCCCGCGATCCCGGGCGTGCGCGTCCAGCCGATCCGCCTCGATTATGGCGACGCCACCGCCGATCTCGCCTGGACGGGCGGCGAGCATGGCGCGGACCATGCCCGGCGCGTCCTGCGCCGCCGGGGCAGCTTCATCGCGACGCTGCGGTTCCTGGAGCCGTTCGATCCCGCGGAGGTGGGCGGCCGCAAGGGGATCGCGGCCGAGGCGAGGGCGCGCATGGAGGTGGGCGCCGCCGCCTGACCCCCTCCCCGCGCCGGCCGGAATGCGATAAGGACCGCGCATGAAGCCCGTGCCAAAAACCTTCGCCGTCAAATCCTTTGGCTGCCAGATGAACGTCTATGACGGCGAGCGGATGGCCGAGCTGATGACCGCGCAGGGTCTGACGGCCGCCGAGGCGGGTGACGCCGACCTCGTCGTGCTCAACACCTGCCACATCCGGGAAAAGGCGACGGAGAAGGTCTATTCCGACATCGGCCGGCTGCGGAAGGGCGCGCGCGCCGCCGGACGCGACGTGCCGATGATCGCGGTCGCCGGCTGCGTGGCGCAGGCGGAGGGGGCGGAGATCGTCGCGCGCGCGAAGGTGGACGTCGTCGTCGGCCCGCAAAGCTATCACCGCTTGCCAGAACTGGTCGCCGACGCCGCCGCGGGGCGCCCGGCGCTCGACACCGACCTGCCCGCGCTCGCCAAATTCGGCGCGCTACCGGCCCGCCGCCGCCGCGCGAACCCGTCGGCGTTCCTGACGGTGCAGGAGGGGTGCGACAAGTTCTGCACCTATTGCGTCGTGCCGTACACGCGCGGCGCGGAGATCAGCCGGCCGTGGCACGCGATCGTCGACGAGGCGATCGCGCTGGTCGATGCGGGCGCCAGGGAGATCACGCTGCTGGGCCAGAACGTCAACGCCTGGACCGGCGTCGACGGCGCCGGCCGGCCGCAGGGCCTGGGCGGCCTGATCCGCACGCTCGACCGCGTGCCCGGCCTCGCGCGCATCCGCTATACCACGAGCCATCCCAATGACATGACGCAGGACCTGATCGACGCGCACCGCGACGTCGAAGGCCTGATGCCGTTCCTCCACCTGCCCGTTCAGGCGGGCAGCGACCGGGTGCTGCGCGCGATGAACCGGCATCATACGCGCGACGGTTATCTGCGGCTGATCGACCGGGTGCGCGCGGCGCGGCCGGACATCGCGGTGTCGGGCGACTTCATCGTCGGCTTTCCGGGCGAGACCGACGCCGAGTTCGCCGAGACGCTGGGGCTGGTCGACCGCGTCGGCTACGCGCAGGCGTTCAGCTTCAAGTACAGCCCCCGCCCCGGCACGCCCGCCGCGGACATGGCCGGGCAGGTGCCGCCCGAGGTGATGGACGACCGGCTGCAACGGCTGCAGGCGAGCCTCAATCGCGACCAGCAGGCATTCAACGCGGGCACCGTCGGGCGCACGGCCCGCGTGCTGATCGAGCGGCCGGGCAAGTTGCCCGGCCAGATGCTCGGCAAGTCGCCGTGGCTGCAATCGGTCCACCTGATGACGCACGCGGGCGTGGGGGCACTGGTCGACGTCGTGCTGACGAGCGCGGGGCCCAATTCGCTCGCGGGGATCGTCGCGGACGAGCACATTCGCGCGGTAGCCTGATGCGCCCTAGCAATCCGGCCTGCGAGGACGCACATTCTTCGGAGACTCGAACCCAAGGAGCCGCATGAGCCGCAAGCCCGTCCCCGCCCAGTCCGGTGAACGTTCCCGGGCGGAGCTGTTGTTCGACCGGCCGCAACTTCTCGCGCAATTGTTCGGGCAGTACGACCAGAACGTCGTCGCGCTGGAAAACCGGCTCGGCGTGTACATCACCGCGCGGGGCAATCGCGTGGGGCTGGAAGGGTCGGCGGAGCATGTGGCGATGGCGCGCGACGTGCTGAACGACCTGTACGCGCGGGTCGCGCGCGGCGAGGCGGTGGACAGCGGCCTCGTCGACGCCTCGATCGCGATGACCGCGGAACCGGTGCTCGACGGGATCGTCCGCGCGGAGATGGGTCAGGGCGCGCCCAGCGTCATGATCCGCACGCGCAAGAAGACGATCGTGCCCCGCACGCCCGCGCAGGCGCACTACATGCGCGAGCTGACCAGCAACGACATGATCTTCGCACTGGGGCCGGCGGGCACGGGCAAGACCTATGTCGCGGTGGCGCAGGCGGTGGCGCAGCTCATCACCGGTTCCGTCCAGCGCCTGATCCTGTCCCGCCCGGCGGTGGAGGCGGGCGAGAAGCTCGGCTTCCTGCCTGGCGACATGAAGGAGAAGGTCGATCCGTACCTTCGCCCCCTGTACGACGCGCTGCACGATTGCCTGCCCGCCGAACAGGTCGAGCGGCGGATCGCGAGCGGCGAGATCGAGGTCGCACCGATCGCCTTCATGCGCGGCCGCACGTTGGCGGATGCGTTCGTGATCCTCGACGAGGCGCAGAACACCACGGTGGCGCAGATGAAGATGTTCCTCACCCGCTTCGGCCAGAACAGCCGCATGGTGGTGTGCGGCGATCCCAAGCAGGTCGACATCCCCGGCGGCGTCGCCGCCAGCGGACTGGCGGATGCGGTCGGCCGGCTCGAGGGGGTGGAGGGGATCGCGGTCGCGCGCTTCACGTCAGGCGACGTGGTGCGTCATCCGATCGTCGGGCGGATCGTGGAGGCGTATGAGGGGGTCGGTTGACGAGTTTGGATATCCGTTATAGTCTTAGGGATATCCGGAGGTCATGATGGCATCGCTGTACATCAAGGACGAGGTCACCGCCGATCGGGTACGGAACATGGCTCGCCGGCTCGGCAGCAACTACACCGAGACGGTCCGACGCGGCATGGAGGCGCTCGAACGCGAGCTGCCTGACGCACCGGCCGACAGGCCCGACCTGTTGGCGTGGCTGATCGAGCACCGCCGCAGGCATCCGCTTCCGCCGGCGACGGGAATGAAGGCCGACAAGGCCTTTTTTGACCGGCTTTGGGGCGAGGAGGATTAAGCTGTTCGTCGATGCCTCCGCTTTCGTCGCGATGCTTGCCGACGAGCCGGAGCGGGAGAGGCTCGTCGATGTTCTTGGCCGGGCGGACGAACCCTTGTGGTCGGCCATGGCATGCTGGGAAGCGATTTCGGGACTTCGCTCCTCTCATCGGTGGACGATCGACGCCGCCCGCAGCGAGATCGAACTTCTGGTCGGCCAGCTTCCATTCCGCCTGGTCGCGATCGGTGAGGACGAACGCGTCGTCGCGCTCGATGCTTACCGGGCGTTCGGCAAGCGATCGGGTCATCGCGCTCAGCTCAACATGGGCGACTGCTTCGCCTACGCCTGCGCGAAGACGAGCGATTCACGCTTGCTCTACAAGGGCGACGATTTCATCCATACGGACCTCGCATGATCCAGATCGAGCTTTCCCGCGAAGACCCGTGGCCCGACGCGGACTGGACCGCGCTAGCCACCCGCGCCGCCGCCGCCGCGATCGAGCGGACGCCGCACGGGCCGCTGCTGACGACGCCTGCGCTCGTCGAGATCAGCGTGCGGCTGGCCACCGACGACGAGGTCCGTGACCTCAACCACCGGTATCGCGGCAAGGACAAAGCGACCAACGTCCTCTCCTTCCCGATGGTGCAGGCCGACCTCATCGACGTCACCGACGAGAACTCGGACGACGGCGAGCTGCTGCTCGGCGACATCATCCTCGCACACGGCGTCTGTGTCGCCGAAGCGGCCGAGCGCGGCGTGTCGGTCGAGGCGCATGCAACCCATTTGATGGTGCACGGCACGCTCCACCTGCTAGGCTACGACCACGGCGGGGACGCGGAAGCCGAGGCGATGGAAGATATCGAGCGCCAGGCGCTGGCATCGCTCGGCATCGGCGACCCCTATCTCGTGCGAGAGGACTGACGTCGACCATGCCCCCTGCCGGAGAAGACCGAAGTAGCATCGGTCATCACGACCACGAGAGCGGCATCTGGCGCGGTCTCAAGGCGCTGATCTTCGGCGCGCGCGTCGACGACACGCTGCGCGATCAGCTGGAGGACGTGATCGACCGGCACGAGGACGATCCGGCCCCCGATGCGGTCGGCGACCTGTCGCCGCTCGAACGCGAGATGGTGCGAAACCTGCTTCATTTCGGCGAGCGTGACGCGAACGACGTCGGCGTGCCGCGCGCGGACATCGTCGCCGTCGAGGAGCATACCAGCTTCGACGCGCTCGTCGCCAAGTTCGCCGACGCCGGGCACAGCCGCCTGCCCGTCTATCGCGGCAGCCTCGACCAGGTGGTCGGGATGCTGCACGTCAAGGACATCTTCGCGTTGCTGGCGCGCGGCGAGGCACCCGACGACTGGTCCGACGCGCGCCACGGGCTGATCCGCGAGCCGCTGTACGTGCCGGTCGCGCGCGGCGCGCTCGACCTGCTCGCCGACATGCGGTCGAGCAGGGTCCACCTGGCGATCGTGCTCGACGAATATGGCGGCACGGAAGGGCTCGTCACGATCGAGGACCTGATCGAGGAGATTACGGGATCGATCGAGGACGAGCATGACGACGCGCCCGAGGCGTTGCTGGTGCCGATCGACGGCGGCGGCTGGGCCGCGGACGGGCGCGCGGAACTGGACGAGGTGGGCCGGCTGGTGGATCCCAGGCTTGCGGAGACGGACGACGACGTCGACACGCTCGCCGGCCTGGCCGGCGTGCTGGCGGGGCGTGTGCCCGAAGCGGGCGAGTGCCTCGTGCATCCCAGCGGCTGGCGGCTGGAGGTGGTGGAGGCGGACCCGCGCCGCGTCGAGCGGCTGCGGCTCCACCCGCCGCTCGCATCGGCCGAGGCGTGATCGACTGGCTCGCTCACCAAAACCGGATCAAACGATTTCCCTAACCAAGCCGGACTGACTATCTGGCCATCATCCCCGATACCGACTGGAGAGACCTCATGGACGCCATCACCCAGGGCAGCCCGCTCAACGATCCCAACAAGCGGCCCGCCGCGATGCGCAAGCTGCTCGGCCAGACGAGTCGCGACTTCTGGCCCGAGCAGCTGTCGCTCGGCATCCTGCACCAGGGCGGCGTGTCGCCCAGCCCGATGGGCGCCGAATTCAACTATGCCAAAGCGTTCAAGGAGCTCGACTATGCGGCGGTGAAGGCGGACCTGACCGCGCTGATGACCGACAGCAAGGCGTGGTGGCCGGCCGATTACGGGCATTACGGCCCGTTCCTGATCCGCATGGCGTGGCATTCGGCCGGCACGTACCGCACCGGCGACGGCCGCGGCGGTTCGGGCGCGGGACAGCAGCGGTTCGCGCCGCTCAACTCGTGGCCGGACAACGGCAACCTCGACAAGGCCCGCCGCCTGCTGTGGCCGGTCAAGCAGAAGTACGGCGCGAACCTGTCCTGGGCGGACCTGTTCATCCTCGCCGGCAACGTCGCGATCGAGAGCATGGGCGGCCCGACGTTCGGCTTCGGCGGCGGCCGCGCCGACGTGTTCGAGCCCGAGCAGGACATCTACTGGGGCTCCGAGGAGGAGTTCCTCGGCCAGACGCGCATCGACGAGGAGGCCGGCATGGCGCTGGAGGAACCGCTCGCGGCGATCCAGCACGGGCTGATCTACGTGAACCCGGAAGGTCCCGGTGGCTGCCCCAACCCGATGGGCTCGGCGCGCGACATGCGCGAGACGTTCGCGCGCATGGGCATGAACGACGTCGAGACCGCGGCGCTGACCGCCGGCGGCCACACGTTCGGCAAGGCGCATGGCGCGGGTGATCCCAGCCTCGTCGGCAAGGAGCCGGAGGGCGCGGACATCGCCAGCCAGGGCCTCGGCTGGAAGTCGAGCCACGAGAGCGGCCATGGCGACCACACGATCACCAGCGGGATCGAGGGTGCGTGGACGCCGACGCCGATCACGTGGGACATGACGTATTTCGACATGCTGCTCGACCACGAATACGAGCTGACGAAGAGCCCGGCGGGCGCGCATCAGTTCCACCCGGTGGGCGACCCCGCCGAGACGCTGGCGCCGGCCGCGCACACCGCGGGCAAGATGGTGCCGACCATGATGACCTCCGCCGACATGGCGCTGAAGGTCGACCCGTCGTACCGCGCGATCATGGAGCGCTTCCGCGCCGACCCCGCCTATTTCGCGGACCAGTGGGCGCGCGCGTGGTTCAAGCTGACCCACCGCGACATGGGCCCCAAGGTCCGCCTGCTCGGGCCGGAAGCGCCGACCGAGGAGCTGATCTGGCAGGATCCGATCCCCGTCGCCGACTATGCGACGATCGACGCGGGTGACGTCGCCGAGCTGAAGAAGACGATCGCCGGATCGGGGCTGTCGGTCGCCGAGCTGGTCGCCACCGCCTGGGCTTCGGCCTCGACGTGGCGCAAGTCCGACCATCGCGGTGGTGCCAACGGCGCGCGCATCCGCTTCGCGCCGCAGAAGGACTGGAAGGTCAACGATCCCGAGCAGCTCGCCCGGGTACTGGCCGTCTACGACCGCATCAAGGCGGAGTTCGACGGCAAGGCGCAGGGCGGCAAGAAGGTGTCTGTCGCCGACCTGATCGTGCTGGGCGGCGTCGTCGGCGTCGAGCAGGCGGTCCGTGCCGCGGGCTTCCATGACGAGGTGCCCTTCACGCCCGGTCGTACCGATGCGCTGGAGGAGCAGACCGACGCCGAGAGCTTCAAGGTGCTGGAGCCCAAGGCGGACGGTTTCCGCAACTACCTGTCGGTGCAGTTCAGCGTGCCGACCGAGGAGCTGCTGATCGACCGGTCGCAGCTGCTCGACCTGTCGGGTTGGGAGATGGCGGTGCTCGTCGGCGGATTGCGCGTCCTCGGCGCGAACGCGCAGGGATCGAAGCACGGCGTGTTCACCGATCGTCCGGGTCAGCTGACCAACGACTTCTTCGTGCATCTGCTCGACATGCAGACCGCGTGGAAGCAGATCAGCGAAGAGAGCGATCAGGAGTATGTCGGCACGGACCGCGACACGCACGAGGAGCGGTGGACCGCGTCGCGCACCGACCTGGTGTTCGGCCACAACTCGCAGCTGCGCGCGATCGCGGAAGTCTATGCCTGCGCGGACGCGGGCGACAAGTTCGTGCGCGACTTCATCGGCGCCTGGACCAAGGTGATGATGGCCGACCGCTACGACCTGATGCAGGGCTGATCCGACCAGCTCCGAAGGAAGGACCGCCGGCAGCGATGCCGGCGGTCTTTTCGTGTCCGGCCGACGGCATTGCTCCCGTTCCCCGGCCCGACTATCTCCACGCCATGCGCCGCCATATACCAATCGTCGTCGTCCTGTTCCTCGTCGCGATCGCGGGGGTCATCGCCTATCTCGGCTGGCCCGACGAGGCCCGGGTGCCGATCGCGCAGGTCGAGGGCGGACGTCCGCGCATCACCCCGCCGCGCGAGCAGACCATCCCCACGATTGGTGTCGCCAAGGCAGTGGGCTGGCAGGGCGACGCCAGGCCCGTCGCCGCCGCGGGCCTGCGCGTCGCGGCGTTCGCGACCGGGCTCGACCATCCCCGCTGGCTGTACCGGCTGCCCGACGGCGACGTGCTGGTGGCGGAGAGCAACTCGCCGCCGCGCGAGGGTGGTGGCTTCACCGGCTGGGTCATGGGCAAGCTGCTGGGCCGGGCAGGTGCTGGCGCACCATCGGCGGACCGGATCACGCTGTTGCGCGATGCGAACGGCGACGGGGTGGCGGAGACGCGCACGACGTTCCTGACTGGATTGCACTCGCCCTATGGCATGGCGCTGATCGGCGGCTGGCTGTACGTCGGCGACACGGACGCGCTTGTGCGCGTCCCCTACACGCCCGGCGCGACGCGGATCACGGCGAGGCCCGAACTGGTCGTGAAGCTGCCTGGCGGCGGCAATCATTGGGCGCGCAACATCCTGGCCGCGCCCGACGGCAAGACGCTGTTCGTGGCGGTCGGATCGTCCACGAACGTCGGCGAGAACGGCAGCGACGCCGAGAAATACCGCGCCGACATCCTGCAGGTCTATCCCGACTCGCACAGCGCGCGCATCTATGCCGCCGGTCTGCGCAATCCCAACGGCATGGCGTTCGAGCCGCACACCGGCGGCTTGTGGACCGTGGTGAACGAGCGGGACATGCTCGGCAGCGATATAGTCCCGGATTACCTGACGCAGGTTGAGTTCGGGGATCAGTTCGGCTGGCCTTGGTATTATTGGGGCGGCTATCCCGATCCGCGCATCCCCGAGCAGAACCGCAACCCGGCGATGCAGGAATATGTGAAGCGTCCCGATTACGCGATGGGCCCGCACGTCGCGGCGCTGGGCCTGTCCTTCGCCGCCGATGCGAAGCTTGGCGCAGGGTTCGCCAACGGAGCGTTCGTCGGCGAGCACGGATCGTGGAACCGCAAGCCGCTATCGGGCTACAAGGTCGTGTACGTCCCGTTCGCCGCGGGTACGGGCTTTCCGACCAAGGGCGCCAAGCCGGTAGACGTCTTGACCGGCTTCCTCGACGCCGAAGGATATGCGCAGGGGCGGCCCGTCGGCGTCATCACCGACCGCACCGGCGCGCTGCTGGTCGCGGACGACGTCGGGGACCGGGTGTGGCGGGTAAGCGCGGCCGGCGGAACGCGGGTCGCGTCGCGGTAGATAGCGCGGTCACCACCCCTTCTCCGTTGGAACAGGGCCACCAGACGCGTTTTTACTTCAGCAGCTTGGGCGCGCCTTGCTCGATCGCGCTCTTCACCATTCCCGCGAACGGCAGCAGGAACATCGGCAGGTCGACGACCGCGTGGACGTGCGACTCGAATACGGTGATCGCGCTCGCGATCGTCTGCCCCATCGCCTTGATCGAGAAGTTGAGCGTGTCGCCATCCCATGACTGGCTGACGAGCGCGCCACCCGGCACCGCGTCGGCCACCTTGCCGATCCGCGAGTCGAGCCGGTCGCGGACGCCCTGCTTGCCGAGCGAGTGCGGGATGTCGAGTGCGATCGGGGCGTTCATGCCATGGCCTCCTGCGGCGCCGCGTCGGTGGCGAAGATCATCGTGTCGTCGGCAAACGCCTTGAACTCGAGCGCGTTGCCCGACGGGTCGCGGAAGAACATCGTCGACTGCTCGCCCGCCTGCCCCTCGAACCGGGTATAGGGCGCGATGCCGAAGGCGACGCCCGCCGCGGTGACTCGCGCGGCGAGCGCACGCCATTCCGCCGGCGCCAGCACGACGCCGAAGTGCGGGACCGGGACATGGTGGCCGTCGACCGCGTTGGCGACCACCACCGGCCGGGCATCGGGATCGAGGTGGGCGACGATCTGGTGTCCGAACAGGTCGAAGTCGATCCACGTCTCACTCGACCGGCCCTCCGCGCAACCCAGCGTGCCGGCGTAGAAACCGCGCGCCGCGGCGAGATCGTGGACCGGAAAGGCGAGGTGGAAGGGGCGCAAGGTCATGATGCCAGTGTAGGGACTCGGCCGGTGCGGCGCGAGTCCCCTTGGCGACGACGCTACAGGTTGGAGCCTCCGCTCACCTCGAGCGAGCGCCCGTCGACCCAGCGCGACTGGTCGGACGCGAGGAACAGCACCGCGTCGGCGATGTCGTCCGGCTGACCGATCCGCTTCAGCGCCTGCAGGGTCTTGATATACTCGCGGCCCTCCTCCGACCCCAGGAACACCTGAGCCATGTCGGTGTCGATCGCGCCGGGCGCGATGGCGTTGACGCGGATCCCGCGGGGCCCGAGCTCCTTCGCGAGGTTGCGGGTCAGCACCTCGATCGCGCCCTTGGTGGCCGAATAGACCGACGACCCGTCGAACGCGACCCGCGCCACGACCGACGACAGAAAGACGACGCTGCTGCCCTCGCCCAGCACCGGCAGCAATTGCTGCACCAGGAAATACGGCGCGCGGACGTTGACCGCGAAATGGCGATCGAACGAGTCGACGCTCTCCTGCTCGATCGGGCGCATCTCGCCGATGCCGGCGTTGGCGACGAGCACGTCGAGCCGGTTGATGCCGAGCGCCCGCACCGCTTCGGCGAGCCGATGCGCGCCGTCGGGTGCGGCGAGGTCGGCGCCGAGCGCGTCGGCGGCGCCGCCCTTGGCGCGAACCTCGGCGACGAGCGCGTCGGCGGCGTCGCGGCTGGTGCCGTAGTGGACGATCACATGCGCGCCATGCTCGGCGAGGCGCGATGCGGTCGCGCGTCCCAGCCCGCGCGAGCCACCGGTGACGAGCGCGATGCGATTGGAAAGATCAGCCATGTTTCTTCTCCGTAACGGAACGCTGTAAGTGGGCCCGGACGCCGACATACCAATCCGCGCAATTCCATACCGACCGATACATTAGCTTCGTTGCCGTGGACGCGCGGCTCTGGGCGACCTCGCGACGATCGCTCGCCGGTCGGCTCGCGCCGGTGGGAACGCCGGCACGCCTGCCCTTCTTCCCCGCTGTCCCGGGCGACCGGAAGATGGCACAGGCCGCCCATGTCGACCGCTCCGCTCCACGTCCCCGCTCGGGCCCGTCCGGTCGAGGAGGATCGTGCGCGCATCGGGTGGCGCCTCCTCCTTGTGTCGATCTCCCGCGGTCGGGGGGCCGCGTTCGCCTGCGTCGGGCTCGGCGCGCTGGCGGCGCTCGGCTTCGCCCCGCTGGGCTGGTGGCCGCTGACGCTGGTCGCGGTCGCGGCGTGGCTGTGGCTCGTCCACGATGCGCCGACGTTGCGCTCCGCACTGGCACGCGGGTGGTTGTTCGGGCTGGGGCATTTCACCGTCAACGACAACTGGATCGGCCACGCGTTCGATTTCCAGCAGGGTATGCCGACGTGGCTCGGCTATTTGGCGCCGCCGCTGCTGGCGCTGTACCTCGCGGTGTACCCGATGCTCGCCGCCGGGCTAATGTGGCGGCTGGCGAGCCCGCGCTCGGCAGGCGATGCGGTGACGCGGCCCGGCCCGGCGTTCGCGGCGGTAGCAGGCGCCGCATGGATCGCGACCGAATGGCTGCGTGCGACGATGTTCACAGGCTATGCCTGGGACCCGCTGGGCGTGATCTGGGTGCCGGTGCAGCCGGTCGCCGGGCTGGCTGCGTGGATCGGCACCTATGCGCTGTCCGGGCTGACCGTCGGGCTGGCGGGCGCGCTGATGCTGGCTACGCGGCGGCGGGGGATCGCGATGGCAGCGGTAGCGCTGCTGGTATTGGGTGGCCTGCAGGCGATGAGCTATGTGCCGATCACGGTCTCGACTGCGCTGACGAAGCAGCCCCGCGTCCGCATCGTCCAGCCGAACATCGGTCAGGACCAGCGCGGCGAGTTCGACGCCGAGCCGATGCTTGCCGCGCTCACCCGCCTGTCGGGCCGCCCCGGCCCCGCACCGCGCCTGCTGCTGTGGCCCGAGGGCGTAGTGCGCGACTTCATCGAGGACGGCTATCCCTGGCAATATTACGTCGGCCCAAGCCCGAGCGGGGGCGCGACCGGGCAGGAGGAATATCGATCGCCGCGCTGGATGCGCGCGCGTCTCGCCCGCCTGCTGGGGCCGCGCGACCTGCTGCTGGCGGGCGGGTCGACGCTGGCGTTCGGGCGGGGCGGCGATCGCCCGACGGGTGCCAGCAACGCGATCTTCGCGATCGCCCCGTCGGGCCGCATCGCCGGCCGCTACGACAAGGCGCATCTCGTCCCCTATGGCGAGTATCTGCCGATGCGCACCCTGTTGTCGGCGATCGGCCTGTCGCGGCTGGTGCCCGGCGACATCGACTTCGTGCCCGGCCCCGGCCCGCGGACGCTGGCCCTGCCCGGCTTCGGCGCGGCGGGGATGCAGATCTGCTACGAGATCGTCTTCTCCGGCCAGGTGGTGGATGCGGGCCACCGTCCGCGCTTCCTGTTCAACCCGTCCAACGACGCCTGGTTCGGCAGCTGGGGTCCGCCGCAGCATCTGGCGCAGGCGCGGATGCGCGCGATCGAGGAGGGGCTGCCGATCCTGCGCGCGACGCCCACCGGCATCTCCGCCGTCATCGGTGCCGACGGGCGCCTGGTCGCCACGATCCCCGCTGGCCGTCCGGGCGCGATCGAGATGTCGCTGCCGGCGCCGCTGCCGCCCACGCTGTTCGCGCGGACCGGCAATGCCATGGCGGGACTGGTCACGCTGTTGCTGCTGGCGCTGGCGGTTGCCATTCGTCGGCGGCCCCGGTACGGCGACATATAAGGAAAGCTTTATATACCTGGCCGGAACATCCGGGCGGGCATACGGCATGGAAACGGCCGCGCTTTCCCCTCATCAGAAGGGATCCCCATGCGTTCCAGCTTTCTATTCACCTCCGAATCGGTCTCCGAGGGCCACCCCGACAAGGTCGCCGACCAGATCAGCGACACCGTCGTCGACCTGTTCCTCGCCAAGGACCCCTATGCGCGCATCGCCTGCGAGACGCTGACGACCACCAATCTGGTGGTGCTGGCCGGCGAGATCCGCTGCAAGGGTGTGTTCGAGAACGACAAGTGGGCCGACGGCGCGCTCGCCGAGATCGAGGCCGCGGTGCGCCAGACGGTCAAGGAGATCGGCTACGAGCAGTCGGGCTTCCACTGGGAAAAGTTCGCGTTCCACAACAACCTCCACGGCCAGTCCGCCGAGATCGCGATGGGCGTCGACGAGACCGGCAACAAGGACGAGGGCGCGGGCGACCAGGGCATCATGTTCGGTTACGCGACCGACGAGACGCCCGGGCTGATGCCCGCCACGCTGTACTACAGCCACAAGATCCTCGAGCGGATGGCCGCCGACCGCCATTCGGGCGCGGCGCCGTTCCTGGAGCCCGACGCCAAGAGCCAGGTGACGCTGGAGTATGAGGACGAGAAGCCGGTCCGCGCGACCGCGCTGGTCGTCTCGACGCAGCACGCGCCGGGTTATTCGGAGAAGGGCCAGAACCCCGATCCGGCGAAGTATGCGGAACTGCGCGACTACGTCATGGGCGTGTTCCGGGACGTGCTGCCCGACGGCTTCATCTCGGACGAGACCGCCATCTACATCAACCCGACCGGCGCGTTCGAGATCGGCGGCCCCGACGGCGACGCCGGCGTCACCGGCCGCAAGATCATCGTCGACACCTACGGCGGCGCGGCCCCGCACGGCGGCGGCGCGTTTAGCGGCAAGGATCCGACGAAGGTCGACCGCTCGGCCGCCTATGTCGCGCGCTACCTGGCAAAGAACGTGGTCGCGGCGAAGCTCGCCCGGCGCTGCACGATCCAGTTGTCCTATGCGATCGGCATCGCCGAGCCGCTGAGCGTGTACGTCGATCTGCACGGCACGGGCACCGTGGAGGAGTCCGCGCTCGAGGCGGCGCTGCCCCGGCTGGTTCGGCTGACGCCCAAGGGCATCCGCGAGCATCTGAAGCTCAACGCCCCGATCTACAAGAAGACCGCCGCCTACGGCCATTTCGGCCGCGAGCCCGAAGGCGACACCTTCACCTGGGAAAAGACCGATCTGGTCGAGCCGCTGAAGGCCGCCGTCGCGGGCTGATCGCGTCCCGGGTCTCGATCCTGCGGGATCGGGGCCCGGCCGATCGGGTCGTCGTCTCGGGGATGCCATAGCGCCCCCGCTCGCGTCACCGTGTCAGCGCGCCAGCCCGGCGATGAGCGAAGCGTCGCCCTTTTCCCCCAGCACGTCGGGCCGCCGCGTTGCCAGCTCGTACTGGCATCGCCGGCCGAACCCCGGCGTCGTCTCCATCCGCGCCAGCCCCTCGACGGGCTCGGTCGAGCACGGCAGCGCCGGCAGATAGATGTCGCGGTCGCACCAGGTGCACAAGGTCGCGCCTTCGTCCGTCGGCGCCGTGGTCCACGGAAAATGCTGCTCCCGGCTCGTCATCGATCGTCCCCTCCCCTATCGTTACCGTCTCAACGCGCGATCGTGGAATCCAACTCACGGATCGCGCAGAAAAGAACGGATCGTGCAGCGGAACGAGCGTTCATGCCAGCGTATGACAGCGTTGCCGCCGACCACAAGCTTGCCCCGCGGGAGATCATGGGTGACGTTGACCAGGCGTGAAGCGGTGACGGGAGCGGCGGCCGTCGGGCTGCTGGCGGGGACGCGCGGAACCGCGGCCGTCGCGCCGGCGCCCGCCCGGACGCTCAGCAATCCGGCCGCCTCGCACGAGGCGCGGGCGCTCTACCGATTCTTGTGGAGCCTGTACGGCCGCCGGACGCTGACCGGCCAGCAGGAGCAGAACTTCACCCCCGCGGGCGCGCGCCAGGAGCTCGACTATCTCGGCCGCGTCACCGGCAAACAGCCCGCGCTGCTCGGCCTCGACTATATCGAGCCTCGCGATCAGGCCGCGGTCAACGAGCGCGCGACCAGCTGGTATCGCAGGGGCGGCATCGTGACCCTGTGCTGGCACTGGGGCGCACCCGACGTCGGCACCGGCTACGAAAACGCCAAGAAGGATTTCGACGTCGCCGCGGCATTGACGCCCGGCACCCCGCAGCATGGGGCGATTCGGCGCGACATGGCTCATGTCGGCGATCTGCTGACGGTGCTGCGCGACCGGAGGGTTCCCGTGCTGTGGCGCCCGTTCCACGAGTTCAGCGGTGACTGGTTCTGGTGGGGCAAGCACGGGCCGGATGCGTTCAAGGCGCTGTGGACGTTGATGTACGACGAGTTCACGCACCGGCGCGGGCTCGACAACCTGATCTGGGTGCTGGGCTGGGCCGGGCAGAACGTGGACCCCGCCTGGTATCCCGGCCGCCAGCGCGTCGACGTCGCCGGCGTCGACATCTATGTGCAGGATCACGGCGCGCTCGCCCCCCTGTTCGCGCAGGTCAAGGCCATCGTCGGTGACACCGTGCCGATCTGCCTGCACGAGAACGGGCCGATCCCCGATCCGTCGCTGCTGGGGCGCGATGCCGACTGGCTGTGGTTCATGACCTGGCACACGCGCTGGTTGATGGACGGCGTGTTGAATCCCCCCGCACTCCTGCGCGACTATTACGCGGCGCCGCGCTTCGTGACCAAGGACCAGTTGCCCCGGCTGCGCGCCGATCTGCGTGCGGGGTGATCGCACGCGTCTTTCCGTTGGTTTTCCCCGCCGCCTGTGCTTGACCCGATACCGACGGCAAAGCCGCTCATGGGGAGGATGTATGAACACCTTGCGGATGGCTGCGATCTCGCTGGCGGCGCTTGCGTGGTCGATGCCCGCGGCGGCCCAGGTCTATGGCCCGGTAAACGCCGATCTGCCGGCCGGCGGCGACAGCTACACGCGCGCCCTTGGCGGCGATCGCGCGGCGCCGGTCGCCGGCGCGGGGTGGACGCTATCGGGATGGATCCAGCCGAGCGGCGCTTCGGACGGCCTGAGGCTGGTCGGCGGGTTCGGCGACGTGGCGAACGGCCCCCGCCGCTATCTGGTGCTGCGCGAGGGTCAGCCCGGCCTGGAGACGGAGGCGGGCACCATCGTTGCCGCGACCAGGCTCGCGCCCGGACGCTGGCACCACCTGGCGGCGGTGTCGGCCGGCGGGACCGTGCGGCTCTACGTCGACGGACGCCAGGTCGCCAAGGGGCCGCTCGCGGCTGCGGCGGTGATGCCCAGCGTGACGCTGGCGCCCCGCGGTGACGGCCCCGTGTTCGCAGGGCGCGTCGCCGGCTTCCAGCTCGAGGCGCAGCCGCTGGACGCGGCGGCCATCACGGCGCGCGCCGCGACCGCGCCCGACCCGGCCACCATCGTCTTCCAGACCGGCAGCCCGACCTGGCCGGTCCAGGTCCACCAGATGTACGGCCAGGTCGTGCCGCAGGACGCGTGGACGATGCCCAGGTCGCGCGAGCCGTTGCCGCGGCCGGTGGCGAAGCCCGTCCCGAACCAGCCCGGGCTGACCGCGGATCGTGACGGCGGCTGGCAGGTCAATGGATGGCGACTGGCGGAGGCGCCGGGGGTGGCGGCATCCGCCGAGGCGATCAGCCGCGCGGGCTTCGACGCCCGCCGCTGGTATCCCGCGACGGTACCCGGAACCGTGCTGACCACCCTGGTCGACCGCGGCGTCTATCCGGACCCGTTCTACGGCCTGGGCAACCTCGCCATCCCGGAACGGCTGGCGCGGCAGGATTACTGGTACCGCACCGAGTTCGACGCGCCGGCGGCAGCCGCGGGCAGGCAGCAGGCGCTCCGCTTCGACGGCGTCAACTATGCGGCCGAGGTCTGGCTGAACGGCCAGCGGCTCGGCGCGATGAAGGGCGCGTTCGTCCGCGGCCGCTTCGACGTCACGGGCAAGCTCCTTCCCGGCCGCAACGCCGTCGCGCTGCGCGTCTCGCCGCCCCCGCACCCCGGCATCGCGCACGAGGAGTCGCTCACCGCCGGGGTGGGCGAGAACGGCGGCGCCATGATGCTCGACGGGCCGACGTTCGGCGCCACCGAGGGCTGGGACTGGATCCCCAGCATCCGCGACCGCAACACCGGGCTGTGGCAGGGCGTCGTGCTGTCCGCGACCGGCCCGGCGACGATCGGCGACCCGCATGTGGTGACCACCCTGCCTCGTCCCGACAATTCGGTGGCCGACGTCGAGATCGTCACGCCCGTCGCCAACGCGACCGCCACGCCGCTGACCGCGACCGTCCGCGCGAGCTTCGACGACGTCGCGGTGGAAAAGCAGGTGACGCTGGCGGCAGGCGCCGGTGCCGACGTCGTGATGCGTCCGTCGGACTTCCCGCAGCTTCACGTCGCGAAGCCCAGGCTGTGGTGGCCCAACGGCTACGGCGCGCCGGCGCTGCACGACCTCACGGTCACGACCAGTGTCGCGGGACAGCCCAGCGACACGCGCCACCTGAGGTTCGGGATGCGGCAGGTCACCTACGATATCTCGTTGATGGATCAGGCCGGCGCGCTGCGGCGCGTCGACATCGATCTGTCGAGGGCGCGCCAGCTGGGCCAGCCGGTGGTGCTGGGCCGTCATGAGGACATTCACAAGGTGGCGGGCGGCTGGGCCTACAGCCTCGCTCCCGGCGCCGAACGATCGCCTGCGGTGACCCCGGTGCGGGATGCCCCGGGGCTCACGCCCTATCTCGTCATCCGGGTCAACGGCGTGAAGATCGCGGCGCGAGGCGGCAACATCGGCATGGACGACATGATGAAGCGCGTCGACCGCGCGCATCTCGAGCCGTTCTTCCGCCTCCATCAGGACGCGCACCTCAACATCATCCGCAACTGGATGGGCCAGAACACGGAAGAGACGTTCTACGACCTGGCCGACGAGCACGGCCTGATGATCCTCAACGACTTCTGGGAGTCGACGCAAGATTACAACATCGAGGCCCAGAGTCCGCAACTGTTCCTCGCCAACGCCGCCGACGTGGTGAAGCGCTTCCGCAATCATCCCTCGATCGTGGTCTGGTTCGGCCGCAACGAAGGCGTGCCGCAGCCGATCGTCAACGAGGGCCTGCGCCGATTGATCGACGCGGAAGACGGGACCCGCCTCTACATGGGATCGTCTAACCGCATCAGCCTGCAAAACTCGGGGCCGTACAACTGGCGCCGGCCCGAGGAGTATTTCACCACCGACGCCAAGGGATTCTCGGTGGAAAGCGGCACGCCATCCTTCCCGACGCTGGAAGCCTGGAAGCGCACGATGCCCGCCGCCGACCTGTGGCCGATCAGCGACACGTGGGCGTATCACGACTGGCACCAGACCGGGAACGGCGCGGTAACCAGCTACATGGACGTGCTCGCCGCCCGGTTCGGCCCCGGTACCAGCCTCGAGGATTTCGAGCGCAAGGCGCAGATGATGCAGTACGAATCCTATCGCGCCATCTTCGAGGGCTTCAACGCCGGGCTGTGGACACAGAACTCCGGTCGCATGCTGTGGATGACGCAGCCTGCGTGGCCGTCGTCCGCGTGGCAGATCTTCTCGCACGACTATGACACGCATGCCGCCTTCTATGGGGTGAAGAAGGCGGCCGAGCCCGTCCATGTCCAGATGAACCTGCCGACGGGTCAGATCGTGCTGGTCAACAACGGGCTGGAAGACCGCCGCGGCGTCCGCGTGACGGCCAAGGCGGTCGGCCTGGACGGTCGCACGCTGGCCCAGACGTCGGCGACGGTGACGGGCGCGCACGAGGCCGCGACCGACGCCTTCAGGCTCAATCTACCGACGCTCACGGCCGGCGGCATGGCGCTCATCCGGCTGGAGGCGGAGTCGTCAACCGGCGAGCTTCTGTCGTCCAACTTCTATTGGCAGGCGAAGGACGATGCCGGCTATCGTGGCCTCGTCGGCCTGGCCACGGTCGCGCTACAGACCGACCTGAAACAGGTCCAGGAGGGAGCGGAGACCGTGGTGCGCGTGCGTTTGGCCAACACGGCCGCGACACCCGCGATCGAGACCAAGCTGACGGTGATGAATGCCGACGGCAGCCAAGTGCTGCCGGCCTATTTCAGCGACAACTACGTGTCGCTGCTGCCCGGCGACACGCGGCTGGTCGAGATCCGTTTCCCGACGGCGTCGGCGCGATCGGCCAGCGTCGCGCTGCGGGGATGGAACGTTGTGCCCGCCTCGGTGCCCGTCGCGCCCTGATCCTCTCGCACCCTGACCATAGCACCCCGCCATGGCACAGGGCCGTCGCAGGGCGCGGCCCCAACACTTTAGAGTAGCTTGTCCAGGGTGATCGGCAGGTCGCGGATACGCTTGCCGGTCGCATTGAAGATGGCATTCGCCACCGCCGCGGCGACGCCGGTGATGCCGATCTCGCCGATACCGCGCGCGCCCATCGGCGCATGCGGATCGGGGATGTCCGTCCACATCACCTCGATCTCGGGCACGTCCATCTGGACCGGCACGTGATATTCGGCGAGGCTGGGGTTCATGATGCGGCCCAGGCGTTCGTCGAACTGCGTCTCCTCCATCAGCGCCATGCCCAAGCCCATGATGATGCCGCCGCGGAACTGGCTGGCCGCCGTCTTGGGGTTGAGGATGCGGCCGCAGTCGAACGAGCCGAGGAAGCGCCGCACGCGCACCTCTCCGGTGACCGCGTTGACGCCGACCTCGCAGAACATCGCGCCATGGCTGTGCATCGACCAGTGCTGCAACTCGATCGGCGGCGGCGCACTTCCTTCGACCACCAGCTCGTCCCGCTGCGCGCGCGACAGGATCGACGCGTAGCTTTCGTGCCGCCCAGGTTCGTCGAGCTTGGCAAGGCCGCCGTCCACCCCGCCGACCTCGTCTGCCTTCAGCCCGGCGAGCGGCGAGTCGTTGCCGGCGAGCTTGAGCAACTCGGTCACCAGCTCGCGATGCGCGGCGATGACGGAAAAGCCGATCGACGCGGTCTGCTGCGATCCGCCCGCCATCACCACCCCGGGCTGGAAGCTGTCGCCGTAGCGGAAGTCGACTTGGTCGAGCGGCAGCCCGAGCCGGTCGGCGACCACCTGGGTGTGGGCGGTCATCGTGCCCATGCCCATCTCGTGGGCCGCGATCTCCACCGTCACCCCGCCGTCGCGCCGCAGCGTCATGCGGGCGGCGCCCCCGGGCATGCGGTGATAAGGATAGGTGGCGGTGGCGACGCCCATGCCGATCCGCCACTCGCCCTCGCGCCGACTGCCGGGCGCACCCCGCATCGACCATCCGAACCGCTCGGCGCCGTCGCGGTAGGCCTTTTGCGTGTCGCGCTGCGACGACGGTGCGCCGGTGACCGGGTCCTTCTCCGGCTCGTTCTTTAACCGGAGCTCGATCGGGTCCATGCCCATCGCGACGGCGAGCTCGTCGACGGCGCTTTCCAGCGCGAACGTCCCCACCGCCTCGCCCGGCGCCCGCATGAAGGTGTTGGCGAGCATGTCGATGTGGGCGACCTCGAGGTCGAACTTGAGGCTGCCGCTCGCATAGGCGCTCATCACTGGCAGGATGAACGGCTCGGGCATGGTGTTGTGGGGGCTGATCACCACCGTGCCCGTATGGACCAAGGCGTCAAAGGTACCGTCGGCCTGCGCGGCGATCGCGACGCGCTGCTCGGTCGAGGTACGCCCGCCGACCATGCGGTGGACACCTTCGCGCGAGAGCATCAGGCGCACCGGGCGCCCGGCCAGCCTGGCCGCCGCGGCCGCGAGCACCTGATGCCACCAAAGGCCCTTGCCGCCGAAGCCGCCGCCGACGAACGGCGACGTGACGCGAACCTGCTCCTCCTCGATCCCGAACACCTGGGCGAGGCTCCAGGCGGTGTGCGCCACCATTTGCGAGGCATCGTGAACTTGCAAGGCGTCGCCATCCCACGCCACGGTGCAGGCATGCAGCTCGATCGCGTTGTGGCTGTGCCGCGGCGTCGTGTAGGTGCTGTCAACCGTGTGGGCTGCGGCGGCGAGCGCCTTGTCGGTGTCGCCGCTCTCCATCTTGAGGGGTTGACCCATGAACTGGCCGGTCTCGGTGCCGTTCGCCTTGGCTGCGGCAAAGGAGGTGACGGCTGGCTCGCTCTCGTAGTCGAAGCGGAGCAGCGACCGGGCATGATCGGCCTGTTCCTGCGTTTCGGCCAGCACCACCGCGATCGGCTGCCCGCTCCAGTGCACGCGGTCGTCCTGCATGATCGGCAGGTCTATGCCGCCGGCCGCCTTGGGCTTGGTCATCAACAAGGGCACCTTGGCCATCCGGGGCGCATTGAGGTGCGTCATCACCAGCGCCACGCCCGGCGCCGCCTCCGCGGTGGCCGTTTCG
Source organism: Janthinobacterium lividum (assembly GCA_050955125.1). Lineage (GTDB taxonomy): Bacteria > Pseudomonadota > Alphaproteobacteria > Sphingomonadales > Sphingomonadaceae > Sphingomonas. The sequence goes on from JBPBQW010000089.1 coordinate 22,648, forward strand.
ATCCGGCTGATCCGGCCCTTGACCACGCTGCTGAACGCGACGGACGCGTACAGCATGCCGTCGAGCGGGAACTCGGCCGCGAACGGGGCCGCGCCACGCACCTTGAGCGGGCCGTCGAGGCGCGAGAGCGGCTTGCCGATCTGGCCGTGCTGCGTCGGGATCAGCGGGTCGGGCCGGCCGCCGGGGATGAAACTGTCCGGCGCGAGCTGAACCGCTTTCTGCATCGCCATCTGCGCGAGGCCCTGGACGGCGTTCTTGGCGTCCTCGAGGATGTTGCTCATGCGTCCGCTCCCGCCAGTTCGGCCAGCACGGCGGTCATCGTCCGCACCGCCAGCTCGATCTTGAACCCGTTGTCGCCCAGCGGCGTGGCATCGGCCAGCTCGGCCTCCGCGGCGGCGCGGAACGCCTCGGGCGTCGCCGGTCCGCCTTTCAGCAGCCCTTCCGCCCTGGTCGCGCGCCACGGCTTGTGCGCCACCCCGCCCAGCGCGAGGCGAACGTCGCTCACCTGCCCGTCCGTCACCTCCAGCGCGGCGGCCACGGAGACCAGCGCGAACGCGTAGCTTGCCCGGTCGCGCACCTTGCGATAGGTGGAGTGCGCCGCCATCGACGAGGGCGGCAGCTCGATCCCGGTGATCAGCTCGCCCGGATCGAGTGCCGTCTCGATGTCCGGCCGGTCGCCGGGCAGCCGGTGGAAATCGACCATCGCGATCCGGCGGTCGCCCCGCGCGCCGCTGACGTGCACGGTCGCGTCGAGCGCGGCCAGCGCGACGCACATGTCGGACGGATGCGTCGCGACGCAGGCGTCGGAGGCGCCGAGGATCGCGTGGAGGCGATTGAAGCCGCCCGCCGCGTCGCAGCCCTGGCCGGGCTGGCGCTTGTTGCAGCGGGCGCCGTCATTGTCATAGAAATAGGTGCAACGCGTCCGCTGAAGCAGGTTGCCGCCGACGGTCGCCATGTTGCGGATCTGCGCGCTGGCGCCGGCCAGGATCGCCCGGGCGAGCACGGGATAGCGCGTTCGCACTGCCCGATGCGCGGCAAGCGCGCTGTTCCGCACGCCCGCACCGATCAACAGGCCGCCGTCGTCGCGCTCGTCGATGCGATCGGACAGGCCGGTCACGTCGATCAGGGCGGTCGGCCGCTCCACCGTCTCGCGCATCAGGTCGACGAGGTTCGTCCCGCCGCCCAGGAATTTCGCGTCCGCCCCCGCGAGGTGGAGCGCGTGGGCGGTGTCGGTGGCGCGATGATAGCTGAACGGCGTCATTCGGCCGCCTCCCCGACGAGGGCGAAGCGCTCCAGCGCGTCCCGATCGCTGCCATAGACATCGCTGATCGCATCGATGATGCCGTTGTGCGCGCCGCACCGACACAGATTGCCGCTCATCCGCTCCTGGAACTCGGTACGGCTGATTGCGACGGTCTCGGCACCGAGGTCCTGGGTCACATGGCTCGGCATGCCGCGCCGCAGCTCGCCCGCCATGCCGATCGCCGAGCATATCTGCCCCGGCGTGCAATAGCCGCATTGGAAACCGTCATGCTCCACGAAGGCGGCCTGCAGCGGGTGCAGGGCACCTTGCTGACCCAGCCCCTCCACGGTGGTGATCTCGCGGCCGTCAAATTGCACCGCGAGCGCGAGACACGACACGATGCGCTCGCCATCCACCAGGACGGTGCAGGCGCCGCACGCGCCCTGATTGCAGCCGACCTTCGTCCCGGTCAGATGCAACCGTTCGCGAAGCAGGTCGAGCAGCGAGACGCGGGGATCGTTCGGCACAGGCACCGCTGAGCCATTCACGTGGATGGGCATTGGTCCGATCTCCTTGAGCGCGCCGGCTGCATACGCCCAAGTCGGAACGCCCACAACACGGCGGCAAGCGGCGGCAAACAGGAACCCGGTCGACCGCCGACGTGGCCGCCGCGCTCGGGAGCAGCGACGTCGCAAGGGCGATCGCGGGGATCGTTCGCCGGGCCGGGCCGTTCGAGCCTCCTGCCTTATCGCGAGAGATCACCCATGCACGTCGTCGCCCTTCGCTCGCCCGGCGGTCTCGATCGGCTCGAGATGCAGGACCGCGCCGATCCCGGCCAGCCCGGGCCGGGCGCGATCCGCGTCGCGCTGCATGGCAGCTCGCTCAACTACCACGACCTGGCGGTGGCGAGCGGCTGGTCGCCCAGCGAAAACGGGCGGGTGCCGCTGGCCGACGGCGCCGGCGTCGTCGAGGCGGTGGGCGATGGCGTGACGGAGTTCGTGGTCGGCGACACCGTCGTGTCGTGCTTCTTCCCGGACTGGCAGGCGGGCGGCCCGACGATCCCCGACTTCGCGCGGACGCCCGGCGACGGCATCGACGGGTTCGCGCAGGACGTCGTCGTGCGGCCCGCCACCGCCTTCACCCACGCGCCGCGCGGCTACGACGCGGTCGAGGCGGCGACGATCACCACGGCGGGGCTGACCGCGTGGCGCGCGCTCGTGGTGGACGGCGCGGTGAAGGCCGGCGACACGGTGCTGCTGCTGGGCACCGGCGGCGTCTCGATCTGGGCGCTGCAGATCGCCCGTGCCCTGGGCGCGCGGGTCGCGATCACCTCGTCGTCCGACGACAAGCTCGCCCGCGCGAAGGCGATGGGGGCGGAGGTCGGCTTCAACTATCGCGACGTACCCGACTGGGGCCGTGCGGTGCGCGACTGGACGGGCGGGCGCGGCGTCGACCATGTGGTCGAGGTCGGCGGCCCGGGCACGCTCGCCCAGTCGATCGAGGCGGTGCGCGTCGGCGGGCATATCTCGCTCATCGGCGTGCTGACCGGCTTCGGCGGCGAGGTGCCGACCGCGGCGCTGATGGGCCGGCAGGCGCGGTTGCAGGGTCTGATCGTCGGCAGCCGCCACGACCAGCAGGCGTTCGTCCGTGCGCTGGACGCGACCGGGATCAGACCGGTCGTCGACATCCGTTTCCCGCTCGACCGGCTCGCCGACGCGTTCCGGCACCAGCAGGCCGGGCGGCACTTCGGCAAGGTCGGGATCGAATGGTAGGTTGAGCGCCCCCGACCCCGCCCTTCTTCAGCAGGCGACGATCACGCCACCCGCTGCACCCGCCGCATTCCGGAGGGATCGTTGAGCGCGATCCGGGCGAGTTCCTGCTCCACGTGCGTCGAGTGGACGTCCGCCGCCGGGCGCGCGTGCGACAGGTCGATGTCCTCCGCCATCGGCCCCTCGGTCCGAATGCCCTGACGCGAGACCTTCATGAGTTGCAGCGGGTGGCGCATCGCGTCGCTCGCCGCCGTGCCCTCGAACCCGCAATGGACCATGCAGTTAGAGCATTTCTCGTATCGGCCGACCCCGTACTGATCCCAGTCGGTGCCCTCCATCAGCTCGGCGAACGTCTCGACATAGCCTTCGCCGACGAGATAGCACGGCTTCTGCCAGCCGAAGACGGTGCGCAGCGGCATCGACCACGGCGTGCACGCATAGCTGCGGTTGCCGGCGAGGAAGTCGAGGAACAGCGGCGAGTTGGTGAACGTCCACGCCTTGCCGCCGTCGCCGCGACGGAACACGTCGCGGAAGAAGTTCTTGGTCCGCTCGCGCGTCAGGAAATGCTCCTGGTCGGCCGCGCGCTCGTAGGAATAGCCGGGCGAGATGGTGATCTCGACGCCGAGGCGCTGCATCTCGTCGAAGAAGCCGGCCAGCCGCTCGGCGTCCGCGCCGTCGAACACGGTGCAATTGACTTGGACGCGGAACCCCTTGGCCTTGGCGATCAGGATCGCCTCGTGCGCCGCATCATAGGTGCCGAGCTGGTCGACGGCGTGGTCGTGCATGCCCTTGTCGCCGTCGAGGTGGATCGACCAGGTGAAGTACGGCGACGGCTCGTACTGATCGATCTTCTTCTTGAGCAGCAGCGCGTTGGTGCACAGGATCACGAACTTCTTCTTCGCGATGTATCCCTTTACGATCTGCGGCATCTCGCGGTGGAGCAGCGGCTCGCCGCCCGCGATCGAGACCGCGGGCGCGCCGCAGTCGTCGATCGCCTGCATGCACTGATCGAAGCTCAGCCGCTGGTTGAGGATGGGATCGGGATAGTCGATCTTGCCGCAGCCCGGGCAGGCGAGATTGCAGCGGAGCAGCGGCTCGAGCATCAAGACGAGCGGGTATTTGCCGCCCTTGATCTCGTTGGCAACCGAATAGGCACCGATACGGATGAGCGGCTGGAGCGGGAGACCCATGTCTGTTCGTCCTATTCGGCCGCGCGCGCTGCAACGGGCAGGTGGGCGGCGGCGTGGGATGCGGGCACGATGTTGCGAAGCTCGGCGGGCAGGCTGAACTCGACGCTCTCGACGACGCCGTCGAGCGTGGAGACCTCGACGGGCCGCGCGCGGCGCAGCGCGGCGATGACGTCCTCGACCAGCTCGTCGGGCGCGGACGCGCCGGCGGTGATGCCGACCGACACGACGCCGTCGAGCCAGGCCGGATCGACGCCCGCGCCGTCGTCGACGAGGTAGCTCGGCACGCCCATCTCGTCGCCGATCTCGCGCAGGCGCGACGAGTTGGAGCTGTTGCGCGCGCCGACGACAATGACGAGGTCGCTCGCGCGGCACAGGTCGCGCACCGCGGTCTGCCGGTTCTGCGTGGCGTAGCAGATCTCGGACACGTCCGGCCCGATCAGGTCGGTGAACCGCGCCTCCAATGCCGCGATGACGGTGCGGGTGTCGTCCACCGACAGCGTCGTCTGCGTGATATAGGCGAGCGGCAGGTCGTCCGCGAACGGCAGCGCCGCGACGTCCGCAGGCGTGCCGACAAGGTGGATCGGCGCGTCGACTTGGCCCATCGTGCCGATCACCTCGGCATGGCCCTCGTGCCCGATGAGCACGAGCGTACGGCCGAGCCGCGCGTATCGGCGCCCCTGGTTGTGCACCTTGGTGACGAGCGGACAGGTCGCGTCCAGCACCGGCAGCCGCCGCGCCGCGGCCTCCGCCTGCACCGACCGCGCGACGCCGTGCGCCGAGAAGATAGTGGTCGCGCCCTCGGGCACGTCGGACAGGTGGTCGACGAAGACGGCCCCCTTGCGACGCAGCTTGTCGACGACGTGACGATTATGGACGATCTCGTGCCGGACGTAGACCGGCGGGCCATCCCGCTCCAGCGCCCGCTCGACGATGTCGATGGCCCTGACCACGCCAGCGCAAAACCCGCGCGGTTGCGCCAGGATGACATGCAACGGAGCCGCGCTGCCGGCGGGACTGATATGCGCTTCGTTCAAAATCACGCTTTCTCGAACTGGTCGTGTCACGTCCCGGGCTCCCGCAGATAGCGAATGCCACCCGATTCCGAAAGACCCGGCGTTGTCGCATCGCAGCATTTCGGCGCGCGGCGGCCGCCACTGGACCGGGCGAGGCTGCGTCCCTATGTCGCGGTGCAACCAAGAAGCGAGTGTGTCTCCCCATGCGCCCATCCGTTTTCAGCGCCGCGCTCGCGTGCGTTTCGATCCTCGCTGCCTGCCCGATCGCCTCGTCGGCGCAGGTAGCTGGCGACGCGGCGATCGCGCCGGTGCAGGCGCTGGATGCCGGGTTGATCGCCACGATGCGGGCCGGCGCGCGGGCGGGCGTCGCGGGCCGTGCGGCGCAGATCGGCCCGGTCGTGGATCGTTCTTTCGACATACCCCTGATGACCCGGCTGGCCGTCGGTCCGGCCTGGACGGGATTCGCGCCGACGGATCAGGCGGCGCTGGTCGCGGCGTTCCGGCGGCTGACCGTCAACACCTACGCGCGCAATTTCGACAGCTTTTCCGGTCAGTCGTTCACGGTCGTTCCCCAGGTCGAGGGCCGCGACGGCGACAAGCTCGTCCGCACGACGCTCAACGATCCGTCGGGAGTCCCGGTCGCGGTCGCCTATCGGCTGCGGCAGGGCGCAGGCGGATGGCGGATCATCGACGTCTATTACAAGTCGATCAGCCAGCTCACGACGCGGCGCGCCGATTTCGCGCGGATCCTGACCCAGGGCGGGGCGAAGGCGTTGATCGCGCACCTAGACGCGATGGCCGCGAAAGGCGCGGGATGATCCTGCCGGCCCTCGCGCCGGCGCTTGCGCTCCTGCTGCAGGCCCAATCCGTTTCGACCGCCTTGCCTCCTGCCTCCGTCGAACCGCCACCCGGCGCGACGCCGGCTACACGTGCGTCGTGGCGGCTGGATCGGTCGATGGGCCGGCCGCTGCCCGTCCAACCCATCCATCACGCCAAGGGCGACCCGCTCGAGCGGTACAATCGTTATTTCTATCGGCGTCAGCAGGGGTTCGACCGCCATTTCCTGCGCCCGGTCGCGCTGGGCTACAAGCATGTCGTCCCCAATCTGTTGCGGACCGCGCTGCGCAATTTCTTCGGCAACCTCGGCGAGCCGCTGGTCTTCCTCAACTACCTCCTCCAGCTCAAGCCGGGCAAGGCGGCGGAGACCGCGACGCGGTTCGCGATGAACTCGACGCTCGGCATCGGCGGAGTCGTCGACGTCGCCAAGACGCCCGCGATCCGGCTGCCGCACCGGCCCAACGGATTCGGCGACACGCTCGGCTATTACGGCGTCGGGCCGGGGCCGTATCTGTTCCTGCCGCTGCTCGGGCCGACGACCCTGCGCGACCTGGTCGGCGGTCAGGCGGAGGCGGTGATCCTGCCGCTGGCGGTCGGGACGCCGTTCGACCGCGCCGAATACCAGGTCACGCGCGCGGTCACGACCGGGCTGGACGCGCGGGCGGAGGCGGACGGCGACCTGCACGCGATCCTGGGCGACGCGGTCGATCCCTATGCCACCTTCCGGTCGGTGTTCCTGCAGGATCGCGCGGGCGAGATCGCGCAGCTGCACGGACCGGCGCGCTCCCGCGCCACGCCCACCGCCGAATTGCGTGATCCGCTGAGCGATCCCGCCACCGGTACCGTGCGAGAACTTCAGGAGCCGCTCGCGGACCCGGCGGCTCCGGTCCCCGCCCCGAGCGCGGCGATCCAGCCGGCGCCATCGACGGCGCGGGAGTTGCAGGACCCGCTGACCGACCCCGCCGCCGTCGCCCCCGCCGCTACGCCGTAGGCCGGCGCCGCGGCGGCCCCAGCAGCGCGGGCTCGAACACCAGCGCGCAGACCAGGGTACAGGCGAGCGACAGCATCAGGATCTTGCCCATGCTGGCGGTACCGGGATGGTGCGACAGCCATAGCGACCCGAACGCGGTGCCTGTCGCCAGCGCGCTGAACAGCACCGCGCGCGCCAGCGGCGATTGCAGCAGCGCGGTCGCGCCCGACCGCCACGCCATCACGAAATAGATGTGGAACGCGACGCCGACGCCGAACAGCAGCGGAAAGGCGATGATGTTGGCGAAGTTGATCGGCTGACCGATCAGCACGCACGTGCCCAGAGTCAGGAAGATCGACAGCACGACGGGCGCGAGCGTGAACAGCACCTCGCGCAGGTCGCGCAGGACCGCGAACAGCAGCAGGCTGACGAGGACGAACGCGATCACCCCCGCCTGCACGAACGCACCCGCCACGGTGCGTGCGGCGGCCTGCGTCGCGACCGGAAGGCCGGAGATCGCGGGCGTCACGCGCGCGACGGCGGCGCGGAACCGCTCTATCGCGGCGTTGTCGTTCGGATCGCCGGACGGGAAGACCGACAGCCGCACCTGACCCGACGGCGCGACCCAGTCGCGGGCGAGGTCGGCCGGCAGGGTCGCACGGGTGAGGGGTTGCGCCCGGAGCGACTGGCGGACCTGATCCAGCATCGTGGCGAGCGGACGCGACAGGCCGGCGTTCAGCGCCGCGCGCTGCGCGGGCGTACCGGCGGCGAGGCGGCTCCAGGCGTCCGCCAGCTGGCGCGCATCCGTTGCGGCCGGGGTCGTCGCCGATCCGGCGACCTGCCGCAGACGGCTGGCCGTGGTCGTGAGCGCCTGCACCAACGCCGCATCGTCCGGCGCCGGCGCGACGTCGAACGGGTTGAGCGTCAGGTCGAGCAGCGACGACGCGTCGGCGATCGTCGCCAGCTTGGGCTCCTGATCCTCCGGGACGAACGAATCGACCGACACGACCTGTTTGACCTCTGGCAGTCGGCCCAACCGCGCTGCCAGCGCGCGCCCGGCGGCCTCGCTCGGCGCCAGCACGTCGATCGTGTCGGGCGTCCGCTCGGGATCGCGCGTCAGGTCGGCGAGCGCGCGCATCGACGGCGCGGCGGGATCGCGCAGGTGCAGCGGGTTGAAGTCGAACTGGACCAGCGGCAGCAGCGCGACGCTCGCGACCAGCGACACGGCGAAGCCCCACAGCACCCACCGCCGGTGCGTCTCCAGGAACCGGTCGGCGGGCGCGAGCTGGCGGAACCCGACCTCTCGGCGGGGCGCGCCCGGCCGCACCAGCAGGATCAGCGCGGGCAGCAGCGTGACGGAGAACAACAGCGCGATCACCATGCCCAGGCCCGCGATCACGCCCAGCTCGGCGATGCCGACGTACGCGGTCGGCAGGAACGCGCCGAACCCCAGAAAGACCGCGCCCGCCGCGAGGCTCAGCGGCGCGCCGAGCGCCGCGGCAGCGCGGGTCAGCGCCGCCGCGGGCGCCGTACCCTCGACCCGCTCGGCGTTGAAGCGGACGGCGATCTGGATCCCGAAATCGACGCCGAGGCCCACGAACAGCGGGATGAACGCGACCGATATCAGGTTCAGCCGGCCGATCGCCGCCAGCCCCACCGCCGTCGTCACCACCAGCCCGACGACGATCGTCGCCATGATCGCGGCCACCAGCCGCCACGACCGCGTCGCGAACCACAAGGTCAGCAGCATCGCGACGAGCATCACCGCGCCGACCGCGCCGATATTCTCCTGCAGCGTCGCGAACTCGTCGTCCGCCAGCGGCACCTCGCCGGTGATCTGGACCCGGATGCCCGGGCCGAACGCGGCGGCGGCGGCACGGACCGCCTCGCTCGGCGCCTCGCCCGGCATCAGCGCCGAATGATCGAGCACCGGCTGCACGAGGATCAGCCGCCGCGTCGGCGCCGCCAGCGCGGGCGCGCCGCCGCCGAACAGCCGCATCCACGAAAAGTCCGCCGGCCGTCCCGCCAGCACCCGGTCCGACGCCTGCGCCAGCGCGCGCATCGGACCCGCGACCTTGTCGAGCGACGCCTGTCCCGCCGCCACCCCGTCGAGCACGCTGCCCAGCGCGGTGCCGACGCCGCGGAGCGACGGATCGGCGGCGAGCGGGCCCAGCAGCGGCTGCGCCTCGATCAGCGCCTGCGTCGAGGCGGCGACGTCCTTGCCGCTGCCGAACAGCAATCCCTCGCGGCCGAAGAACGCGCCGCCGTCGGGACGGCTCACCCGCCGGAAATGCGCGTGGTCGGTCGCGAACCGCGCGGCCAGCATTGCGGCGCCCTGTTCCGCCAGTTCCGGCGTGCGCCCGTCGACGATCACCAGCATGACGTCGGACAGTTGCGGGAACGCAGCCTCGGCCGCGCGCTCCTGCCGGCGCCAGTCGACCTGCGGCGATATCAGCGCCGCGGTGTCGGTGGTCATCGTGAAGTGGCCGGCCACGAACAGGATCGCGGCGACCAGCAGCGCCAGCGCGGCGACCAGTGTCGCCCACGGCAGCGCGATGCCGAGCGCCACCAGGCGGGGTACGGGCGAGCGCATCCTAGAGGAAATAGCGCAGCTTGAGGCGGATCGTCTGCGCGGCGCCGGTAAAGGGGAACACGCAATCGGTGAACTTGGGCGCCGAGACGATGATGTGCGGGTCGTTGGAGAAGCCGACGCCTTCCTTGGGGATGCCGAACAGGCCGCGGTCGACGTCCTTGTTGTCGTTCTCGTCGAGATACGCCTGCACCGCGTACCGGCCGGGGGGCAGGCCGCGGACCGTCACCGTCGTCATCCCCGCCACGGCCGGCGCGCTGCCGGAGAACGGACAGTCGGCTTTCAGGAACTTGGTTTGCGGACACACGTCCAGTCGCACGTGGCCCTTGGCGACCCGCACGTTGTCGACCTGGACCGTCAGCACCCCCGTCACGGGCGTCGACGTCGCCGGCGGAGCGGTGGCGGATAGCAAGACCGCCGCGATCGACGGCGGAAGGGCGATGGTCATGGCGGCTCCTAGAATCCGGTTGCCCGGTGCCGGCCGGCGCTATGCCGGAACCTTGGCAGCGATATGGCGGAACCGCCGCCTTTTCTCCACCCGGCCGCCGCCGCCGGGCTACACTCCCTGGCTGCCCAGGTGCAGGTACAGCGGGCTGAACCCGGCCACCGCGCGCAAGGCATCGATGTTGGGGAACGCGATCGAGCGGCCCGTTCGCCGGATCAGCCCGGCCGACTCCATCGCCTTCAGCGTCCGGTTGATGTGGACAGAGGTGAGCCCCAGCGCGTCGCCGATCTGTTCCTGGATCATCGGCAGTTCGTACGAGTCGCCGTGACGCAGCCCCTGCGCATCGATCCGGGTCGCGAACTCGCACAGCAGGTGGGCGAGGCGCGGCTGGGCCTGACGTCGCCCGACGTTGGTCAGCCATTCGCGCAGGATCGACGCCTCGACGACGACGTCGGCCTGGATCGCGGCGCCCACGGCCGGACGCTGCGCCATCAGGTCGCGCACCGCCGCGCTCGGGACCGCGGCGATCTCGGCATTGCTCAACGTCTGGATGTTGTGGTCGGAAACGGCGAGGAACAACGCCTGGAAATCCAGCGCGTCGCCGGGCATGTGGATCGACACGATCTGGCGCGCGCCCTCGCTCGTCAGTTTCTGGCGAAAGGCGAACCCGTCCACCAGGACCGAACAGATCGTCGGCGGCTCCCCCTCGCGCAGGAGGTATGACGACCGACTGACCCGGCGAACCGTCACCGGCAGGTCGAGTATCGCCGCCTTGTCGTCAGGCGAGAGCCTGCTGCGCGTCTCCAGCTTGCGGACCAGCATGGAGAGGGGATGCGAGGCGATGACATGGGCTCCCGGTAAGACCGGGGGCGAAGCACCGCCCGGTCGCGAATACCGGGCGTTACGGCAAGCGTTGTCCGGCGCCGTAACACAGGCGGATGGCCGTTCCACAACATAGGTTCTAAGGATCGGCGCGTTCGCGGGCACCGCCAGCCCGGCGTTGCCAGCCGATCGGGCGTCACCTACCGTCCGCGCCTGCCGACCCTGTCAGCGAGGAAGACACCATGACCCTGCCCGCCTCGCTCTTCGGTCGCCTGCGCCTGCCGGTCGTCGGATCGCCCCTGTTCCTGATCTCCGGCCCGGAACTGGTGATCGCGCAGTGCAAGGCGGGGATCGTCGGCAGCTTCCCCTCGCTGAACGCGCGGCCGATCGCGCAACTCGACGAGTGGCTGCACCGCATCACCGAGGAACTCGCCGCGCACAACCGCGCCCATCCCGACGCCCCCGCCGCGCCGTTCGCGGTCAACCAGATCGTCCACCGGTCGAACAACCGGCTGGAGGAGGATCTGGCGCTGTGCGTCAAATGGCAGGTGCCCGTCGTCATCACCTCGCTGGGTGCGCGGGTCGACGTCAACGACGCGGTGCATTCCTATGGCGGCGTCACCTTCCACGACGTGATCGACGACCGGTTCGCACACAAGGCGGTGGAAAAGGGCGCCGACGGGCTGATCGCGGTGGCGGCGGGCGCGGGCGGCCACGCCGGCACCCTGTCCCCCTTCGCGCTGGTGGGGGAGATCAGGGCGTGGTTCGACGGGCCGCTGGCGCTGTCGGGATCGATCGCGACCGGCGGCGCGATCGCGGCGGCGATCGCGATGGGGGCGGACCTCGCCTACATCGGTTCCGCGTTCATCGCGACCGACGAGGCGCGAGCGGCGGAGGGGTACAAGGACATGGTGGTCGCCTCGGGCGCGGACGACATCGTCTATTCCAACCTCTTCACCGGCGTTCACGGCAACTACCTCAAGCCGTCGATCGCGGCGGCCGGCCTCGATCCCGACGCGCTGCCGCAAGGCGACGTCAGCACGATGAGCTTCGCGTCCGGCGGCAACCAGGAGGCCAAGGCGTGGCGTGACATCTGGGGCTGCGGGCAGGGCATCGGCGCGGTGACGGCGCGGATGCCGGTGGCGGACATGGTGGCGCGCCTCGACCGCGAGTATCGTGCCGCCGCCGCGCGGGTGGGAGCGCTGGCGGGCTGAGGCCTAGTCGCTGCGAAGGATGATCCCGATGTCCGTTCCCGGACGCGACCCAGCCCCTTACGCCATCGCATCCAGCAATCGCTCCACCTCCTCCGCCCGTTCGCGCGCATCCGCGATCGCGGTGCGGGCGATCAGGCGGTCTCCCTTTTCCTCCAGGCCGTCGACCACGGCGATGCTGCCCGCCCGGTGCGGGGTGAAGGCGATGGCGGCGGGTCCCGCGTCGACCCTCGCCACGCCCGCCCCGCGCGCGAGCCGGCGGATGCGCGCCGTCGCGAGCAACAGCCTCGCCTCGTCCGGCAACGTCCCGAACCGGTCCTCGAGCTCGGCCTCGAACGCATCGAGCGCCGCCGTGTCGCCCAGCCGCGCGAGCCGGCCGTAGAGCGCGAGGCGCACCGCCTCTTCGGGGATCCACTCCTCGGGCAGGCGCCCGCCCGTGTCGAGCCGCAGGTCGGGCACCCAGTCGTCCACCGCCTCTCCCCGCGCCTCCCGCAGCGCCAGCGCGAACAGATGCTGGTACAGGTCGACGCCGACCAGCTTCATGTGCCCGGCCTGCTCCTCCCCCACCAGGTCGCCCGCGCCGCGCAGGTCGAGGTCGCGCGCGCCGATCGCGAAACCGGCGCCGAGCTGGTCGAACGCCTCCAGCGTCTTCAGCCGCCTGATCGTCGCCGGCGCGATCTGCGCGCCCTCCTGCGTCGTCAGCATGATCTGCCCGCGCCGGCCGCCGCGCCCCACCCGGCCGCGCAACTGATGGAGCTGCGACAGGCCGAACCGGTCGGCGCGGTGGACGATCATCGTGTTGGCCCGCGGCACGTCCAGCCCCGCCTCGATGATGTTGGTGGCCAACAGCACGTCGCCGTCGCCACCTGCGAACCGCACCATCGCCTCGTCGAGGTCCGCCGCGGGCATCTTGCCGTGCGCCGTCACCAGCGACAGCTCGGGCGCCGCCTCGCGCAGGATCGCCTCCAGTGGCGCCATGTCCTCGATCCGGGGCACCACCACGAAGCTCTGCCCGCCCCGCGCCCGCTCGCGCATCAGTGCGGTGCGCACGGCGGCGCGATCGAACTCGGCGACGGTCGTTCGGATCGGCTGGCGGCGCGCCGGCGGCGTCGCGATGACGGACACCGGCTGCAGCCCGACCATCGCCGCCTGCAGCGTCCGCGGGATCGGCGTCGCGCTCATCGTCAGGACGTGGGTGGTGCCCGCCTCGCCGTCGCCGTCGCCCAGCCCGTGCAGCTTCGCCTTCTCCCCCGCGCCGAACCGCTGTTCCTCGTCGACGATCACCAGCGCGAGGTCCCGGTAGGCGACGCCCTTGCCCGCGACCGCGGCGGTGCCGATCACGATCCGGATCGATCCGTCATCCAGGCCGGCGAGCACGCGCTTCTTCTCGCTCGCGCCCGTCAATCGCGACAGGCCGGCGACCTCCACGCCCGTCCCCTCGAACCGACGACGGAACGTGTCGAGATGCTGGCGCGCGAGCACCGTCGTGGGCGCCGCCAGCGCGACCTGCCGCCCGGCCAGCGCGACGGCGGCGGCGGCGCGCAGCGCGACCTCTGTCTTGCCGTAGCCGACGTCGCCGACGATCAGCCGGTCCATCGGCTTGCCCGACGCGAGGTCCGCGAGCGTGGCCGCGATCGCCAGCGCCTGATCGGGCGTCTCGGTGAAGGGAAAGGCGACGGCGAACGCTTCATAATCCTCCCGTGGCGGCACCACCGGCTCGACCCGGCGCGCGTCGCGCTCCTCCGCCAGTGCGAGCAGCTCGCGCGCGCCCTCCGCGACGGCCGCCGCCAGTGCGCCGCGACGCTTCTGCCACGACGATCCGTCCAGCGCATCGAGGGTCACCGCATCCGCGTCGGCGCCGTATCGCCACAACCGGTCCGCTTCCGCCACCGGGACCAGCCGGTGGGTGTCCTTGGCATAGCCCAGGCGGATCGCGTCGCCGCCTCCCGAGCCGTCGGCGGCGGACAACGCCTCCAGTCCCTCGACCACGCCCAGGCCGAACTCCTCGTGCACGACGACGTCGCCCGTCGCGAGTTCGCCCGCGGCGGTGGCCAGCGCGCCATGCGCCCGCGCCGCCAGCTCGTCGCCCCGCGCCCGGCCGCCGAGCACGTCGCCGCCCGCGACCAGGACGACGTCGCCCAGGGCGAACCCGCGATCGATCGGCGCGGTGAGCGCCAGCACCGATCCGGCCGGCGCGGCCGCCGCCTCGGCCCAGCTGGCGACGTCGGCGATCGAGACCTTCGCCGCGCGCTCCAGCCGGGGGCGCAGGAAGCGCAGGTCTCGCGGCGACCCGGCCAGGACCAGCCGCCGGTCGCCGCGGGCGGTCGCGAACCGCGCGAAGGCCCGCGCCGGATCGCGCCGTTCCACGAACCGCGGCGGCGCCTCCCCCGCCCTTGCGAGATCGACGGGCTCGCGGGTCGCCAGCGCCGCCTTCCATGCCGCGTCGTCGACGAGGCTGGCGGACGCCTTGCGGCGGGGCAGGCCATCGGCCGCGAGCTTCAGGAACGCGGCGCGCCGCCGCGGCACCTCGGCGTCGAACGCGACCGCGGCGTCGGGCAGGTGCGCCAGCAGGTCGACCCCGCCCGTCGGATCGGGCTCGTGCGCCAGGCCGATCTCCACCGCGTCGAGGCCCGTGTCGGCGGCGTCGGCGGGGCTGGTCTGCGTGGCGGGATCGAATACGCGCAGGCCGCTGACGACGCCGTCCACCAGCTCGATCCGCACCGGCAGCGGCAGGTCGACCGGGAACACGTCGATCACCTGCCCGCGCACCACGACCTCACCGGGCCCGTCGACCCGGTCGTCGATCGCATAGCCCACCTGCTGCATCAGCGTCGTGACGGCGGCGGTGTCGATCGCGTCGCCCACCGCGATCCGCGGCGGTGCGGCGTCGAACGTCTCGGGCGCCGGATGGCGGACCGCGCTCGCCTCCGCCGTCGCGACCAGCAGCACGCGGGACCCCTCGCCGCCGATCACCGCCATCCGCAGTCGTCGCAGCGCGGCGATCCGCTGACCCGCGTTGGCGGGGGACGCCGGCGCGTCCTCGCCGGGCAGCGCGTCGCTGGACGGCAGGTGGATGACGATCCGGTCCGGTGCCAGCGCCGCGGCGATCTGCGCGATGCCGGCGGCGCGGCTCTCGTCGGCGGCCACGAACATCAATGCCCCCGGCCGTTGGGCCATCGCTTCGCACAAGGCGGCGGCCGTCACGGCAGGAGAAGCTGTCGTCGTGTCACCGGCCGGTCGCGTCATCGAGGATCCTTGTTGCGCATCGGATCGCGGGTGAACGACATGGGGTCCGCCGCCGTTCCGGGCGGGCCGGAGCATCTTGGCTTGCGTTCACATCGGTTGATGAATCGATCGATCGTCCACCGGCGTCAGCCGGATCGCGAAGCGGGCGCCGCCGCCCGGACCGGCGCCGATCTCCAGTGGAGCCTCGTGCACGGCGCAGATCCGGCTGACGATCGCCAGCCCCAGCCCGGCGCTGTCCGACCGCGCGTGATCCGCGCGCCAGAACCGGCGCGTCAGCGTGTCCGCGGACCAGGCGGCGATACCCGGCCCGTCGTCCTGGACGGTCAGGACGCCGTCGGTCGCGACCGACACCTCGACCCGGGTGCCCACCGGCGTGTGCCGCACCGCGTTGGCGACGAGATTGGCGAGCGCGAGGCCGATCAGCACGCGGTTGCCCGCAACCTCGACCGGATCGTCGGGCGCGAACAGCTCGACGTCATGGCCGTGCGCCAACGCATCGTCGGCCAGCGCGACCATCGTGTCCCGCGCGAGGTCGGCCAGATCGAACCGGTCACGCACGCCGGTCGGGCTTTCCAGCGTCGCCAGGTCGTGCAGCTGGCCGACGACGTGGCTCAACCGGTCGATCTGCGCCGCCAGACGCGCGCGCAGAGCCCCGTCGGCCACGTCGTCCGCGACGATCCGCAGCGTGGCGAGCGGGGTGCGCAGTTCGTGGACGACGTTACCAACGAAATGCGCCTGCTGGGCGAAGCTCGCCTCCAGCCGGGCGAGGAGCGCATTGGTCGCCTCGACCAGCGGCGCGACCTCGGCGGGCAGGTCCCGCGTCGGCAGCCGCGCGTCGAGCGTCTGCGCGCCGATCGATGCCGCCTCGCCCGACACGCCCTGCACCACGCGGACCAGCCGGCGGATCAACAGGCTGTTCATCAGCGGCAGCAGCAGCAGAACCGGCAGCAGCACAGCCAGATACCGGGGCAGGAACGCGCGCCGCACGTCGTCCAGGATCGCGCCCGGCCGCGTCTCGTCCTGCGCGACCAGGATCCACAGTCGCCGCCCGCCTATCGTCGCGGGCAGGCTGGCGCCGACGAACGGATCGGCGCGAAAGGCGGTCGGCGCGGCGCGGCGCGGCGCGTCCCGCCAGGGCAGCGCGCCGGCGTAGCGGCTCGCCAGCCGGACCCGGCCGGCCGCGTCGACGACGACGAACGCGCGCCCGTCATAGGCGCTGGCGAAGGCGGGCTGGATCGCGTCGCCGGCGGTCAGCCGATCACCCGTGGCCCGCAGCCCCAGCGCGATCCCCCGCGCCTGCTGGAGCAACGCGCGATCCTGATAGCGCGCGCTGGTGCGGTTCAGCACCGCTACCAACAGAAGGGGCAGCACGAGCCCCGCGGCGCCGATCGCCAGGAACTCGACCAGCAGGATGCGCCCGATCAGCGACCGCGGTCGGCCGAAGCGCCGCCACCCCGGCGTCATCCCGACGCCTTCTCCGCTCCGGGTGCCGCAGCGGTCGCCGCCGGCCGCTCCGCCGCCCGCAGCAAATAGCCGATGCCGCGGATCGTCTCGATCCGCACGGCGGCGCCTGCCTCCTCGATGCGGCGGCGGAGGCGATGGATGGAGACCTCGACCGCGTTGGAGCCCAACGTGCCAGTCAGCCCGAACAGCTGGTCCTCCACCAACCGCTTGGCCACCACCTGCCCGCCCCGCCGCATCAGCAGCGCCAGCAGATCGGCCTCGCGTGCCGACACGGTGAGCGCGCGTCCGTCGACGCTGGCCGCGCGCGCGTCGAGATCGAAGGACAGGTTGGCGACGGTGACGAGGCTGCCCTGAAACCCGCCCTGGCGGCGCAGAATCGCGCGGAGCCGCGCCACCAGTTCCTCCACCGCGAACGGCTTGGCGAGATAGTCGTCCGCGCCCGCATCGAGCCCGGCGATCCGATCCCCCACCTCGGCCCGCGCGGTCAGCAGGACGACGGGCAGCGCATCGCGTCGCGACCGCAACTCGCGCACCACCTCGAGCCCGCTGCGATCGGGCAGGCCGATGTCGAGCACCAGCGCGGCATAGCGCGCCGCCGCCGCCATCTGCAGCGTGTCGGCCGCGTTGCCGGCGCGGTCGCACGTCATCGCATGCCGCGCCAGCGCCGCCATCAGCGCCTCGGCCAGCGCATCGTCGTCTTCCGCCAGCAACAGCCGCACCGTTCCGGCAAACCTTCCGTAATCTTCCTGTAAGCCCGGACCCGTATTGCGCTGCACCAATCCCGCTTGCAAGCGCCGCGCTTGCGCCCGAGCAGTCCCCCCGAGCAGTCCAAGGTCCGCGAGCATGACCGACCTTCATCATCCCCAGCCGCTGCCACCCGCGCGTACGCTCGACCGGCGCCGCCAATGGCTGTTGCTCGCGGTCGCGGCCGGTGCGCTCATCGTATCGCTCCTCGTCTCGGCGCTGGGCCGCTGGACCTCGGCGCCTGCGCACGAAACCGCGGCGGCGATCCCGCCCGGCACGTTCCGCGCCACGCCCGACCAGCTTCGCCAGCTCCAGACGATGACGGTGGGCGACAGCGCCGACGATCGGCGGGTGAACGCCACGGGCATCATCTCGGTCGACGAGGATCACTCGACACCGGTGCTCCTGCCCTATTCGGGTCAGGTGGCGCAGGTGTACGTCCATGCCGGCGAGCGCGTCGCAGCGGGCCAGCCGCTCCTCGCGATCGCCTCGCCCGACGTGGTGGAGGCGCGCAACGCGCTCGCCGCCGCGCAGGCGCAACGTGCGACGGCGGCGGCGCAGCTGAAGATCGCGACCGATGCCTCCGCCCGCCAGCAGGCGATCTACCAGACCGCCGGTGGCGCGCTGAAGGACTATCGCCAATCGCAGAGCGACCTGGTCGCGGCGCAATCGGTGCTGGCCAGCGCCACGTCCGCGCTC
Organism: Janthinobacterium lividum; assembly: GCA_050955125.1. GTDB lineage: Bacteria > Pseudomonadota > Alphaproteobacteria > Sphingomonadales > Sphingomonadaceae > Sphingomonas. The sequence goes on from JBPBQW010000089.1 coordinate 40,891, forward strand.
GCGGCGGCGCAGGACAAGCTGGCGCTGTTCGGCCAGGGCGGCGGCACGATGTCGACGCGCAGCGTGTATCGCTCCCCCGTAGCCGGAACGGTCGCCACCCGCGACGTAGCGCCCGGCCAATATGTCGGCGCGGGCGGCGACAAGCCGGTGATGACGATCGCGGACCTGTCGCGCGTCTGGCTGATCGCGCAGCTGGCGGAGACCGATGCCGCGGCGGTGCACGTCGGCGACCGCGTTCGGGTGACGACACCCGCCTACCCCGGCCGCGAGTTCGACGCACGGATCGATAACGTCGCCGCGCAGCTCGACCCCGCGACCCATCGCCTGCCCGTGCGCGCGACCGTCGCCAACCCCGACGGCGCGTTGAAACCGCAGATGTTCGCGAGTTTCGCGATCAGCCGCGCGACCGCCTCCTCCGCCGACGCGTCGGCGATCCGCGTTCCCTCCGCGGCGGTGATCCACGAGGGCGACAGCGCGCGCGTGTGGCTGATCGGCGCGAACGGCGTCCTGCGCGCGCAACCGGTGCAGGTGTCGGACTCGACCGACACCACCGACACGATCGCATCGGGCCTGAAGCGCGGCGACCGGATCGTCACCGCCGGCGCTTTGTTCGTCAACGAAGCGGGATCGGGCGGCTGACATGAACCGCCTGGTGGAGTTCGCGCTGCGGCAACGCGTGCTGATGATCGTGCTGTTGATCGGCATGATCGGCGCCGGCGCGATGGCGTTCGCGAACCTCAACATCGAGGCGTATCCCGATCCCGTCCCACCCATGGTCGAGGTGCTCACCCAATCGCCCGGGATCTCCGCCGAGGAGATGGAGCGCAACGTGACGGTGCCGATCGAGGTGGCGATCGCGGGCGTGCCCAACATCACCGCGGTGCGCACCATCAGCCTGTTCGGCCTGTCCGACGTGAAGATCCAGTTCAGCTACGACGTCGGCTTCCGCGAGGCGGAACAGCGCGTGCTCGGCCGGCTGGGCCAGCTCGGGCCGATGCCCGGCGGCGCGCAGCCGACGATCTCGCCCACCAGCCCGATCGGGGAGATCTTCCGCTATCGCCTGACCGCGCCCGCCGGTTATTCGGTGATGGACCTGAAGACGATTCAGGACTGGGTGCTGCAGCGCCGGTTCAAGCGCATCCCGGGCGTCGCGGACGTCACCGGCTGGGGCGGCAAGCTGCGCACCTACGAGGTCGTGGTCGACAACGACCGGCTGCTCGCCCACGGCGCGACCGTCGCACAGGTGCTCGCCGCGATCGGCAAGGGCGACGGCAACGTCGGCGCGCAGACCGTCAACTTCGGCGCCCAGGCGGCGATCGTGCGCGGCGTCGGCCTGATCCAGTCGACGGCGGCGATCGAGAACACGCTGGTCACCACCAACGCCGGCAATCCCGTACTGGTGAAGGACGTGGGCACGATCCGCGTCGGCAACGAGCCCCGGCTCGGCATCGCCGGCGAAGGCCGCGACGACGATATGGTGATGGGCATCGTCCTGATGCAGCGCGGCGGCCAGTCGTCCCCGACCATCAAGCTGGTGAAGCAGGAACTCGACACGATCAACTCGACCGGCGTGCTGCCGCCGGGTGTCAAGCTGACGCCGCTGTACGATCGTTCCGCGCTGATCGACGTGACGACGCACACCGTCCTGCACAATCTGGTCGAGGGCATCGCGCTGATCGTGCTGCTGCAATGGCTGGTGCTGGGCAATCTGCGCAGCGCGATCGTCGTCGCGCTGACCATTCCGTTCGCGCTCGCCTTTGCGGTCCTGATCCTCACCATCCAGGGCGAATCGGCCAATCTGCTGTCGGTCGGTGCGCTCGATTTCGGGCTGGTCGTGGATGCCAGCGTCATCATGGTCGAGGCGATCTTCCGCCACATGGTCGACCGGTCGCAGGCGATCGCGGCCGGGCACGGCCACGCGACGCACGCGAGCCGATTTTCCGCCATCCTCCACGCGTCGGGCGACGTGTCGCGTGGCATCTTCTTCGCCGCCGCGATCATCATCGCCAGTTTCCTGCCGCTGTTCACGCTGACGGGAGTGGAGGGGCACATCTTCGGCCCGATGGCCAAGACCTATGCCTATGCGATCGGCGGCGGCCTGATCGCGACGTTCCTGATCTCTCCCGTGCTGGCGGCGGTGATGCTGCCCGATCGACTGGAGGAGGTGGAGACGTGGATCGTGCGCAAGCTGCGCGGCGCGTACCAGCCCGCCGCCGCCTTCGCGCTCGCCAACCGGGTGCTGACGCTCGGCTTCACCGCGATCCTGCTGGTCGCCGCGTTCTTCGCGGTGCGATCGCTGGGCGTCGAGTTCCTGCCGCATCTGGAAGAGGGCAACCTGTACATCCGCGCCACGCTGCCCGGCTCGATCAGCCTCGAGGCGGGGCAGCCGTCGGTGAACGGCATCCGCACGATCATCGCCGGCTACCCCGAGATCGAGCGCGTGATCTCCACGCACGGGCGCCCCGATGACGGCACCGATGCGACCGGCTTCTTCAACGCCGAGTTCTACGCGCCGCTGAAACCCCACGACGAATGGCCCGGCGGCCTGACCAAGGATCAGCTGACCGCGCAGATGCAGGCGCGATTGCAGGCGCGCTATCCCGGCGTCGACTTCGAGTTCTCGCAATACATTCAGGATAACGTGGAGGAGGCGTCGTCGGGCGTGAAGGGCGCCAACTCGGTCAAGGTGTTCGGCCCCGATCTCGCGGCCCTCACGAAACTCGCCGACCGGATCAAGATCGAGATGGGACAGGTTCGCGGGATCGCGGATCTCGGCATCTCGGACGTGCTGGGCCAGCCCACCGTCCGGATCGACATCGATCGCGGCGCCGCCGCCCGCTATGGCCTGACGCCGGACGACATCAACCAGACGGTCGCGGCGGCGATCGGCGGCCAGAGCTCGGGCGACCTGTTCGAGCGCGGCACCGACCGGCACTTCCCGATCGTCGTCCGCCTGCCTGCGGTGCAACGCGACAGCCTGGAGGCGATCCGCCGCATCACGATCGGCGCACCCGCCGGCCCGAATGGCCAGCCGGTGCAGGTGCCGCTGTCCGAGGTCGCGACCGTCCGCCTGACGTCGGGGGCGTCGTTCGTCTATCGCGAGCACCAGGAACGCTATGTTCCCATCAAGTTCTCGGTCCGCGACCGCGACCTGGGCGGCGCGATCGACGAGGCGCGCGCGCGGGTGGAGAAGGACGTCGTCCTGCCGGCGGGCTACCACCTCGAATGGGCGGGCGAGCTGGCCAACCTGACGAGCGCGGTCAATCGCCTGGAGGTCGTCGTGCCGATCAGCCTCGGCCTGATCCTGATCCTGCTGTTCGCCAATTTCTCGTCACTCGTCGACACGCTGCTGGCGTTCAGCGTCATCCCGATGGCGATCATCGGCGGCGTGCTGACGCTGGCGATCACGGGCACGCCGTTCAGCATCTCGGCCGCGATCGGCTTCGTCGCGCTGTTCGGGATCGCGGTGATGGACGGCATCCTGATGGTGACGACGTTCAACCAGCGGATCGACGAGGGCGACGCGCGCGCCGACGCGATCGCCTGGACCGTGCAGACGTCGCTGCGCCCCGTCCTCATCACCTGCCTTGCCGCCGCGATCGGGCTGTTGCCCGCGGCGGTGTCGTCGGGGATCGGCAGCCAGGTGCAGAAGCCTCTGGCGCTGGTGGTGGTGGGCGGCATGACGCTGGCCCCCGTCCTGATCCTGCTGGTGCTGCCGGTGCTGATCGACCGCTTCTCGCGACGGGTCGGCCCGCACGATCGCGGCGCGCACGGCCGCGACGTGCATCACGAAGGCGGGTACGACCGGGACGTGCGACCGCACGCGCGCCCGGAGCCGACGACGTGAGCCGGGTCTCCGCCACCTCGGCCGTGCTCACCCTCGCGGCGCTGCTGTCCGGGTGCACCGTCGGCCCGCAGCATCCCAACACGGTCGCCTCGCTCGCCCCGCCCGTCGCATTCCAGCGGCTGACCCCCGCCTCCGGTCCGGCGCAGGAGGTCGTGCCCGGCGAGGCGCTCCGCCCCGATTGGTGGGCGCTGTTCGGCAGCGCGAAGCTCGACGCACTGGTGACGCAGGCGCTGGCCCACAGCGAGGACGTCGCGCAGGCCGAGGCGACGCTGCGCCAGGCGCGCGAAACGGCGCGCGTCACCGCCGGCGCCGCCCTGCCGCAGGCGGATCTCAACTATCAGGCCGAACGCGCGAAGATATCGCAGGAACTGCAATCGCCCCTCGCCGACCAGTTCGACACGCTCTACACGCTGCACACCGCGCAGCTGACGGTCAGCTACCCACTCGACGTGTTCGGCCTGCAGCGCAACCGCACCCGCTCGGCGCGCGCGCAGGCGGAGATCGCCGCCGAGCGGCTCTCCGCCGCGCGCAAGACGCTGGTCGCCAATCTCGTCACCGCCACGATCCAGTACGCCGCCCTCGGTCGCCAGATCGAGGCGAGCCGCGCCAGCATCGCGAGCAATCGTCAGGTGCTGGCGCTGCTGCAACGGCGCCAGCAGATCGGCGACATCGGCCAGGCGGACGTGGTGGCGCAGCAGGCGGCGAACGCGACCGGCGAAGGCGCGGTCCCGGCGCTGGTCCGCAGCCAGGAGCATGAGCGCGCGCTGATCGCCGCCTATCTCGGGCTCGCGCCGGGCGCTACGCTGCCCGAGCTGCCGGCGATGAACGAGCTCGCCCTGCCGACCCGATTGCCCGTGTCGCTGCCCGGCGCGCTCGTGGCGGCGCGGCCCGACGTGCGCGCGGCGGCGGCGCAGATGCGCGGCGCGGGGGCGGACGTCGGGGCCGCGATCGCCGCGCGCCTGCCGCAGATCGCACTGTCGGCGCAGGGCGGCGGCATTTCGCCGCGACTGTCCGACATCCTGCAGCCGGGCAACACGTTCTGGACGCTGATTGGCGGCGTGACACAGCCGCTGTTCCACGGCGGCCAGCTGAAGCATCAACAGCGCGCGGCCGAGGCGGCTCTCGACGTCGCCAAGTCGCAGTATCGCGCGGCGGTGATCCTGGCGTTCGCGGACGTCGACGACGCGCTGACCGGGCTTCGGACGGACGCCGAGGCGCTCGACGCCGCCGACCGCGCGAGCCGCGCCGCCGCCCTGTCGCTCACCTTCGGCCAGCGCCAGCTCGCACTGGGCGGCATCGGCACGCTCGCGCTGCTCAACGCGACCGCCACCAACGCGCAGGCGTCCGCCACCCTCGTCCAGGCGCAGGCGGCGCGGCTGGTGGACACGGTCGCGCTGTTCCAGGCGGTGGGAGGCGGCGTCCAGGCACAGGACCAGCCGCGCCGGGACTGAGACGCTAGCCGATCGGCCCGCTACCCGATCGGTCCGGTGCTGCCGGCGTCCGGCAACCGCTCGATTGACGAGGACACGTCCCACAGGTCGATCCCGCCGTCCGCGGCATGCTCCTCGATCCGCGCCAGTTCCTCGGGCGCGAAGTCGAGGCGCTTCACCGCGTCGAGGCTATCGTCAAGTTGCGCCACCGTCCGCGCGCCGATCAGCGCGCTGGTGACGCGTGGATCGCGCAGCACCCAGGCGATCGCCATCTGCGCGAGGGTCTGCCCCCGCTCCTTCGCGATCCCGTCGAGCGCGCGGACGCGGGCGATGTTGGCGTCGCTGAGCAGCTCGGGCGACAGCGACCCGCCCCGCGACGCGCGCGCATCGGCGGGCGTGCCGGCCAGATACTTGCCCGTCAGCATCCCCTGCGCCAGCGGCGAAAAGGCGATGCAGCCGATCCCGAGCTCGTCGAGCGTCGCCAGCAGCTCGCGCTCCACCCAGCGGTTCAGCATCGAATAGCTCGGCTGGTGGATCAGGACGGGCACGCGCTCGGCGGCGAGGATCGCCGCGGCGCGCCGGGTGAGTGCGGGCGAATAGGAGGAGATGCCGACGTACAGCGCCTTGCCTTGGCGATGGAGCTGCGCCAGCGCGCCCATGGTCTCCTCCAGCGGCGTCGTTTCGTCGACCCGGTGCGAATAGAAGATGTCGACGTGGTCGAGCCTCATGCGGCGCAGGCTCTGCTCGCAACTGGCGATCACGTGCTTGCGACTGCCCGACGGGCCACCATACGGCCCGGCCCACATGTCCCAGCCCGCCTTAGACGAGATCACCAGCTCGTCGCGGTGACGGGCGAAGTCGGCCGCCATGACCTTGCCGAAGTTCTCCTCGGCCGAGCCATAAGGCGGGCCATAATTGTTCGCGAGATCGAAGTGCGTGACGCCGCGATCGAACGCGCGGCGCAGGATCGCGCGGCCCGTCTCGAAGACGTCCTCGCCGCCGAAGTTCTGCCACAGCCCCAGGCTGATCGCCGGCAGGTCCAGCCCCGACCGGCCGCACCGGCGATAGGGCATGTGCCCGTCGTAGCGGCTGGAATGGGCGACATAGGGCGGCTCGAACGGCATGGCGGTCTCCGGTACTCAGGGTCGAGGGTCCGATAGCGTGGCCGTCCCGATCGTTCCACTCGCGCCGAGCGCCCGCGCTCCCCATCTGGACGTCGGGAGACGATGACATGAGCGTGGCATTCAGGCGCGAGAGCGACGAGGAGCACAACGAGCCGCGGTTCGAGCTGCCGATCCCGGCGGGCGCCAATCTCGTGACCGCGCGCGGCCTGGCGCTGATCGAGGCGCGCGTGGCGGGGCTGGCGGACGATCTGCAAGCGGCGGCGGACGACGCGGCGCGGGAGGTCGTCGCGCGTGACCTGCGCTACTGGCAGACACGCCGCGTCACCGCCGAAGTTGCGCCCGAACCCGCCGGAGACGAGGTCGCGCTGGGGACCCGGGTGACCTTCGCACTGGCGGGCGCGGAGCGGACGGTGACGATCGTCGGCCACGACGAGGCGGATCCCGAGCGGGGACGCATCGCCTACACGGCGCCGCTCGCGCGCGCGATGCTGGGCGCGGCGGAAGGCGAGCAGGTGCCGTTCAATGGGCGCGAGGAGGCGATCGAGATCCGGCGCATCGCGATTTGCGGCTCGGGCGCGTGATCGTGCCGGACCTTTTCGCACGTCCCGGCGATTTGACCCGCGCGGCATCTGGGCCGTCAGCGGGACGGACAGCGCGATGGCGACCAAGGACATCCTCACCCACAGCGACGTGATCCTGCGCCCCGATCCGTCACGCACCGTCATCCGGCCATTCGAGCTCGGCTATCCCGGCCGGTTCGCGCAGAGCCGGCCGTCGCGAGCGCAGGTGATCGTCGACCGGATCATGGCGCTCGATGCGCAGCGGCTGGATTTCGAGCTCAAGGGCGTGACCCGCTCGCTCGACGAGCGGCACCGCGGCGTCGACGCCACCTTGCGCCGGCGGTTCGAAGCCGTCGCGCAGGGGATCGAGACCGGCACTCCGCCGAGCGACGAGCAGCAACGACTGATCGGCGCCTATTTCAGCGAGGAATATTCGTTCGAGGCGGCGGCGCTGTTCAACCCCAGCGCGGTGCTCCACCCCGACCAGTCGGGCTGCGCGCCGGGTACGGTCCGCTTCGTCCTGTCCCTGCGCGGCATCGGCGAGGGCCATGTCTCCTCCGTGGCGTTCCGCACCGGCACCTGGACGCCGGACGGCGCCGGCAAGGGTGCCGTGACGATCGACGAGGCCACGTCGTCGGCCACCCCGCCCGAGATCGAGATCGAGGAAAGCGAGGACGGCCGCGTCCGGCTCGATTGCCGCGCCAGCAAGGAGATATCGGAGACCGTCCTGTTTCCGGTCCTGCCGCGCCAGCATCAGGGGATCGAGGACCTGCGGCTCGTCCTGTTCACCGACGACGACGGCACGCAGGCCTATTACGGCACCTACACCGCGTTCAGCGGCTCCGACGCCAAACCCGAGTTGCTGTCGGGCACCGATTTTAGCTCGTTCGAGATGCGGCCGCTGGCCGGCGATGCCGCCGGCGCCAAGGGTCTGGCGTTGTTCCCGCGTCGTGTCGACGGCCAGTATCTGATGCTGGGGCGGCAGGATAGCGAGAGCATCTGGCTTCACCGGTCGGACGACCTCTATCGATGGGAGGGGGGCGCCAAGCTCGTCTCGCCGCGTTACCCGTGGGAGTTCGTCCAGATGGGCAATTGCGGATCGCCGATCGAGATCGACGAGGGCTGGCTGGTGTTCACCCACGGCGTCGGCACCGTCCGCAATTATTGCATGGGCGCCTGTCTGCTCGACAAGGCGGATCCCGGCAAGCTGCTCGCGCGCACGCCCGATCCGATCATGGAACCCAGCCCCGCCGAGCGCGACGGCTACGTTCCCAACGTCGTCTATGGCTGCGGCGCGTTGCTGCACGGGCGCGACGTGCTGATCCCGTACGGCGTCGCCGACAACTTCGCGACCTTCGCCACGACCACGGTCGATGCGCTGCTGGGCGCGATGGAGTGACGCCCCGGCCGAGCCGCGTTAGGGTCCGGCCATGACAGACCTGCCACCGCCCCCCATCGCCCAGACCCGGCCGCACAGCTTCACCGTCCACGACGTCACGATCGACGATCCGTGGGCGTGGCTCAAGGACCCCGATTACCCCGACGTCGGCGACCAGGACGTGCTCGCCTACCTCGAGGAGGAGAACACCTACTTCGAAACGGTGATGGCACCGCACCGGCCGCTGGTCGATCGGCTGTACGGAGAAATGAAGGGCCGCACCAAGGAGGACGAGTCCTCCGTGCCGCAAAAGGACGGCGACTGGATCTACTGGACCGCTTTCGAGACCGGCGGTCAGTATCGCAAGTGGTGGCGCAGGCCCGTCGCGGGCGGGCCGGACGAGTTGCTGCTCGACGAGCCGGCGCTGGCGGAGGGTCACGAGTATTTCCGGCTCGGCGCGTTCTCGGTCAGCAACGGCGGCACGTTGCTCGCCTATGCGATCGACGACAGCGGCGCGGAGCGGTTCAGCGTGCGGGTCAAGGACATCGCGACGGGCGAACATCTGCCCGACACGATCGAGGGCATGTTGTCCGACCTCGTCTGGACCGCCGACGACGCAGGCTTCCTCTACGGTGTCGCCAACGATCAGTGGCGGACCGACAACGCGCGCTTCCACCGGCTCGGCACGCCGGTGGCGGACGACGTCGAGCTCTATCGCGAGGCGGACGAGGGCTATCGCGTCGCGGTCGGCGAGACGAGCGATCGGCGATGGTTGACGATGGCAACCGGCGACCATGTGACGAGCGAGGTTCGCCTGCTGCCCGCCGGCGATCCGCTGGCCGAGCCGATCCTGGTCGCCCCGCGCCTCGCCGGGCGCGAGTACGACGTCGACACGCATGGCGACACGCTGTTCATCCACACCAACGACACCGACACGCAGTGGCGGCTGGCGACCGCGTCGATCGCGAGCCCGGGTGAATGGGCCGAGCGGATCGCGCCCTCGCCGCATTTCTACATGACCGGCGTCGCGCTGTTCCGCGACTTCTTCATCGTCGAGGGGCGGGAGGACGGGCTCGATCAGGTCGAGCTTCACCGCTACGATCCCGCCGTGCCGCCGACGCGGATCGCGTTTCCGGAGGCGAGCTATTCGGCCGGGCTCGGCGACAACCCCGAATGGGCGATGGACATACTGCGGATCGGTTACGAGTCGATGGTCACGCCCGGAACTGTATACGACTACGACGTCGCGACCGGCGGCCTGACGACGCTGAAGGTGCAGGAGATCCCGTCGGGATACGACGCCGGGCGCTACCGCACCGAGCGGCTGCACGTCACCGCGCGCGACGGGACTGAGGTGCCGGTGTCGATCGTCTATCCCGCCGACTTCCCGCGCGACGGATCCCGGCCGCTCTACCTCTACAGCTACGGCGCCTATGGCCATGCGATCGATCCGGGCTTCTCGACCGGACGGCTCAGCCTGCTCGACCGCGGATTCGCATACGCGATCGCGCACATCCGCGGCGGCGACGACCTGGGCCAGCAATGGTATCTCGACGGCAAGCTGGACAAACGCGCCAACACGTTCAACGATTTCGTCGACGTCGCGCGCGGCCTGGTCGCGGGCGGCTGGACGAGCGCCGGCCGGATCGCGATCGCGGGCCGCTCGGCGGGCGGCGAGCTGATGGGCGCGGTGGTCAACTCCGATCCCGAGCTGTGGGGCGCCGTCATCGCCGACGTGCCGTTCGTCGACGTGCTCAACACGATGCTCGACGCCGATCTGCCGCTGACGCCGGGCGAATGGCCCGAATGGGGCAACCCGATCGAGGACGCGGCGGCGTTCCACCTGATCCGCAGCTACAGCCCGTACGACAACGTGCGCGCGCAAGCCTATCCGCCGCTGTTCATCTCGGGCGGGCTCAACGATCCGCGCGTCACCTATTGGGAACCGGCGAAGTGGGCCGCGCGCCTGCGCGCCACGAAGACCGACGACAACGTCCTGCTGCTCAAGACCAACATGGGCGCGGGCCACGGCGGCAAGTCGGGCCGGTTCGAATCGTTGCGCGAAGCGGCCGAGGAGCATGCGTTCGTGCTCTGGCAGTTGGGAGTGGACAGCTGAACTTCCACGCCCTGCTGCTCCATTACGGCCTGTTCGCGCTGTTCCTGGGCGCAGGATTCGAGGGCGAGACGGTGGTGGTCGGCGGCGGGTTGCTCGCGCACAAGGGGGCGTTCTCGCTGCCCGGCGCGATGGCGGCGTCGGCGGCCGGGTCGTTCGTCGCCGACCAGCTGTTCTTCCTGGCCGGACGCTATTTCCGCGATCGCCGGTTCGTGCGCCGACAGCGCGAGCGACCGGCCTTCGCGCGGGTGCTGGGCCTCCTGGAACGCTATCCGGTCGCGTTCATCTTCGGGTTCCGCTTCATCTACGGCATCCGCACGATCAGCCCGATCGCGATCGGCACCAGCCGGGTCCGTGGGGGTATCTTCCTGGCCGTCAACGCGGTCGCGGCGATCGTGTGGGGCGTCGTGTTCACCGCCGTCGGCTATGCCTTCGGGCACAGTTTCGAGCGCTTGCTGCATCGCCTCGCGCCATCGCCGACGATGATCGTGATCGCCGTCACCCTGCTCGCCGTCCTCGCCGTCATGGTCCACCTGATCCTCCGACGTCGCACCGAACGACGCGACGGGGGTGCCCCACCCCGACAAGACGCTTGATTCGCCGCGATCGCTACGGGAAGACGGGCAACGATCCTTGGGAGGGAAGCGCATGATCTGGCTCGTCTGGCTTCTGGCACAAGCGGCCGTTCCCGCCCCGGCCCCGCCCGTTGCTCCTGCGGCGCCGTGGACACCGGTCGAACACATCAACACCGCTGCGGGCACGCGGTCGATCTCCGCCGCCGCTGTCGCGCCCTCGGGTGTCGGGCGGCTGGTCGTCCGCTGCGACCATGCGCCATCGCCCGTCGTGTCGGTGCAGTTCATCCCGCGTGAGGCGTATCGCGGGTTCGGCGTCCAGCCCGTGTCGCTGCAGGTCGACGGGGGCACCGCCCTGATCGATAATTGGGAGCTGCTGGGCGCCGGCGCCGTGGAGCGGGAGGAGCGGGCGACCACGACGCTGACGATGGCCATCGCCCACGCCCGCCAGATCCACCTGCGCACCGTCGACCGCGCGGGCACACCGATCGACGTATCGTTACAGGGGCCGCCGAGCGACCTGCCGATCCGCCGGGTGTTGGAGGCCTGCGGCCATGTGCTGGGCGAGGTGCCCCCGCCTGCTACCCCGATCGTGCCGGCTCCGGCCCCGGCCGCGCGCGGTGGCGCGTGAGCGATCTCGTCCGGGTCGAGCGGCACGGTGACGTGCTGGCGCTCACGCTCGATCGCCCGGATCGGCTGAACGCCGCGCCGCCGGCGATGTTCGAGGCGCTGACGGCGGCACTCGGCGCGCTCGACGGCGCGCGTGCGGTGCTGATCGCCGGCGCGGGACGAGGCTTCTGTTCCGGTGCCGACGTGGCCGGTGGTGCGCTCCAGTCGGATGATCCGGGCAAGGCCACCCATGCCGCGCTGACGGAAAGCTACAATCCCGCCCTGCTCGCGATCGCCGCGCTGCCCGTGCCGGTGGTGAGCGCGGTGCGCGGGCCTGCCGCCGGGATCGGATGCAGCCTGGCGCTCGCCGCGGACTTCTGCGTCGCGTCCGACACCGGCTATTTCCTCCAGGCGTTCGTCAACATCGGCCTGGTGCCCGACGGCGGCGCAAGCTGGATGCTGCCGCGGCTGATCGGCCGCGCGCGGGCGACCGAGATGATGATGCTGGGCGAGCGCGTGCCCGCCGCCCGGGCGCTGGAATGGGGCATGATCCATCGCGTCGTCGCCGATGATGCGCTCGACGCCGAGGCGCTGGCACTCGCCACGCGGCTTGCGGCGGGGCCGGCATCGCTGGGCCTGATCCGGCGACAGGCGCACGCAGCGGCCAGCCTGACGTACGAAGAGGCGCTGCTGGCGGAAGCCGAGAACCAACGCAGCGCGCGCGGCACCGCCGATGGCGCGGAGGGCGGCGCGGCCTTCCTCGCCAAACGCAAGCCGGTGTTCCGCGGCGCGTGACGCCGCTCATCGACGGGTCCGCCTGGTCGTCGGCATGAATGCCGTCGCCGCGATCCGGCGCCCTGCGCAGCGGGAGCCGCGGCGTTCAGGCCGCGGTTGACGGTCCCGGCCCCGCCCCGCAAAGCGCCCGCCATGCGCTTCTTTTCCGACAACGCCGCCCCCGCCTGCCGACCGGTGCTCGACTCCGCCGCCGCCGCCAACGATCTGGACACCGCCTATGACGGCGATGCGTGGTCGAAGCGGCTGGACTCGCGCTTTTCCGAACTGTTCGAGGCGCCGGTGCGCGTGCTGTGGGTCCCGTCGGGCACCGCCGCCAACTGTTTGGCCCTCGCAGCATTGTGCCCGCCGCACGGCGGCATCCTGTGCCACCGCGACGCGCACATCCAGAACGACGAGGGCGGCGCGCCCGAGTTCTACACCCATGGCGCCAAGCTGATGCTGGCGGACGGTGACGGTGCCAAGCTGACACCTGACGGCATCCGGGCGGTGGCGGACGCGATCGCCAACGACGTCCACCGCGTCCAGCCGCATGCGCTGTCGATCACCAACGCGACCGAATACGGCCTCGTCTATTCCCCCGACGAGGTGGCGGCGATCGGCGCGCTGGCGCGGGCACGCGGCTGGGGCTTTCACATGGACGGCGCGCGGTTCGCCAATGCGGTCGCCAGCGCGGGTTGCTCGCCGGCGGACGTCACGTGGCGGGCGGGCGTGGATGCGCTCTCGTTCGGCTTCATCAAGAACGGCGGCATGACGGCCGAAGCACTGGTGTTCTTCCGCCCCGAGCTTGCCGCCGACACGCTGCGCCGCCGCAAGCGCGCGGGGCTGCTGCTGAGCAAGGGTCGGTATCTGGCGGCTCAGTTGCTGGCGATGGTGGACGGCGACGTGTGGCTGGCGAACGCGCGCGCAGCGAATGCCGGGGCGACGCTGCTGTCGCGCGCGGCCGGCGACCGACTGATCCATCCGGTGCAGGCGAACGAGGTGTTCCTGCGCGTGACGGCGGACGAGGCCGCGACGCTGCGGGCGAACGGGTTCGACTTCTACGATTGGGGGCCGGACGAGGCGCGGCTGGTGATCTCGTGGAACCAGACGGACGCGGACATCCGCCCGCTCGCCGAGGCGATCGCGGCGCTTTAGTCCCGAACGTTCGGGCCGAGCTCGTCGAAGCCGTGCCCTTCTTGCTGGGGAAGGAAGAAGGACAGTGATTCGACAAGCTCAGCATGAACGCGAGAGAGGGGAGGCCGGGACGAACCTCGCCGTCCTGATCCCGTTCGGGATCGTCACGCTGATCTGGGGATCGACGTGGCTGGTGATCCGGGACCAGATCGCGGTCGTGCCCGGACTGTGGTCCGTCGCATACCGCTTCGCGCTCGCCGGCGGAGCGATGGCGGTGCTCGCGATCGCCCGGCGCGAGCGGTTCCCGAACGATGCCGCGGGGCTGGGTTTCGCCGCCGGGCTCGGCGTGGCGCAATTCACGCTCAACTATTCGTTCGTCTATGCTGCGGAGGCGCACATCACGTCCGGCCTCGTCGCGGTCGTGTTCGCGTTGCTGCTGCTGCCCAACGCGCTGCTCGGACGGCTGGTGCTCGGGCAACGATTGTCCGCGCGGCTGCTCGCCGGGTCGGGCGTGGCGATGGCGGGCGTCGCGCTTCTCATTCTCCAGCAGGCGCGTAGCGATCCCAGCGGCCCGCACGAGACGGTGTTGGGTGTCGCGCTCACCGGTGCGGCGATCCTCGCCGCCTCATGCGCCAACGTCGCGCAGGGGACGGCGGTCGCGAAGCGGTATCCGATGACGGCGATGCTGGCCTGCGCGATGCTGATCGGCGCGGCGGTCGATGCCGCCGTCGCGTGGCTGACGGTCGGCCCGCCGGTCCTGCCGCCGACCGCGCGATACCTCGCCGGCGTCGCGTACCTCGCGCTCGCCGGGTCGGCGCTGGCGTTCTCGCTCTATTATCGCGTGCTGCGCGTCATCGGCGCGGCGCGGGCGGCCTATGCCAGCGTGCTGGTGCCGGTGATCGCCATGCTGTTGTCGACGCTGTTCGAGGGCTACCGCTGGTCGGCGCTGGCCGTGGCGGGGGCGGTGCTGACCGGTGTCGGGCTCGTGGTGGCGCTCAGCGCGCCCTCCGCCGCGGTCGCAGCGAGACGGCGTAGGCCCACGCGGTAATCGGGATAGCGCGGAACCCAGCCGAGCACGCGCCTGGCCTTGCCGTTCGCGACCCGCCGGTTCTCCGCGTAGAAACCGCGCGCCATCGGCGACAGGTCGTCGAGCGACACCACCGGCGGCGGCGGCAGGCCGAGCAGCGCGGCGGCGTATTCGATCACCTCGTCCTGTCCGCACGGCGCGTCGTCGGCGAGGTTGTAGGCGCCCGGCGGCGCGTCGAAGCCGGCGATGACGCCCGACACGATGTCGTCGACATGGACGCGGCTGAACACCTGCCCGGCGATGCCCGTCCGGTGCGCCCTGCCCTCCTTCACCCGGTCGAGCGCCGAGCGGCCGGGGCCGTAGATGCCGGGCAGGCGGAACACCCGCGCGCCACGCGCCAGCCACGCCGCGTCGGCGATCGCACGCGCGGATCGCCTGCCTCCACCGACCGGCGCGGTCTCGTCCACCCACGCGCCGCCCGCGTCGCCATAGACGCCGGTGGAGGACAGGTAGCCGAGCCACTTGTCCCCGAGCCGATCGCCATAGCGCGCGAGCACCGGATCGTCGTCGCCGTCGGGCGGCACGGACGAGAGCACGTGACTCGCGCGCGCCACCGCCGCCTCGACCGCGGGATCGTCGTCGAACCGGATCGTGCCACCGCGACCGTCGCGCGCTGTGCCGGCGGTGTCCGGCACCCGGGCGGCAAGGTGGGTAGCGGTGTAGCCGAGGCCGAAGACGAACAGGCGGATCATGCCACCCGCCTTGCCCGCTTGCGCCCGTTCCTGCCAGCACCGGCCATGCCAGCGCCGGAACGAACGTCGTGCGTCGGCGATTGATCGACGGATAACAGGGGAGGATACGCGTGGCGGACGAAGCGGCGGACAACATCGTCGATCCCAGGGACGCCGCCGAAAGCGCCGGGCTTATCTATGTCACCGACGAAATGCCCGGTATCGCCCGGCGCAAGAGCGGCAAGGGCTGGAGCTATCGCGGCACTGACGGCGCCGTCCTGAAGGATCGGGCCACCGTCGAGCGGATCGACAAGCTGGCCATTCCGCCCGCCTACACCGACGTCTGGATCTGCGCCGATCCTGACGGCCACCTCCAGGCCACCGGCCGCGACGCCAAGGGGCGCAAGCAATACCGCTACCACGAGCGGTTCCGCGAGGTGCGCGACGGGACCAAATACGAGCATATGCTCGATTTCGCCCAGGCGCTGCCCGGCATCCGCACCCGGATCGACGCCGACATGAAAAAACCGGGGCTGAGCCGCGACAAGGTGCTGGCCACCGTCGTCCACCTGCTGGAGACGACGATGATCCGCGTCGGCAACGCCGATTACGTCAAGCAGAACGGCAGCTATGGCCTGACGACGCTGACCAACCGCCACGTGGCGGTCGAGGGCAGCGAGCTCAAGTTCCGCTTCAAGGGCAAGAGCGGCAAGCAGTGGAACCTCAAGATCAAGGACCGCCGCGTCGCCCGCATCGTGAAGGCCAGCCAGGAACTGCCGGGCCAGCACCTGTTCCACTACCTCGACGACGCGGGCGAGCAGCACGAGGTCACGTCGGGCGACGTCAACACCTATCTGAAGGACGTCGCGGGCGCGCACGTGACGGCAAAGGATTTCCGCACCTGGACGGGCACGGTGCTGGCCGCGTTGGCGCTGGCGGAGTTCGAGAAGGTCGACAGCCCGGCGGCGGCGAAGAAGAACGTGCGCGCCGCGATCGAGCGCGTGTCAGCCAGGCTGGGCAACACGCCGGCGGTGTGCCGCAAATGCTACGTCCATCCCGAGGTGCTCGACAGCTATCTCGCCGACGCGCTGGTGCTCGAGATCAGGGAGGAGGTCGACCGCGAGCTGGCGGACGGCAAGGACGATGCCGGTGCCGGGCTGCGGCCCGAGGAGCAGACCGTGCTCGCGTTCCTGCAGAAGCGGCTGGCGGCAAAGGAGCCGCTTGCCGGCGCCGCCTGACCGATCAGCGGCGCCGTGCGTGGCGCGCGAGACCTATGCCTGCGATTGCCGCCCAGGCGATCTCGATCGCCGCAGAGGACAGGTTGAACGCCCCCCATAACGACGCCAGGATCATCAGCGAACCGACGAGGTTGAGCAGCAGCGCGGGCGGGCGGGTCGCCTCCACGCGGCCCGACACGGTCAGCGCATAGCCCGCCAGCAACAGCGCGACGCCGACCAGCCCCACGCCGTCCAGCAACCGCAACCCCGTCACCGCGTCAGAAATCGACGTCGTCGTAATGCGACGGCGGGCTCAGCATCTCCATCCGCTCGGCGAGCAGCGGGCGGAAGCTCGGTCGGCTCTTGAACCCGCGATACCAGCGCGCGGTCTGCTCGTGGCTCTTCCAGTCGATGCCGCCGAGGTAATCGGTCACGCTGATCTGCGCCGCGGCGGCGAGGTCGGCGAGGCTCATCGTCGCGCCGCCCAGCCACGCGCGGTGATCGAGCAGATAGTCGACGTAATCGAGGTGATGGATCGCCGCCTTCATCGCTTCCCTCAGCCCCTTGGCGTCGGGCGAGGCACGGTGCGCGAGCCGCTTGATCATCCGCTCCTGCAGCAGCGGTCCGGTCACGTCGCGGAAGAACGCGCCGTCGAACCAGGCGACCAGCCGGCGGATCTCGGCGCGGTTGGCGGCGGTGCCGTTGATCATCGCCGCGCGCTCGACCGTCTCCTCGAGATATTCGCAGATCGCCATGGAATCGATCAGCGGCGCGTCCGTCCCGCCCGCCGCGACCATGACCGGCGTCTGTCCGGCCGGGTTCATGTCGAGGAACTCGTCACGCCGCGCCCATGGAGACTCGCGCACCAGCTCGTAGCCGATGCCCTTCTCGCCCATCAGTAGGCGCACCTTGCGGCTGAACGGGCACAGGGGGAACTGGTATAATAGCCACATACCGGCGTGTTACGCCCGCGGCCGCGCGCGCGATAGAGTGGACAAAAGGGGTACGCAGCGATTAGCGACTCGAGGATGGCGGCATCGCTGTTCCTGCTGGTCGCCGTCGTGCTCGCCTTCACCGGCGGAGGCGTGGCGTGGGTGCTGATCGCGACGGTCGTGGTCGCGGCGGCGGCGGGGACGCGCCTGCCCGATCTCGACAAGCCACTGGGCCTGCGCCACCGCAGCGCGCTGTCGCACGGCGTCCTGCCGGTCGGGATCGCGCTGCTCGACCGGCGGACGTGGCCGGTGGCGGCGGGCCTGGGCCTGGGCATCGGGCTTCACCTGGCGGCAGACCTGTTCCCGCGGACGATGCGCGGCTTCGCGACCATCAAGCTGCCGCTGTGGGGCTCGATCGGTGCGGTGGCGTCGTATCTATGGATAGCCGCCAACGCGATCGGCAGCCTCGCCACCGGTGCGCTGGTGCTGGGGCAGGTCGCGGATCGCCAGGTCGCGGGCGGCGCGCTGGCCGCCGTGGGCGTGCTGGGAATCGCGTATCTGGTGACGGCGGACGGCGGCTGGTGGGCGCTGCTGATGTTCGCGGGGCTGGGGTGGCTGGCGCTGCGCTGAGGGCGGATCGGAAGCGGTCGGCCGGCGTGGGACCGGAGCGAATGGGGCCAAAGGTAACAAAGGTAACGCATAAACCGCGTTTCGCCCCGTCCGGGATCGGGCGGAGGCGCGGCGTATTTCGGCGCGAAGAGGCGGCACGACGCGCGGGTTCGCGGGACGATGGGCAGCCGACGATGCGAAAGAGCGAGGGGATGCTTTCATCGACGGTCCAATATTGCAAGGATCGACTGTAGATCGACATGGCAATTTGTGGTGGAAAGCGGACGTTAGCTTCCAAAGTCAGTCGAGACGGCCAACCGATGTCAAACACTGGTCCCGCAGCAGGCGCAACTCCGGAGCATGAGTAGAACGCAGAGCGCGGATCACGCGCTGATTATATCGCGCGACACTGGAACGGCCGGGCTCTATTTCCCGATCTTCACAAATCCAATCTATCCGATAGAGCCTCGGTTGCGCCCGGATCAACCGCAGCACTTCGGCTGGGTTAGTTTCCAATGCAGCACTAAATACACCATCAATTGCCTCCGCCCTCGCGCCGTCACTGCCAACGCGCAAGCTCGATAGGGCGCGAAGGGACGGTGTGTCGCCGTTCCTTCCCTTCCTGAAAAGCAGGTCGAACGATGGCTCCGATTTCACGAGCGGAGCGGGCGATCCGTGCGATTTCTGGCTAGGAGGAGCAGAGGCAATCGCTGCTGCGAATAGGACGAAGAGAAACATCGGCTTGCTCCGTCATAACTGAGTGTTGGCCATCCTATCTGCACGCCCATAGGTCTGCAATTGGGCAAAATCCGCCGGTTTGGTGATCCTTGGCCCCAAAGACAGGAAGTAGTGCGCGTAGGTTATTCGAACTGTTCTCCCCTCGCCAGGGCAGGATGAGGGCGAGACGGAAGCCCCCTACTCCGCCGCCTCCATCACCGGCTCCTCCAGCGGGTGCGGCAGGCGGGTCAGCATCTCGCGGGGCACCACCTGCCAGATGTCGCCGAGCGTCCGGCTCCAGTCGTCGAGCAGGCCGTGGCTCCACTTGCTGTCGGTCCGCTGCGCGTGCTCGCGCACCAGCGCCTCGACCACGCCGGCCCAATGCGCCGTCGCCACCCGCTGCCACACGATGCTCTCGGGGTTGGCGCTCTTCGGAAACACGCCGGCGGGATCGTGGACGAACGCCATCCCGCCCGTCATGCCTGCGCCGAAGTTGCGCCCGACGCCGCCCAGCAGCACCGCGACGCCGCCCGTCATGTATTCGCAGCCATTGGCGCCGCAGCCCTCGACCACCACGCTCGCACCCGAGTTGCGCACCGCGAACCGCTCGCCCGCCTGCCCCGCCGCGAACAGCTTGCCCGACGTCGCGCCGTACAGGACGGTGTTGCCCAGGATCGTGTTCTCCTGGCTTTTGAGCGGTGACGACACCGCGGGGCGCACGACGACGATGCCGCCGCAGAGGCCCTTGCCGACATAGTCGTTGGCGTCGCCGAACACCTCGAGCGTGATGCCCTTGCACAGGAACGCGCCCAGCGACTGCCCCGCCGAGCCGCGCAGCCGGATCGTGACGTGGCCGTCGGCGAGCTTGCTCATCCCGAACTGGCGCGTGATCTCGCTCGACAGCCGCGTTCCGACCGCGCGGTGCGTGTTGCGGACGGAGTAGGTGAGCTGCATCTTCTCCGCACGGCCGAACAGCGGGGCGGCGTCCTTGATGATCTGCGCGTCCAGGCTGTCGGGCACCTCGTTGCGGAAGGTCGACAGGCTGAACCGCCGCTCCGCCTCCGTCGCGTCGACCTTGGCGAGGATGGGATTGAGGTCGAGGTCGTCGAGGTGCTCGGCACCGCGCCCGACCTGCCGCAGCAGCTCGGTCCGGCCGATGACCTCGTCGAGGCTGCGGACGCCGAGCTTCGCCAGGATGTCGCGCACCTCCTCGGCGATGAAGGTCATCAGGTTGATGACCTTTTCGGGGCTGCCGCCGAACTTCGCGCGCATCGCGGGGTCCTGCGTGCAAACCCCGACCGGGCAGGTGTTGGAATGGCACTGGCGCACCATGATGCACCCCATTGCCACGAGGGAGAGCGTTCCGATCCCGAACTCCTCCGCGCCCAGGATCGCGGCGATCACCACGTCGCGCCCGGTCTTGAGCCCGCCGTCCGCGCGCAGCCGGATCCGCCCGCGCAGGCCGTTGAGCGTGAGCGTCTGGTTGACCTCGCTCAGCCCCATCTCCCACGGCGTGCCCGCGTATTTGATGCTGGTCTGCGGGCTCGCGCCGGTGCCGCCGACATGGCCCGAGACGAGGATGACGTCGGCATGCGCCTTGGCGACGCCCGCCGCGACGGTGCCGATCCCCGCCGACGAGACGAGCTTCACGCACACCCGCGCGCGCGGATTGATCTGTTTGCAGTCGTAGATGAGCTGCGCGAGATCCTCGATCGAGTAGATGTCATGGTGCGGCGGCGGGCTGATGAGGGTGACGCCCGGCGTCGCGTGGCGCAACCTGGCGATGAACTCGGTCACCTTGAACCCGGGCAGCTGGCCGCCCTCGCCGGGCTTGGCGCCCTGTGCGACCTTGATCTCTATCTCCTCGCAGGCGCCCAGATACTCCGCGGTCACGCCGAACCGGCCCGACGCGATCTGCTTGATCGAACAGTTGGCGTTGTCGCCGTTCTCGTACGGCGTGTAGCGCTCGCGCGCCTCGCCGCCCTCGCCCGACACCGCCTTGGCGCCGATGCGGTTCATCGCGATCGCCAGCGTCTCGTGCGCCTCCGGGCTGAGCGCGCCCAGGCTCATGCCCGGCGTCACGAAGCGCTTGCGGATCTCGGTGATCGATTCGACCTGATCGACCGCGACGCCCCCTCCGCTTTCGGCGTCGGGATAGTTGAACTGCATCAGATCGCGCAGGTACACCGGCGGCAGGTCGGACACGCCGCGGCTGAACTGCATGTATTGCGTGTAGCTGTCGGTCGCGACCGCGGTCTGCAACAGGTGCATCAGCTGCGCGGAATAGGCGTGCTCCTCGCCCCCTGCGCGCTGGCGATAGAAGCCGCCGACGGGCAGCGTCGCGACGCCTGCATCGAACGCCGCCTCGTGACGCCACGTCGCGTTGAGGTGGAGGGACTTGTACCCCTCGCCGCTGATCTTGGCGGGCATGCCGGGGAACAGGTCGTTCACCAGCGCGCGGCTGAGCCCCACCGCCTCGAAATTATAGCCGCCGCGATAGGAGGAGATCACCGCGATCCCCATCTTCGACATGATCTTGAGCAGACCCTCCTCGATCGCGGTGCGGTGCCGCGCCAGGCATTGGTCGAGAGTCAGGTCGCCGAACAGGCCGCGCCCGTGCCGGTCCGCGATCGCCGCCTCGGCGAGGTAGGCGTTCACCGTCGTCGCGCCGACGCCGATCAGGACGGCATAATAATGCGTGTCGAGGCACTCGGCGGTGCGGACGTTGACCGACGCATAGGAACGCAGCCCCTTGCGGACGAGGTGCGTGTGCACCGCCGCCGCCGCCAGCACGCCGGCGATGCCGACGCGGTCCTCGCCCGTCGCCTCGTCGGTCAGGAACAGCTCGCTGTGGCCGCGGCGCACCGCCTGTTCGGCCTCGTTGCGGATACGCTGGATCGCGGTGCGCAGCTTCTCGGGGCCGCCACCGGTCTCGAAGGTGCAATCGATCTCGGCGACGCTGCGGCCGAAATGCGCCTTCAGCCGCGCCCAGCCCTCGCCGGTCAATACGGGCGAGTTCAACACCAGCACGCGCTCGCGCTGGTCGCGCACGTCGAGGATGTTGGCGAGGTTGCCGAACCGCGTCCGCAGCGACATCACGTGCCGCTCGCGCAGGGAATCGATCGGCGGGTTGGTCACCTGGCTGAAGTTCTGGCGGAAGAACTGGCTGATGAGCCGCGGCTTGTCGGAGATGACGGCGAGCGGCGTGTCGTCGCCCATCGATCCGATCGCTTCCTTGCCGCCCTCGACCATCGGCGCCAGGATCAGCTCCATGTCCTCCAGCGTCTGCCCCGCCGCGACCTGGCGACGCGCGAGCTCGGCACGCGGATAGCGGACGACGGGGTCGCCCTCGGCCGGCGGCAGGTCGGCGGCGGTCAGGAACTCGCCGATCATGCCGGCATAGTCCTGCTCGCCCGCGATCCGGTCCTTCACCGCTCGGTCGTCGAGCACGACGCCTTCGACGAGGTCGACCGCGATCATCTGCCCCGGCCCCAGCCGGCCCTTGGCGACGATGTTCGCCTCCGGCACCGGCACCATGCCGACCTCCGACCCGACGATCAGCAGCCCGTCGCTCGTCCGGATGTAGCGCAGCGGCCGCAGCGCGTTGCGGTCCATGCCCGCCACCGCCCAGCGCCCGTCCGTCATCGCGAGCGCCGCCGGCCCGTCCCACGGCTCCATGACGGAGGCGAGATACTGGTACATCGCGACGTGCGGCGCGGGCATGTCGGCCGCCGCGGATTCGGGCACCAGCATCAGCTTGGCGGTCGGCGCGTCGCGGCCCGACCGGCAGATCGCCTCGAACACGGCGTCGAGCGCGGCGGTATCGGACGCGCCCGCGGGGATCACCGGCTTGATGTCCTCCGAATGCTCGCCGAACGCGATCGACGCCATGCGGATCTCGTGGGAGAGCATCCAGTTCTTGTTGCCGCGGATCGTGTTGATCTCGCCATTGTGTGCCAGGCACCGGAACGGCTGTGCCAGCCACCATTGCGGAAAGGTGTTGGTGGAATAGCGCTGGTGAAAGATCGCGACGCGGCTCTCGAACCGTGCGTCCTGAAGGTCGGGGTAGAAGACGGACAGGCTCTCGGCGAGGAACAGGCCCTTGTACACGATCGACCGGCACGACAGCGAACAGACGTAGAAGCCCTGGATCTGCGCGGCGATCACCCGCTTCTCGATCCGGCGGCGGACGAGATAAAGCTGCTTCTCGAACTCGGCGTCGTCGACGTCGTCGGAGCCGGCGATCATGATCTGCTCGATCTCGGGCCGTGTCGTCTGCGCCTTCAGCCCGATCACCGACACGTCGACCGGCACCTGCCGCCAGCCGTAGATGGTGTAGCCCGCCTCGATGATCGCGCTCTCGACGATCGTGCGGCAGCTCTCCTGCGCGCCGAGGTCGGTCCGCGGCAGGAAGATCATGCCGACCGCGAGGCGGCCCGGCCGCGGCTTGTGGCCGGACGCGGCGACCGCGTCGTCGAAGAACCCGTGCGGCAGGTCGACGTGCAGCCCGGCGCCGTCGCCGGTCTTGCCGTCCGCATCGACCGCGCCGCGGTGCCAGACGGCTTTCAGCGCATCGATCGCCGACTGGACGACGCGGCGCGACGCCTTGCCGTCGGTCGCCGCGACGAGGCCCACGCCGCACGCGTCGGATTCGAAGTCCGGGCGGTACATGCCCTCGCGGGCGAGGCGGTCGCGCTGGTCGGACAGGCTAGAGGTCTCCACGAAGCAGTCCTTCCCGTTCCACGAAGTCTTCGATTGCCGTCGCCGTTTGGGACAGGATCGTCGTTTTCTCCCAGGCGGCGTTGATCTGACCACTCTGCTTGCCTGGATGCAGCAGATACTCATGGGCGAGTTCGTTGCGCACGCGAACGGCGTCGGCCCACTCGCGTACGTCCGCCAGGATGCCCAAGGCGACCGCTCGTTGCGCGACGTCGCGCGGTTGCAGCCGCTCCACTTTTCCTAGCTGCATCAGCATCGCGATCGTCTTCAAGGTGCGGCCAAGCGTGTCTCCGAACTGCTCGAAGGTTTTCAAGAAGGCGAGCACGTCGATACCCTGGTCGTCATCAAGGGCACTAATCCTCTCGGGCGTCATCGGCATCAGATCCTCGATCCGCGAACGGACGCGCAAGAAGCGGCGCCCAAGCACTGCGCCCGTTTCGAGATGCTCACGCAAAACGACGATCTCGCCTTCGCGCGTCACAGCTCGACTCCGTCGCGCCGTGCGATCATGTCGATCCCCCGCAGCGGCTCTCCTCGTCTGTGTACGACGAGATCGACTCGCTGTTCATCGATGCGGCCGAAAAGACTGTCGAAGAAGCGGGCGCGTGCGGCGATCTCGTCCGTCTCGCGCGACACCTCGACGTGCAGGTCGATGTCGCCGCCGCGGCGCTCGTCGAAGGCGCGGCTTCCGAAAACCCGCACCGTCACATCCTCTCCGAACGCTAGGCTTGCGGAGCGGCGGATGGCCGTGATCTCATGTAACTCCAGCCTCACGCCGCCCTCCGCTCGCCCGCAGCCGCCCCTGCCGCAGCTTGCGCCTTCAGCCAGCCGTGCATGCTCGTCGCGACGTCGCGTCCGTCGCGGATCGCCCACACCACCAGGCTCGCGCCGCGCACGATGTCGCCGGCGGCGAACACGCCGTCCATGCCGGTCATCAACGTGCGCGCGTCGACCAGCACCGTGCCCCAGCGCGTGACGGGCAGCTCGGGCGCGTCCCACAGCCTGGGCAGTTCCTCCGCGTCGAAGCCCAGCGCCTTGACGACGAGGTCGGCGGCATGTGTCTCCTCGCCGCCGGGATCGCGCTCGGGCGCGCGCCGGCCGGTCGCGTCGGCGGCGCCGAGCCGCATGCGGTTCGCGCGCACGCCGGTCGCGCGGCCCGCGCCGTCGACCTCGATCGCATCGGGGGCGGCGAGCCAGACGAAGCGCGCGCCCTCTTCCTCGGCGTTGGCGACCTCGCGCTTGCTGCCGGGCATGTTGGCGCGATCGCGACGGTAGAGGCAGGTGACGTTCGCCGCACCCTGGCGGATCGCGGTGCGGACGCAGTCCATCGCGGTGTCGCCGCCGCCGATCACCACCACGCGCTTGCCCGCCGCGTCGAGCGACCCGTCGTCGAACGCGGGCACCGCGTCGCCGAACCCCTTGCGGTTCGACGCGGTCAGATAGTCCAGCGCCGCGACGACACCCGTCGCCTCCGCGCCGTCCACGTCGACCTGCCGCGCACGATAGACGCCGGTCGCGACCAGCAGCGCGTCGTGCCGCTCGCGCAGCTCGGCCAGCGTCGCGTCGCGGCCGACCTCGAACCCCGGATGAAACACGATCCCCGCCGCCGCCAATCGCTCGACGCGGCGCATCACCACCGGCTTCTCGAGCTTGAACCCGGGGATGCCGTACGTCAGCAGGCCGCCGGCGCGATCGTGCCGGTCATAGACGTGGACCTCGTATCCATTGCCGCGCAGATACTCGGCCGCCGACAATCCGGCCGGACCGGCCCCGATCACGCCGACCGACTGACCCCGCGACCGCCCGGGCACCAGCGGCTCGACCCATCCCTGTTCCCAGGCGGTGTCGGTGATGAACTTCTCCACCGATCCGATCGTGACCGCGCCGTGGCCGGAGAACTCGATGACGCAGTTGCCCTCGCACAACCGGTCCTGCGGGCAGATGCGGCCGCAGATCTCGGGCATCGTCGAGGTCGCGTTGCTGAGCTCGTACGCCTCGCGCAGCCGCCCCTCCGCGGTCAGCCGCAGCCAGTCGGGAATGTGGTTGTGGAGCGGGCAATGCACCGAGCAATAGGGTACGCCGCATTGCGAGCAGCGCGCCGCCTGATCCTCGGCAGACGGCACGGCATAGCGGTCGGCGATCTCGCGGAAATCCTCGGCCCGCGCGTCGGGCGCGCGCTTGGCCGGATAGGCCTGCTCGCGGGACACGAACTTCAGCATCGGCTCTATCGCCATGGCGCGGCTCCCGGGCACTACGCCCGAAACCGCGCTAGGCTACCCCAGGGGACACAACAAGACAGCAATGCTGTCGCAAGTCACTAGCTACAATAGCCGGGCGAGTCGATCAGATGATCGCGACCGACCGCATAGGGCCGCGCTGGTACGATCTACCCATGGAGCCAAACGAGGGCCGCTCCACCCGCGATGATGCGATAGATCGCGAACGGGCCGAAGCCGTGCCGCCCCACCAACGTCACGAACCAGCGTACCACTACCAGCGCGACGACGAACGCGACCGTCGCGCCGACGAGTATCTCCAGCGGTCCGACGCTGCCCGCCGCCGCCAGTTCATGCCGGTTCTTGAACAGTTCCAGCGCGCTCGCGCCGAGCATGGTCGGGATGGCGAGGAAGAACGAGAACTCCGCCGCGGTCCGCCGTTCGACGCCCAGGCTCAGCGCGCCCAGGATCGTCGCGCCCGAGCGGCTGACCCCCGGCACCATGGCCAGGCACTGGATGAAGCCGATCCCCACCGCGGTCTTCAGCGGCACCTCGGCGACGCCGCGGATCTCGCCCGGCTTGGCGATCCGCTCGATCAACAGGATGGCGACGCCGCCGACGATCAGCGCCACCGCCACCACCGCCGGCTTGCCCAGCAACGCCTCGATATGCTTGTGCAGCGCCAGCCCGATGACGGCGGCGGGCAGGAACGCGGCGACGATGTTGCGCACGAAGCGGATCGCGCCGGCGTCGCGCCCGACCACGCCGCGGATCACCGTCCAGAACGTGCGCCAGTACAGCACCACGATCGCCAGGATCGCACCCAGCTGGATGACGACGTTGAACACCTTCCAGTGCGCCTCGTCGTAGCCGAGCAGCGCGCCGGCCAGGATCAGGTGCCCCGTCGAGGACACGGGCAGGAACTCGGTGATGCCCTCGACGACGCCGAGGATCAGGACGGTCAGCAGGTCTGTCACGAATACGCCCCCAATTGCGCCCGGTCGCGCGTGTCTCGATCGTGCGTGGCCGTCAGGCCTCGATGGCCGCGCGCACCCCGAACCGGCCCGCCTTGTGATAGCGCACGAGATAGGACGGCGCGACCGCCGCCATCGTGGTGGGCTCGATGCCCAGCTCGGCCAGGCCGTGGTCGCCCGTCACGACCGTGTCACGCTGCAGCATCAGCCACTGGTCCGCCCCGATCGGCGATCCGGGCAATTTCGACAGGATCGCGCCCGCGGCGTCCGGCAGGTCGAGGAACCACGGCTTGCGGTCGATCCGCGCGGCGATCCAGCGTTGCAGCCCGATCATGGTCACCACGTCCGGCCCGCCGAGCTCGAACGTCGTGGCCCCGAACCGGTCCGGGCTCCGCAGGGCCGCGACGGCAGCGTCCGCCACGTCGCCGACGTACACCGGCTGGAACCGAGCCGCGCCGCGCAGGACCGGCACGACGGGCAGCGTCTCGATCATGCGGGCGAACCGGTTGAGGAACTGATCCTCCTGCCCGAACACCACCGACGGGCGCAGGATGGTCGCGCGCGGAAACGCCTCGCGCACCGCCGCCTCGCCCTGCGCCTTCGTCAGTGCGTAACGCGAGGGCCCTGCGGGATCGGCGCCGATCGCCGAGACGTGCACCAGCGCGTCGAGACCCGCCTGGGTCGCCGCCTCCGCCACCGCGCGCGCGCCGTCGACATGCAGCGCCTGCATCTGGCCGGCCGCGAAGGTGCCGACGAGGTTGACGACCGCATCGCTGCCCTCGACCGCGCGCCGGATCGTGTCGGGTCGCGCCATGTCGACGCCGGCGAACTGCGTCTGGCCGAGCCCGCCCTGGGTGCGCAGGAAATAGGCCTGCCGCGGATCGCGCTGCGCGATCCGCACCCGCGCGCCCGATTTCATCAGCGCCTGCGCGACGTAGCGGCCCAGAAAGCCGCCGCCCCCGATCAGCGTCACCAGCTTGTTCTTCATGCGCTTCGCTTCGCCCCGCCACACCGGCCACCGCCACGGTCCTTGCCCGCGCAGCCCCGCGTTGACAAGCGGCCGTCACACGCCGGTCACCACCCCTGTTGACAGCCCCGCGCCCGCTCCCCTAGAGGCGCCGGCCTACCCCGTGCCCAGATGGCGGAATTGGTAGACGCACCAGCTTCAGGTGCTGGCGATCGCAAGGTCGTGGAGGTTCGAGTCCTCTTCTGGGCACCA
>JBPBQW010000090.1:0-61207 GCA_050955125.1 Janthinobacterium lividum
CAGACGCTCCTGGACCCGCGCAACGCCGACACCACCGCCGACGAAGCCCTGGATCTCGTCATCGGCGCCGAAGTCCAGCAGGCCGTTGACCATGAAGCTGAGCGCGCTCGTGCGACCGCCCGCGGCGGTGTACGATCCGGCGGCCCCGGTCGCCAGCTGGCCCGACGCCGTGTAGAACGGCGTGGTAGTGCTGCCGGAGCGATAGGCATCGACGAAGGCGCGCTTGTAGCCGACTTCCGTCTCGACCCGGAACGGGCCGAAGTCGTAGCCGACGACGCCGTCGACGTCGTAACCGTACTTATGATCCACCGTGGCTGCGCTACGGACGGTACCGATGTCGTAGTGGATATCCTCCACGATCATCGCGCCGCCCTCGGCGCCCACATACCAGGCCTTGTCGCGTGCTAACGCGGGCGAGGCGAGAGCGGTGGAGGCAAGCGCCAGAATAACGGCAAGCTTCCGCATCATGGTCCCCTTTCTATTGAGTTTGTTCAGTCAGGACTGCGCAAACCCACTAGCCAAAGCTTGGTTTCGCCGCAAGACAACAAATGCCCCGACCTGTGACACAATTGCCACGACATACTCGGGAACGCCAAGTACAGCGCCCAAATGCTCAACTACCGGCGATCAGGCCGTGGTTCCGCATCGCCGCCAGGATCGCCGCGATCGCCGTGCGGGCCTGCGAGTCGGTCGTGTCGCCCCCCGCCGGATCGGACACCGCCGCGCCCTGCGCGCCCAGCACCGGCACGTCGCCGACCAGGACGCGGCGCACCCTCGCCTGCCCGATCTGCCAGCCGCCGTCGGTGAAGCGCGCGACGCAGCGGTCGGCGCGGCTCCAGGCGGAGGCGCCGTCGAGCGCGGCGACGAACCGCCAGCCGCCGTCGGTCCAGCCCGCGATCGCGCCCGCCTGCCCCGCCCAGTCGCCGATCGGCGCCGCGCCGACGATCCAGCCCTGCCCCGGCACCGGCGTCGCCGGCGGCACGTCGACGCCCACCGCCTCCACCACGCATTGCACGGCCAGGTCGATCAGCGTCAGCGCCTCGTCGTGGAACAACTCCTTCTGCGCCTGGCCGGGCTGGAGCAGCGGCAGCGCCAGGCGCGCGGTGGTGTCGGTCATGGATGGTCTCCCGATGGAACTGACAGGGTGAGGGCGGCGGCGGGCGACGAGCCGTTCGTGCCGAGCTGGCGAACGGCGACGGTGGTGCCGGGCGGCGCGTCGGCGGCGACGAGCGTCAGTTCGGCCACCTCGACGATCCGGTCCGCGCCCGCGAGGGTCACGCGATAGCGCTCCGCCTCCTCGACCAGCGGCACGTCCGTCCCGTCGCTCCACCGCCAGCCCGCCCGGCTGCGCCGGACCCAGCTCAGCCGCACCGCGTCGCCCGTCCGGTCGGCGCGCAACGACGCAGGCGCCGGCGGGCAGGTCGACGCGCCGGTGAGCGTCACCGTCGCCATCGCCGGGTCCTGCGCCTCGCCGACCCCGACCGCCATCACCCGCACCGTGCCGCCGGGCCGCGCGCCGGGCAGGTCGACGACGCTCGCCGCGCCCGCGTCGACGATCACGAACCGGTCGCCGGCCCGGGCGAGGCCGATCGCCGCCTCCGTCCCGCGCCGCCCGCGCAGCAGCCGCGACAATCGCCAGCGATCCGCGCCGATCTGCACCGCGCGGCCGAACTGGATCAGCTCGTCGCCCGCCAGCGCCAGATTGACGCCCGCATCCAGCGCGGCATCGTCCGCGCCGGTCAACGTCATGTCCGGCCGCGCTAGCGTCACCTCGATCGCGGACACCGTGTCGAAGAGCGTCGCGGTCCCCGGTCCGGGTGCCGCCGCGATCGTGCCCAGCGTCGCCGGCGCCGCGCCCATGCCCACCGGCGTCCAGCGCGCGCCGTCGTCGGTCGACACGGTCAGCGTCGCGCGCCGCCAGCCGGCACCGGTGCCGGCGGCGAAGACGGTCACCCGCGTCACGTCGGGCGTCGTTCCGTCGAGCGGCGGCAGCTCGGCGGCGACCAGCAGCGTGCGGCCGATCGGCGCGTCCGCCTGCGCCAGCACGCGCCCGCCGCTGGCCACGACCGGCGCGGAGGCGACCGCCAGAGGCACCAGCGTCAGCGTGACGACCATCGCCTCCAATGTCGCGTCGGTGACGCGCCACGTCCCCGCCTCGCCCGCGATCGCCACCACCGCGCCGGGCGCGATCCCCATCGCGTCCGCTCCCACGGCGATCGTGCGCGTTGCGCGGCCCGCCTCCGCCCGCGCCAGCGCCGCCTCCGCCACCCCGCGCGCGGCGAGCGCGGGCAGGACGGCGGGCAGCTCGATCCGCCGGTCGGCGGAGCCCGCGCCCGGCCGGCGTGCGCGTTGCAGCCCGGCCTGATAGTCGCGGTCGGGATCGTAATGCGTCACCGTCACCGTGCGCGGCACGCCCTCGATCGCGGCCAGCGTGCGCGTCCGCCGCGCGCCCGTCGCGTCGGCCGCGGCGGCACCCTCGTCGGCAAGCGTCGCGACCGGATCGCCCGCGCAGACCAGTGCGACGCCCGGGCCGTCCGCCTCCGCGATCGGCGCCCACCAGCCGCCGCACGCGTCCGCCAGCGTGTCGAGCACCGCGCGCACGCTGTCGCCATAGGCGGAGAAGCCGGCGACCGGCATCGTCGCGCCGCCCCCGTCCACCCACGTGCCGTCGTCCGCGGCGCCGAGCTCGGCGGCGATCGCGCCCACCGTCACCGGCGCCGCCTCGGCGACCAGCTCGAACGTCAGCGAGGGAATGCGGTTGCCGAAGTCGGCGAGCTGCAACTGCTCGAACACCGCATAGGCGAGGCCGCGGTGCGCGGGCGCCTGCCCTTCGGCGGCGGCGATCAGCGGGTCGGGCGGCTGATCCTCCGCGCCGCCGTGCAGCCGGAACGCGCCCAGGTCGCTCTTCCAGTCGCCGGCGGCGCCGCGCAGCAGATTGCCGTCCGCCCAGATCCGCCGCACGTCCGCGACGCCGCGCGCCGACAGCGCGACCGCGAACGACGCGGCATAGCTGTAGCTGGTGACGCTGCCCTGGCCCTTGCCGCCGCTGCCCGTCGCGTGGCTCTCGATCAGGTCGGTCGACCAGATGACGCAGCCTGAGACCCGCATCGTGCCGAACACGCGCGGCAGCTGCGTGCCGTAGGAGGATGTCTGCACCGACAGCTCGGTCAGCCGCGGGCCCTGGCGGCCGGGCGGCCGCAGCAGCACGTCGCGGTCGACCACCTGGCCCAGCAGGCCACCGATCGCCGCGCCGACGGGCCCGCCGACGATGCCGCCGACGGTGGAGAGGACGAGCGTCGCCATCAGCGGATCCTCCAGATGCCCAGCACCGGCCAGGGCGGCGGGCCGGGCCGCTCGACGACGCGGCGCAACGCGGCGTCCGCGTGGATGATCCCATCCCCGGTCGCGATCGCGAGGTGGAACTGCCCCGCGCCGGCGGCCAGCAGCAGGACGTCGCCCGCCGCCGCGCTCGCCGACCGTCGCCCGAACCGGTCGAGGACCGCCCCGATATCGCGCGCGTCGCCGCCGCGCATCGCATAGCCGTCGGGCACGGGATCGATCCCCGCCGCCCAGGCGACCAGGCCGACGCAGTCGAGCCCGTAGGCCGGATCGCGCCCCTGCGGCCGGAACCGCACGCCCAGTACCGAGCGGGCGCGCTCGACGGTTCCCGCGCCCGTCATGCGCCGGGGTACCGGGTGAGCAGGTCGACACCCGGCAGGAACGGCTCGCCGCGGAAACTGGCGGCGTTGGCGAACCGGTCGCGGCAGGTGGCGAAGCGCTTGTCGCACCCCTCGACGCTCTCGACGAGCGTGCCGGCCGCGGGGACGTGCCCGGGCGGACGGCGCAGCGTCGCGGTCGCGCCGTCCGAGCTCGCCACCGCCGACTCCAGCCCCGAATTGGCGCCGCCCAGCCAGCGGACCAGTCCCCAGCCCCAGCCGCCGGGGCTCGGCTCGGCGGCGTCCAGCGTCAGCGTCGCGCCGTCCGCCGCGACGACGCGCGCGAACCGCCGCCGGCCCGCCATCGCGACGCGGCAGCGCCGGTCGCCCAGCTCCGCGCGGCACTCCGCCGACGTCTCCTCCACCACCGGCCGGGCGAGCGCGGCGGCGATGCCCTGCAGCTCGGCGGTGAAGCCGTCGTCGCCGAGGTCGACCGCGCCGATCGTGCCGGTGCCCAAGGGCACGGGTTCCCCCTCGCCCGTCCAGTCGGCGGCGAACAGCACGACGCGCGCCCCGTCCCAGCGTCCGTCGAGCAGGTCGCCTTGCGTGATCGCCGACGCGGTCAGCGCGCCGGCGACGTCCATCGTGTCGGCATCGAGGCCGTCCGACCGCTTCACCGCCGACGGCGTCATGCCGGGCGCGGCGCGATAGGCCATGCCGTCGACGAGGAGATCGCGGTCGTGGCCGGTCAGCCCGATCGCGATCCCGTCGCGCCGTTCGAGCCGCCAGCACAGGGCGATGGTGTCCAGCGTGTCAGGCATCGCCATCCTCCCGGATCTCGATCAACGGCACCGACGTCGCCTGCCCCGCGAGGTACGTCGCGCGGCTGACGGACAGGCGATCCTCGGCGAAGCGGACGGGCACGTCGAACGCGAAGCTCGCGCTTGGTCGCCGCATACACATAGGCGCGCGCGCCCGACGCGAAGAGCAGCTCGTCCTTGTGCGGCATCCAGATCACGTCCTCGCCGACATGGCTCACCGCCGTCAGCCCGCTCGCGCCCTCGATCATCACGCGGCGCGCGTCCTCGATCGTGCCGCCGACGAGCGCGATCCGCGCCTTGGGATTGTCCCGCGCGACCTGGCTGATCCACTCCGCCCCCGCGCGCGTCTTGCCGAACCCGCGCCCCGCACGGATCAGCCAGACGTGCCAGTCGCCGGGCGGCGCGACCTGCGCGGGGTGAGCATAGCCCGACCAGCGACCAAGCAGGTTCTCCTGCAGATAGACGGGCAGCTCGCGCACCTTGCGCGCCCGCGCCGCGGGCGACAGCGCCAGCAGTTCCGCGATGACGGGATCGCCGCTCATCGCTCCGCATCCCGGGTCGGTCCGGACAGCGGCAGGTCGGGCGGAGTCGGATCAGGCGGGGCCGGGAGCATCGCCGGAGCCGCCGCCCGTCCGCCCGCGACCACCGCAGCCATGTCCAGCCGCTTGAGCAGCAGGGCGGTGATCTCGTCGCCCGACATCGCCTTGCGCACGCCGCCGGGCCGTCGCGGATTGCCGCGCAGGACGCCGTTGCGCCGGTTCAGCAACGCGAGCGCGAGTTGATAGGCAGGCGGAAGCCCCCTGCCCGTCCAGCCTGTCGTGCCACCGCCGACGGCGTCCCGGCTGGCCGGCCCCTGGCCCGGCACGTTCTGGCCCGGCACGTTCTGACCCGTCAGCCCATGGTCCGGCATCCCCTGGCCCGACACGGACGCGTCGTCCTTCCCTGCGTCCGGTCCGGTCTCCTCGTTCCCGACGCCGGCCTGTCCGCCACCGGCTCCGGCCCCGGTGGATGCCGCCGCCAGCGGGGGCAGCGGCGTCGTTGCGACCGCCGTCGGATCGATCGCCAGCGCATCCACCGCTTCGAGCGCGCGGGCGAGCAGCTGCTCCTCCAGCCGCAGATAGCCGATGTCGAGCGCCTGATCCCACACCGCGGCGAACTCGGGCGCCAGGTGCCGCAGCCGATAGGCGGTCGTCACGTTCACCCCGGCCGTGCGTGCCGCCAGCGCGACGTTGGCGGTCGCCGCCAGCGTGTTCAGGAACAACTGCCGTTTCGTCTCGGAGAAATCGGTCGCGCGCGCCGGGCGGCGCTTGGCCCGCCCGGTACGCTGAATGTCCCGCTCCGCCTCGTCCGTCTTTCGCCCGTCCATGTGCACCCCCCGCAACGCGAACGGGCCGGCGGCGTCCCCGCCGAGCCCCCGTGGTGCTCCGCGAGGCCGCCCCGGCCCGTGTCGGTATTTGTCGATGTTCTTGTTTCGTACACAAACAGCGTGACGCTGTCAAGCGGTTTGTACCGATCTGGTTAGCTCGCGATCGCGCCGTTGCGGTGGCCGGTCAGCTGCGGGCCGCCGGCGTCCCCACCGCCGCCGCCCACGCCGCGACCTCGTCGTCGTACGCTTGCGTCACCACCAGCCCGCTCGCGATGCCGGTCGCCAGGTCGACGTCGACCTCGCCCGCCCATTCCCACGTCGCGTTGCCGCTGATCGTCGCGTGGCCGTCGCTGCCCGCGGTCACGCGCACCCGGCCGCCGCGGTTGAGGACGGTGACGGGCGCGTCCCACGCCACCTGCCCCGTCATCGCCGCCGCGATCGTCGACGCCGCCATCGCGCTTCCGCAACTGTCGGTCAGGCCCACGCCGCGCTCGAACGTCCGCACATAGAGGGTGGGGGGCGACGTCCGCGGCCCGCGTACCTCGACGAACGAGACGTTGGCGCGGTTGGGCAACCACGCGGGCGCGCCCTCGCAGATCGTGCCCAGCCGGACGAGCTCCGCCTCGTCGACCTGGTCGACGAAGCTGACCAGATGCGGGTTGGGCATCGCGATCGCGGTGAAGCGGCGATGCGCGTCGAGCGGCGGCACGACGGCGTCGAGGATGCGCCCGGTCCCCTCGGCCCCGGCCCCGGTCAGCGGCCAACGGGCGACGTCCAGCCCCGCCGGCCCCGCGCGCTCGCCGATCGTGTGGACGCCGGGCGCCAGGTCCGGCTCCGCCCACACCTCGGCCGAGCTCGACACGAGCCGCACCCGCGCGCGCTCCAGCCCCAGCGCCGCCAGCCCCGCCCGACCGACGCACCGCAGCCCGTTGAGGCATTGCGAGCTCTCGGACCCGTCCGAATTGTACATCGCCATGCCGAAATCATGCGCATCGTCGCCGGGCACGAGCAGCAACAGCCCATCCCCCCCCACCGGCCCCGCGCGATCCGCCAGCGCGCGCGCGACGACCGGCCACGCCCCCGCCGGGAGCGCCGGCCACCTCTCCGCCGGCGATGCCCCCGCCGCCCCGTCGAGCGGGCGCGCGTCGATCAGCGGGAAATCGTTGCCCGACCCATGGCAATGGGTGACCGCAAGCCGAACGACGCTCATCGCGGCGTCGCGGTCGGCGCATCGGTCGGCGGCGCGGCGGGATGGCAAGCGATCATGGGCGACGGTCCTGAAATGCCCCCCCGCATAGCCCGCCACCACCGCGAACGGAACGGCGGGATTTGTCGGATGGC
Source organism: Janthinobacterium lividum (assembly GCA_050955125.1). Taxonomy (GTDB): domain Bacteria; phylum Pseudomonadota; class Alphaproteobacteria; order Sphingomonadales; family Sphingomonadaceae; genus Sphingomonas. Next base: position 7,185 of record JBPBQW010000090.1, read on the forward strand.
GGTCGTTCGCGCCCGTTTACAGGCGACGTCGAGCGCGCTTGCGCCCCTTGCGTGACGCCGGGTCATGCCGCGACCGTCGTCGGTCCCGTCGCGGCCCTTGCGCCGGTCTTGGTGGGCCTTGTAGGGTCGCGGCTTGATCGGCAGGCGTGTTTGGCGGGTGGAGAGAGTCGGAAATGTCCGTAGTCCAGAGGTTGCAGGGCCTGGCCCGGAATTACGGAGTGAGTGTCACCCGCTTCCCCTCGGCATACACCATCCCGGTCGACTACCCGGTCTCTTCGGCTCCGCGCTACGGCCTCAAGGTCGGTGTTCACGAACGGATGAAGGCGCTGCTGGACGCCGACCGATCGAAGTATGAGTCGATCCTTAAGGCGATGGCTGACCGGACCGATCTTCTGGCCGGCATCCCGGCCACGGAAGACGGAACCAACCGGCCATTCTGGACCAATCCCTGGTTCCCGTCCCTCGACGCGACCGCGCTCATGCACTTCATCCTGGAGAGAAAGCCCGGTAAGTTCATCGAGATCGGTTCGGGCACGTCGACGATGTTCGCGCGACATGCCATCACCCATGGCGGGCTGAGCACCAAGATACTGTCGATCGATCCGCAACCACGCCGGGGAATCGACCAGATCTGCGATCGTGTCGTGCGCAGTCCTCTCGAGGACGTCGATCAGGCTATCTTCGACACGTTGGTCGAGGGCGACATCCTCTTTTTCGACGGCTCCCATCGCGTCTTCTCGGACTCCGACGTCACCGTGTTCTTCCTGGAGATACTGCCCAGGATCCCGGCAGGCGTGTTGATCCATATCCACGACATATTCTGGCCGAAGGATTATCCGGAATCCTGGGGAAACCGGTATTATTCGGAGCAGTACATGCTCGCGATGCTCTTCTTGTACGCTCCCGAGGCGTATGAGATCGTATTTCCGAACGCCTATGTCAGCGACGACCCGGCCATGCGGCAGATCGTCTCCGGCATGACACCGGGCGAACCGGTCTACGGCTATTACGGCGTATCGTTCTGGTTTCAGAAGGCGGGCATCTCCCCCCGCTAGCACGTCGATCCCTGACGTGGGCTCGCCGGCGCGGGGCATGGTCGGGCTGCGGTGCGCCTGTTTGCTAATGGCTGGCGGCTGGCGGCTGCTCGCATCGGCCGGGGACGACCGGGTCCGGGCGACGGCCGCCACGCCCCGCCACCTTCCCCGCTTGCGTCGCGGGGCGGCGACCGGCACGGGCAAGCGGCGAGAGGCTCGGGGCGCGACCCGATGCCCGCGCCCCGAGGAAACGACCATGCCCAGCCTCTACGACATCACCGTCCTCGTGTTCACCCGGACGCTGCGCAACCTCGACCATCTGCTCGCCAAGGCGATCGCCAGCGGGGTGGACGAGCAGGCGATGATGGCGGCGCGGCTGGCGCCCGACATGCTGCCCTTCCCCCGCCAGGTCCAGATCGCCTGCGATACGGCCAAGCTCGCCGTCACGCGGCTCGCGCAGGTGGAACCCCGCTCGATGCCCGACGACGAGACGACGCTGGCCGCGCTGCGCGAGCGCATCGCCCGGACGATCGCCTATTGCGACGAGGCGGACCCGGCGGCGTTCGACGGGCGCGACGACGCGGAGATCGTGCTCAAGTTCCCCGCGATGGAGCTGACCTTCACCGGGCAGCGCCTCGTCACGGAGTTCTCGCTGCCCAACTTCTTCTTCCACGTGACCACCGCCTATGCGTTGCTGCGCATGACGGGCGTGCCGCTGGGCAAGATGGACTATCTGGCGGGCGCGCAGGCGCCGGGCTGACGCGCTCACCCGAGCCGGTAGTGATCCGCCAGCCGGTCGAGCGCAATGCCGAGCACCACCTTCGCCGCCCGCGCCGGCCAACCGCGCGCCGCCTCCACCACCGGCAACGCGTCGCCCGCGCACACCACGCGCCACAGCACGTCGTCGAGTCCCGGGCCGACCGCGGCGGTCGCGGCGTCGAACCGGCGCTTGGCCGCGACCTGCGCCTCCCCCGGGGTGAGGCCGTCGCCCCCGCCTCCGTCCACCCGCGACTCCCAGCGCATGGTGACGACAGGGGCGAGGCAGGCGCGCTCGTAATCGCCGCGCAGCCGCTCGCCCGCCTCGTGCTGGCGCGCGGCGACCAGCCCGTGGGACCGCAGCCAGCCGAGCGGCGACTCCGCGCGGTTCACCGTCACCCGCCGGCCGCGCGGGCGCGTGCCCGCCGGCGCGATCCGTACCACGCCGTCGCCGTCCATCTCGCTCTCGACCAGGTCGCGCATCGCCGATCTCCTCCCGCCGTCCCGAAGGGCTTGCCACGAACCCGGGGTTGTAGGACAGCGCTTTTTACCACATCGGTACAGGAGCCGGCATGATCACCGCCATCCGCGAAGTCCGCCGCGCCCGCGGGCTGACGCTCGACGAGGTCGCCCGCCGCTGCATCCCGCCGTCGACGGCGCAGACCGTCAGCCGCCTGGAGACAGGGACGCGCACCGTCTCGGTCGGCTGGCTCAACCGACTGGCGGCCGCGCTCGAAGTCTCGGCGGCGGATCTGGTGGCGCTGCCGAGCCGTGCGGAGCTGCCGGTGGTGGCCGTGCTGGGGCCCAAGGGCGCGGAGGCGCCGCGGCGATCCCTCGCACTCGTCGCCCCCGCCGCGCCCGCGGGCGGCATCGCCGTCGTGGTGGCAGGCGGCGTCGGCGATTATCGCGCGGGCGACGAGCTGTGGTGCCTGCCGATCGCGCCCGACCTCTACGCGGCGGCGGTCGGGCGGGACGTGCTGGTTCCGCAACCGGCCGGTCGGTTCGTGTTCGGGCGGCTGATCGGACGGGACGACGATGGGGCGGGCGCGGGCCGGCTGCGGCTGCTGCCGGCGACACCGGGTGGGCGCGAGCGGGTAATCGCCGATCCGCCGTGGATCGCGCAGGCGGTGCGGCTGGTGCGGTCGCTGTGATCCGGTGCGCCGTCCTCGCGTCGCTGGTGTTGACGATCGCGGGATGCGAGCCGACGGCGCGCGCGCCCGACCCGCCGCGCGACAATCCCGCGGCGCAGGTCGCCGACGAGCGCGCCGCGGAGGACAAGGTCACGGCCCAGGCGACGCTGGCACGGCTGTCGCGAGACGTGGACGAGCTCCACAAGGAGGTGGATCAGATCAAGGCCGGCAAGCAGGCGCTCAACGAGGAATTGATCGACCAGCGGCTCCGCGCGCTGGAAGTCGCGGCGCAAGCTCAGGCCCAGACACCGGACGCGCCGCCCGCCCCCGTGCCGACCACCTCCCCCGTTGCACCGGTCGTCGCCGCCAAGCCGAAAGGGCACCCGGCGTCCATACCCGTGCCGTCGAAATCCAAATCACCCAGACAGACGAAGGACACGCCGGCTCTCAAGACCGCATTTCGCGTGCGCGCGCCCGACGAGAAGGAGTCCGGTCGCGATTAAGGTGAGCCCCCGCCACGATGGCTACCCTTGAGTCTGAATCGCGTCGGACTACGACAGTTTCCGTCACCCGCGAGCAGTTTCGCTGCCGCAGCGTCTCGGACGGCAGTTCGCCGAACCGCTGGCGATAGCTGCGCGCGAACTCGCCCATGTTGATGTAGCCCCATTCGGACGCGATCGAGGCGACGCTGTCTCCGGACCGGGCGGCACGAAGCGATCCGTGCGCGCCCTTCAGCCGCTGTTCGCGCAGGAAGGTGCTGGGCGGGTAACCGCGGAACGCCTTGAACGTGCCGCTGAGCGTCCGCACGCTGATGCCGACCGCCTTGCCACGTCGGCGATCGTGAGCAGGTCGGCGGCATGCTCGATAGTCGGTGCGGCGGCAATTGACCACGAACGAGCTGCAGACCGGAGTCTTCATGGCGGTCTGGCGATCGACCCAGTGCCGCGCCGTATCCCCGATCGTCGTCGCGGCGAAAGCGTTGTCGGCGTCCGGGCCCTAGTCCTTGATGTGGACGGGGAGGCCATAGGCGAAGCGCGTCGCGGTGATCGCGCCGATTCTCGCGGAATGCATCGTCGAGTCGGTCGCGATCTGCCGCCCGATCGGCGATACGTCGTACGGCATGTAGACCTTGCTCGACCACGCCTTGATCTCGTCCCAAGCGTCGGAATGCCCCTTGTGATGCTGCGCGATCGGATTGCCGCGGATATCGACCAGCAAAGCCTTGTCGAGCATTTTCTCTACTCTTGCCGGCACGCCTGACCGGCGCTGCCCGTTATCGGCCCGTACAGACCCGGTTCGCGACCAGCGTGTCGACCACCGCGGGATCGCTCGACCCGGTCGAGCCGGATGGCCTGTGCGGGCCAGACAGCATCCGGTTCATCGAGCGAGCGTCGCCAAGAAACGAGCATCGTGTCGAAGCGGAGCGCGGCGTCTATCATGGTCTCTCCGGTCCGACCGCGGCGTCTGTCCGCCAATGGTGGAATACATGCGGTACGCAAACCAGTCCCAGTCACGAGATCAAGTCGCGCCGTTCTCTTCGTTGCCCATGGGAGACGAAGCCTGCCGACACTAGGGTCAGGACCCATTGATGTGAGCGTCGCGATCTGAGTCAGGCTCCGCAAGGAGACCAGGATGAGCGACCTGTTTTGGCTGACGGATGAGCAGGTTGAGCGGCTCCGGCCGTTTTTCCCAAGAGCCACGGCAGGCCCCGGGTCGACGATCGGCGGGTGCTGAGCGGCATCGTATTCGTCAACCGCCACGGCCTGCGCTGGCGCGATGCCCCCAGCGACTACGGCCCTCACAAGACGCTGTACAACCGCTGGAAGCGCTGGGGTGAGAAGGGCGTGTTCACGCGGATGATGGAAGGGCTGGCGGCGGTTGGTGCTGAGCCGAAGACGGTGATGATCGATGCGACCTACCTGAAGGCACACCGCACGGCATCGAGCCTGCGGGTAAAAAGGGGGGCCTTGGCCGCCTGATCGGCCGCACCAAAGGGGGCCTGAACACCAAGCTGCATGCCCTCGCCGACGCGAACGGCCGCCCGTTGAGCTTCTTCATGACCGCCGGCCAAGTCAGCGACTACACCGGCGCGGCAGCCCTGCTGGACGACCTGCCCAAGACGCAGTGGCTGCTCGGCGACCGCGGCTACGACGCCGACTGGTTCAGGGACGCGCTGCAGGCCAAGGGCATCCAGCCCTGCATCCCGGGTCGCAGATCGCGCAATGAGCCGGTCAGATACGACAAGCGACGCTACCGGCGTCGTAGCCGCATCGAGATATGTTTGGCCGCCTAAGGACTGGCGCCGCGTCGCCACCCGCTACGATCGCTGCCCTACCGCCTTCTTCTCCGCCGTTGCCCTCGCTGCCACCGTCATCTTCTGGCTGTGATCGACGAGTCCTGACCCTAGGCAGCGGCACGCGGGAATTGCTCCTAGCCTCTCTTCAAGGGCGAAAACGCCAGCAACGAGAAACGAACCGGAGGAGAGGATTTCATCGGTGAACCTGTCGTGGAAGGCGAACAACTTCTACATCCGAGCCGGCGTGACGGTGTACCTGCCGACGGCGACCGAGACGATCCCAGCCTGCGCGCGGGCCGGATCACCAATGGGGGTCTGCCGTCGGGCAGCAATTTCACCACGATCCAGACCGACCTCGGGGTCAGTTATCTCATGAACGGCTGGAAGGCGGCGGTGGATGCGCACTGCGCCGACCCGATCGATACCTCTACCGATGGCCCGACCTATCGCTTCCGTTCGGGGGCCGAACTGGCGATCGATGCGACGCTGACCAAGACCATCGGAAAATGGACGCTCGGCGCCGGTGCGCATCAGACCTGGCAGGCGCAGGAAAAAACGCTCGACGGCCGGGACGTCGCCGGCAGCACGGGGCATATCGTCGGCCTCGGACCGTTCGTCGATTACCAACTCGGCAAGGTCACGGTCCAGGCGATCTGGAACGAGAGCGTGTCGATCGAGAACAACGTCTCCGGCAACTTCTTCCAGGTGCGGCTCATCAAGGCGCCTTAGCGTTGGAGGCCGATGCGCTCAGCCGTCCTGAGGAATGTCGGTGTGCGAAAGGGGGCGCGGTTGCCCGGAACGGTGGTGACATGGTCGTCGGCATGGTCCGGGAGCCCGGCGCCATCCCGCCGAGCGGTCACCCGCCGGCCTTTGCCGCTTGCCTGAAGTGATGGAGCAGCGGTTCGGTATAGCCGCTGGGTTGCGCGACACCTTGAAAGACGAGAGCGACCGCCGCCTGAAAGGCCCCACTGCGGTCCGGGTCCGGACCCATGGCGCGGTAGTCGTCGTCGCCCGCATTCTGCGTGTCGACCCGGTCGGCCATGCGACGTAGCGCCGACATCGCCTGTCCCGGCGTGGCGATGTCGTGGAGCAACCAGTTGGCCATGTGTTGCGACGATATGCGCAGCGTCGCACGGTCCTCCATCAAGCCGATATCGTGGATGTCGGGCACCTTGGAACAACCGATTCCCTGATCGATCCAACGAACTACATAGCCCAGGATGCCCTGCGCATTGTTGTCGAGTTCGGCGTCGATCTCGTCCGGTGCGAAGTTCCGGCTGGTCGCTAGCGGCGGCATGAGCAACGGGCCGAGCGTCGGCACGGGTTCGTCTGCACGGGCCTGCTGTCGGGCGGCGACGTCGACCTGGTGATAATGGACCGCGTGCAACGTCGCCGCGGTGGGAGAGGGCACCCATGCCGTGGTCGCGCCGGTGCGCGGATGGGCGATCTTCTGCGCCAGCATGTCGGCCATGCGATCCGGCATCGCCCACATGCCTTTTCCGATCTGGGCCCTGCCGGCCAGCCCGCACCGCAGCCCGATCAGGACGTTGCGATCCTCGTACGCGTCGATCCACTCGCTCGCGCGGATCTCCGCCTTGGGCAGCATCGGCCCGGCGTGCATCGACGTGTGGATTTCGTCGCCGGTCCGGTCGAGAAAGCCGGTGTTGATGAACACCAGCCGGTGCCGGACGGCTGAGATGCAGGCAGCGAGATTCGCGGACGTGCGCCGTTCCTCGTCCATCAGCCCGACCTTGACGGTGTGGCGCGGCAGCGCGAACAAGTCCTCGACCGCGTCGAACAGCCGGTCGGTGAACGCCGCTTCGGCCGGGCCGTGCATCTTGGGCTTGACGATGTAGATCGATCCGGCGCGGCTGTTGCGCCCTGCCCGCGATCCCCGCAGGTCGTGAAGCCCGCCCAGAACGGTGACGATCGCATCCAGTATCCCTTCGGGCGCGTCGTCGCCCGACGGCATCCGCACCGTCGGCGTGGTCATCAGGTGACCGACGTTGCGGACGAACATCAGGCTGCGACCGGCCAGGGTGAAGGCGGACCCGTCCGGCGCGGTATAGGCGCGGTCGTCGGCGAGCCTGCGCACCACCGTGCGGCCGCCCTTGTCGAACACCGCTTCCAGCCGGCCCTGCATCAAGTCCAGCCAGTTGGCATAGGCCGCGACCTTGTCCTGCGCATCGACCGCGGCGATGGAATCCTCCAGGTCTGCGATCGTGGTGATCGCCGCCTCCAGCACGACGTCGGCGACCCCGGCGCAATCGACCCCACCGATCGGACTGTCGCGGTCGATCACGATCTCGATGTGCAGCCCGTTGTTGCGCAGCAGGATCGCGTCCGGGTCGCCCGGATCGCCGGTGTACCCGACCAGCTGCGCCGGGTCGGCGAGCGCCGGAACCAGCGAGCCGCCGACGATCCGGTAACGGTCGACCGCGCCGTGCCCGACGTCGCGCAGCGGAACCGCCTCGTCCAGAAACGCCTTTGCCCGGGCCACGACCTGTGTACCGCGAGCCTTGTCATAGGCCCCGGCGGGCGGCGGCGTACCGAGTGCGTCGGTGCCGTACAGCGCGTCGTACAGGCTGCCCCAGCGCGCGTTGGCCGCGTTGAGCAGGAAACGGGCGTTGAGGACCGGAACCACCAGCTGCGGTCCCGCCGTCCCGGCGATCTCCACGTCGACCCGGTCCGGATCGATCGTGAACGGCGCCGGTTCGGGATGCAGATACCCGTTCGCCTGCAGCATCGCGCGATAGCCCGCCGCATCGAACGGCTGGCCGCGGCGCGCGATGTGCCAGGCGTCGATCTCCGCCTGCAAGCCGTTGCGCGTCGCGAGCAGCTGCGCATTGTCCTTTGCGAACTCCGCGAAGATCCGTGCCGCACCGATCCAGAAAGGCTCGGCACCGACCCCGGTGCCGGGCAGGGCCTTCTCCTCGATGAACCGCACCAGCGGTGCGGCCACGGCCAGCCCTGCCCGATCCAGATATTCGCTCGTCACGGCCCGTTCTTCCTGCGCTGATCGTAGTTCCGCCGGCCGAGTGTCAGGACAGCCGGCCGAGCCGATGATAGGGGTTGCTGTACTTGATCGACTCCGGTGTATCGCGTATTTCCTTGAGGTAGTGTATGACCGCCGTCTTCAGTAGCGCGAAGTCTTCCGTGGAGAATACGGCTCGCGCGCGGGCCGGAGCAGGTTCGGTCCGGGTTCCGCTTTCGTTGGTGATGTCGTTCATCGATCGTCTCCAGTCGTTCAGGCTGCGAATTGGTTCATGGTATTGTGTGCGCCACCCGCTTTGAGGGCGGCCTCGCCCGAGAAATAGTCCTTGTGATCGTCGCCGAGATCGGAACCGGACATCATCTGGTGCTTGACGCAGGCGATGCCCTGGCGAATCTCCGGGCGCTGCACGCCCTTGACGTAGCCGAGCATGCCGGCTTCGCCGAAATACTCCTTTGCCAGATTGTCCGTGCTCAGCGCCGCCGTGTGATAGGTCGGCAGCGTGATGAGATGATGGAAGATGCCGGCCTGCATCGCGGAGTCGCGCTGGAAGGTGCGGATGCGTTCGTCGGCCTCGTCGGCCAGCGCGGTGCGGTCATAATCGACCGACATCAGCCGGGCGCGGTCATAGGCCGCCATGTCGCACCCTTCGCCACTCCATGCGTCGAACACCTGCTGGCGGAAGTTGAGCGTCCAGTTGAAGCTGGGTGAGTTGTTGTAGACCAGCTTGGCGTTCGGCACGACCGCGCGGATGCGGTCGACCATGCCGGCGATCTGTTCGATATGCGGCTTTTCGGTTTCGATCCACAACAGGTCGGCCCCATTCTGGAGCGACGTGATGCAGTCGAGCACGCACCGGTCCTCGCCCGTGCCCTGGCGGAACTGGTACAGGTTCGACGGCAGCCGCTTCGGCTTCATCAGCTTGCCGTCGCGGACGAGCAGCACATCGCCGTCGTTGCCCGAAAGGTCCGTCACCTCGTCGCAATCCAGGAAGCCGTTGTATCGGTCTCCCAGGTCGCCGCGCTGCTTGGAATAGGCGATCTGCTTGGTCAGCCCCGCGCCCAGCGAATCCGTGCGGGTGACGATGACCCCGTCCTCGACGCCCAGTTCCAGGAAGGCGTAGCGGCAGGCGCGGACCTTCGCCAGAAGATCCTCGTGCGGGACCGTGACCTTGCCGTCCTGATGCCCGCACTGTTTCTCGTCCGACACCTGATTCTCGATCTGCAACGCGCACGCGCCGGCCTCGATCATCTTGCGGGCGAGCAGGTAGGTCGCCTCCGCATTGCCGAAACCGGCATCGATGTCGGCGATGATCGGCACGACGTGGGTCTGGTGGCCGTCGATCGCCTGTTCGAGCCGCTTCGCCTCGATCGCGTTGCCGGCGGCACGCGCCGTGTCGAGATCGCGGAACAGCATTCCCAACTCGCGGGCGTCGGCCTGCCGCAGGAAGGTGTAAAGCTCCTCGATCAGTGCGGGCACACTCGTCTTCTCGTGCATCGACTGATCGGGCAGCGGACCGAACTCGCTGCGCAGCGCCGCGATCATCCAGCCCGACAGATAGAGGTACCGGCGCTCGGTCGAACCGAAATGCTTCTTGATCGCGATCATCTTCTGCTGGCCGATGAAACCGTGCCAGCAGCCGAGCGACTGCGTGTACCGTGTCGGATCGGCGTCGTAGGCCGCCATGTCGCGACGCATGAGGCCGGCGGTATAGCGCGCGACGTCGAGCCCGGTCCGGAACCGGTTCTGCAACCGCATGCGCGTGACGGCGTCCGCCTCGATCCCGGACCAGCCACCGTTCGTGGTCGCCATCGCCGTTTCGACCTGGGACCGCTGGCTAAGGTAGGTCATCGCACACTCCATGGTTGCCGTTGCAGCCTGCCTACGGCGCGCCATCGGTCGGGCGAAGGCACGGCGGCGTCGAGTTGTGGAAGTTTACAGGGCCGCGTTGTAAAGCTGTCACCCCTGTCACGACCGATGGATCGCCATGACCGCCCGCGCCGTCTATCTGGGTCCGCGGCTGCGCCGCCTGCGCCGGGACCTGGGACTCACCCAGAACGCGATGGCTGCCGACCTGGAGATATCGGCGTCCTACGTGGCGCTGATCGAGGGCAACCAGCGCCCGCTAACCGCCGACATGCTGCTGCGGATCGCGCGCACCTACAAAGTCGACGTCGCCGAACTGGCCGGCGACGGCGGGGCGGACCTCGTGGCGCGGCTTCAGGCGGTGCTGCGCGATCCGATGTTCGCGGACCTCGATCTGCCCGCGTTGCAGGACGTCGACGTCGCGACGAACTATCCGGGCATGACGGAGGCGTTCCTGCGCCTCCACACCGCATACCGCGAGGAACAGATCGCGCTGGCCGATCGCGAGGCGGGCGATGGAGCGGGCCGTGTGGTGGAGGATCCGGTATCGGCGACGCGCCGCTTCCTGGCCGCGCGGCAAAACTACTTCGCACCGTTGGAAGAGTTCGCCGACGCACAGGCGCAGGCGATGGCCGAGGCGGGCGGGCTCATTCCGCTGATCGAACGACGTCACGGCCTGCGCGTGCGCGTCCTGCCGACGGACGCCACGAACGGATCGGTGCGCCGCTACGATCCCCACCACCGCGCCATCTTCCTGGACGAGCGACTCGGGGAGTCTAGCCGGCGGTTCCAGCTTGCGATGCAACTTGCCTATCTGGGGGGTCGCGATCTGCTGACGCGGCTCGTTGCGGAAGGCGGCATCACGGCGGAACCGGTGGCGCGCCTCGCACGCCGGGCGCTGGCGTCCTACGCTGCGGCCGCGATCCTGATGCCCTACCGCGCGTTCCGGACCGCAGCGGAACAGCGACGCTACGATATCGAGGCGCTCGCGCGACAGTTCGGGACCAGCTTCGAACAAGTACTGCATCGACTGACGACGTTGCAGCGGCCGGGCGAGACCGGTGTGCCCTTCTTCTTCATCCGCACCGACACGGCCGGCAACGTCTCCAAGCGGCTCGACGGCGCCGGCTTCCCGTTTGCACGCCATGGCGGCGGTTGCCCGCTGTGGAACGTCCACGATGTCTTTCGGTCACCGGGGACCGTGTTGACGCAGTGGCTCGAACTGCCGGACGGACAACGCTTCTTTTCGGTGGCGCGCACCGTCACGGCGGGCGGCGGCGCGCACGGCGCCTGGCGATTCCAGCGCGCGGTGGCGCTGTGCTGTTCCGCGACCGATGCGGCACGGCTCGTCTATGCGCAGCAGGATCCGGCGCCGGCGCGCGGACTGGCGACGCCGATCGGCATCAGTTGCGGCCTGTGCCCGCGCGAGGCCTGCGCGGCGCGCGCGATACCGCCGATCGGGCGTGCGCTGCTGCCCGACGACTATCACCGCAAGGAGGCGCCGTTCGGTTTCGCCGACGAGTGACAGGGCTGCCCCGATCGAGGCGGCCTCGCCTTTGTCCCACTCCGGGGACCGGTCTTCGCTCCGGCGCAGCAACCCCGATCATATGGACAACGGGAATGGTGGGCGCTGACGGGATCGAACCGCCGGCCAGTTCGGTGTAAACGAACTGCTCTACCGCTGAGCTAAGCGCCCCTATGGGCTGTCTAGTCCCGCCGCGGTCGGTCTGGCCAGCCCCAATCGTCAGTCGATCGGCACGCCTGCGCGCCTGGCCGCCGCGGCGTGGCGGATCATGCCCGACCGCGCCCGATCGCTCAGCCGCATGAACGCGCGGCGGCGATCGCGCGCGTCGTCCTCGCGGACCAACAGCCCGGCGCCGGTCATCTTCGCGATCCAGCGCAACGCCGTCGTGGGCGCGACCGCGGCGGCGATGCACAGGCTGGAGACGGACACCCGAGCGCCCTCCAGGTCGGCGGCGAACAGGTCGAGCAGCATGTCCCACGCCGGATCCTCGAACCAGCCCGGCCCGAACTCCGCATCGCGCAGCCGGCGGGCGCGGATCGCGCCCCGCACCTCCGCCGCGGTCACGGGCGGCGTCTCGGTGGCGGTCGGTGGTGCGACGAACGCGATCTTGCGGTCGGCGACGGCGCCGCCCGGATCGCGCCGGGTCGCCAGATCCGTCAGCACAGCGCCGATCCGCGCCATCTCGCGCGCCAAGTCGGCGAGCCGTTCCGCCTCGTCGTCGCGCCCGCCCTCCGACAGCCTGCCGCCCGAGCCCGCGGTGCGCACCGTCGCCAGCGCGGTGACGCGCTCCGCGATCGTCGGCTCGCACAGGAGCTGGACGGGATGGTCGAGCAAAAAGGCGGAGACGAGGTCGATCTGCCCGGTCTCCAGCGCCACCACCACCGACGTGACCGCCCCGCCGGCCAGTTCCGCCACCGCGGGCAATGCGCGTGCCAGCACCGCATCTGCCACCCCGGCCGCCTCCACGATCAACACCGCGGGGCAGCCGCCGGCCAGATCCGCCGCCGCGTCCGCCCAGCGGACCTCGGGCAGGTCCATCAGGCCGACCAGCCGCGCGGCGCGGCGCGCGTCGTCGCGACCCTGACCGTCGTCGGCGAGGATCATGCCGCGACTGCGCCGCGGTTCGTCGGGCACACCCGGAACGTCGTCATGGCGTGGCGGCGGCCGCGACGCTCGCGCGGGGTTATTTGGAGATCAGCCAGATCACCGCGGCGACGATCACCGCCACCGCCACCGCGCCCCACTTCATCAGGCCGATCAGGCCGTCATAGGTCGCCACATGGCCCTGCAGGTCGGTCTTGTCGGCCATGTCGATGCTTCCGTCAGTCTGGGATCGCCGATCCCTACCGTCGCTTCCCCGCGTCCTCAAGTCCCGCCGGGCGCGGCGCCGACGCTTAAGCGCGCCTTTACCTCGCCCGGTTATGCCTCGTCCCGAGACGGGGACGAGAACCACATGACGCGCAACGGCCAGCGCCTGCTCCTGCTGATCGACGACGAGCCCGCGCAACGGCGCCTCGTCGCGGCGCTGGCCGCGCGTGGCGGCTGGCGCTCGATCTTCGCGGCCGACGGCGAGATGGGGATCGCGACGCTCGGGACGCAGGACGGGATGCAGCTCGACGCCATCCTGCTCGATCACTGGGCACCCGATGCCGATGCCGCGCCGCTGATCGCGGAACTGCGCGCGCGCCGGCCGTCCTTGCCCATCCTGCTGCTCACCGCCAACGGCTCGGTCGCGCATGCGGTGGCGGCGATGCGCAGCGGCGCGACCGATTTCCTGGTCAAGCCGCTGGCGCCCGAGCGGTTGCTGGCGGCGCTGGACGCCGCGGTCGCGGGGACGGCGGCGGGCGAGCTGCGCCCGTTGACTGAGAAGATCCCCGCGCTGCTGGCGTTCGACGAGATCGTCGGATCGTCGCCCGATTTCCGCGCCGCGCTCGCCATCGCGGCCAAGGCGGCGCGCGCGCGCGTCCCCGTCCTGATCGAGGGGGAGAACGGCGTCGGCAAGGAAGTCGTGGCGGAGGCGATCCACGCCGCCTCGCCGCGCTCCAGGAAACCGATGGCGTGCGTCAACCTCGCCGCGCTGCCCGCCAACCTCGTCGAGTCCGAACTGTTCGGCCACGAGGAGGGCGCCTTCACCGGCGCGTTCGAGCGCAAGGTCGGGCGGTTCGCCGAAGCGGACGGCGGCACGCTGTTCCTCGACGAGATCGGGGCGATGCCCGGCGATGCGCAGGTGAAGCTGCTCCACGTCCTGCAGACCGGCCAGATCCACCCGCTGGGCGCGCGCCACCCGCGCGAGGTCGACGTGCGGGTGATCGCCGCGACCGACCGGCTGCTGCTCGAGGAAGTGGAGGCGGGCCGGTTCCGCGAGGACCTGTACTATCGGCTGGGCGGCGTCCAGGTGACGATCCCGCCGCTGCGCGAGCGGACCGCCGACATCCCCGCGCTCGCCCGCCATCTGCTCGCGCGCATCGCCGAGCAGCCGGGGCTGCGTCCACTGGGCATCACCGACGACGCGCTGGCGCTGCTCGCGGCGTACGACTGGCCGGGCAACGTGCGCCAGTTGCAGAACGCACTCTTCCGCGCGGCCGTGCTGTGCGAGGGGGCGGCGCTGACCCGCGGCGACTTCCCGCAGATCGCCGCGCTCGGCCAGCAGCGCCTGTCGCCGCCGCGCGTCACGCTGACCATGGCGACGTCGGGCGGCGTCACGCTGTTCCGCCCGGACGGCAACCTGCGCGCGCTGGAGGAGATCGAGGCCGACGTGATCCGGCTCGCCATCGGCCATTATCGCGGCCGGATGACCGAGGTCGCGCGTCGGCTGGGGATCGGCCGGTCGACTCTGTACCGCAAGCTGGGCGAGCTGGGGATCGACAACGCCGCCGCCTGAGGCCGGCGGCTCCGCCTGCTCCTGCGCCGTCCAGACGAACGAAGCGCGCCTTGGTCTCCCGCTTGCGCCGGCCCGGCCCCGCTGCCACACCGACGGCACCACTCGTCGGAGCCGCCCATGCCCCTCGCCCTCGCGTTCCTCGCCGCGGCCGCCGCCACTTCTGCCCCGCCGGCCATCTCGGTCGACACGTTGCGCTCCGTGACCAAGGAGCTCTCGTCGGACGCGTACGAAGGCCGCAAGCCGACCACGCCCGCCGAGCCAAGGACGGTCGCCTACATCGTCGAGCGGATGAAGGCGGCGGGTCTCAGGCCCGGCAACCACGGCCAATGGACGCAGGACGTGCCGATGGTGGAGATCGCCGGCACCGCACATGAGCCGATGGTCTTCGCCCCCATGAACAAGGCGACCGGCAAGGCGCCCGTCACCCTCGCCTTCCGCACCGACATGGTCACCGCGACCTATCAGGTGGCGCCGTCGATCGCGATCAAGGACAGCCCGGTCGTCTTCGTCGGCTACGGCATCACCGCGCCCGAGAAGCATTGGGACGATTACGCGGGCCTCGACGTCCACGGCAAGACGGTGGTGATCCTGGTCAACGACCCCGACTGGCGCTCGCCCGACCGCACCGGGCCGTTCGAGGGCCGCGCGATGACCTATTACGGTCGCTGGACGTACAAATACGAGGAAGCCGCGCGCCACGGCGCCGCCGCCGCGATCATCGTCCACCAAACCGAGCCTGCGGCCTATCCCTGGGCGGTGGTGCAGTCGTCGTGGACCGGGCCGCAGCTCGAGCTCGACGAGCCGGGCGACCACCGCGACCAGAGCCGGATGATCGGCTGGATCCAGCTCGACGCGGCGCAGCGTCTGTTCGCGAGCGCGGGCCGGGATTTCGCCACGCTGGAGGCCGCGGCCGGAAAACCCGGCTTCAAACCCGTGCCGCTCGGCGTCACCATGTCGTCGGGCCTGACCAACACGATCCGGCATCAGGCGTCCAGGAACGTGCTCGGCATCCTGCCCGGCACCACCGCGCCCGACCAGATCGTGATGTACACCGCGCACTGGGATCACCTGGGCCATTGCGACGCGGTCGACGGCGACTCGATCTGCAACGGCGCGCTCGACAATGCGAGCGGCGTCGCCGGGCTGATCGCGCTGGCGGAGGCGCAGGCGAAGGCTGGCCCCGCGCGCCGGTCGATGCTGTTCATGTCGGTGACGGCCGAGGAGGCGGGGCTGCTCGGCTCGCGCTATTACGCCGAGCATCCGGTGTACCCGCTCGCCGACACGGTGGGCGGCGTCAACATGGACGTCCTCAACGTCCACGGCCGCGCGCGAGACTTCGTCGTCACCGGCGCGGGCAAGTCGCAGATCGAGGACATGGTTCGCCCGATCGTCGCGAGCGAGGGCCGCACGATCACCCCCGAGGAGCATCCCGAGCGCGGCGGCTATTTCCGGTCCGACCATTTCTCGTTCGCCAAGCTCGGGGTGCCGATGCTCGACGGCGGATCGGGCGAGGATCTGGTCGTCGGCGGCAAGGCCGCGGGCCGCGCGGCGACCGAGGACTATGTCGCCCACCGCTACCACAAGCCGCAGGACGAATATGACGCGCGCTGGGACTGGTCGGGCGCGGTCGCGGACCTCGACATCTACTATGCGCTGGGGCGGCAACTGGCGGACGGGACGACGTTCCCGAACTGGTACCCGACGTCCGAGTTCCGACGCATCAGGGACGCCAGCCGGGCGGGGCGGTGACCGTCCTTTCCCGCCTGGACCAACGTCTTCTGTTGCTTCTGTTGCTTCCGTTCCTTCGTCATGCCGGACTTGATCCGGTATCCATCGCGGTGCTCGCCTCGCCGCCGAAGGGCGCGCACCACGATGGACCCCGGATCGGGTCCGGGGTGACGGAAGGGAGAGGTTCAATTTGATCGGCGCTGATCCTAGAACATATGCCATGACCCACTGTCCTCCCCCCGAATGGGCTCCGCACCGCGCCGTCTGGATCGGCTTCCCCAGCCATCCCGAACTGTGGCTGGAGGATCTCGAGCCAGCCCGCGAGGAGGTCGTGGCCTTCGCGCGCGCGGTTCATGCGGGCGGTCGCGGCGAGCAGGTGCTGCTGGTCGCGGCGGACGGCGAGGCCGCGGATGCGGCGATGGCGGCCGCACCGTTCGCGCGCGTCGTGGTGCAGGCGTTCGGCGACATCTGGTTGCGCGACACCGGCCCGATCCTGCTGTCGCCGCTCGAGGCGCGGGCGTTCGCGTTCAACGGCTGGGGCGGCAAGTACGACCTGCCCGGCGACGACGACATCGGCGAGCGGCTGGCGCGGGCGGAGGGCATCGCGGTCGAGCGTCGCGACTGGGTGCTCGAGGGTGGCGCGATCGACGGCGACGGCACCGGCCTAGTCGTCACGACGCAGCAGTGCCTGCTCAACCCCAACCGCAATCCGTCGTCGTCGCAAGGTGACGTCGAGCGGCGGCTGGCGGCGGACCTCGGCTACGACCGTGTGCTGTGGCTCGGCGAGGGGCTGCTCAACGACCATACCGATGGCCATGTCGACAACCTCGCCCGGTTCGTCGGCCCCAACCGGCTGGCGCTGCCGATGCCGGAGGAGAACGACCCCAACTGGCGCGTGTACCAGGACGCGCGCGCCCGCGCGGAGGCGGCGGGCGTCGAGGTGGCGCCCCTCCCCTCGCCGGGCCGCGTCCTGCGCGACGAGGACGTCGTGCCGGCCAGCTACATGAACTTCTACATCGGCAATGCGGCCGTGGTGGTGCCGCTATACGGCGCCGCCAACGACGCGGCGGCGGTGGCCGCGATCGGCGCCCTGTTCCCGGGCCGGCACACGGTGGGGCTGCGCGCGGACGCGATCCTGACCGGCGGCGGCAGTTTCCACTGCATCAGCCAGCAGCTGCCGGCACAGGACGGGCGGGGCCGTTGACACCCTCCCCACTTGCCGCCGCGGCGAGGTGAAACGGAAGCTGATGGTCGAACGCGTCGCCACGTGCCGCTGTGGGCAGCTCGTCGCCGTCTGTACCGGCGGCCCCGTCCGCGTCTCGGTATGTCATTGTCTCGACTGTCAGAAGCGGAGCGGCAGCGCCTTCGCCGCGCAGGCCCGCTTCCCCGCCGAGTGCGTCGGAATGACCGGCGACTGGCGCGAGTGGTCCGTCGTCGGGGAGGGCGGCGGAGGGGCGACCTTCCGCTTCTGCCCCCAGTGCGGCGCGACCGTGGCCTACGTCAGCGACTCGATGCCGGGCCTGACCGCGGTCCCCGTCGGTGCCTTCGCCGATCCGGACTTCCCCCCACCGACGGTGTCCGGATACGAGGAACGGCGGCACCCCTGGGTCGCGGTCCTCGGCGACACCGTCGAGCATGTCGATTGAGGGACGGCCGTTGACGCCCACTTGCGAACATTCGCCCTCGTAGGCGATTGTGTTCGGCGGAGCGTTCGTCGCGCTGATGTACGCGATTGCGACTTCGCAGCTGTTTTGTTCGTCGGTCGACGATCTCGACAGCGGCCAATCCGCTTCCCACCACAACGGCCGTCGCCACGTCGCGTCTCCCTCTCCCAATGTTGGATCGGCCGTGTCATCGTCTCGCCGTGGCCCGCCCGACCGCTTCCTCGCCGCTCGCGCGCCTCGCCCCGCCGCGGTCCGCTGCGCCCGATCGCACGCGCCGCATCGACATCGCTTGTATGCGTTACCTTCGTCACGTTTGGCGCCTAGGCCGTGGCGCGGGCGGGCGTCGTCTCCTACATCGCGCGGCATGACCCAGATCACCGTCGCCGCGCTGCAGCTCGGCTTCACGCCCGACATCGACCGCAACATCGCCGCCGTCTCGCGGCTGGTGCACGAGGCCGCGGCGCGCGGCGCGCAGGTGATCCTGCCGCCCGAGCTCTTCGAGGGCGAGTATTTCTGCCGTGTCGAGGACGAGGGGCTGTTCGCCAACGCCGCGCCCGTCGCGCAGCACAAGGCGGTGCTGGCGATGCAGGCGCTCGCCGAGGCGCTGCACGTCACCATCCCGACCAGCTTCTTCGAGGCGGACGGGCCGCATTACTACAACAGCCTCGCGATGATCGGCCCCGACGGCGAGGTGCAGGGCGTCTATCGCAAGAGCCACATCCCCGATGGCCCGGGGTACGAGGAGAAGTTCTACTTCCGCCCCGGCAACACGGGGTTCAAGGTATGGCCGGGCCCGCGCGAGGCGCCGGGCGCGACGCTCGGCGTCGGCGTCTGCTGGGACCAATGGTATCCGGAGGTCGCGCGCGCGATGATGCTGATGGGCGCGCAGGTGCTGTTCTATCCCACCGCGATCGGATCGGAACCGCACGACACGTCGCTCGACACCGCCCGGCTGTGGCGGCGCGCGATGGTGGGCCATGCGGTCAGCAACGTCGTGCCGATCGTCGCCGCCAACCGCGTGGGCGTCGAACATGGCCAGACCTTCTACGGCACCAGCTTCATCGCCGATGAGCGCGGCGACATTCTCGCGGAGCTGGGCCGCGAGGAGGAGGGCGTCATCACCGCGACGCTGGACCTCGACCGCATCCGCCGCCACCGCGCCGCGTTCGGTTTCTTCCGCGACCGCCGGCCCGATCTGTACGGGCGGCTGGTCGAGGACGTGTAGGGATTAGCCGTGTGATTGCCGCAGGTTGCCTGCAACCCGGATGACAGTGGCCGGGGCGCGGGCTAGGCCGGCGCGTCGCCGCCCGGTGGCACATCCCTTTGCGCGAGGCCCCATGCACCTGCCGTTCCAAGCCCTCGACGACCAAGCCGGCGCCGGAAGCGTGACGCCGTACCCCGTCCTGCGCGACGGCGTCGACATGAGCAGGCTGGTCGGGCGGCCGCACCTGTTCGGACGCGTCAAGTCGCTGCGCCGCGGCTTCATGGTCGAGCCGATCGGCACCATGGTGCTCCAGTCCGATGGGCGCATCACCGGCCATGGCCACCCTAACGAGGGCACGTGGGCGCCGTACGAGTGGGGCGACGTGCCGGCGGACAAGGCGTTCGCGTTCGTGTCGGGCGGCAACGGCTACATCCCCAGCTCGACCTGGACGCAATCGCTCGTCACGGCGGCGGGCGAGATGCCGATCGGCCATTTCTGCGACGAGCCGGAAGACACGCAGGCCGCGCAACGCATGTGCCTGATCCCGCAGGCGCCCGTGCCCGCACC
This sequence comes from Janthinobacterium lividum, assembly GCA_050955125.1. Classification (GTDB taxonomy): domain Bacteria; phylum Pseudomonadota; class Alphaproteobacteria; order Sphingomonadales; family Sphingomonadaceae; genus Sphingomonas. The sequence goes on from JBPBQW010000090.1 coordinate 26,828, forward strand.
GGCCGATGATATCGTGTTCCTCGTCGCCTCGTGCCTGCGCTTCTACGAGGACACGATGCCTGTGCTGCTGGCGCAGTTGCGCGCGGAAGGCATTCCGGCCGGCCGCATCAAGGTGGTCGTCAACGGCTGCGAGAAGGACGAGGACCGCACGATCGACGGCGTCGACCACGCGTTCTCGACTCACGACGGCTGGGAATGGAGCGCGCTGTACGAGGCGCCCCGGCGATGGCGGTTCGGGTACGCGTTCCTGATGCACGACACCAACGTGATCTTCCCGGGGTTCCGGCGCAGCGTGGAGGAGTTCAACCGACATCTCGCGTGGGATCACCTGCCCGCCTCGCCGCTCGCACGCTGCCTGCTCGGGCTCTACAGCCACGACTTCCTGACCCGGTTGAACCCGTGGCTCAAGACCACCGACCGGATCAGCAAGCGCGACGGCATCATCGCCGAGGCGGCGGCGGAGCTCCTGTTCCGCGCGCGCACCGCGCTGGTGATCGGCGATCCGGAACGCAACGGCCGCTATGCGCAGGCCGAATGGCGCGAGCTGGTCGACCAGTTCAACACCGGGACCGCGCGCGTCCGCCGCGCATTCCCGGCGATCAAGCTGCACAAGTTCATCCACGCGGGGCCGGCCAAGCCCGAAGCGCTCTGAGCGGGATGGCCGTTCCCGAGCTGCTGTTCGCGGACGACCATGCGATCGGGCTGTCGTTGTCGCCGCGGGTCCGGGCAGCGCTGCGCGCGCGACGGATCGGCATCCGCCCCGGCCCGCCACCGCGCGACTACATCGTCTTCCCCCGGTCGGTGCGGGTCGAGGCCTATGCCAGCTTCCCGCAGCAGACCGAGCTGTTCGATCTCGGCGCTTTCTCCTATGCCGAAACGAGCGCGTACCTCGGCCGGGTCCGCGTCGGCCGTTACACCTCGATCGCCAGCGACGTCGAGATGCTGGGCGAACGGCACCCGTCCGAATGGGTGACCCAGTCGATGGTGACGTATGATTTCGGCTATCCCGGCATCGTCTATGGTCACGAGGATTTCGGCGGCGGCCTGCCCGCGCCGGCGACCTTCCCCAATCGCCATGGCGGCGAGGTCGTCATCGGCCACGACGTATGGATCGGCCGGCACGTCCAGATCGCGCGCGGCGTGACGATCGGCCATGGCGCGGTGGTCGCGGCGGGCGCCGTGGTGACGCGCGACGTCGCGCCGTACACGATCGTCGGCGGCGTCCCCGCTCGCCCGATCCACGATCGGTTCCCCGAGGCGCTCGCCGCCGCGCTGCTGGCCAGCGCGTGGTGGGACTGCGCGCCACCCGTCCTGTGGGCGTTCAACTTCCGCGATCCGGCCGCGTTCTGCGCGCAGCTGGCGGAGGCGAAGGCGGCGGGCACGGTTGCCCATTTCGCACCCCGGGAAACGACCGCCGCCAACCTGCTGACCGAACTGGGCCAGGACACGGGCTAACGCGCGGCTAGCGGTCGCCAGGACGCGTCGCGACACCACAATGGGGTCACCAGCATGTGCGGCACGGCGAGCGCCGCGATGCAGGCGAACAGCATCGCCGTGTCGTCGAACGCGGCGCGGGCCAGCAGCCAGACCAGCCCCGCCAGCACCGCGAACGCGCCGAGCATCACCGGCGCGATCCGCGCGAGATACGAGGCGAGATCGACACACCCGAGTTCCGCCTGCCGTTCCCGCGTCTGTCCGCGGGCATGGAGCAGGACGAACCCACAAGCGAAACCGACGAACGGCGGCAGAACGAGCACGGCGACCAGGCCGGTGGCGACCTGCGGCGGGGTCGATTGCAGCATCCGCCCCCCACGAAACAAACCGCGGACTACCGGCACGAGCGCAATCAGCGCGATCGCCTGGAGCACCAAGGCCAGCCCGGCCGCCGCAGGCTCGTGATGCAGGACCGAACCGAACAGGCGCGCCAGCACCGGACGGTGCAGCACGGCTGGCCCCGCTACCAGAAGGATGCCGAGTGCCCAGTCTCCCGCCTTGTGATCGCCCGCGCGCCCGTCGGTCGCGAAATGGATTGCCGACAAGCCCAGGAACCCGATGAGCGCGGCGAGTGGTGCGACGATCCACAAGAGCAGTACCGCCAGGATCGTCGCGCCATAGGCGGCGAGGAACGAGACGCGCCGCTTCTGGTGCACCACGGCGAGATCGCTTGCCCCATGCGGCAGGCCGAGCAGCCCGATCGCGGCGGCGGCGAACGCCAGTTGCGCCGCCCCCGGCATCAGCAACGTCACCGCGCCACCCGCGATCAGCGCGCCCCATCGCCAGGACGGAGCGCGCCCGGCGGTCACCGGCGGGCGTCCGCCCGCCACGTCCCGACCTCGTCCAGCACGCCCTCGTCGGCAACCGCGTCGTCCATCGCCTTTTCGACGTTATTTGAGGCATAAAGGGCGTAGACAACCTTGGCGGCCACATCGAGGACCAGGATCGACCAGGAGGTAGCGTCGTTCGACAGCGACCGCAGCCCTTCCGGACCGACCGCGAACACGATCGGATAGAGGATCCACAGCACCGACAGCGCCGTCAGGTTCTTCGCATAAGCGGCCGTCATCGGGCCGCCCAGCGCGCGGTTGGCGGCGCGCAGCGGCACCCACAGGATGTACAGGACACCGAGGAACGCGGCGCACGACCAGCCGAACCATATCCATTTGATGACCGGCACCAGCGCCAGCGACGAGACGAGCCCCGCCACGATCATCAGCACGTCGAGCGTGACGATGGCGACCAGATACCCCGCCATCTCCCGCCGCCTCTGCAACGCGGTCATCACCAGCCCGGCGAGCAGGATCGGTGTCGTGAACGTCCAGTCGAGATAGCGCGCGACGAACGTCACCGTACCGTCGAGCTTGACGAGATCGCCGATCGCGAACGTCATCGCGAGATAGGCGGTGGCGGCGATGAACGGCACCGTCGCATGCATGTAGGTGTGGTGGATGGCACCCGGCGCTTTCGACCCCTTGGCATAGATGGCCAGGCTCGACAGCGACATGATGACGAAGCCGACCAGAAACGGCGTGAAGTCCATTGTCTTCCCCTGTTGTCGCGGCGGTTTATGCTCGCCGATCGAACCGACGGTTCCACCCGCCGTTCCGACGTGTCGGATTTTTCACCTGTGACCGTTCGTCGGCGTATCGTCGGCCAAGGCATGTCCGTCACGAACGGTTGCCCTGCGACGGGCCGGTCGCTACCCGGCCGGGATGACGCAACCCCTCGTCGGCATCATCATGGGATCGACCTCCGACTGGGAGACGATGCGCCATGCCGCCGCGACGCTGGACGCGCTGGAGGTGCCGCACGAGACCAGGGTCGTCTCCGCGCATCGCACGCCGGACCGGCTGTACGACTACGCCAAGGGCGCGGCGGCACGCGGCCTTCGGGTCATCGTCGCGGGCGCGGGCGGGGCGGCGCATCTGCCGGGCATGGCGGCGGCGATGACCGCGCTGCCGGTCCTGGGCGTGCCCGTCGAATCGAAGGCGCTGTCGGGGATGGATAGCCTGTTGTCGATCGTGCAGATGCCCGGCGGCGTACCGGTGGGGACGCTGGCGATCGGCCGCGCAGGCGCGATCAACGCCGGGCTGCTTTCCGCCGCGATCCTGGCATTGTCCGATCCGGCGCTCGCCGAACGGCTGGCGGCGTGGCGCGCGGCGCAGACCGCGGCGGTGGCGGAGGCGCCCGAATGACCTCGCTCCCCGCGCCGCTACCCCCCGGCTCGACGATCGGCATCCTGGGCGGCGGCCAGCTCGGCCGGATGCTCGCGGTCGCCGCGGCGCAGCTCGGCTATCGCACCCACGTGCTGGCGCCCGACGAGGAAAGCGTGGCGGCGCAGACCGCCTCGGCCTTCACCCGCGCGGACTATCACAGCCGCATCGTGCTCGACGATTTCGCCAACGGCTGCGACGTCGTGACCTATGAGTTCGAGAACATCGCGCTCGGCCCCGTCGTGTACCTGGCGGGCAAGGTGCCGGTACATCCCGCTCCGGCCGCGCTCGGCATCGCGCAGGACCGGGCGGAGGAAAAGGCGTTCGTCGGCGAGATCGGCGGCCGCACCGCGCCCTGGCGCCGCGTCGAGACACGCGACGACCTCGGGCGCGCGCTGGACGAGATCGGCCACCCCGCGATCCTCAAGACCCTGCGCATGGGCTATGACGGCAAGGGTCAGGTACGGATCGAGACCATGGCCGAAGCGGACGAAGCGTGGGACGCGATCGGCGGCCGGCCCGCGATCCTCGAAGGGCTGGTGCGGTTCGACCACGAGTTCTCGATCCTGCTGGCGCGCGGACACGACGGCGCGACCGCCTGCTATCCGCCGCCGTGGAACGAGCATCGCCAATCGATCCTGATCCGCTCGACGCTGCCCGCGCCCGCTTCGGTCGCCGCGCAGGGCGCGGAGGCGGCGGCGCTGGCGGGGCGGATCGCGGATCGGCTGGGCTATGTCGGGCTGCTGGCGTGCGAGTTCTTCGCGACCGCGGACGGCCCGGTGTTCAACGAGATGGCGCCGCGGGTCCACAACTCCGGTCACTGGACGATCGAGGGCGCCGTCGCGTCACAGTTCGAGAACCACATCCGCGCGATCGCCGGGCTGCCGCTGGGCGACACCGCGCTGACGGCGAGTGGCGTGGCGATGGAGAACCTGATCGGCGCGGACGTCGACCGTGTCCCCGCGATCCTCGCCGAGCGCGGCGCTCACCTTCACCTCTACGGCAAGACGCGTGCGCGGCCCGGGCGCAAGATGGGGCACGTCACGCGGCTGACGCGCTAGGGCGTCCCCTACTCGTCTCCTTCCGGGTCCTCGCGTGGCCGCCGCTCGTCGCGTACCGGCGGCCGGCGATCGTCGTCGTGCGAGCGGGTGATGCCGACGTTGCCGTCGCGCCCGATGTGCAGGTTGAGGCCGAACGCCTGCACGTTGCCCTCGACGCCCAGCGCCGGCCCGCTCGTGTTCGCGGTACCGCCCGCATCCTCGCCGTCACCCGGCAGCGCGTCCGGATCGATCGCCGCGTCGGGCACCGCCACCGGCCGGACGCGCGGCGCGAGGTTCAGCGCCTGTTCCATGAACGCGCGCCACACGCGCGCCGGCACGCCGCCGCCCGACAGGCCGGGATTGGGCTTGTTGTCGTCGTCTCCCACCCACACGCCACACACAAGCCCATTGGCGAACCCCATGAACAGCGCGTCGCGATTGTCCTGCGTCGTGCCCGTCTTGCCGAACGTCGGCACCGACAACCGCGCCTCGCGCCCCGTGCCGCTGTCCACCGATCCGGCGAGCAGCTGCATCATCTCGTCGCGGATGTGGCCGTCGATGGTGTGGGTGGGGCTGGTCCACGACTGATACCAGCTCTTCTGCTGGATGTCGGCCAGCCCGCGCGCCTGCACCGGATAGGTGCCGGCGGCGATCGCCGCATAGGCGCCCGTCAATTCCAGCAGCGAGACGGTGGATGTGCCCAGCCCGATCGTCGCCTCGCTGGGGATCGGCGTCGAGATGCCCAGATCGCGCGCGGCACGGATCACCGCCTTCACCCCCACCTTCTGCGTCAGCCGGGCGGCGGCGACGTTGGAGGACACGGCGAACGCCTCGCGCAACGTGATCGTACCACGATAATGGCCATCCGAATTGTGCGGCTTCCAGTCGCCGATGGTCACCGGCTCGTCCTCGACGGTGCTGTCGGGCGTCATCCCGGCGCGCATCGCCGCCAGATAGACGAACAGCTTGAACGTCGATCCGGGTTGCCGCCGCGCCTGCGTCGCACGGTTGAACGGGCTGTCGGCATAATCCTTGCCGCCGACCATCGCGACCACCCGCCCGTCGGGCCGCATCGCGACCAGCGCGACCTGCGCGCGGTTGAGCCCGGCGTGGCGCACCGCACGCTCGGCGGCGGCCTGGAAGCGGCGGTCGAGCGTCGTGCGCACCGTCGTCTCCGTCCGGATCTCGCCCGCCTCGTCGCGCGCGCCGGGCAACACCCAGTCGGCGAAATAGGTGCCGTTGGGCAGCGTGCCCGCGCCCTGGTGCCGCACGCGCTGCGGCTCGACGTCGTCGGCCTGGCGCGCCGTCAGGATGCCGGCGGCGCGCATCGCGCCCACCACCACCATCTCGCGATTCTGTGCGCCCGTCAGGTTGGTCGTCGGCGCGAGACGTGAGGGCGCCTTGACCAGCCCCGCCAGCATCGCCGCCTGGCCCACCGACAGGTCTTCGGGCGCGCGGCCGAAATAATGCTTCGCCGCGGCCCTCAGCCCGTACACGTTGTCGCCGAAATACACGTTGGACAGATAGCGCGACAGGATCTGGTCCTTCGTCAGCCACGCCTCCAGCCAGAACGCGATCAGCGCCTCGCGCAGCTTGCGCCCGGCGGTGCGGTCCGCATCGAGGAACGCGTTCTTCGCCAGTTGCTGCGTGATCGTGCTGCCGCCCTCGCGCACCCCGCCCGAGCGCAGGTTGTGGACCATCGCCCGCGCGATGCCGCGCGGGTCGACACCCCAATGGTGATAGAAACGCCGGTCCTCGATCGCGATGAACGCGCCCGGCACGTACTTGGGCAGCGATTTGACGTCCACGGGGGCGCCGATCACGGCCCCGCGCCGCGCGATCGGGCTGCCGTCGTCCGCGGTCAGGGTGATCGACGGCGGGGTCGGCGGCTTCAGCGATTTCGACAAGGGCGCGGTGATCGCCAGCCATCCGACCGCCAGCACGAACAGGACGACCAGAATGCCCAGCCCGCGCATCGTCCAGCGCCACCAGTCGATGCGTCGCCGGACGGGCGGTCCGGCATCGGGCGGGCCGAACGCCGTGTGCGGCGCATAGGGGTCCGCCGGCCAGTCCCCGAAATCGGGCAGCCCGGCGTGTCCCGTCATGCGTCGATAGGCGGGATAGCGCTCGTCTATCTGTTCGGGTCGCAGATGCTCCGGGCTCGCCATGCCGGACTGTGTTACTGCGCTACGACAGCGGCTGCAAGCGGCGGTTCAGCGCGGCGGCGCGAGCGTCCACCACGCCGCCAGCCCCGCCGCGGCAGCGGACACCGCCGCCACCAGCGCCGCGACGTGGAACGCGCCCGTCATCTCCGCCCCCGCCCGTGCGATCACCGCCCCGGCCAGCGCCGTCGCGATCAGCCCGCCCGAGCGCGACACCGCGCTGTTGAAGCCGGACGCGGTGCCGGTATGCCGCTCGTCGACGGAGCCCAGCACCGCGGTCGTCAGCGGTGCGACCGCGCCCGCCATGCCGAGCGCGATGACGACGATGCCGGGCAGGATGCTGGTCCAGTAGCTCGCCTGCGGGTCCGCACGGATCAGCAGCGCAAAGCCGGCCGCGGTCACCAGCGGCCCGATCGTCAGCGGCCAGCGTGGCCCGGTGCGCTCCGCCAATCGGCCCATCCGGCGCGACGCGACGCCGACGATGATCGGGAACGGCAGCAATGCGAACCCTGCGTGCAGCGACGACCAGCCGCCGCCCGCGATCAGCAGATACGGCAGCAGCACCAGCAGCCCGCCCAGCGCGCCGTAGAGCAGGAACGTCAGCACCGTGAGGCCCACGAACGGCCGGCTGGCGAACAGGGTCAGCGGCATCATCGCGCGCTCGCCACGCCGGGCCTCGACCCGGACGAACGCCGCCAGCAGGCCGACACCCGCCAGCACCGGCCCGATCGCCCCCACCGACAGGTCGTGATGCGCGGACCAGGCGGTCAGCCCCCATGTCAGCACGCCCAGGCCCGCGGTCGCGAGCACCGCGCCGGGCAGGTCGAGCGGCTCCCTGCCCGCCGCGCTCTCCGCCACCCGCGTCAGCGCGATGGCGATGCCGGCCAGCGCGACCGGCAGGTTGAGGACGAAGATGCCGCGCCAGCCCGCCGCCTCGACCAGCCAGCCGCCCAGCGGCGGGCCCACCGCGCTGGCGATCGCGCCCACCGACGCCCAGGTGCCGATCGCTCGCCCCTTCGCCTCGCCCGAATAGGCGTTGCCCAAGATCGCCAGGCTGTTGGGCATCAGCATCGCCGCCCCGACCCCCTGGACCGCCCGCGCCACCAGGAGCAGTCCGAGGGTCGGCGCGGCCGCACAGGCCGACGAGGCCAGCGCGAACAGCGCGATCCCGCCCACCAGCAGCCGTCGCCGGCCGTATCGGTCCCCCAGCGCGCCGCCCACGAGCAGCAGCGCCGCCAGCGGCAACGTGTAGGCGTTCATCGTCCATTGCACGCCGGCCGCATCCGCGTGCAGCTCGCGCGCGATCGCCGGCAGCGCGACGTTCACGACCGACCCGTCGAGAAAGGCGAGGCTGGACGCGAGGATGCACGCCGCCAGCGTCCAGCCCGGGTGCCCTGCCGTGCCGGCGTGCGGGGAAGGAACAGGCCGGCTCATGCGCCGCTCACCCCTGCCAGGGCGAGGTCACGATCATCAGCCGTGGCCCCGCCTTCGCCAGCAGCGCGGAACGAAGGTGCGCGGCACGGCGACCGTGCAGCAACCGCTCCCACCAGTGGCGCAGCACCAGTTGCGGGATCAGGATCGCGACCGATCGCCCCGGTGTGTCCGCATCGATCCGGTCGACCAGCGCCAGGACCGGCCCGGCGATCTCCCGATACGGCGCGGGGATCAGCATCATCCGCGGCGGAACGAGGCCCTGCGCCGCGATCGGAGCGGCGATGTCACGGTCGAACGCCTCGCGCAGCCGGCGGACATCCTCGTCCGCTTCGGGCCCGGCCAGCTTCATCAGGTGGACCGCGACGACGTCGGGCGACAGCGTCATCGCGAAACGCAGCGCGCGGTCCGTCATCCGGCTCCGCTCCTCATAGGCGACGAGCACCGTGGGCGCATCGGTCTCCTCGATCGTGAACGGCTCGGTGACGACCAACCGCTCGCCGAGCCGCCGATAGTGTCGGTTGATGCCGCGCAACGTCAGGATGATCGCCGGGATCGCGATCACCACGATCCATGCGCCCTCCAGGAACTTGGCGGCCAGGATGACCGCCAGTGCGGCGATCGTCACCGCGGCACCGGTCGCGTTGATCGCCAGCCGCGCAAGGTTGCGCCCCTGCTGCCTGCGCCAGTGCGCGACCATGCCGATCTGGCTGAGCGTGAACGTCAGGAACGCGCCGATCGCGAACAGCGGGATCAGCCGGTCGGTGATGCCGTCGAACGCGACCAGCAGCACGCCCGCCACGACCGTCAGGAACACGACGCCGACCGAGAAGACGAGCCGCCGGTCCGCCACCGCGAACCCGCGCGGCAGGAAATCGTCGAGCGCGACGAGCCGGCAGATGCGCGGGAACCCGACGAAGCTGGTGTTCGCCGACAGGCACAGCACCGTCAGCAGGCTGACCATCGCGACGTAGTAGATGACGCCATGCCCCGCGACCGCGGCGGCGAGCTGGGACAGGACGCTCTGATAGTCGGGCCGCGTCTGGTCCATCGCGCCGATCCCATAGCCGTGCGCGGCGGCGGCGATGCCGGCGAGCAGCAGGCCGAGCGACAGGCAGATGACGGTCAGCGTCCGGTGCGCGTTCCTGACCACCGGCTCCCGGAACGCGCCGACGCCGTTCGACACCGCTTCCACCCCCGTCATCGCGGTGCAGCCCGCGGCGAACGCGCGCATCAGCAGCCAGGCCGATGCCGCGCTCGTGCCTCCGACGAGCGGCGGCGGCGCGACGACCGGTTGCGGGTGGCCGGTCCACAGCCGGACGAGCGCGACCGCGATCAGCGCGAGGAAGCTGACCACGAACAGATACGTGGGCAAGGCGAACAACAGCCCCGCCTCGCGCGTGCCACGCAGGTTGGCGATCGCGACGAGCGCGAGCACGCCCAGGCACAGCGGCAGCGTCCAGGCGTGCAGCGCCGGCACCGACGAGATCAGCGCGCCGACGCCGGCGGAAATGCCGACCGCGACGTTGAGGACATAGTCGACCATCAGCGCCGCCGCCGCGAGCAGCGACGCGCCGGTGCCCAGATTCTCCTTCGCCACGGTGTAGGCGCCGCCGTTGGACGGATAGGCGACGATCGTCTGTCGGTACGACAAGTACAGGATCGCCAGCAGCACCACGATCGGCGCGATCACCCAGCCGATCCAGGCGAGGCTGAGCGCGCCCAGCGGCACCAGGATCGTCAGCGCCGCCTCCGGGCCGTAAGAGGCCGATCCCAAGCCATCGAGGCCCATGGCGGGTACGCCGGCGATCCAGCCGATCTTCTGCTCGGCCCCCTCCCGATTGGCGAGGCGGCGGCCGAGGAGGAAATCGAGGAGCGACATGCCGCAACAACAGCGCAGAACGCGAGCGTGTCCAGCACCGATTGGCGCGTGCATGCGAATCTGGCACGGCGCCCCGATCCCTGCCGGAGAACCGCGATGACCAGCCCCGCCCTCCACGCCGACCGTCTGGCCGCGCTGCGCGCGCGGTTGGCGCACGACGGGCTCGACGGCTTCGTCGTGCCGCTGACCGACGAGCATCTGAGCGAATATGTGGGGGGCTATGCGCAGCGGCTGGGCTGGCTGACCGGGTTTCAGGGCTCGGCGGGCACTGCGGTCGTGCTGGCGGGCCAGAACGCCGGGGAGCGCGCGGCGATCTTCGTCGACGGCCGCTACACGATCCAGGTGCGCGAGCAGGTGGACGCCGCGCATTGGGAGTATGTCGGCGTGCCCGCGGACAGCGTCGCGGGCTGGCTCGGCCGCCACGCGCCCGCCGGTGCGCGGATCGGCTATGACCCGTGGCTGCACACGCGGGCCTGGGCCGATCAGGCGACCGGCGCGCTCGCCGCCCGCGGCGCGGTGCTGGTGCCGGTGGACGGCAACCCCATCGATGCGATCTGGAACGACCGCCCCGCGCCATCCGATGCGCCGCTGATCGTGCAGGGTGACGCGCAAGCGGGCGTCGGCTCCGCCGCCAAGCGCGCCGACGTCGCCGAGTGGCTGACGGCCCAAGACGCCGATGCGGTGGTGGTGGCCGCGCTCGACTCGGTCGCCTGGCTGCTGAACGTGCGGGGGGCCGACGTCGCGCACACGCCGGTCGGCCTCGCCTATGCCATCGTCCACGCCGACGGCACCGCCGACCTGTTCGTCGACCCCAGCAAGGTGGGCGACGGCGTCGCGCGCCACCTCGGCAACGCGGTACGGGTGCGTTCGCGGACGGCGTTTGCGGACGCGCTCGACGACCTCGCAGGCAAGCGCGTCGCCGCCGACCCCGATCGTACCGTCGCTGCCATCGTCGACCGGCTGGCGGGGGCGGGCGCGCACGTGGTCGCCGCGCGCGATCCGGTCGTCCTGGCCAAGGCGATCAAGAACCCGGTCGAGATCGCCGGTCATCGCGCGGCCAGCGTCCGCGACGGCGCCGCGCTCAGTCGTTTCCTGCGCTGGGTGGCGGACGTCGCACCCAGGGGCGGTCAGACCGAGCTCTCCGCCGCCGCGAAGCTGCTCGCGTTCCGGCAGGCATCGGGCGCGCTGCTCGACGCGTCGTTCGAGACGATCTCCGCCACCGGCGCGCACGGCGCGATCCCGCATTACCGGGTGACGCAGGAAAGCGACGCGGCCATCCTGCCGGGCCAGCTCTACCTCGTCGATTCGGGCGGGCAATATGCCGACGGCACCACCGACGTGACCCGGGTGGTGCCGATCGGCGCACCGACCGCGGAGATGCGCGACCGGTTCACCCGCGTGCTCAAGGGCCACATCGCGGTCGCCACCGCCAGCTTCCCGCCGGGCACGGTCGGCACGCAGATCGACGCGCTGGCCAGGCGCCCGCTGTGGGACGCCGGCCTCGATTTCGCGCACGGCACCGGCCACGGCGTCGGCAGTTACCTGTCGGTGCACGAAGGGCCGGCCCGGCTGGCGCCGCCGTCCTATCCTGGCGGAGGCGTGTTCGAGCCGCTCGTGCCCGGCATGATCCTGTCGAACGAGCCCGGATACTACAAGACGGGCGAATACGGCATCCGGATCGAGAACCTGCTGCTGGTCGTCGCGCGGGACGTGCCGGACGGGGACCGGCCGATGCTGGGGTTCGAGACGCTGACCTTAGCGCCGATCGACCGCGACCTGATCGAACCGGCGCTGCTGACGCCCGACGAACTCGGCTGGCTCGACCGCTACCATGCCGAGGTCGCAGCGACGATCGGCCCGGTGCTGGACGACGACGACCGCGCCTGGCTTGCGGCGCGCTGCGCGCCGATCGACGCCGCGTCGGCGCAGGTCCGCTGACCGGCAGGCGAACCGTCTAGGAGGGCGCGCCGTCTCCCGGATCGACCCCGCGCGCGGACCCCGTCGCAGCGTCCTGCGCGTCCGGTTCGGCGGGCCGTTTGCGGCGCCGGAGGTTGGCGCGCAGCGCCGCCGCCAGTCGATCCCGTCTGTCATCCGCGGTCATCCGCGCCCTATCCCGCGTCCGCGCCGGGTTGACAATCCCGCCCGCCTCGTCTCTTGGGCCGCTCTCGGCGTCCGCGCCGAGATGCTGCCGTAGCTCAGTGGTAGAGCGCATCCTTGGTAAGGCTGAGGTCGTGAGTTCAATCCTCACCGGCAGCACCATTTCTTGTTGGTCTGATCGCCGAAACCGGCTCCGCCGGAAGGTCTGGCAAGCGACCGGCGTCCGCGGCGTCGACGCCGCGAACGCATGTCCTCAGGATGGCCATGGTCGTTTCCGGTCGGCAACCCTGACGGTCCGGCCTACATACAGACCGCTGGCCCACCGGCCGCGCCGTTCGACTTCGCGCACAACAGGATCGGGGTCGTCGGGACGAGTTCCAGCGACGTGACCATCCTTTGGGTCAGCGTCTTGTACTTGACGAAGTGCGGCGTTTTCAGATGTGCCTCATAGGCTGACCGGCTGGCGTACACCTCGAGGAGCCGGATCCGCGTCGGATGATCGGTGATCGCGACCGAGTGGAGCATCAGGACTCCCGGTTCCAGTCGCACGGAAGCCTCTTGTTCCTCGGCCAGAATGGCCTTGAACGAAGCCAGTCGTGCGGGATCCACCTCGATCTCGGCGATAGGGACCATCGGTCGAACAGGATCGGCTCGGGCAAGCGCCGGCCCGACACACAGGAACAGGGCAGCCGACGCCGCCACGATCTCGATCACCGAACGATACACGCCTTGCTCCTGTCGATATCACCCCACCGTGATCCTTTCGAAGCGAAGCGCATACCCTGCTCCTGGTGCGCCGCCCGCGTCGCAGCGGTGTCGATTACCAGGCATAGGCCTTTGGCGCCTCGCCGCCGGGGCCGGGCCATATCTCGTCCAGCCGCGCCAGCGCCTCCGGCGACAGGTCCAGCGACAGGCTGTCGATCGCCCGCTGCAATTGCTCCGGCGTGCGCGGCCCGGTGATCGGCGCGGTCACGACCGGGTTGGAGCGCAACCAGGCCAGCGCGACCGCCGCCGGCTCGGCTCCCAGTTCGGCGCAGAACGCCTCGTATCGCTCGAGCTGGTTCCGATATCGCTCGATCTTGCCCTGTACCTCGGGGCGGGAGCGTCGGCCGGTCGACCGGCTCTTCAGCACGCCGCCCAGCAGGCCACGATTGAGCGGGCTCCAGCACACGAGGCCCATGCCGAGATGACGGCAGGCGGGCAGCACCTCCAGTTCGACGGTGCGCTCCATCAGGTTGTAGTAGCTCTGCTCCGACACCAGTCCCAGCGAACCACGTGCGACGCGCATCTCGCAGGACTGCGCCGGGACGGTGTCGGCTATGTCTTTGCCGGGTCCGACACGCTCGATCCGGCGCTGGCGCTCAAGGTGCTGACGCGCCGGCTCGGCGTGGAACGGTTGTTGCTGGAAGGCGGCGGCGGTCTCAACGGCTCGTTCCTCCGCGCGGGGCTGATCGGCGAGGTCAGCCTGGTGCTCGAACCGGCGATCGACGGATCGGCGGGCGGACCCAGCGTGTTCGACGGCGGCGACCCGGACGACGGACCGCCCCCGCTGACGTCGCTGGCGCTGACCAATTGCACGCGGCTCGAAGGCGGCGTGCTCTGGCTGCGGTACAAGGTGACGAACGGCTGACCCGGTCCTGACCCAGCCCGAGGGCCGCCAGATACTCCTCGTCGGACATGCTCTTGCTAGGTGACGGCGTCGCCGCCGACGAGTGAGCGTCAGAACGTCAGCTTCACGTCGGCGGCGAAGCTGCGTTGCGGAAAGGGGTGGAAGAGGAAGTACCGGTCGTCGTTGACGTTATCGACGCCCAGCCCGAGCCGCATGTGCGGCGCGACCCGGACCTGCGCGCGCAGGTCGACGACGAAATACCGGTAGAAGCCCTGATAGGTGTTGCCGACGATGTCGCTGTTGTCGAGCGAGCCGTAGTTGCGGCTGGCGTAGCGTGCCGCCGCGGTCAGCGCGACCGCGTCCACCGGGCGCCACGTGCCGACCAGCGTCGCCTTCCAATGGGGCACGCTCGGCAACAGTTTGCCCACCGCGGCCGGAAAGGCGGTGTCTTTGCTGGTGATCGCATCGGCGTAAGTGACGCTGCCCTGCACGTCGACGCGGGGGATCAGGTCTCGCCGGTCCGCCGCCAGCTCGACGCCGCGTGCCCGCGTCCGGTCGACGTTCTGGACGAACGTGCCGACCTGGACGGGGACGACGGGCAGCACGCCGGTCTGCGAGATCAGCGCGTCCGTCACGACCTCGTTGAACAGCGACACGCGCATCGTGCCGCGGTCGTCGTGTCGTTCCAGCGCCAGTTCCTCCGATCGCGCGCGCTCGGGGCGCAGGGTCGCGTTGGGCACCGAGGCGACGGGCGTGGTGACGATCTGATAGAGCTCGCCGACGGTGGGAAAGCGCCACGCCTGGCCGAACGACAGTCGCGCGGTGAGCCGCGGCGCGATCTCGAACGCCAGCGCCGCCTTGGGCGAGAACCGGTCGCTGGTCAGCGCGGGCTGGCTCACCGGGCCGATGGGCGGCGCCTGCGAATAGTTGACGCCGTGATCCGCGCGCCACCACTCGTATCGGCCGCCGATCGTCAGCGTCAGCGGCGGCGCGATCCGCCAGGCGTCCTGCGCCCAGACCGCATAGGTGTGCGTCCGCCCGCTGCCGACGAGGTTCAGCGCCCCTTCCGCGCCGTCGACCCAGTCGGTGGTGGTGTAGCGGTTGCTGCGGAGCGTGAACCAGTCGCCGTGGAGGCCGAAGCCGATCGTGTGCGTCGCCGCCGCGTCCGACCGCCATGCGCCCTTGGCGTCCAGCGTCTTCCAGCCGGTACCGCCCAGATCGGTGATGAAGCCCGCGCCCCCGCCCTGCCCCGCCGGCAACGCGGTGTTGGCGATGCGCTGCAGGTCCTTGTCGACGTCGTATAGCGTGCCGATCACCTGCCAGTCGAACCGGCTGCCGCTGCCGTTCAGCGAGACGTTGTGCGACCATTGCCGCTGCTCGGTATGGTAGACGTTGCCCGCAAAGGCGCTGGCGGCGAGCGTGTACGCGCGGCCGGCGTTGGCGATCGCGCCGCCATACACCGGCAGGCCGGTAGCGGGACCAGTGAGGTAGCTCTCGACGCTCGCCTGCGTGTCGTTGAGAAACAGGCTGCCGACATAGGTCAGCCGCAGCGACGCCGAGAGATCGAGCGCCGCCTTGATCTTGAACCGGTCCTGCACCTGATGCTCGAACGCGGTCGCGCCGAACACGCGGATCGCCTGGCCGGTGCGGTTGAGGTCGTCGATGCCGCCGACGGTCGGCGTGCCGGCGGTGCTCGTCGCCGCGGGCTGCGTCGCGGTCGCGAACCCGAGCGGCTGGGCGCGGCTGTCGACATGGTCGGCGCTGGCGAAGAGCGCGAGCGGGCCGAACCGGTCGCCGATCGTGCCGCCGATCTGATACGCCGGCAGCGTGCGATGCGTGTCGTACAGGTCGAACCGCTGCACGGTGGTGCCCGCGTCGAGCGTCGCCTCGAACCGATCGGGCAGCCGCGTCGTGATGTTGACGACCGCCCCGATCGAATTGCCGGGATAGGCAGCCGAGAACGGCCCGTAGAGCACGTCGACCCGCGCGATCTCCTCCGTCGAGACCAGGTTCCAGCGCGGACTGGCGGTCGTGTTGTTGTTGCCCACCAGCGCCGACAGCAGCGCGCCGTCGGCATAGATCAGGCTGCGCGCGCTGGCGCCCAGCCCCGACGTGCGGGTCGCGAGCGGCGCCTGGCTGTCGCCGATATGCCGTTTGCGCACCACCAGGCTCGGCAGGTATTTCAGCGTGTCCTCGACGTTGCGCGCGTTGATCGTCGTGTCGATCCGGTCGGCGTCGACCGAGGCGCGCGAGGCGGGCGCGTTCTCGATCGTCTGCGCCCGGCGTTGCGCGGTGACGAGGATGTCGTCGCCGAGCGGGGTCGCGACGGAAGGTGCCCGATCCTGCGCCACGGCGGGAGCGGCAAGGCCGAGCGCCAGCGCGAACGCGCAGACGGCCAGCGACGGCTGGTGGGTCATGAGTCTTCCCTGTTCCGACCGGCTCGCGGGCGAGCCGGGGAGCGCTGCGACGCGGTACGTCGGGCTCGTTCGTGGCGAGATGCCGCGGTGGCGCGACGCGCCAGCCGCGGGTCAGGCGACGGCCGGTGGTCCCCGGAGCGGCGGCCGAAGATACGGGAGACGCGCGAGCCGCCGCGGCGCTGGACGCCGCAACGCCGCCGCGACGACGAACGCCAGCGCGAGCGCCAGCAGGATCGCGTCGGCACCGCCCAGCGACGGAGCGGACAGGCTGGAATAATCGCACGGCGCGCCAGCCTTGCCGTGATCGCCCCTGCCGTGATCGCCCAGGGCGTGAGGGTCCGTCATGCCGGCCATCGCCATCGCGGCGGGCACCGGGCCGTCACCCGGGCACAGCGCGATCGCGATCGCGCCGCCCGAGGCCATCGGCATGTAACCGGCGGGGACGACGATCCGCATCAGCAGCGCGGCCGCGACGATCCAGCAGGCGAGCCAGCGGTGGCGCAGGAGGTGATGCCGGAGCGATCGCACATCGGCGCCCTACCGGGGCCACCGGATGATGTCACGGCCGCAGCGCGACGATCATCCGCCGCCGATGAGGATCCCCGTCGCCAGCACCAGCGCGCCGCCCAGCATCACCTTGGCCGCCGCCGACAGCGGCGGCGTCTCCATGTAGCGATACTGGATCCAGGCGATCGCGCTCAGCTCGACCACCACGACGACGGCGGCGACCATGATCGCGGTCCAGAAATCGGCGATCAGGAACGGCAGCGTGTGGCCGATGCCGCCCGCGGTCGTCATCGCGCCGCACACCAGGCCGCGCAGCACCGGCGCGCCGCGCCCGGACAGCTTGCCGTCGTCGGCCAGCGCCTCGGCGAAGCCCATGCTGATCCCCGCGCCGATGCTGGCCGCCATGCCGACCAGGAACGCGTTCCACGGCAGGTGCGTCGCGAAGGCGGCGGCGAAGACGGGCGCCAGCGTCGAGACCGATCCGTCCATCAGCCCGACCAGCCCGGGCTGGACGATCTGCAGCACGAAGCGGCGGCGCGCGTCGTCGTCCTCGCGCGCGCGCTGCTCGCCGGGCAGGCGCCGCTGCTCGATCTCGCCGGCGGTGCGCAGGTGGTCGAGCTCGGCCGACGCCAGATCGCCCAGCAGCTTGCGGATCGGCGCGTCGGTGCTGCGGTCGGCGGCCTCGCGGTAGAAGCGGCTGGCGTTGCCTTCCATCCGCTTCACCTCGGCACGGATCGCGTCGATGCCCTTGATGATGGTCGTGCGCGGCGACGCGGGCGCGGGCGCGCCGCGAACGTCGCGGCGGGTGACATAGGCGATGTGGCGGCCGAACCGCTCGACGTAGAGGTCGATCAGCGTGCGGCGGTGCCCGTCCTCCTCCGCGGCCATGTCGTCGAACAGGCGTGCGCTGTCGGGGTAGTGCTCGCGCAGATGCTCGGCGTAATCGGCATAGATCCGCCCGTCCTCCTCCTCGTTGGCGATCGCCAGCGCGAGGATCTCGCGTTCGGTCAGGTCGTGAAAGGCTTTCATCGCGACCTTTGAGCACAATCCCCGGCGAATCGCGATCCGGCCGTCACGGAAGACGCGTGATCGTCTCGTCGAGGCTGGCGACCGGGATGCCGAGCTTCGTCACGACCAGGCGGTTGCGCGACACCTGGCCACCGGGCTGCAGGTACAGCCACTGCTGCGCGCGAAAACCGCCCCGCATGGCGAAGGCGAGGTGCAGGCGATTGCCCGCGACGTCGCCCGCCACCGGGCCGCTCGCATCGGTCAGCGTGCCGGCGTAGCGGCCCGGCGCGACGCGGTGCAGCCGCCAGGATCGATGCGTCGGCGCGGCGTCGCCCCGGCGCACGTCCTGATCGAGGACGATCGAGCCGTCCGCGCCGACGACGCCATGCCCCTCGACGTCGACGCGCTCGGCGCGGTGCAGCACCACGTGGAGGGTCCCGCGGCCCTGCGTATGCCCGGAGAAGAAGGCGACGGGGTCGAACGCGGGTGCCGAAGTGCGATCGCGGGCGAGATGACCGGACGGCACGCAGGCGCCCGCGGCGATCGTCAGCACGAGCGCCACGATCCGGCGGCCGGCATGCGGAGCGATGGCATCGGGGGACAGGTTCATGCGCCCGACGTACGGGCGCGGCCCGGCACTGGCCACCACAATTCCTTCCGCCCCCTGCTACGGCCACGCGGATCGCGTCACCCACCCGGGTTGAGTGCGGCCCCACACCCCGCTAGGGCCGCCGGCAGTTCTCGCCTTCCCGATCGATAGCGCCGGGCGGCCGACCGCCCGGCCGGAGAGTTCGCCCGATGGCCTCTGCCGCACCGCACGCCGCTCCCGCGGCCGGCCCGCTCGCCGAGCACCGCATCCACCCTGCGGCCGCGCTGGGGTTCCTGTTCGTGCTGCTGGCCGGGATCGTCTTCGCCGGCACCAACGTCGCGCTCGATACGCGCGACGCGGGCGAGCCGCTGGCGATCGGCGCCTTCGCGTTCCTCGGGCTCGCGCTGCTGGTCGCGCTGGCGTTCGAGTTCGTGAACGGGTTCCACGACACCGCCAATGCGGTCGCGACCGTCATCTACACCCATTCGCTGCGCCCGGTGCCGGCGGTGCTGTGGTCGGGCGGCTGGAACTTCGTGGGCGTGGTCGCCTCGTCGGGCGCGGTCGCCTATTCGATCGTCACGCTGCTGCCCGTCGACCTGGTGCTCGGCGTCGGCTCGGCGGCGGGCTATGCGATGATCTTCGCGCTGCTGATCGCCGCGCTGATCTGGAACCTGGGCACGTGGTGGCTGGGGCTGCCCAATTCGTCGAGCCATGCGCTGATCGGCTCGGTGCTGGGCGTCGGCCTCGCCAACCAGTTGATCGCGGGTGCCGGCGGCGGAGCGGGCGTCGACTGGGGGCAGGCCAAAAGCGTGCTGCTGGCCTTGCTGGTCAGCCCGGTGATCGGATTCCTGGGCGCGGGCGGCCTGCTGCTCGCGATGAAGCGGCTGGTTCGCGACCGACAGCTCTACGAACAGCCGAAGGGCGATGCGCCGCCGCCACGCGGCATCCGCGCGCTGCTGATCTTCACCTGCACCGCGGTCTCGTTCGCGCATGGCGGCAACGACGGGCAGAAGGGCATGGGCCTCATCATGCTGATCCTGATCGGCATCGCGCCCACCGCCTATGCGCTCAACCGCACGATGCCGGACAGCTCCACCCCCGGGTTCGTGCAGACCGCGGCGCGCGCGCAGGCGGCGTTCGGCGCGCGGGCAGGCGGCGAGCGGGTCGCACCGGCCGAAGCCGCCGCCATCCTGCGCCAAGCGATCCGGACCCGGGACGCCGATCATCCCCGCGTCCACGCCGCGCTGGCGACCGAGGCGGGGATCATCAGCGCCGACCTGAAAGCCTATGGCTCGCTGCGCCGCGTCCCCGCCGCCGCCACCCGCAACCTGCGCAACGAGATGTACCTGACGCTCGACGCGTCGCGCCTGCTGACCGCCGACGAGGCGCAGGCCCGGCGCATCTTCCCGAACGGCGGCGACCGGGCGGTGACCGCTTACGAGGGGTTGCTGGAACGCGGCACGCGCTACATCCCGACCTGGGTCAAGGTGACGGTCGCCCTCGCGCTCGGCCTCGGCACGATGATCGGCTGGCGCCGGATCGTGGTGACGGTGGGCGAGAAGATCGGCAAGCAGCATCTGACGTACGGCATGGGCGCCTCGGCGGAGCTGATCGCGGCGGCCACCATCCTGCTGGCGCAGGTGAAGGGCATGCCGGTGTCCACCACCCACATCCTGTCGAGCGGCGTCGCAGGCACGATGGCGGCGGACGGCGCCGGGCTGCAGCCGTCGACGGTGCGCAACATCGTGCTCGCCTGGGTCATGACGCTGCCCGCCGCGATGGCGCTGGCCGGGATGCTGTACTGGTTGCTGCTGACGCTGGTGCACGCGGCGGGGCTGGGCTGAGGGACATCCGGCCGCCGCGCCGCACGGTCGTCATCGCTCTGTCATCACGCCTACGCCGCGCCGTCACACGGCGCGACTAGCGAGGGTGCGCTCCGGGGGCTCGACGGGGCGTAACGGGAGTGTTCCATGCGCAATCTGTCTACCGGCCTCGCGGCCCTGGCGCTGCTGGCGACCGCGCTCGCCGGCTGCGGCGGCGACGGCACCGCCGCCACGCCCACGCCCAGCCCGACGCCCACGCCGACGCCGACCCCGGTCGCCGCGGCGCGCACGATCGTGATGGTGTGGGACGGCCTGCGCCCCGACGACGTGACCCCGACGGACACGCCCAACCTGTATGCGATGCAGCAGGCGGGCGTGAACTTCTCGGACAACCACTCGACCTATCCGACGTTCACGATGATGAACGCGTCGTCCTTCGCGACCGGATCGTTCCCCAAGACTAGCGGCTTCTACGGCAATACCTTCTGGACGCCGCCGCAGGGCGCGTCGAACACGATCCCGGTCGGCAACTCGGCAGGCGGGACGCCGCAGGATTACGTCGACCCGGTCTTCACCGAGGATTACGCGGTCCTCTCGACGCTCAACACCTATTACGGCGGCCAGCTGCTGCTGGTGAACAGCCTGTTCGCCACCGCGCAGGCGGCGGGCATGGTGACGGCGACGGTCGGCAAGAGCGGCGCCGCCTATATCCAGGATCTGGGCCAGGGCGGCTATTTCGTCGACGAGAACACGGTGCAGCCGCGCAGCCTGGCGACCGAGCTGCAGACCGCCGGCTATGCGCTGCCCGCCAACACCGTGAACAACTATTCGGGCACGCAGGCGGTGGCGCTCGCCGCCAACAACGGCTCGCCGACGGCACGCGCGGGCTACGTCACCTTCAACACGACGGCCTATGATCCCAACGGCCAGCTGACGGTCGCGGCGCGCGATTCGCAGGACACGACGCAGGGGGCGCCCGAGGATGCGGCCAACAAGTACATGCTGTCGACCTTCGTGAACTACATCCTGCCCAAGAAGAACCCGATGCTGTCCCTCATCTGGTTCCGGACCCCCGACAACGTCGAGCACGGCTATGGCCCGGGCAGCGCCAACGCGCGCGCAGGCCTGCGCTCGCAGGACGCGCGGCTGGGCGAGCTGATGGCCGGGCTGAAGGCGCAGGGGCTGGACACCACCACCAACGTCGTCGTCGTGTCGGATCATGCGCACTCCAGCGTCTCGGGCGCGACCGACCTCTATCCGCTGCGCGCCATCGTGCCGTCCGCCACCGCGCCCAACGGCGCGTCGGTCAACGGCGCGACCAGCGGCACCGACGCGGCGACGCTCGGCGCGCCGACGACGCTTGGCTTCTCCTTCTCGGGCGACGTCCGCTCCGCCGATCTGCTGACGTATCGCGGGATCAACGCGTACGACGGCACCGGCTGCTCGACGAGCGCGATGTACGGCCTCAGCGCCGCCAACGTGCCCACCGTGCCGGTCCGCAACGACGCCAGCGGCGCGCTGTGCGGCGCCGCCAACACCAAATACCAGTCGGTCAGTTCCGGCCTCGCCAGGCCGGTCGCCAGCTTCAAGGTGCCCGCGCCGGGCAGCCTGCCCGCCAACGGCGTCGTCGTCGCGGCCAACGGCGGGTCCGATTACTTCTACGTCCCGAGCCATGATCCCGCGACGGTCGCCGCGCTCGTCAAATTCCTGCAACAGCGCGAGGAATATGGCGCGATCTTCGTCGACGGCCGCTACGGCGCGCTGCCGGGCACGCTGACGATGGCGAACGTCAACCTCGAGAACGCGAAGCGCCAGAACAACGGCCAGCCCGACGTGGTGGTCTCGTTCGCGTCCGACGAGACGGTCACCGTGCAGGGCAAGACCGGCATCGAGTACGAGAGCACCGGCGGACAGCGCGGCATGCACGGCAGCTTCGGCAGCACCGACGTCCACAACACGCTGATCGCCGCCGGCCCGTCGTTCCGCAAGGGCGTCGTCAACAACAGCCCGACCGGCAACGTCGACGTCGCCCCGACGGTCGCCTATCTGCTCAAACTGTCGATGCCGGCGGCGGACGGGCGCATCATCAACGAGGCGTTGGTCAACCCCGCCAGCACGACCGCGCCGACCGTGGCGAGCTCGACCGTCTCGTCGAGCACCGCCACCGGCCTCGCGTTCGAGCTGCCGACCGATCCGACCGGCAGGACCAAGGACACGCGCCGCACCGGCGGCACCTATCAGGTCGCGCTGCAGGTCAAGGACCTGACGATCGACGGCAAGACCTATCGCTACTTCGATTACGCCCGTGCGCTTCGCCAGTAAGCGCGGGGGCCGGGCGGCGGCGCTGGCCTGCGCCGCCGTCACCGCCGCCGTCGCCGTGGCGGGAGCGACGGGGGCGGCGCCCGGGGCCGACTTCGACACCGTCTTCTCCGCCGCCGGCGAGCCTGCCTACCTCCACGCCGAGGTGCGGTTCGTCGATCGTGGCACGGCGCACCGCATGGCGCTGTGGCGCGATCACGAGCGCCGGGTCCTGCACGTCACCGACGCGCGCATCACGACGCTGGCGACGCGGACCAGGGGGGCGGGATACGACCTCGTCGTGCTCGACCACGTCCGGCGCACCAGCACCCGCATCTCGCGCGACAACCTTTACCGGATAGGCGATTTCACCGACTGGTTCGACATGGGCCACGGCCTGCGCCATCCCCGCGGGCCATACGCCCTGGCGCCGACTGCCGGCCCGGTGCCCGCGACCCTGCCCGCCACCCCGGCGCCGTGCCGCTGGTACGATCTGTCGCAGGCGGCGGGCGTCGCGCATGTCTGCTGGGACGGGCGCGACCGGCTGCCGCTGCTGATCGCCACCGCGGCATGGGTACCGATGTGGCGCGTGGTCGCGATCGACCGCTCCGCCATCCCTGCCGGCCGGTTCGTGCTGGACGACCGCGGCTATGTCCGCAACGATGCCGATCGGGACGTCGAGGGGGACTGACGCGATGCGACACCTGCTGTTCGCGCTGCTCGCCGGGGCGGTGCTGCCCGCGGTCGCGGCGGGCCAGGACCTGCCGACCGGGCAGCGGCTGACGCCCCTCGCCGCGCCCGGCGCGCGGTTCGAACCGCTGGTGACGCGCGTCGGCCCCGATCCCGCCTATGTCGCCGACGGCGCCGCCGCGATCGCGCGCAGCCCGGACGGGCGCGAGATGCTGGTGCTGACCAGCGGCTACAACCGCGTCAACGGCGCCGACGGCAAGACGGTGGCGGCGCAGTCGGTCCAGTACGTCCTGCGCTACGCCATCGACGCGCGCGGCAGCCGCTGGCTACAGACGATGACCGTGGCCAACAGCTTCTCGGGCATCGCCTGGCTGCCGGACGGGCGCGGTTTCGTGGTGGGCGGCGGTGTCGACGACACGGTGCATGTGTTCGCCAGGACGCGCGGCGGCTTCGCGGAGAGCGGGCGGCCGATCCCGCTCGGCCATCGCACGGGTCTCGGCGCGGAGGTGAAGCCGCAGGCCGCCGGCGTCGCGGTCAGCCCGGACGGGCGGCGCGCGCTGGTCGCCAATTACTACAACGACTCGGTCAGCCTCGTCGACCTGACCGGGCGCCGCGTCGTCGCCGAGCAGGATCTGCGCCCCGGCAGGATCGATCCCGCCGCCGCCGGCGTCGCCGGGGGCGAGTTCCCGTTCGCGGTCCTGTGGTCCGACGCCGGCCATGGCTGGATCTCCGCGCCCCGCGACCGGCAGATCGTCGCGGTGCGGATCACGGGCGACACGGTGCAGGTGACGGGCCGCATCGCGACGCGCGGCGAGCCCACCGCGATGATCGCCGACGCCGCTTCCCACCGATTGTTCGCGACCGAGGACAATGCCGACCGGCTCGCCATCGTCGACACGGCGACGGGTCGGCTGGTCGCGGAGCCCAGGCTCGGCCTGCCGTCCGCGCTCGCCGGTGCGGCGCCGCTCGGCAAGGGATTGAACGTCAACGGCCTCGCGCTGCTGTCCGACCGGCGGTTGCTGGTGACGATGGGCGGCGCCAACGCGGTGGCGATCGTCGCGCCCTCCGCCGACGGCGCCCAGGTGCAGGGGCTGATCCCGACCGGCTGGTACCCCAGCGCGGTCGCCACGAGCCGCGACGGGCGGCGGGTGTTCGTCGTCAACCGCAAGAGCCCGCCCGGCGCCAACCCCCTGGGCTGCGCGCCGAAGCTCGCGATCTACCGTGGCCAGCCCAACGCGTGCGGCGCGGCGAACCAGTATGTCTTCCAGCTGGAAAAGGCGGGGCTGCTCGCGTTTCCGCTGCCCGACGATCGGGCTCTGGCCGCGACGACGTTGCAGGTCGCCGACAATCTGGGGCTTGGCCAGGTCAAGGCGCGCGCGGCGGCCGAGATGGCGATGGTCGCGGTCCGCGCGCGCATCCGGCACGTGGTGTACGTCGTGAAGGAGAACCGGACCTACGATCAGGTGCTCGGCGATCTCGAGGTGGGCAACGGCGATCCGCGCCTCGCCATTCTGGGGCGCGCGCTCTCACCCAACCACCATGCGCTGGCGCGCGGGTTCGTGACGCTCGACGATTTCTACGACTCGGGCGAGCAGTCGAGCACCGGCTGGACGTGGTCCACCGCCGGCCGCGCGCCGGACCTCCTCGAGAAGACCGCGCCGGTGAACTACGCCGGCCGCGGCCTCGCCTACGAAGCGGAGGAGGCGGACAGGTTCGTCTATACGCAGCAGACGATGGCGGAGCGCCACGCGACCAACCCTGTGCTGTCAACCGACCCGGACCTGATGCCCGGCCCCGCGCTGCTCACCGCACCCGATGCCGATGGTGACGACGACGACGATCGCGGCCAGGGCTTCCTCTGGGACGCGGCGATCAAGGCCGGCCTCTCGGTGCGCAACTACGGCTTTTCCGACGCCTCGATCTACGACGCGGGCAAGCCGGGGGCGGTGCCGCCGATCCGCGAGCCCTGGCGGACGCACACCCGCATCTACACGCCGGGGGACCGGCTGCTCGCCAGCCGCAGCGATCCGTATTTCCGCGGCTTCGACCAGAAACTGGCGGATTACTGGCGCGTGCTGGAATGGCAGCGCGAATATGCGCAGCAGGAGAAGTCCGGCACGCTGCCCGCGCTGACGCTCCTGCGGCTCAGCCACGACCATTTCGGATCGTTCGACACCGCGCTCGACGGGGTGAACACCGTCGAGACCCAGATGGCCGACAACGACTATGCCGTCGGCCAGGTGGTGGAGACGATCGCCCACGGCAGCGCGGCGGGATCGACGCTGATCGTCGTCGTGGAGGACGACGCGCAGAACGGCGCCGACCATGTCGACGCGCGCCGCTCGCTGGCGCTGATCGCGGGCGCGGGCGTGCGTCGGGGTGCGCTCGTCTCCACCCGCTACACGACGGTCAACGTGCTGCGGACGATCGAGAGCGTGCTGGGCCTGCCCCCCTTAGGGCTGAACGACGGGCTGGCCGCGCCGATGGCGGACGTCTTCGACCCGGCGGCGGCGGGCTGGACCTATCGCGCCGTCGCCGCCGACGTGCTGCGCGGCACCCGGCTGCCGATCGCCGCGGACCGCTTCGCAGCGCCCAGCGTCGCGGCGGCCGGCTGTCCGCAGCGACCCGCCGCCTGGTGGGCGCGGGCCATGAAGGGACAGGATTTCAGCGTCGAGGATCATCTCGACACCGCCCGCTTCAACGCCGCGCTCTGGGCCGGCCTCGGCGATGGGCCCGAGCCGGCCGAGCGCGACGCTGTGGACCGGCGCGCGAACCGCGCCACGCTGCTGGCGGCGACGCGCCCGTGCCGCGTGGAGGTCGGCGCGCGCTGATCGGACGGTGTCCGCCAGCGGCCGACCTCAGCTCGGCGAGCGCCAGGCGGCGATGAAGCCGGCCGCCCGCCGGCCGACCTCGGCGGCGTCCATGCCCGGCTTGTACAGCGCGGAACCCAGGCCGAAGCCCGCGGCGCCCGCCGCCGTCCACGGCGCCATCAGCTCGGGCGACACGCCGCCGACCGGCAGGACGCGAAGGCCGCGCGGCAACACCGCCAGCATCGCCTTCAACACGGCGGGGCTGTGGCTCTCGGCCGGAAACAGCTTCAATGCCTGCGCGCCCGCGTCGAGCGCCGCGAACGCCTCCGTCGGCGTCGCGACGCCGGGCAGCGAGACCAGCCCGGCCGAGACGGTCGCGGCGATCACCGCGGGGTTGGCGTTGGGCGAGATGACGATCGTGCCGCCCGCCGCCTGCACCGCCGCGACGTCGCCGACGCGCAGGACGGTACCCGCGCCGACCGCCGCGCGTCCCGCCACCCGCCGCGCCAGCAGCGCGATGCTGCCGAACGGATCGGGCGAGTTGAGCGGCACCTCGATCAGCGTGAACCCTGCGTCGACGAGCACGTCGCCGATCCCCTCCACCTCGTCGGGCCGCACGCCACGCAGGATGGCGACGAGCGGGCAGCGCGCGAAGGCGGCGTCGAACGCGGCGACGTTAGGGGAGGGAAACGATGTCATGCGATGATCTCTCGCGGGTCGGGTGACGCCGGCGGCGGGGGCGACGCGACCGTGGCCTCCCGACGGCCGGCGACGGTGGTGGCGGCATAGGGCACGGCGATCGGCGGAGGAAGGGGCGCGCGCCGTCATGGTCGCCCACCGCCGCACACCGGCGAGCCTCCCACCCCGCCATTCGGGAGCGGAGCACCCGCTGTCGGGCATGCCATCAAAAGGGTGGTCCGCACGCTTGGTTGCGCTATCGCCCGTGGGCGCCGCCCTTGCGATGCCGTGCGTGAGGGACCGTTCCATGGAAGACACCATCCTCCTCCTGATCGTCGGCGTGGCCGTCGCGGGCGTGTTCGGTCAGTGGCTCGGCTGGCGGTTGAAGCTGCCGGCGATCATCCCGCTGCTGGCGATCGGCGCGGTCGCGGGGCCGGTCGCGGGCATCATCAGGCCGTCGGAAGCGCTGGGCGAGGTGATGCGCCCGGCGATCGGCATGGCGGTCGCGATCATCGTGTTCGAAGGCGGGCTAAACCTCAACCTGCGCGAGCTTCGCTCCGCGGGATCGGGCGTGCTGCGGCTCGTGGCGGTGGCGTTGCCGCTCAACTGGGTGTTCGGAACGCTGGCGGCGCACTGGGTGGCGGGCCTGTCGTGGCCGGTCGCGATCCTGGTCGGCGCGATCCTGGTGGTGACCGGGCCGACCGTCATCATGCCGTTGTTGCGCCAGGCCAAGCTCGAGCCTCGGTCCGCCTCGTTCCTGAAGTGGGAGGCGATCGTCAACGATCCGATCGGCGCCACGGTCACGCTGCTGGTGCTGAGCTTCCTGACGCTGTCGACGACGATGAGCACCGGCGACGCGCTGGTCCGGCTCGCGTGGCGGACGCTGGCGGGCGGCGGGATCGCCGCGGCGCTGGGGGCGGTCGTACCGTTCGGCATCCGCTGGCTGTTCCGCCGCGACCTCGCGCCCGAATATCTCAAGACACCGATCCTGCTGGCGGGCGCGCTGGGCGTCTATGCCGCGGGCGAGGCGATCCAGCCCGAAACGGGGCTGGTCGGCGCGACGCTGTTCGGCGTGGTGCTGGCCAACATCGACGTGACCGGCCTGCAGGAGCTGCGCCGCTTCAAGGAATCGCTGACCGTCTTCCTCGTCTCCGGCCTGTTCATCCTGCTGACCGCCAACATCGACCGGCAGACCGTCGCGATGCTCAGCTGGCCGATCGCGCTGACGACCGCCACGATCCTGTTCGTCGCGCGGCCGCTGGCGATCGCGCTCGCCACCATCGGCGCGAAGGTCAGCTGGCAGGAGCGGCTGCTGGTCGGCTGGATCGGGCCGCGCGGCGTTGTTGCCGCCGCGATCGCCGGGGTGGCCGGCGAGCGGCTCGCCCATGCGGGCTACCCCGACGCGCGGCTGGTCCTGCCGCTCGTGTTCGCGGTGATCGCGTCCACCGTCGTGCTGCACGGGCTGTCGCTGGCGCCGATCGCCCGCCGCCTGGGGCTCGCGTCGGGCGGTCGCAGCGGGCTCATGATCGTGGGCGCGTCGAGCTGGACGATCGCGCTGGGCGAGGCGTTGCGCGGCACAGGCGTGCCGGTGCTGGTCGTGGACCGGTCGGCGGATGCGCTGAAGGCGGCCCGGCTCGCGGGACTGCAGACCCTGCGCGTCGAGGTGCTGTCGGTCCTGGGCGAGGAGGTGATCGACCTGCGCGATTACGAGCATCTGCTCGCTGCGACCCCCGACGATGCCTACAACGCCCTCGTCTGCACGCGCTTCGCCACCGAGCTCGGCCGCGAGCGTGTGTACCAGATCGCGCCCGACGACAGCACGGGTCGCCACGCCGCCTCGCGCGAGTGGCGGGGCAAGATCGCGGTGGACGCCGCCATGGGCTACCAGCGCCTCTCGGACCTGATGGACGGCGGCGCGGCCTTCGTCGTCGAGCCCGTCGCGGAAGACCGGGCGACGCAGCCCGCCGCCGAAGGCTGGCCCGTCGCGCTGGTCGGCGCATCGGGATCGATCTCGCTGTTCAGCCCGGAGCACGAGGACGCGCCCGCCGCGGGAGACCTGATCGTCCGGCTGCACCAGCCCGCCCTGACGCCCGCCCCCGCCCCCGCGCGCCGGCGTTTCCGCCTGCCGGGACGCCGGACGCCAGCGCCTTCGTGATCTCGTTCTGGATCGCAGCCCCTGCGGGACTGCGTGGTGCGGTCGAGAAGACTCGAACTTCCACGCCCTTTCGGGCACAGCCACCTCAAGGCTGCGCGTCTACCAATTCCGCCACGACCGCACGTGAAGACCGCCGGACACGCCGGCGGCTGGCAGGCGCGAGCCTCTAGCAGCGCCGTTCGGGGCTGGCAACAGGCTGTCGGTCGCTGCCGGCATCGCGGGCGATCCGCCCGCTCGGCCCACCCCGCCCCGGCCCGGCTACCGCGTCGCCGTGCCGTCGTCGCCCGCGAAGCTCAGGCGCAGCTGCCGCGCGTTGGCGGGCACGTCGAGCTTGCTGCTGTTGAACTCCATGCTGGCATGCGCGGGCAGCGTGCGCGCCTGGGGCGTGATCGTCCAGTTGTAGACGCTGCGTCCCCGGCCGTCGGCCCGATCGAGCAGGTCGACGCGCAGGTCCGGCACCCGCTGGCTCGTCGCGGTCGGGTTGACCACCCGGCCGCTGACCGCGAACAGCACCGATCCGTTGTCGAGATAGCGGCGCTGCACGGGATCGCTCGCCACCTGCAACGGCTGGTCCCGCGCGGACACCAGGCCGAGTTGCGAGGCGATGCCGGGCGCGCCGCTCCACACGATCGCGGCGACCGACGCCAGCATCAGCGCGCCCGCGCCGACCGCGCCCGCGGTCCACAGCCGGGCGGGGTTGCGGCGCGCGCGGAACGCCGGCCGCGGCGCGAAAGCATCGTCCGCCCGGCCATCGTCCGGCGCGGCGAAGGTGGCGGACCGACCGCTCCCGATCGCGCCGGCGAACGGCGACGGCGCAGCCACGGCCGGCATCGCGGGCACGACCGGCATCGCGGGCGCGGGCGCGGCCTCCTCCCACGATCGCGCACCCGTCACCGCCGGGTCGGCCGCGCTCGGCACGGGGACGGCGAGCGGCTCGTCCACGGCCGACGCCGACGGTTCCTGGAACCAGCTGTGCCGGCACGTCGCGCACCGCACCGTGCGCCCCTCGGCGCCGATCGCGGCGTCGGGCACCAGATAGCGGGTCTGGCATTGCGGGCATTGGAGGATCATGGGCGGAGGATCATGGGCGGAGGATCATGGGCGAACGATCATGGCGACGGCGGACCAACACGCCGCAAGCCCGGACGGCGGCGGCTGCGGCATGCTAAGCACGGGGCCCCCGCGACTGGCAAGTCCCGGACGGGCGGGACGGCCGGTGCCTGCGCCCGTGCCCCGCGCCCGTGCCCCCGCCTGCGCCTTGCCGCGCATCGCCCCGCCGTGCCAAGGCGGTGCGGCGGGTAACGGGAGCAGGCACGCGCCGTGGCGAATATCGTCCAGTTCGAGAACGTCGGGCTGCGCTACGGCCCGGAGACGGGAGGCACCGGGGCGGAAACGCTGAGCGACGTGTCGTTCACGCTGGGCAGCGGACTGTTCTATTTCCTGACCGGCGCGTCCGGCGCGGGCAAGACGTCGCTGCTGCGGCTGCTCTATCTCGCGCAGCGGCCGAGCCGCGGGATCATCCGCCTGTTCGGGGAGGATGCGGTGCTGTTGCCCCGCGCGCGCCTGCCGGGGTTCCGCCGCCGGATCGGCGTGGTGTTCCAGGACTTCCGCCTCGTCCCCCACCTGTCCGCCGCGGACAACATCGCGCTCCCCTTGCGCGTCGCGGGCGTGCCGGAGGCCGAGATCGCCGCGCCGGTGCGCGAGATGCTCGGCTGGGTCGGCCTCGCCGAGCGCGCGGGCGCCCGCCCCGCGACCCTGTCGGGCGGGGAGCAGCAGCGGGTGGCGATCGCGCGCGCCGTCATCGCCCGGCCCGAGATCCTCGTCGCGGACGAGCCGACCGGCAACGTCGATCCCGACATGGCGGAGCGGCTGCTCCACCTGTTCGACAGCCTCAACCGGCTGGGCACGACCGTCGTCGTCGCGACCCACGACCTGCACCTGCTCGGCCGGATCCCGCACGCGACGATGATGCGGCTCGACCGCGGCCGGCTGCTCGATCCCACGGGCGCGCTGCGCCACCCGCCGCAGCGGCCGGCGGCGTGAGACGCGGGCGATGATCCGGATCGCACGCCGAGGCACCGTGCCGCCGTCCGCGGAGCGCCGCGTGCTCGACGAGGCGGGCGGCGCGCGCGCGATGACGTGGGTGATGGCCATCATGCTGTTCCTGACGCTGCTCGCCGCCGCGGCCGGGCTCGCGACCGCGCAGGCGCGCGCGCTGCTCGAGCGGCAGCTCGCGGGGCGGATGACGGTTCAGGTCGCCGGCGGCGATCGCGCGGCGACCGCGGCGGCGGCGGCGCGGGCCGTGGCGGTGCTGCGCTCCTCGCCCGGCGTCGCGCGCACGCGGCCGGTGGCGCCGGCGGAACTCGCCCGGCTGCTGCGCCCCTGGCTGGGCGCGGACGCCGCCGACCCGGAGCTGCCGATGCCGGCGATGATCGACGTCGACCTGACGAGCGACGATGCCGGCGTCGCGACGCGGGTGACGGCGGCGGTGCTGGCCGCCGTGCCGGACGCGCGGGTCGACCGGCACGAGGCGTGGATGTCGCCGGTCGCGCATCTGATGGGCGGCGCGGTCTGGCTGGCGGCGGTGCTCGTCCTGCTGATGGCGGGCGCGACCGCGGCGGTGGTGGTGCTGGCCGCGCGGGCCGGGCTCGAGACGCACAGCGCGACGATCGGGGTCATGCACATGCTGGGATCCACCGATGCCCAGATCGCGCGGCTGTTCCAGCGACGCATCGCGCTCGACGCGGCGGTGGGCGGCGCGGTCGGCGCGCTGGCCGCCGCGGCGGTGGTGCTGTCGGTGGCGCGCCAGCTGGCGACGCTCGGGTCCGACCTGCTGGGCGGGCTGACGCTGTCGACGGGCGACTGGGTCGCGCTCGCCGCCACCCCGCTCCTGTTCGTGCTGCTGGCGACGCTGGCCGCGCGGTTCGCGGTGACGGCGACGCTCCGGCGCGCGCTGTGAGCGGGGCGTCGTGAGCCGGCGCGGGGAGATCGCGCGGTGATCCGGCGGCTCATCGGCCTGATGCTGCTCGCCTGGGTGCTGGGCTTCGCGACGTTCATGCTCACCCTGCCCCCGCCGCTGACCGCGGCCACCACGACAGACGCGATCGTGGTGCCGACCGGCGGCGCGGGCCGCATCGACCGCGGGCTGGCGCTGCTGCGCGACCGGCAGGCGGCCCGGCTGCTGGTGACCGGGGTCGCGCCCGGGGTCCGCGCGATCGACCTCGCGCGGGAGTATCGCGTGTCGCCCGCGCTGTTCGCGTGCTGCGTCGATCTGGGCGGCGAGGCGGTGGACACGCGGTCGAACGCGGAGGAGACGGCGCGCTGGGTCCGCGTCCACGGCTATCGCTCGGTCCGGCTGGTCACGTCGGACTGGCACGTCCGGCGCGCGCGGATGGAGCTGATGGCGGTGTTGATGCCCGGCGTGACGGTGATCGTCGACGGGGTTCCGGGCGAGACGCGGCTCGGCGTGCTGGTGAACGAATACGACAAGCTGCTGCTGCGCCGGGTCGCGCTGTGGCTGGGGATCGGGCGATGAGCGAGGCCACGGTCGCGCCGGTCGTCCCGCGCTGGCGTCGCTGGGCGTTCGACCTGGTCTTCTACGGCGGGTCGGTGCCGATCGTCGCGACGACGCCGATCAGCGCGCTGTTCGGACGCCCCGCGCTGATCGCGCACGCGACGGCGTGGACGAGTTACCACCGCTGGGCGATCCGGCGCATTCTCGGCCTTGATATCCGGATCGAGGGCGAGCGCCCCGCCGGCCCGGCGCTGTACGCCGCCAAGCATCAGGCGATGTTCGAGACGCTGGAATTGCAACGCCTGCTCGACGGGCCGGCGATGGCGCTGAAACAGGAACTGGCGCAGATCCCGGTCTGGGGCTGGGCGGCGCGGCGCTACGGCGCGCTGGTGGTGGATCGCGGCGGCTCCGCGGCGGCGCTGCGCACGATGATGCGCGAGGCCAAGGCGGCAAAGGCGGACGGGCGATCGATCCTGATCTTCCCCGAGGGGACGCGGGTGACGCCGGGCGAGACGCCGCCGCTCAAATCGGGGTTCGCCGGGCTGTACCGGCTGCTCGCGCTGCCGACGGTGCCCGTCGCGCTCGACAGCGGCCGGCTGCTGCCCCGCACCGGCCCCCGCCGCCGCGGCACGGTGACGATCCGCTTCGGCACGGCGATCCCGCCCGGCCTGTCGAGGGAGGACATCGAGGCGCGGGTGCACGCCGGCATCAACGCGCTGGAG
Source organism: Janthinobacterium lividum (assembly GCA_050955125.1). Taxonomy (GTDB): domain Bacteria; phylum Pseudomonadota; class Alphaproteobacteria; order Sphingomonadales; family Sphingomonadaceae; genus Sphingomonas. Next base: position 59,970 of record JBPBQW010000090.1, read on the forward strand.
GCCGGCGACATGGAAGGATCGAGGCCATGACGTTCGTCAGCATCACGCGACTGCGCGTCCGCTCGTGGCGGTTCATGCCGCGCTTCTACCTGCACACGCTGGGGACGGTGCGCCAGGTGCGGCACAGCGAGGGTTTCCGGGGCGGGTCGCTGCTGGCGGATCGGGAGCGCGCCTTCTGGACGATGACCGTGTGGGACGATCAGGCCGCGATGCGCCGGTACATGACGGGTGGTCCACACCTGCGGGCCATGCCGCTGCTGATGGACTGGTGCGACGAGGCGAGCGTCGTGCACTGGACGCAGGACGGCCTTGATCCGCCGACCTGGCGCGAGGCCGACGCGCGGATGCGGAGCGAGGGCCGCCCGTCCAAGGTGCGGTTTCCTGCCGAGCGGCATCCCGACCTGTCGTTCCGCGCACCCCGCCTCGCGTCGGCGGTTCCCATTCGGCCCGCCTGACCGCTCCGACCCTCGCTAGTCGTGTGCGCGGCCGAAATCGGGCGCGGGCGTGTCCTGCCCCTGTTCGACGATGCCGCGGCGGATCGCGCGGGTGCGCTCGAACCGCTCGAACAACGCGTCGCCGTCGCCCCAGCGGATCGCGCGCTGGAGCTGGCTCAGGTCCTCCGAGAAGCGTTGCAGCATGTCGAGCACCGCGTCCTTGTTCGACAGGAACACGTCGCGCCACATCGTCGGATCGCTGGCGGCGATGCGGGTGAAGTCGCGGAAGCCACCGGCGGAATATTGCAGCACCTCGCTGCGCGTCACCTCGGCCAGGTCGCTGGCGGTGCCGACGATCGTGTAGGCGATCAGGTGCGGCAGGTGGCTGGTGATCGCCAGCACGCGGTCGTGGTGCTCGGGCGTCATCCGCTCGACCCGCGCGCCCAGCGCCTCCCAGAACGCGGCGACGCGCGCGACCGCGACCGGGTCGGCGTCGTCGGCGGGGGTCAGGATGCACCAGCGGCCGTCGAACAGGGTCGCAAAACCCGCGTCGGGCCCGCTGCGCTCGGTGCCCGCGACCGGGTGGGCGGGGACGACCGCGACGCCGGGCAATGCCTGGGCCAGCGCGTGCGCGACGCCCGCCTTGCTGCTGCCGACGTCGGTGACGACGCAGTCCGCGGGCAGGTCGGCGGCGATCTCCGCCGCCACCCGTCCGATCGCGCCGACCGGCACGCACAGGATGACCAGATCCGCGTCGGTCACCGCCGCGCCCGCGCTGTCGGCGACGTCGTCGACCAGCTTTAA
>JBPBQW010000091.1:0-56272 GCA_050955125.1 Janthinobacterium lividum
CGGCGGTTCGTGGACGCGGTACATGACGGGCGCCTTCTTGCGCTCCAGCGCCTTGGCCGCCGCGACGTTGGCGGCGATCATGTAATCCTCGATCAGCCGCATCGAATCGAGCCGCTCGCGCGGCGCGACCGACAGGATGCGGCCCTGCTCGTCGAGCACCACGCGGCGCTCGGGCAGGTCGAGGTCCAGCGGCTCGCGCGCCTCGCGCGCGGCGAGCAGCGCGCGCCAGCACGACCAGAGCGATCGCAGCGTGTCGATGTGCGCACCCGCCTCGTCCCCGGCGGCATCCGCGTCGATCGCCGCCTGTGCATCCTCGTAGGCGACGTTCGCCGCGAGCCGCACCGTCGCGCGGGTGAAGCGCCAATCCTTCAAATCGCCCTTTGCGCCGATGCGCAGGTGACAGGCGAGCGCCGCGCGATCGACCCCCTCCTTGAGCGAGCACACGTCCGCCGACAGCAGCTCGGGCAGCATCGGTACGACCCGGTCGGGAAAATACACGCTGTTACCCCTCCGCCGCGCCTCGCGGTCGAGCGCCGAGCCGCGGCGGACGTAGAACGACACGTCCGCGATCGCGACGATCGCGCGCCAGCCGCCGGGATTGCCCGGATCGTCGTCGGGCGCCGCCCACACCGCGTCGTCGTGGTCGCGCGCGTCGGCGGGGTCGATCGCGATGATCGGCAGGTGGGTCAGGTCCTCGCGATCCTCCCCCAACGGTTGCGCGGCGACGCGCGCGGCCTCCTCGATCGCGTCGGCCGAGAACACGTCGGGGATGCCGAGCTTGTGGATCGCGATCAGCGAGAAGCTGCGCGGGGCGAACGGATCGCCCAGTACATGCGTCACCCGCGCGGTGATCCGCGGCGGCCGGCCCGCGCGCTCGGCGAGCACCAGGTCGCCCGCCTGCGCGCCGCCCGCGTCGGCGACGACGAACTCACGCCGCTCACGCTTGTCGACGCCCTGCAGGAACAGCTTGTCGCCGTCCGCGCGCAGCACGCCGAGCATGAGCTCCTCGCCCTTGGGCAGGACCTTCATCGGGTGCGCGATCCAGCCGTTCCCGGCTTCCTCGGTCCGGGCGAGCACCCGGTCGCCGACGCCGAGCGCGCCGCGTTTGCGTTCGCGGACGCGCAGCCGCGGGATCGGCACGCCGTCCGCGTCCCACCGCTCGGGCACCGCCCACACCGTGCCGCCGTCGTCGACGTCGGCGATGCGCAATACCGTCACCTTCGGTAGGCCGCCCATCGCGTGGAACGCACGACCCGGCCCACCGTCGATCAGCCCCTCGTCGGCCATGTCCTTCAGCAGCGCCTTGAGCGCGATCTTCTGCTGGGCGTGCAGGCCGAACGCGCGCGCGATCTCGCGCTTGCCCGCCGGCACGTCCGACGTCGCGACGAAGTCGAGTATCTGCTCGCGGGTCGGCAGCCCGGCGGTGTCGATCGCCATCAGCGGGGCCACACGGCCGTCGTCACTTGGCGGTGGCGCCCGCGTCCCGGCCGTTGCCCTCCGGCGCCGCGACGATGTCGCGCGTCGTGCCGGCCTTGTCGACCACCGTCGTCCCGGGATCGCCCGCGCCCGATCGGATGCCGGCGTCGGCCTGGTCGCCGCCCGCGGTGTCCACCACCCCGCGCTCGCCCGCCGAACGCGGCGCCGCGCCGCCGAACAGCGCGTCCAGCGCCTGCGCGCTCGCATTGCCGGCGCCCGTCGGCGCGGCGCCCGGCTGCGGCGGCTGCAGCGCATAGTCGGGCGGGATCACCAGCGGCTGCTGCCGCGCGACCGCCAGCTCGTCCGGCCCGGACCGCCGATCGAACCCGCGATGGCCGCACCCGCTCACCAACATCGCCGCGACGATCCCCGCCGCCAACCCGAACTTACGCATTCAACTTCTCCGTTCCGGGCCCCGCATCACGTCCCGTATCGCGCATGAGCAGCGCCCGCACCAGCAGCACCAGCACGCCTATCGTAATCGCCGCGTCGGCGAGATTGAAGACCAGAAACGGCCGCCACTCCCCGAAGTGCAGATCGGCATAGTCGACCACATAGCCCAGCCGCACGCGATCGAGGATGTTGCCGAGCGCGCCGCCCGCGACGCAGCCGAGCGCCGCCTGGTCGGCGCGGCCCCGCTCGCGCCACATCCACACCAGCACGCCGATCGCGATCGCCCCGGTCAGCGCGACGAGCAGCCAGCGCGTGGTGGCCGAATCGGCGCGCAACAGCCCGAGCGACACGCCGACGTTGGGGATGAAGCGCAGGTCGAACACGGGCAGCAGCGTGCGCGCGTCGCCCAGCATCGACAGGCCGAGCGGCCCGGTGACGATCCACTTCACGAGCTGGTCGGCCGCGAACACCAGCGCCAGCAGGACGAGGCCGAGGCGGGGGGCGCGGCTCATGCGGGCGCCACGCTTTCGCCCACCACGCTCTCGCACCGCGCGCACAGCTCGCCGTCGTCGACTACTTCGGGCAGGTGCCGCCAGCAGCGCCCGCACTTGTGATACGCCGTCCGCGTCACCGCCACGTCCGCGCCGGCCGACACGCGCGCGACGATGAACGTCTCGGCGGCCTCGTCGGCGGGCAGCAGCATGGCGGGCACGCTCACCTCCGCCTCCAGGCTGGAGCGGATCGTCTTGGCGCGGCGCAGCGGCTCGATCGCCTCCGTCACCTCGCGCCGCTGATGACGGACCGCGTCCCAGCGATCGATCACGCCGTCCGTATCGGTCAGCACCGGCAGCTCGGGCCATTCGAGGAAGTGCACCGAGCCGTCCTGGCTCGGCACGCGCGCCTGCCACACCTCCTCGGCGGTGAAGGGGATGATCGGCGCGGCGTAGCGGACGAGCGCGTGGAACAGCAGGTCGAGCACCGTGCGGTACGCGCGGCGGCGCAGGTCGCCGGGCGCATCGCAATAGAGCGAGTCCTTGCGCACGTCGAAGAAGAAGGCCGACAGTTCCTCCGCCGCAAAATCGGTCAGCGCGCGCGAGTAGCGGTTGAACTCGTACGCCAGCGCCGCCTCGCGCAACTCCGCATCGAGCGCCGCCAGCCGGTGGAGCACGTAGCGTTCCAGCTCGGGCATGTCGGCGGGCGCGACCCGCTCGTCGTCGGTGAACCCGTCGAGCGCGCCGAGCAGGTAGCGGTACGTGTTGCGCAGCTTGCGATAGGTGTCGGACGCGCCGGCCAGCACCTCCTTGCCGATCCGCACGTCGTCGAAATAGTCGGTGGACGCGACCCAGATACGCAGGATGTCCGCGCCCGATTCGGCCATCACCTTGAGCGGATCGACGACGTTGCCGAGCGATTTGCTCATCTTTCGCCCCTGCCCGTCGAGCGCGAAGCCGTGCGTCAGCACCGCATCGTAGGGGGCACGGCTACGGGTGCCGCACGATTCCAGCAGCGAGGACTGGAACCAGCCGCGATGCTGGTCCGACCCCTCGAGGTACAGGTTCGCGCGCACGCCCGCGCCGTACCGGGCCTCGACGGTGAAGACGTGGGTGCAGCCCGAATCGAACCAGACGTCGAGAATGTCGGTGACGACCTCATAGTCCGACAAGTCGTGATCCGGCCCCAGCAGCGCCTGGTGATCGGCGACGAACCACGCGTCAGCGCCCTGCTCGCGGAAGGCGGCGACGATGCGCGCGTTGACCGCGGGGTCGGCGAGGTACGCGCCCGTGCGCCGGTCGACGTACAGCGCGATCGGCACGCCCCAGGCGCGCTGGCGCGAGATCACCCAGTCGGGGCGCCCCTCCACCATCGAGCGGATGCGGTTCTCGGCGCGCGCGGGGATCCAGCGGGTGTTCGCGATGGCGTCGAGCGCGACGGCGCGCAGCGTGGCGCCGTTTCCTTCTGCTCCCCTCCCGCTCGTGGGAGGGGTCGGGGGAGGGATCGTCTCCCCGTCGGACGGGCGAGCGCTCGTCGAACTGCCCTCCCCTAGCCCCTCCCGCAAGCGGGAGGGGGACTCGGCCTCGCTCCGATCCATCGGGATGAACCATTGCGGCGTGGCGCGGAAGATCAGCTTGGCCTTGGATCGCCACGAATGCGGATAGCTGTGCGCGTAATCGTCGGACGCGGCGAGGAGCGCGCCGACGCTGCGCAGGTCCGAACAGATCGGCCCGTCGGCGCTGACGAACTTCTTGTTGATGACCGAACCCTGCCCGCCCAGCCACGCCCAGGCCGCGCGGTACATCCCCGCGCCGTCGACCGCGAAGACGGGATCGATGCCGTGCGCTTTGCACAGCTCGAAATCGTCCTCGCCATGATCGGGCGCCATGTGGACGAGCCCGGTGCCCGCATCGGTGGTGACGAAGTCGCCGGGCAGCATCGGGCGGAGGCAATCAAAGAACCCTTCCCCGTCACCCCGGACTTGATCCGGGGTCCCGCTGCCTTCGCCCCCAGAAGAAGCGGGACCCCGGCCTTCGCCGGGGTGACGGAGGGCGGTGGCCATCGGGTGGCGGACCTTGGCACCAGCGAGTTCGAAACCCTGACCGCGCCAGACCTCGACCAGCCAACCCTCGCTGCCTCCCCAGCCGTTTTCACGGAGAAGGTCGGGATAGTTGCTAAGATTCGTTGAACCCCAAACACGCTTGCCGAGTGTAGAGAGCAGGGCTTCCGCCACGAGTAGCTTGGGGCCACGTGCGGTCGATAAATCGCCGGCTTGATCTACGAATTGATAGCAGCCGTACTCAATCTCCGGCCCATAAGCCAAAGCCTGGTTCACCGGGATCGTCCACGGCGTCGTCGTCCAGATCACCGCGTGCGCGCCGACCAGCTCCGGCGCGTTGGGCGCCTCGACGATCTCGAACGCGACGTCGATCTGCGTTGAGACGATGTCCTCGTATTCCACCTCCGCCTCGGCGAGCGCGGTGCGTTCCACTGGCGACCACATCACCGGCTTGGCGCCGCGATACAGCTGGCCGGACTCGGCGAACTTCAGGAACTCGCCCACGATCGCGGCTTCCGCGTCGTATTTCATCGTCAGGTACGGGTCGGCCCAGTCGCCCATCACGCCCAGCCGCTCGAACTCCGCGCGCTGCACCGCCACCCACTTCTCGGCATAGGCGCGGCATTCGGCGCGGAACTGGTCGACGGGCACCTGGTCCTTGTCGAGCTTCTTCGCCCGATACGCCTCCTCGACCTTCCACTCGATCGGCAGACCGTGGCAGTCCCAGCCGGGCACGTAGGGCGCGTCCTTGCCCAGGAGCGACTGCGAGCGGACGATGATGTCTTTCAACACCTTGTTCATCGCATGGCCCATGTGGATGTCGCCGTTGGCGTAGGGCGGGCCGTCGTGGAGGATGAACCGCTCGCGCCCGGCGCGCTGCTCGCGCAGGCGATCGTACAGCCCGATCCGCGCCCAGCGCTCGGCGATCGCCGGCTCCTTGGCGGCGAGGCCGGCCTTCATCGGGAAGTCGGTCTTCGGCAGGAAGACGGTATCGCGGTAATCGCGGGGCGTGTCGGGAGCGTCGGCCATTGTCCGGCGCGTTGTAGGCAGGAGTGTCGGATGTGTCGACCGAAGGTGTCGGACAAACCCGACTGGATCGGAACGACGACAAACTATCCTCTCCGAGCTTGTCTCGGGGAGGGGGACCATGCGCAGCATGGTGGAGGGGCGTTGCGCGCGCCGCCCTCCACCACTCGCTACCGCGAGCGGTCCAGCAAGCTGGGCGCGGATGACGATGAAAGGATCGCCCGTGCCCGCGCGCAGTCCGCGTCCATCTGCGCCATCAACGCGGGCAAACCATCGAACCGCGCCTCGGGCCGCAGATATTCCACCAACTCCACCTCGATCGCCTGCCCGTACAGATCACCCGAGAAATCGAAGAAATACGGCTCCAGCAGCTCCTTGGGCGGCGTGAACTGCGGCCGGATGCCGAGGTTCGCGGCGCCGTCGAGCACCTGCCCGTCCGCCAGCCGCCCCCGCACCGCATAGATGCCATAGGCGGGGCGCAGGTAATCGCGCATCGCGACGTTGGCGGTGGGATAGCCGATCGTGCGCCCGACCTTGTCGCCGTGCACCACCGTTCCCGCCACCGCGAACGGCCGGGTCAGCAGCCGCGTCGCCTCCGCCGGCCGGCCCTCGCGCAGCGCGGCGCGGATGCGCGTCGACGAGACCGGCGCGCCGTCGAGGCTGACGGGCGGCACCGCCTCCGCCCGGAACCCGCCGACCTCGCCCAGCACCGCCAGCATCCCCGCGTCCCCGCCCTTCGCCCGGCCGAACGCGAAATCCTCCCCCGTCACGACGCCCGCGATGCCGAGCGCGCGGACCAGCCGCTCCGCCACGAACGCCTCCGGTGTCAGCGCCGCGAGCGCGTCGTCGAAGCGGAACACCACCGCCGCGTCCACGCCCGCCGCCGCGAACAGTGCCAGCCGCTGGTCGATCGTCGTCAGCCGGAACGGCGGCGCATCGGGGCGGAAGAAGGCGCGCGGGTGCGGATCGAACGTCGCGACCAACGCCGGGCGGCCCTCGGCGCGGGCGGTCGCCACGGCGCGCGCGACCACCGCCTGGTGGCCGAGATGGAACCCGTCGAAATTGCCGAGCGCGACGATGCCGCCCGCCAAAGACGGCGGAACCGCCGAGCCACCGTCCAGCCGCTGCATGGCGCGGGGCTATAGGCGGCGACGACCGGAGCGCAAAGCCCCGGCGGTTCAGCGCTCCAGCGCGACGAAGCTGTAGGCCGGTCGATCGCGATCGGCGGCATGATCCTCGCGTCCCACCTCGCGCCAGCCGGCGAACGGCGGCACGACGGTGTCGCCCGCCGGCGCGGCATGGACTTCGGTCAGCTCGATCCGATCGGCGCGCGGCAGGAACAGCGCGAAGATCGCCGCGCCACCGATCACCGACACGTCGCCACCGGCAATCCGCAACGCGTCGTCGGCCGAATGGACGACCTCCGCGCCGGGTGCGGCCCAGGCCGGATCGCGCGTCAGCACGATGTGGCGGCGGCCCGGCAGCGGGGCAGGAAAGCTCTCGAACGTCCGCCGCCCCATCACCATCGGCCGCCCGAGCGTCAGCGTCTTGAAGCGGCGAAGGTCCGCAGGCAAATGCCACGGCAGCCCGCCGTCGCGCCCGATCACGCCGTTCGCGGCACGGGCGAGGACGAGGACGATCACGGCATCACCGACCGGATCGTCGTGGTGCTCGCAGGCTCGCCCCCGGTGCCGGCGAGGAACGGCACCAGCGGCGCGTCCGGCGAGGCCCCGCGATCGACCGACGCGATGCGAGGCCCCGGGTCGATCGTGGAGGGTCGCAGCCGATGCCTCGCGAGGCTTTGCGCAGGCGCGGCCGGCATGGCGACGAGCGCGGCGGCGCGGATCACACCGCCACCGGCGCGCGGATCGCCGATTGCGGCGCGTAGTCGTGAAACGCGAAATCCTCGGGCTCGTACGCGTCGATCGCCGGCGCGGTGCGGGCGATCTTCAGCCTGGGCAGCGGGCCGGGCGAGCGCGTCAGCTGCAGCCGCGCCTGGTCGAGGTGATTGCGGTACAGGTGACAGTCGCCGCCGGTCCAGACGAAGTCCCCGACGTCGAGCCCGCACTGGTCCGCCAGCAGATGCGTCAGCAGCGCGTAGCTGGCGATGTTGAACGGCACGCCCAGGAACACGTCGGCGGACCGCTGGTACAGCTGCAACGACAGCCGCCCGTTCGCGACATGGGTCTGGAACAGGCAGTGGCACGGCGCCAGCGCCATGGCGGGCAGGTCGCCGGGATTCCAGGCGGTGACGATCTGGCGGCGCGAAAAGGGATCGCGGCGGATCTGCTCCACGAGGCCCGCGATCTGGTCGATGCCGTCGCCGTCCGCCGTCCGCCAGTCGCGCCACTGGCGACCATAGACGGGGCCGAGGTCGCCGTCCGCGTCCGCCCACTCGTCCCAGATGCTGACGCCGCGCTCCTGCAACCAGCGCACGTTGGTGTCGCCGCGCAGGAACCACAGCAGCTCCAGCACGATTGATTTGAGGTGCAGCTTCTTGGTCGTGAGCAGGGGAAAACCCTGGCGCAGGTCGAACCGCATCTGCGCGCCGAACACGGACAGCGTTCCGGTACCCGTGCGGTCCTGCTGCTGCGCGCCGGTCGTCAGGATGCGGTCGAGCAGGTCGAGATACTGGCGCATGCTGGTCAGCCCTGCGGCAACCGGCACGCCCGGATTGCGGCCGGGTCGGGGCGCGGCCCCACCGCGCGGAACGCCGCCAGATAACCGCCCGCCGAGGGCATGTCGGTCATCTGCGCGAGCTGGTAGCCGACCGCGGCGAACTCGCATTTCAGCAGCGCGGGCGGGGTGCCGTGGTACTGCGTCGGGCGATCGGCATCGACCACGATCACCTCGCCGGTCGGGTCGAGGCTCGGCCGCAGCCGCCACAGGAACTCGTACGGCTGCTCGACCTCGTGATACATGTGGATCATCAGCACGCGGTCGAAGCTGTTGTCGGGCAGCCGCGGGTCGGACGCCGCGCCCAGCCGGACGGAGACGTTGTCCAGCCGCTCGCGCGCCACCCGGTCGGCCAGCGTGTCGCGCACCGCGGGCACGATATCCTCCGCCAGCACCCGGCCGTCCTTGCCGACCTTCGCCGCCAGGCGGATCGTGTAATAGCCCTCGCCCGCGCCGATGTCGGCGACCGTCATGCCCCGGGCGATGCCCGCCTTCGTCATCACCTCGCCCGCCTCGTTCTTGCGGTCGCGGTCCTCCTCGGTCGACCAGCGCGGCGACACGATCGCGGCGACCGGCCGGTCGGGGGCGGGGAACGGGCCGGGCTGCTTCGCCTCGTGCCGGATCAGCGGCTTGGTGCCGTCGCACGCGGCCAGCAGCGCCAGCGCGAGCAGGACGGCGGCGGCCGGCCTCATTCGACGTCCTCCACGACCACCGCCTCTCCGGTGACCCGCTGCGACAGCGCGGCAGCCATGAACGGATCGAGGTCGCCGTCGAGCACGTCGCCGGGGCTGGTGGAGGTGACGCCGGTGCGCAGGTCCTTCACCAGCTGATACGGCTGGAGGACATACGACCGGATCTGGTGGCCCCAGCCGATGTCGGTCTTGGTCGCGTTCTCCGCGTTCGCCGCCGTCTCGCGGATCGCCAGCTCGCGTTCGTACAGCCGGGCGCGAAGCTGGTTGTACGCCTCCGCCTTGTTCTTGTGCTGCGATCGCTGGTTCTGGCACTGGACGACGATGCCGGTGGGGATGTGCGTGATCCGCACCGCCGAATCGGTCGTGTTGATGTGCTGACCGCCCGCGCCCGATGCGCGATAGGTGTCGATCCGCAGGTCGCTCTCGTTGTAGTCGACGACGATATCGTCGTCGATCACCGGGTACACCCACACCGACGAGAAGCTGGTGTGCCGCCGCGCCGCCGAATCGTACGGGCTGATCCGCACCAGCCGGTGCACGCCGCTCTCCGTCTTGGCATAGCCATAGGCGTTCTCGCCCTTGAGCAGCAGCGTCGCCGACTTGATCCCCGCCTGTTCGCCGGCGTGATAGTCGACGAGTTCGACCTTCATGCCGTGCCGCTCGGCCCAGCGCGTGTACATGCGCTGCAGCATCTCGGCCCAGTCCTGGCTCTCGGTGCCGCCCGCGCCCGCGTTGATCTCGACATAGCTGTCGTTGCCGTCCGCCTCGCCCGCCAGCAGCGCCTTGACCTTGTCCGTGTCGGCGCGGCGCGCGAGTTCGCCAAGGCTGGCGACCGCATCGGCCTCCAACTCCGCGTCGCCCTCCGCTTCGGCCAGCTCGATCAGCTCGACCGTGCCGTCGAGCTCGCTCTGGATCGCGCGGGTCGCGGTGATCGCCTCGTCGAGCCGGCGACGCTCGCGCATCACCTCCTGCGCCGCCTTGGGATCGTTCCACAGCGCCTGGTCCTCGACACGCGCGTTCAACTCGTCGAGCCGGCGCAGCGCGCGATCCCAGTCGAGGAACCGGCGCAGCAGTGCCAGCGCGGCGTTGATCGTTTCCACATGGGCCTGCGCTTCGGCGCGCATCGTCGTTCCTCGTTCGTGCGTCATCCCCGCGACCGCGGGGACCCATCTCCTGTACGTCGGCCATAGACCAGCGCCACGCCCGGAGCAAAACGCAGGAGATCGGCCCCGCCGCGGGGATGCCCGGTATCTGGTGGGGCGAGCCCCGCTAGTAAATGCCGCCCTGGCTCTGCAGGTCGCCGTCGGCCGGTTTCGGGCGCGCCGCGCGCACCGCGGCCGTCGCGGCGGCGGGCGATACCGCCCGGCGGGCGACGCGGCGCGGCTCGCTCTCGGGCTTGAACGCTTCCCAGATCACCGCCGCCTTGGGATCGGCGGTGTTGGGCCAGGTGCCATAGACCGGCCGCCCCGACGCGCGATCGATCCGCACCATCCGGATGCCCTCGGGCGCGCGGAACGGCAGTTTCTCCATCCCGTCATAAGCCTTCAACGCGAACTGCTTGAAGATCGGCACCGCCAGCGTCGCGCCCTGCGCAGCACCGCCGAGCCCGACCGGATGATCGTAGCCGATATAAAGCCCGCCGACCATCTGCGGCGTTCCCCCGACAAACCACACGTCCGTCGGCCCCGAGTTGGTGCCCGTCTTGCCGAACATCGGCCGGTCGAGATCGCGAAGGCCGACCCCGGTGCCGCGCTGGATCACGCCTTCGGTGATGTGGATCATCTGATAGGCGGTCAGCGCATCCACCACCTGCCGCCCGCGTCCGCCCGGGCGCGGCATGGCACCGCCATTCCAATCAGGCGCGTTGCAGCCGTCGCAGGGGTGCCAGCCTGCCGGGAACACCACCTTGCCGTGACGATCCTGCGCATAATCGATCAGCGACGGATCGTGCCAACGCCCCTGGTTGGCGAGCACGGTATAGGCGTTGACCATCCGCCCGACCGTCGTCGTGCCCGCACCGAGCGCATAGGCGAGATACGGCTCGTAAGCCCCGATGTTCATGTCCTTCATCAGCTTGACGACGGTCGGCATGCCGGTCTGCGCGGCAGCGCGCACCGTCATCAGGTTGCGCGACTGTTCGATGCCCCAGCGCATCGTGTGGGGCCCCGACGACCCCTCGCGGCCAAAGTTCTTGAAGCATTTCTGCCCAAGCCGCGCGCCCTGGTCGACGCAATAGGGCGCGTCGAGCAGGATGGTCGCGGGCGTCATCCCGCTTTCGAGCGCGGCGGAGTAGACGATCGGCTTGATCGTCGATCCGGGCTGGCGCTCCGCCTGCGTCGCGCGGTTGAACGAGTCGGTGCTGCTCTCGAACCCGCCCTGCATCGCCAGCACGCGGCCGGTCTGCGGCTGTTCGACGACGAAGCCGCCCGAGATCTTGGGCACCGCGCGCAGCGCGAAGCCGCCGCCTTCGGCCGCGACCGCGATCACGTCGCCCGGCCGGAGCGCGGCGAACGCGGTGCCGCCCTTGCCGCGCACCGGGATCTGCGCGCCCGATCGCGGCAGCGCGCCCGTCTGTCCGTTGGCGAAACCGATCGTCCACGCGTCGCCGTCGCGCGCGACCACGATGGCGGCGCGCCAGTCGGAATAGTTGAACGTCATGTTCGTGTTGAGCAGCGCCTGTTGCCAGTTGTCGGCATCGATCTCCTTGTGGGTCAGCGGCCCCGCCCAACCGCGCCCGCGATCGTAGCGGAGCAGGCCGTCGCGCAGCGCCGTCTCCGCGTCCCCCTGGATCGCGGGATCGAGCGAGGTACGCACCCACAGCCCGCCCGAATAGACGCTGTACGGCCCGTCGCGCTCGGTCTCGCCGAACTTGTCGATCAGCTGGCGGCGGACCTCCTCGACGAAATAGCCGCCGATCTTCTCGAACTTGGGCGTCTGGCGCAGGATCGCGCCGATCGGCTCCGCGTCGGCCTGCGCGTATTGCTCGCGATCGATGAAACCGTTCTGCAGCATCTCGGACAGCACGTAATGCCGCCGCTCCAGCGCGCGCGCGGTGTGGCGGAAGGGATCGTAGTTGGACGGCCCCTTGGGCAGGATCGCCAGATAGGCGAATTGCGCGATGTCGAGCTCGGGCAGCTCCTTGTCGAAATAGGCGTGGGACGCGGCCTCGACGCCGAACGAGTTGCGGCCCAGCGCGATCTGATTGAGGTACAGCTCGAGGATCTGCTGCTTGGTCAGCGAGTTCTCGATCTTGTAGGCGAGGATCGCCTCCTTCAGCTTGCGCGAATAGCTCGCCTGATTGCCCACCAGCAGGTTCTTCACCACCTGCTGCGTGATCGTCGAGGTGCCGCGCGGCGTCGATCCGCGCACCACTCCCTGCCAGGCGGCGCGCGCCAGGCCGCCATAGTCGAGTCCGTGGTGGCTGAAGAAATTCTTGTCCTCCGCCGCCAGGAACGCGCGCACCAGCAGCGGCGGATATTCGGCGTAGGACAGCTCCACGCGCCGCTCGCGCGCGTAGGAATAGATCGGCGTCCCGTCGCCGCCGCGAACGTTGGTCGGCAACGGCGGCTCGTAGGTGCGCAGCGCGTCCACCGACGGCAGCGACCGGATCACGGTCAGCCACAGCACGGCGTACGCGATGACGGCGAGCAGCGCGACCGCGGCCAGCGCCTTCACCCACCACCGGCTCCACGAGCGCGCGACGAGGTGTAGGGCGGAAGGCCGTCCGGGCGCTTCGACGGGGGCGGGATCGGGGGGAATGCGCGAGGCCATGACTGGGTCGCGGGTCTAGCAGGTTCGGGCGTGGAGGAAAGCGGCGGCGTCGCGCGCGCCGCCCGCCCTCACTTCATCGCGATCCGCCGGGCGAACTGGACCTCCACCGCGCGCCGGACGCTCTGCGCGATCCGCTCGCGGCCCTCGTCGCTGTCGAGGAAGGCGGCGTCGCGCGGGTTCGAGATATAGCCGGTCTCGAACAGGATCGAGGGCATGTCGGGCGCCTTCAACACCATCAGCGACGCCATGCGATGGAAGTTGGGCTTCATCGGCACCAGCTCGTGTCCCTCGCGGCCGAGCAGGCGCGCGAAGTTGGCGGAGCTGTTCATCGTCTCGCGCTGGGTCAGGTCGATCAGGATCGACGACACGTCGGCGGGCGCATCGCCCAGGTTGACGCCCGCGATCACGTCCGCCTTGTTCTCGCGCAGCGCCAGGCGCGCCGCCTCCTTGTCCGACGCGACCTCCGACAGCGTGTACACCGACGCGCCCGACGCCTCCCCCGCACCCACGCTGTCGCAGTGGATTGAGATGAACAGGTCGGCATGTAGCCGGCGCGCGATGCCGAACCGCTCGCGCAGCACGAGATAGCGGTCGTCGTCGCGGGTCAGCGCCACGCGCACCCGGCCCGAGGCGAGCAGCGCGTCGCGGATCGCCTGCGCGATCTTCAGCGTCACGTCCTTTTCGCGCAGGCCCGTCTCCGCCGAGATCGCGCCGGGGTCGAACCCGCCGTGCCCTGCGTCGATCACCACCAGCGGCCGCGACGCGTCGCCCTGGACGCGCGGCAGCTTGATGCTGGTCGCCACCGCCGGGACGGCGGCGAAGGCGCGCGCGCGCGGCAGCGGACGGGGATGGTTGCCGAAGCTGAACGGGAAGAAGTCGAGCCGGCTCGCCGCCGCGCCCGCCGCGAACGCGGCCCGGTCCGCCGGGCGCAAGGACAGGACGAGCGTGCGCCCGCCCTCCTCGAACCGGCCGTCCGACACCGCCTGCGGCCGGGCGAGCCGGAACATCAGCCGCGTCGCGCCGTCCGGCCCCGCCGACTCGCGCACCTGCACCGCGTCGCCGGTCACCACGCCGCCCCGGTCGAGCCCGCCGCGATCCAGCCCCGCCACGTCCACCGCGATCCGGTCCGGCCCGGGGATCAGCGCGCTCGAGGCTGCGTCGACCGCGCCGTCGAATCGGATCGTGATCGCGCGGGCGCCCACCGTGACGTCGGTCACCGTCGCCGCGGTCGCCGGCCGGCCGACCATCGCGGCAACAATCAGGCCAAGACCGACCACCATGCGCGCCGCATGCCGCCCGTACCCCCGTCGCGTCCAGCCCAAACCCATCGTCGTCAGTCCCTTGTCGCAAGGGACGGCCTAGCGGGCGCGCTTCAAGGCGGGATTGCCGAGTGGGGTTAACCGGCCGTTCGGCAATTCCTTGCCGGCGATCACAGGCAATATGTTGCCGGTCCGCGTGCCGGTTGAAGACCGATCGTTACGATGCTAGCTGTCGTCGATATCGGCGGAGCCCCTGTTCGGGAATGCGCTCCGGGTCCGGTAACACCGCGCGTCCGGCATCGTTCCGGCCGCGCCTCCAGGTTGACGCTCGCATGTCGCAACGCCCCCGTCCGCTGATCCGCCCGGCCTTCGCCGGCGGCAGCGCCGTCGCGGGTCCCGCCGGAGGCATCACGCCCCGACGGCGCGCGCGGGCGACGGCGTCTCTTCGCATGGCGGACCCCGGTCCGTCATCGAGCCACTCATTCGTCCATATCCATCCAAGCCATCATCGCGCCCCCGCCCCGCTCGCGGGCGTCCTGCCATCAGGATGCCCGCCCACCGGCGGCCCGGGCGCGTGGAGACCATGTCATGACCACGCGTATGTTGATCGACGCACGCCACCGGGAAGAAACCCGCGTGGCCGTCGTCGCCGGTAACCGGATCGAGGAGTTCGACTTCGAGTCCGCCGAGCGCAAGCAGCTCAAGGGCAACATCTATCTCGCCAAGGTGATCCGGGTCGAGCCGTCGTTGCAGGCGGCGTTCGTCGACTACGGCGGCAATCGCCACGGCTTCCTCGCCTTTTCCGAAATCCACCCCGACTATTACCAGATCCCGCGCGAGGACCGCGAGGCGCTGCTGCGCGAAGAGGCCGAGCACGCCGCGGAAGAAGCCGCGTTGCGCGCGGAGCTGGACGACGACGACGATCGTGACGGTCCCGACGCGCGCGACGACGAGGACGAGCGGTTCGACGCGCCGCTGGGCGACGATGCCGAAGACGCCGACGACGGCGACGAGGATGACGCCGCCGCCGGGACGCCGCGCGCGAAGCGGCCGGCCGGCGGCAACGACGACCAGGTCGAGGCGCTGCGCCAGCGGCGGATGAACCTGCGCCGCCGGTACAAGATCCAGGACGTTATCCACCGCCGCCAGGTGCTGCTGGTCCAGGTCGTGAAGGAGGAGCGCGGCAACAAGGGCGCGGCACTGACGACGTATCTGTCGCTCGCCGGCCGCTATTGCGTGCTGATGCCCAACACCTCGCACGGCGGCGGGATCAGCCGCAAGATCAGCAACGCGGGCGATCGCCGGCGGCTGAAATCGATCATGGCCGACCTGTCGCTGCCCGCCTCGATGGGCTGCATCGTGCGCACCGCGGGGCTGCAGCGCACGCGCACCGAGATCAAGCGCGACTTCGACTATCTCGCCCGGTTGTGGGACGAGATCCGCGACAAGACGCTGCAATCCGCCGCGCCCGCGCTCGTCTATGGCGATTCGGACCTCATCAAGCGCGCGATCCGCGACATCTACAACAAGGACATCGACGAGGTGATCGTCGAGGGCGCCGACGGCTATCGGCAGGCGCGCGACTTCATGCGGCTGCTCATGCCCGGCCATGCCAAGCGCGTGAAGCATTACAGCGACCCGATCCCGCTGTTCCAGCGCAGCCATGTCGAGGAGCAGCTGTCGGCGATGTACCATCCGGTGGTGCAGCTGAAGTCGGGCGGCTATCTCGTCATCAACCCGACCGAGGCGCTGGTCTCGATCGACATCAACTCCGGCCGCTCGACGCGCGAGCACAACATCGAGCAGACCGCGACCGCGACCAACCTCGAGGCGGCGGCCGAGATCGGGCGTCAGCTGCGCCTGCGCGACATGGCGGGCCTCGTCGTCATCGACTTCATCGACATGGACAACAACTCCAACGTCCGCAAAGTCGAGAAGGCGATGAAGGAGGCGCTCCGGAACGATCGCGCGCGCATCCAGATCGGCCGCATCTCGTCGTTCGGCCTGCTGGAGATGAGCCGTCAGCGGCTGCGCACCGGCGTGCTGGAAGCGTCCACGCGCGGCTGCCCGCATTGCGAGGGCACCGGGCTCGTCCGCACCGCGTCGTCGGCGGGGCTGTCCGCGCTGCGGCTGATCGAGGACGAGGCCGCGCGCGGGCGCGGATCGTGCCTGACGCTGCACGCCAGCCAGGAGGCGGCGGTGTACGTGCTCAACAAGAAGCGCGCCGACATCGCCGAGATCGAGACCGCATACGGCGTGATGGTCGAGATCCTGCCCGACGGCGAGCGCGAGGGCGCGCGCATGTCGGTGGAGGCGAGCGGCCCCCCGCCCGCGCACCCGCCCAAGTTCGAACGCCCGATCGTCGAGGAGGTCGAGGACGATTGGGTCGACGAGCCGGAGATCGAGGAGGACGAGGTCGAGCTGGTCGAGGACCGCCCCGAGCGGACCGAGCGCGGTGCCGAGCGTGGCGCCGAGCGGGCGGAGGGTGAGGATCGCGGCGAGCGTGGCCGCAAGCGCCGCCGCCGTGGTCGCCGCAACCGCCGGACCGAGGGCGACGCCGCCGAGGCGACCGGCGTCGAGGGTGAGGTCGAGGCCGAGGCCGAGGCCGGCGACTATGACGACGAGGCCGCTGAGCCCGGCGTCGAGGGAACGGCCGACGAGCCGGTCGAGGCCGGCGCCTTCGTGGGCGAACAGCCGCTCGACGAGGCGGGCGACGGCGAGGGTCGCCGCCGGCGTGGACGGCGCGGACGGCGAGGCCGGCGGGGCCCGCGCGAGGATGGCGCCATCGAGGCGACCTCGGGCGACGTTTCCGAGCAGGACGTTTCCGAGCAGGAAGGGGCCGAGCCCGAAGCGGACGGCATCGTCGACCCGCAGCTGACGGCCGACGCGCCCGAGGCCCTGCCGGAGGCGGAGGCGCGCGCCGTCGTCGCCTCCTATGACGCCGGCCCATCGGCGGACGACGACGCGCCGGTGGCGGGCGACGTCCCGGCCGAGGCCGGCGCGGTCGAGCCCGGCACGGGAGAGCCGGTGGCGGAGGCGCCACGCGGGCGTCGCCGGCCCCGCGCCCGGGCGGCAACGGCGGAAGCGGCACCCGTGGCGCAGGCGCCCGCCGAGCCGGTCGCCGACGAGGTCGCGCCCAAGCCACGGCGCAGCCGTCGCAAGGCGGCGGACGTGCCGGCAAGCGACGAGGTCACGCTCGACGCCGCACCGGAACCGGCGCCCGCACGAGAGCCGGCAACGGACGTCGGCGCCGACCCGGCACCGACCCCGCGCCGTCGCTCGCGGCGCAAGGCGGACGTGCCCGCCGTCGACGCCGACGAGGGCGCACCCGCGATCCCGGCGCTGACCGAGACCGCGCAGGTCGACGGCGCGGTTCCGGCGGAGGACGCGGGCATCGCATCGGCCGCGCCGGCGTCCGCGCCCGACGCAGAGGGCGACGTCGTCCAGTCCGAGCCGCCCGCCACCGATGGCGAGGACGGAGCCGAGCCGGCGTCGTCGGAAGCGCCACGGCGCGGCTGGTGGCAGCGTACGTTCGGCGCGTGACGCGCGGGGAGCCCGGTCAGCGCGTCGTCGCCGGCCGGGCTCCCGTCCCCGACGGGCGCCGCATCGGTCGGCCCGATCGCGTCCCGGCTATCGCCCGCCCGCCTCGGGCGGCGCTGTCCTACACGTCGCGACTGTGCCATAGCGCCGCCATGCCGAACCGCGCCTTCCGCCTCGTTCGCCCCCCGGTCTCCGCCTCACCCTCCCGCCCGGGCCCGGCTCGGGTCCGTTTGCCGGAACTTTCGGAACCTTCGGCTCCCCCGACGCGCCGACGCCGCCTCCGCCGGTCGCTCGCCCTCGCCACGCTCGCGACGCTCTCCGCGACCGCCCAACCCGCCGCGGCGCAGTCGATTCTGCGCGATGCGGAGACGGAGGCGATGTTCGCCGACATGGCCGCGCCGCTGGTCACCGCCGCGGGCATGAGCCCCAAGGACGTGCACGTCGTCCTCGTCAACGACGACGAGATCAACGCCTTCACCGCAGGCGGCCAGACGATCTACGTCAATTCGGGGCTGCTGGCGGCGGCGGACAACGCCAATCAGGTGCAGGGCGTGATCGCGCACGAGCTGGGTCACGTCGCCGACGGCCACGTCGTGCTCGCCGGCGCGGGCATGAGGCCGGCGATGGGGATCCAGATCCTGTCGATGGTGCTGGGCATCGCCGCCGCGGCGGCGGGCGGGGGCGAGGCGGCGGCGGGGATCATGGCGGCGGGGCAGCAGGCGGCGCTCGGCAACTACCTCGCCTTCTCGCGCACCACGGAGGCGACCGCGGACGCGACCGGCGCCAAGTTCCTGCGCCAGGCCGGCATCACCGGCCAGGGCATGCTCGATTTCTTCAAGAAGCTGCAGGCGCAAGAGCCCTATTGGTCCGCCACCGGCAAGCTCGATCCGTTCATGCAGAACCACCCGCTGTCGGGTGAGCGGATCGCGGACCTGACCGCCGACATCCAGGCCTCCCCCGCCTATCACACCAGGCCGGACGCGAGCCTCGACGAGCGGTTCCTGCGCGTGCGGGCCAAGCTGCAGGGCTATGTCGCGCCCGCCAAGGACACGTTGCTCAAATATCCGGCCAGCGACCAGTCGATGTTCGCCCATTACGCGCGCGCCTATGCCTATCACAAATCGGGCTATCCCGAGCAGGCCGACGCCGAGTCGCTCGCGCTCGTGAAGGCGCGGCCGGACGATCCCTATTTCCAGGAGATCAGGGGCCAGATCCTGCTCGAGGCCGGGCACCCGGGCGAGGCGCTCGCACCCTTGCGCCGGGCCACGGAGGGGTCGAGCAACGCGCCGCTGATCGCGACGACGCTGGGCCACGCGCTGATCGCGACGGAGGACAAGGCCAATTATCCCGAGGCGGAACGCGTGCTGCGGGTCGCGGTCGCGCGGGACGACGACAATCCGTTCGGCTGGTATCAGCTCGGCCAGGTGTACGCGTTGCAGGGCGACGACGCGCGCGCCGCGCTCGCCACCGCCGAGCAGGCGAGCCTGACGGGCAACCCGAAGCTCGCCGCCTACACCGCCCGCCGTGCCATGGCGGGCATACCCCAGAACAGCGCGGACTGGATCCGGGCATCGGACATCGCCATGACCTCGCAGAACGACCTCGACGACGGCCGGAAGCACCGGCGGTGAGCCGCTGGACACCCTATCTCGGCGCGCTGTGCGGCGTGGCGCTGGGCGCCGGCGCGGTCGCCTGGTGGCAGGGCGATGCGGAAACGGCCGGGCGGCAGCGGACCGAGGCGATCGTGCACGGCTATCTGCTCGACCATCCCGAGGTGATCGCGGAGGCGACGCAGCGGCTGCAGGACCGCGATACCGGCCGGCAGGTCGCCGCCAGCCGGCCCGCGATCGAGACGCCGGTGGGCAGCGCCTGGGCCGGCAACCCCAGGGGCGACGTCTCGGTGATCGAGTATTTCGACTACAACTGCGGTTTCTGCCGCGCCAGCCTGCCGACCGTCCGCCAGCTGATCGCCGCCGAGCCGGGCGTGCGGATCGTCTATCGCGACCTGCCGGTGCTCGCGCAGTCCAGCCTAGTCGCGGCGCGCGCCAGCCTGCTGGCGGCGCGCCAGGGCCGGTTCGCACGCTTCCACGACGCGCTCTATGCCGCAGGGCCGGTCAGCGACGCGACGATCGCCGCCGCCGAGCGCATCGCGGGCGTCGACACGGGCAAGGCCGCCGCCGACCAGCCGGCGGAGGACGCGCAGCTGCGCGCCAACCTCGACGTCGCGCGACGCCTCGGCATGGCGGGCACGCCGAGCTGGGTGATCGGCGACCGCGTGCTGATCGGCGCGCAGACACTCGACCAGTTGCGCGCGGCGGTGGCGGCGGCGCGCGCGGCGCGGGGCACCGCCGCGTGACCGACGACACGGTCGCCGACCCCGTCCTGCGGATCGAGGGCGTCTCCAAGACCTATGCGTCGGGCACGGTCGCGCTCCAGCCCGTCGATCTGGCGATCCGGCGCGGCGAGATCTTCGCGCTGCTCGGCCCCAACGGCGCGGGCAAGACGACGCTCATCAACATCGTGTGCGGCATCGTCACCGCGTCCGCCGGGCGCGTGACCGTCGCCGGCCACGACTCGGTGCGCGACTTCCGCCGGGCGCGCCGGCTCGTCGGGCTGGTGCCGCAGGAGCTGAACGTCGACATGTTCGAGACGGTGCTCGCCACCGTCTCGTTCAGCCGCCGGCTGTTCGGCCACCCGGCCAACCCCGCCTACATCGAGCAGGTGCTGCGCGACCTGTCGCTGTGGGACAAGCGCGATGCCAAGATCCTGGCGCTGTCGGGCGGCATGAAGCGCCGCGTCCTGATCGCCAAGGCGCTCGCCCACGAGCCCGAGCTGCTGTTCCTCGACGAGCCCACCGCCGGCGTCGACGTGGCGCTGCGCCGCGACATGTGGGCGCTCGTCCATCGCCTGCGCACACGCGGCACGACGATCATCCTGACGACGCACTACATCGAGGAGGCCGAGGAGATGGCCGACCGGGTCGGCGTGATCGACCGCGGCCGGCTGTTGCTGGTGGAGGACAAGGCGGCGCTGATGGCGCAGCTCGGCCGCCGCTCGCTGACGCTGACGCTCGACCGGGCGATGCCGGCGCTCCCCGACACGCTCGCGGGCTGGCCGCTGTCGCTCGACGACGATGGGCAGCGTCTGCGCTACGACATCGCCGGCGACGACGACCGCACCGCGGCGCTGCTGGGGCGGCTCGCCACGCTGGGCATCGGCTTTTCGGGGCTGGAGACGCACCGGTCGAGCCTCGAGGACATCTTCGTATCGCTGGTCGGCCAGCCCGCCGCGCCGGAGCCGGTCGCATGAACCGCCATGGCGTCTGGGCGATCTATCGCTTCGAGATGGCGCGCGCGCTGCGCACGATCTGGGAGACGCTGGCGACGCCGGTCATCACCACCGCGCTGTATTTCGTCGTGTTCGGCGGTGCGATCGGCAGCCGGATGAGCCAGGTCGGCGGCGTGCCCTATGGCAGCTTCATCGTGCCCGGCCTCATCATGCTGTCCGTCCTGACCAACAGCGTCGGCAACGCGTCGATCGGCATCTACTTCCCGCGCTTCACCGGCACGATCTACGAGCTGTTGTCCGCCCCCGTGACCGCGGTCGAGATGGTGATCGGCTATGTCGGCGCGGCGGCGACCAAGTCGATCGTCATCGGGCTGGTGATCCTCGTCACCGCCACCGCGTTCGTGCCGGTGCGGATCGACCACCCGCTCGCCGCGCTCGCCTTTCTGCTGCTGACCAGCGTCGCCTTCTCGCTGTTCGGCTTCATCATCGGACTGTGGGCGAAGGGGTTCGAGCAACTGTCGGTCGTCCCTGCGCTGCTCATCACGCCGCTGACGTTCCTGGGCGGCAGCTTCTATTCGATCGACATGCTGCCGCCGGCCTGGCGCACGATCAGCCTGTTCAACCCGGTGCTGTACCTCGTCAGCGGCTTGCGCTGGAGCTTCTATGGCCAGGGCGACGTCGGCGTTGGCCTCAGCCTGGCGGTGACGGCGGGGTTCCTGGCGCTGTGCCTCGTGATCGTGGTGGCGATCTTCCGGACCGGATGGCGGCTGAAGAGCTGAGCGCTCGTCATCCTTCCGTTCACCCTGAGCTTGTCGAAGGGCTGCCTTCGTTGCCTGGGCGCGAAGAAGGACAGTGCTTCGACAGGCTCAGGGTGAACGGAATTCGTGGCTCCGGCCTACCGCATCACCGGCAGCATTACCCGCGACGCCTGCCCCGGCGCGAAGCACACGCTCTGCGTCGCCACGACGTAATCCGCCGGTTTCGCCGTCGCGATGTTGGGCACGAACGTCTGCGGGTTGCGGTCGATCATCGGGAACCAGCTCGACTGCACCTGCACCATGATCCGGTGCCCGCGCAGGAACACGTGGTCGTGGTCGCGCAACGGCACCTCCCAGGCGACGACCTTGCCCGGCACGAGCGGCTGCGGGGCCGTGTCGCTCGCCAGGAACCGCCCGCGCCGCACATCCATCGCGACCGGCAACTGATAGCCGTTCAGCTGGCGCGTATAGTCGCCGAGCCTGGCCGGTGCGGGATCGAACGCCTGCGCATCGTCGGGCAGCACGTCGATCAGCTTCACGACCACGTCCGCATCGGTGCCGGTGGTCGAGGCGAAGATCGTCGCCGCCAGGCTGCCGGTGACCGTCAGGTCCTGGGTCAACGGCGCGCTCGTCCAGCTCAAGACGTCGGGGCGGTGATCGACGAACCGCTGGTCCGCCGCCTCCCACCACCGCCACTCGGGCGCAGGATAGGTGGGCGAGATCGGGCGCGCGCGGAACGGCACCGGGTTGGCGGGGTCCGAGACGTACTTGCGGCACCCCTCGTCGGCCGCGGGCGGGGTGAACGACAGGCTGGCGTCGGCGTGGAGGTACAGCGCGGTCGGCGTCGCGCCGGCGGGTGGCCAGCTGGCATAGGTCTTCCACCGGTTGGAGCCCGATTCGAACATCCGCGCAGCGAAGTCCGGCCGCTCGCCCTGCCCGTGCAGCCAGTAGCGGAAGAACGGTGCCTGGATCCGTTCCTGGAACTCGGTCCCGCTCTCCACCCCCAGCGGGATCGGGCCGAGCCTGTCCCCCTTGTCCTGCCATCCGCCATGGATCCAGGGACCCGACACCATCTGCGCCAGATGCCGGGGATCGTCCTTCTTCTGCTGCTGGTAGATGCGCCACGAGCCGGACGGGTCCTCCTGATCCCAGAAGCCGGCGACGTTCAGCGTCGGCACCGTCGTGCGGCCGAGCGCGGTCTGCCAGTTCTGGCCGGTGTAGAAGCCGTCGTGATTCGGATGCTCGATCAGCGCGGTGAACATCGGGCCGCTGCCCTGAAGCTCGTTCACCGCGGCCGCATTCCCCTCGTGCAGGAACCAGTCGTAGGCGTCGACGCCGGGGTATTTGAAGTGCGCGTCCGCCGCCTTGTCGTGCTGGATCATGTACAGCCAGTCGGTGGCATAGCTCAGCCGCAGCGCGCCGTTGCGGTGGAGGTCGTCCGATTGCCAATAGTCGACCCACGCCGCCTGCGGGCTGGCCGCTTTCAACGCCGGATGCGGGTGGACCAGCGCCATGCCCGCCGCGAGCCCGGGATAGGACACGCCCCAGATGCCGACGCGGCCGTTGTTGGCGGGCACGTGGCGCACCAGCCAGTCGATCGTGTCGTACGCATCGGTGGACTCGTCGGTCGCGTGCCGGTCGCCGGGGTGGATCGCGGTCGACAGGGTGAACACGCCGTCGGACTTGAACCGCCCGCGCATCGACTGGAACACGAAGACGTAGCCGTCGCGCATCAGCGTGGCGAACCGGCCCGCGCCCGGCGGCGCGGCGTCGGGGACGCCGTAGGGCGTGCGCTGGAGCAGGATCGGCAGCCTGTCGGTCCGGTCGCGCGGGCGCAGGATCACCGTCTGCAACCGCGCGCCATCGCGCATCGGGATGCTCACCTCCTCGAAGGTGAAGGGCGACTGCGCGGCGGCCGGCGGCGGTGAGGCCTGGGGGGCAGCCTGTCCCGCGACCGAGAGCGTCAGCACGCTCGCCCCGATGATTGCCGCGATGCGCATGTGCGTGTCCCCCGAACCCAAGACCGTTCACCCCGAGCTTGTCGAAGCGCCGCCGTCCTTTGGCAAGACAGGACAGGGCTTCGGTACGCTCAGCCTGAACCGTCCCGGGTTCGCGCATGCCTGGCCGACCGCCGCCCAACCACCTGCCGCACCCAGGGCCGCACCACCAGGCTGCCCAGATCGATCAGCGCGTGATAGCCCATCGCCAGCAGCAGACTGCCGCTCGCGAGGTACAACCCCGTCGTCCCCACCGCCACGACCGTGGTGGTCGCCATCCCCCGCCACCCCTGATAGCGATGCGCCGCACCGAAGAGCAGCGCCGATCCGGCGAAGCCCACCGCCGCGCCCGGCATCCCGCCCGGGCCATCGCCCGGCCACGCCATCGTCGCGAGCAGCGGCAGCAGCAGGCGGAAATACGCCTCCTCCGTCACCCCGGCGACGAAGCTCAGCACCGCCGCCCAGCCGCGGTCCGCGCGGGTCGTCGCCTCCAGTTCCGCGAACTCCCCGAACCAGTACACCGCAGGGCGGCGGCGCGATGCCCGCCACGCGGTGATCGCGGTCGCTGCGCCCATGCCGAGCAGCGCTCCCGCGACCATGCCGCCGACCAGCAACGGACCGTCGTCGGCGACCCCCATCCACCGGGCGGCCGGACGGAACTCCGGTGGCATCGCGGCCAGCGCCGGCAACCGCCCCGCAAGCAGGAGCACTACGGGCACGGGAACGCCGAACCGCCATAGCGCCGTCGTCGCCAGGTGGCGGAACCGGTTCCCGCGCCGCACAGGGCGGACCCGCGCTCGCCGGAACACGGTCAGTACCGGCAGCAGGGCGACGATCAGCAGCGCCGTCGGCCAGGCGATCACCCCGCCGGCTCCGCAGCGGCCAGCGAGCGTCGGCGCATCACCCGATGCGGTGCTCGCCCCGTACCCAGCGCACCGTGCCCGACGACGCGCGCATCACCACGCTCTCGGTCGTCATCGTCCCGCGCCGCCGCTTGACGCCCGCCAGCAGCGACCCGTCCGTTACCCCGGTCGCAGCAAAGATGCAGTCGCCGCGCGCGAGCTCCGTCAGGTCGTATTGCTTGTCGAGATCGGTCACGCCCCATTTCGCCGCCCGGCCACGCTCGTCGTCGTTGCGGAACAGCAGCCGGCCCTTGAACTGCCCGCCGACACAGCGCAGCGCCGCGCACGCCAGCACGCCTTCGGGGGCGCCGCCCGATCCCATGTAGATGTCGATCGTCGTGTCGGGATCGGTGGTGGCGATGACGCCCGCCACGTCGCCGTCACCGATCAGCATCACACCGCACCCCAGCGCGCGCAACTCGGCGATCAGCGCCTCGTGCCGGGGCCGGTCGAGCACGCAGGCGATGATCTCGCGCGGCGCCACGCCCTTGGCCGCGGCGACCGCGCGGACGTTGTCGCTCGGCGAGCGATCGAGGTCGATCACGCCTGCCGGGTAACCCGGGCCGACCGCCATCTTGTCCATGTAGACGTCGGGCGCGTTGAGCAGCCCGCCCGCCTCCGCGATCGCCAGCACCGCCAGGCTGTTGGGTCCGGCCTTGGCGCACAGGGTCGTGCCCTCGAGCGGGTCGAGCGCGATGTCGATCTTGGGACCCTTGCCCGGCGCCGAGCCGACCTTCTCGCCGATGAACAGCATCGGTGCCTCGTCGCGCTCGCCCTCGCCGATGACGACGGTGCCGTCCATGTAGAGCTCGTTGAGTGCAGCGCGCATCGCCTCGACGGCCGCCGCGTCCGCCGCCTTCTCGTCGCCATGGCCGGTCAACATCGATGCGGCGATTGCCGCCGCCTCTGTCACCCGCACCATCTCCAGCACGAGGACGCGATCGAGTACCTGGCTGGCGATGGTCGACATGAACTCTCCCCTTTCGACAGGGCGGTAGGGGGACGGGCCGGACTTGTCGATACGGGCGAGGCGCGACATCGGATCGGTCAGCCCCTTGGCGGCCGGATCTGGTACAATGTCGGCCAGTCCTTGCCCGTCACGAACAGCCTGCGATGGCTCGCGTCCCAGGCGATGCCGTTGGGCACGTCGTCCTGATCGGTCGGGTGGACCTGTTCCGTCAGCGCGGAGACGTCGATCCAGCCGATCACGGCGCCGCTGGCGGGATCGATCCGCGCGATGCGGTTCGTCCGCCAGATGTTGGCGAGGATCTCGCCGTCGACATATTCGAGCTCGTTGAGCTGATCGACCGGGCGCCCGTCGGCGGCGACGCGCAGCCGATGGCGTTCGCGCAGCGTGGCGGGGTCGAGGAAGCGGAGCTGGTCGGTGCCGTCCGACATGATGATCGAGCGGCCGTCGGTGGTGAGCGCCCATCCCTCGCCCGGATAGCGAAAGCTGCCGACCCGGGCGAAATGCGCGAGCGACCAGCGCCAGCCGAGCCCGTCGCGCCACGTCAGGCTGATGATCTGCTTGCCCCAGATCACGATGCCCTCGCCGAACGTCGGCGGCGGGATGACGACGCTGCGCAGCACCTTGCCGGTGGCGAGATCGACCTCGCGGATCGACGATCGGCCCGGCTCCCCCGTGCTTTCGTACAACCGGCCGTCGTGGAACAGCAGCCCCTCGGTGAACGCGCGCGGATCGTGCGGGAAGGTGCGCACCACCTGCGCGAGCGCGGTGGGCACCGGGCCGGACGGCACCACGGGCGCGCGCGCGCCCGCGACCAGCGCCGCGCCGAGCGCCAGCGCGACGAGGATCCGCGCCCGCATCAGTCGCGCAACAGGTCGTTGATGCTGGTCTTGGACCGGGTCTGCGCGTCCACCCGCTTGACGATCACCGCGCAGTACAGGCCGGGGGCGCCCTCCTTGCCCGGCAGCGTGCCCGGCACGACCACCGCATAGGGCGGCACCTCGCCCCGGAAGACCTCGCCGGTCGCGCGGTCGACGATCTTGGTCGATGCGCCCAGGTACACGCCCATCGACAGCACCGCGCCCTCGCCGACGCGCACGCCCTCCGCCACCTCCGCGCGCGCGCCGATGAACGCGCCGTCGCCGATGATGACAGGATCGGCCTGCAGCGGCTCGAGCACGCCGCCGATCCCCGCGCCGCCCGACAGATGGACGCCCCGGCCGATCTGCGCGCAACTGCCCACCGTGGCCCAGGTGTCGACCATCGTCCCCTCGCCCACGTACGCGCCGATGTTGACGAAGCTGGGCATCAGGATCGCGTTCCTGCCGATGAACGCGCCGTGCCGCACGACGCAGCCGGGCACCGCGCGGAAGCTCGCCGCTCGGAAGGCGCCCTCGTCCCAGCCGGCGAACTTCAACGCGACCTTATCGAATGCCGGCGCGCCCGCGCCGTCCATCACGCGATTGTCGTTCAGGCGGAAGGACAGCAGCACCGCCTTCTTCAGCCACTGGTTGACGCGCCAGCCGCCCGTGCCGTCCGGCTCCGCCACCCTCGCCTCGCCGCCGTCGAGCAGCGCCAGCGTGCGCGTCACGGCATCGCGGACGGCTCCTTGCGTGTGCAGGCCGAGTTCCGCACGCTCCTCCCAAGCCGCGTCGATCGTGGCGGCCAGATCGGTGGGTGCGTCGGTCATTGGTCCTCCAGGATAAAGCCGAGCCAGTCGGCGAGTTCGGTGATGGTGAAATCGGCGACGTCGCGCGCTGCGGCCGCGCCCTGTTCCGATCCGTTGTCGACCCACACCGTCGTCATGCCGATCGCCTTGGCGGGCGCGAGGTTGCGCGCCATGTCGTCGACGAACAGCGATCGCGCGGGATCGATCCCGAACGCGTTGCACAGTCCGCGATACGCCGACGCATGCGGCTTGGGCATCAGTCCCATCGCGTGGATGTCGTGGACGCCCTCGAAATGGCCGTCGAGCCCCAGCCGGGCGAGCACCTTGGTCGCATAGGGCGCGTCACCGTTGGTGAAGACCAGCTTGCGCCCGGGCAACGCGGCGATCCGTTCCCCCAGCAGCGCATCGTGGGACAGCACGTCGAACTCGATATCGTGGACATAGGCGAGGAAATCGTGCGGATCGACGCGGTGCTCCGCCATCAGCCCCGACAGGGTGGTGCCGTGGTCGAGGAACCACGCCTTCTGCGCCCGGAACGCCGCCTCGCGATCGAGGTCCAACGTCCGCGCGACATAGTCTGTCATCCGCCGATCGACCTGCGCGAACAGGTCCGCGCTCGCCGGATACAGCGTGTTGTCGAGATCGAAGATCCACGTGTCGATCGAGGCCAGGCGAGGGATCATCGCGGCTACGCTTAGGGAGGCGACGCGAGGCGGGCAAGCGACGTGGCCGTTCCACCGCGAGAAGCGGTAGGCGGCGCCACCTCTTTCCCCATCGCCCCGGTCTCCCCACCTTGTCGTTCATGACCCGATACGCACTCCTCGATCTCGTCCCCGTCGTCGAAGGCGGCAGCGTCGGCCAGGCGCTTGCCAACGCCGCCGATCTCGCCCGCCATGCCGAAGGCCTGGGCTTTTCCCGCTACTGGGTCGCCGAGCACCACGGGATGCGCGGGATCGCCAGCGCGGCGACGTCCGTCGTCATCGCGCATCTCGCCGCCGCGACGAAGACGATCCGCGTCGGCGCCGGCGGGATCATGCTGCCCAACCATGCGCCGCTCGCGATCGCGGAGCAGTTCGGGACGCTGGAGGCGCTGTTCCCCGGCCGGATCGACCTCGGCCTCGGCCGCGCGCCCGGCAGCGATCAGCGGGTCGCGCGCGCGATGCGCCGGACGCTGGAGACGGACGCCAACGCCTTCCCGCAGGACGTGCTGGAGTTGCAGAGCTATTTCACAGACGACGGGCAGACGGGGATCGTCGCGACCCCCGGCGCGGGCGCGAACCCGGAGATGTGGATACTGGGGTCCAGCCTGTTCGGCGCGCAGCTCGCCGCCGCGTTCGGGCTGCCCTATGCCTTTGCGTCGCATTTCGCGCCCGATGCGCTCGACCAGGCGCTGGCGATCTACCGCCGCGATTTCCGGCCCTCGGCGCGGCTCGCCAAACCGTATGCGATGGCGGGGTTCAACGTGTTTGCCGCCGACACAGATGCGGAAGGCGAGTTGCTCGCCTCGTCGCAGCAGCAGGCGTTCGTGTCGTTGCGCACCGGCAACCCGCGCCAGCTGCCGCCGCCCGTCGCGGGCTATCGCGAGAGCCTGGGCGTCCAGGGTGCGGCGATCCTCGATCAGGTGCTCAGCTGTTCGGCCGCCGGCGGCCCGGCGCGGATCAAGGCGGGGCTGACGGCATTCGTCGCGCGCACCGCCGTCGACGAGGTCATGCTCACCAGCGCGATCTTCGACCACGAGGCGCGTAAGCACAGCCTGTCGATCGCGGCGGCGGCGATGGCGGAGATCGGTGCGGAGACGCGGGTCGCCGCCTGACCCGCGCCGTTCGATGATCTAGTCCCTCGCGCCGCCGGGCCGGTCGCAAATGGCGAGCGTCAGACCTTGATCCCGCGCGCGGTCTCCAGCGCCGCCTCCACGAACGGCAGCATCCGGCGCACGATGATCCCGATCGCGCGCGCATTCGGGTGGAGCCCGTCCATCAGCGTCAGGGTCGGATCGCCCACCACGCCGTCGAGGAAGAACGGGTACAGCGCTGCGCCGTGCGCCTCGGCCAGCGCCGGGAACACCGCGTCGAAGCCGTAGGTGAAGGCGCCGAGCCACGTCGGCGCCTTCATGCCCGCCACCAGGACCGGGATCCCGCAGCGGCCGAGCTCGACCAGCATCGCATCGAGGTTGGCACGCATCCGATCGGGCGACACCCCTTGCAGCAGATCGTTGGCGCCGAACTCGACGATCGCGAGGTCCGGCTTCACGCCGAGGCCGGCGAGTACGCGCGGCAGGCGGCGCAGGCCGTCCGCACTGGTGTCCCCCGACACGCCCGCCTGATGCACCGTGGCGGCGCCGTGTCGCTCGACGAGCAGCGCCTCGAGCTGCCGAACGAAGGAGTCGCGCTGGGCGAGGCCATAGCCGGCGGTCAGGCTGTCGCCGAGCGCCAGGATACGGGGGCCGGGCCGGGAAATGTCGTCTCGCACCCCCGATAGATAGGAACGGTCGCGATCATCGGAAGGGCGCATCCGCCCTACCCCGCCGACGGCAGCCGCAAGCGGACCATCAGCCCGCCCAAGTCTTCGCTCTCCTCCAGCCCCACGCTGCCGCCGTAGATCTCCGCCACGTCGCGAACGATCGCGAGGCCGAGGCCGGTTCCGGGCTTGCCGCTGTCGAGGCGGACGCCGCGGTCGAAGATGCGGCTGCGGTCGGCTTCCGGGATG
Source organism: Janthinobacterium lividum (assembly GCA_050955125.1). GTDB lineage: Bacteria > Pseudomonadota > Alphaproteobacteria > Sphingomonadales > Sphingomonadaceae > Sphingomonas. Next base: position 29,672 of record JBPBQW010000091.1, read on the forward strand.
CCCGCGCCGTCGTCCTCGATCAGGAACTCGACGAAGCCGTCGATCGCGCCGCCCGCCGGACCCGCCACGTGGCCGACCGTCACGAACACGCTGCCCCCCCCATATTTCGCCGCGTTCTCGATCAGGTTGCCGAGCATCTCGTCCAGGTCCTGCCGCTCGACATGGACGGCCCAACTGTGGTCGGGGTCACTGGGGCCGGTCACGTCGAGGCGGACGTGGCGATACAGGCGGCCGACCGCGCGCTCGACCGCCTCCAGGCTCGGCCAAACGTCCGCGCGGCTGTGCGCCGATCCGCGCCGCCCGACGGCGCGGGCGCGCGCGAGGTGGTGATCGACCTGCCGGCGCATGGTCGTCGCCTCGCGGCACACCGTCTCGGACAGGTCAGACGCCTGCGCGGTCGCGGCGTTCATGATGACGGTCAACGGCGTTTTCAGCGCATGCGCCAGGTTGCCGGCATGCTCGCGCGCCTCCTCCGCCTGGCGCTCGTTGTGCGCGATCAGCGCGTTGAGTTCCTCGACCAGCGGCGCGACCTCGTTGGGCATCGGCCGCGCGACGCGGCTGGACGTGCCCGCGCGCATCGCCTTGATCTCCTCGCGCACCCGCCGCAGCGGCCACAGGCCGTAGAAGGTCTGCAACGCCGCCAGCACCACGAGCCCGAGCGCGAGCAGCAGGAACGAGCGCACCAGCGTGCGGCGCAGCACCGCGATCTGCGCGTCGAGCTGATCGCGGCTGGCCGCTACTTGGAACCGCCACACCGTCGCCGACATCGGCAGGGTCACGTCGCGCTCGACGATGCGCAGCTTCTCGTCCGCGAACTGACCGCTGTCGAACGTGTGGACCTCGCGATCGACGTGCCGCTCGGCATAGGCGAGGTGGCGGTCCCACAGCGATCGCGAGGGGAAGTCCTCGTGCCCCTTGCCCGAGACTTGCCAGTACAGCCCCGAATAGGGTTCGAGGAACCGCTGGTCCGCCGCCTCGCGGCTGAACACCACGTCGCCGGTGCGGTCGATCTCGGCGGACGTGATGAGCGAGCGCAGGACGTATTCGAGCTGGTCGTCGAAATTGGCGGTGACGGCGCCCACCAGCACGCGGTCGAGCGCATAGCCGCCACCCGCCAACAGCACGGTGATCCACACGGCGGCGATCAGGATCATCCGGCGCGACAGCGACCCGGTGGTGCGCGTGCGCGCGGGGATGGCGACCGGACTGGCCGAGGCCACGGTCGCAGACATGGTCAGGCCGGCTCTTCCAGCGAATACCCCAGCCCGCGGATCGTCGTGATGACGTCCTGTCCCAGCTTCTTGCGGATCCGCGTCACGAACACCTCGATCGTGTTCGAGTCGCGGTCGAAATCCTGATCGTAGATATGCTCGATCAGTTCGGTGCGGCTAACGACCTTGCCCTTGTGGTGGAGGAGATAGCTCAGCAGCTTGTACTCCTGCGCGGTCAGCTTCACCGCCTCGCCCGCGCGCGTCACCTTGCCGCTGCGCGTGTCGAGGCGGATGTCGCCCGCGGTCAGTTCGCTGCTGGCGTTGCCCGAGGCGCGGCGGATCAGCGCGCGCAGCCGGGCGATCAGCTCCTCGGTCTGGAACGGTTTCGCGACGTAATCGTCGGCGCCCGCATCCAGCCCCGCCACCTTGTCGGACCAGCTGTCGCGCGCGGTCAGCACCAGCACCGGCGCCGTCCGCCCCTCGCGCCGCCAGCGGTCGAGCACCGTCAGACCGTCCACCTCGGGCAGCCCCAGGTCGAGCACGATCGCGTCGTAATTCTCCGTCGAGCCCAGGAAATGCCCCTCCTCGCCGTCGGTGGCGAGGTCGATCGCATAGCCCGCGCCCTCCAGCGTGTTCTTGAGCTGTGCCCCGAGGTTCGGCTCGTCCTCGACGATCAGAACGCGCATGTGACGTGCCTCCCCTATTTGCCCGACGGCTTGTCGGTCCGGCCGACGACCTGACCGGATCGGCCGTCGACGTCGACCCAGATCACCGCGCCATTGCGCAGGAACTTGAGCGTGTAAACCGCGGTGCCCGGATCGAAATCGACGCCGATGTATTGCGCGCCCGGCATCGTGGGCACCACGCGCCGCTCGATCTCCTTCAGCGGCAGGATATGTCCCTGCCGCCGCGCGGCCCAGGCCTGGTCCTGGTCGCGATGCTGATCGGACGCCGGCGGCGACGCGACCGGCGCGCCGAGCGCGAGGAGGAGGGCCAGCAGCATCGCCATGACCGCTGCCATGGAGCGCCTGCGTTGAACAGCCTGTGAATGGTCCCGGCCCGGGCCCGCGGGTGCTTGCCGCCGGCCCCCTGCCGCCCTAGCTCACGCGGCTATGGCCGCTCCCATCCTGTCCTGCGAAGATTTCGGCCTCGTCCAGGGGTCGGGCTGGCTGTTCCGCAACCTCGACCTTTACGTCGGGCCGCGCGACCGGCTGGCGCTGATTGGCCGCAACGGCGCCGGCAAGACGACGCTGCTCAAGCTGATCGCGGGCACGATCCTGCCCGACGAGGGGCGGCGCACCATCGTGCCGGGGACGAAGGTGATCCTGCTGGAACAGGACCCGGACCTGAGCGGCCACGCGACGCTCGCCGATTACGTGCTGGGCGGGGACGACGCGCCCGAGCATTACGAGGCGGAGGCGATCGCCGACCAGCTCGGGATCGACCTGGCGCGCGAGGCGGCGACCGCCAGCGGTGGCGAGCGGCGGCGCGCCGCGATCGTCCGCGCGCTCGCCCGCCATCCCGACGTGCTGCTGCTCGACGAGCCCACCAACCACCTCGACATCCACGCCATCGAGTGGCTGGAGGAGTGGCTGGGCCGGTTCGGCGGCGCGTTCGTCGTCATCAGCCACGACCGCACCTTCCTGACCCGGCTGACGCGGCAGACGCTGTGGCTCGATCGCGGCGCGATCCGGCGGGCGGAGATCGGCTTCGGCGGGTTCGAGGCGTGGACCGAACAGGTGTATGCCGACGAGGAGCGCGCCGGCCAGAAACTCGATGCGCGGCTCAAGATCGAGGAGCATTGGCTCCAGCGCGGCGTGACCGGCCGCAGGCGGCGCAACCAGGGCCGGCTGACCAAGCTGAAGGAGATGCGCGCCGAGCGCGCGGCGATGGTCGGGCCGCAGGGCACCGCCAACCTCGTCACCGGCAGCGACGACAGCAAGACCAAGGTGGTCATCGACGCCGAGCACGCGACCAAGGCCTATGGCGATCGCACGATCATCCGCGACCTGTCGCTGCGCGTCACCCGGCGCGACCGGATCGGCATCGTCGGGCGCAACGGCGCCGGCAAGACGACGCTGCTCCGGCTGCTGACCGGCGACCTCCAGCCCGACAGCGGCCGGGTGAAGCTGGCCAAGACGCTGAACGGCGTAGTGATCGACCAGCAGCGCAGCCTGATGGCCCCCGACAAGCGCGTGCGCGACGTGCTGGCCGACGGCGGCGACTGGATCGACGTGCTGGGCGTCCGCAAGCACGTGCGCGGCTATCTCCAAGAGTTCCTGTTCGACCCCGATCTGATCGAGGCGAAGGTCGGCACGCTGTCGGGCGGCGAGCGCTCTCGTCTGCTGCTGGCGCGCGAGTTCGCGCGGCCATCGAACCTGCTGGTGCTCGACGAGCCCACCAACGACCTCGACCTCGAGACGCTCGACCTGTTGCAGGAGGTGATCGCCGATTACGACGGCACCGTCCTGATCGTCAGCCACGACCGCGACTTCCTCGACCGGACGGTGACGGTGACGCTCGGCCTCGACGGCAGCGGCACCGTCGACGTGGTGGCGGGCGGGTACGAGGATTGGGAGCGGCGGCGGCGCTCCGCCGCGCCGGTCAGGAAGGCGACCGCACCCAAGGCGGAGACGCCCGTCGCGGCGCCCTCGCGCAAGCTCACCTACAAGGATCAGCGCGACTACGATCAGTTGCCCAAGCGGATCGAGGCGCTGGACGCCGCGATCGCGCGCGACGAGGCGAAGCTGACGGATGCGGGCCTCTACGTGCGCGATCCCGCCGGCTTCGACCGGCTGATGAAGGCGCTGGACGCGGCGCGGGCGGAGAAGGACGCGGCGGAAGCGCGCTGGCTGGAGCTGGCGGAGCAGGTCGAGGCGCTGGGCTGACCGGCCAAAGCGGCGTCGGCGATCAGCCGCCCCGCCCCGCCCGGCCCGCCAGTTCGACGACATATTGCCACGCGACGCGCCCCGATCGGCCGCCGCGCCGGATCGCCCAGCCGAGCGCGTCCGCCTCGTCCACCGGCAGGCCCCGCGCGACGGCATAGCCGCGCACGATCGCCAGGTAATCCGCCTGATCGACCGCGTGGAAGCCCAGGCTGAGCCCGAACCGGTCGGCGAGCGCCAAGTCGTCGTCGGCGGCGTCGCGCGGATTGATCGCGCCCGCCTGCGCATCCATGTCGCGCGCCACCAGATGGCGGCGGTTGCTGGTGACGAACAGCCGCGCGTTCGCCGGCCGCGCCTCCGCCCCGCCCTCCAGCATCGAGCGCAGGCTGCGGCCGTCGGCGGCGGCGTCGAGGCCCAGGTCGTCGACGAACAGCGCGAACGCGCGCGGCACATCGGCCAGCACCGCGAACAGCGCGGGCAGCGTGTCGAGCCGCGGCGTCACTACCTCGACCAGCGCGAGCGCGCCGCCGTCCGCCTGCACCGCCGCAACCGCGCTCGTCACCAGCGCCGACTTGCCCGTCCCGCGCGCGCCCCACAACAGCACGTCGTGCGCGGCATGGCCGGCGGCGAGACGGCGGACGTTGGCGAGCAGTGTCGCCTTCTGCCGGTCGATCCCGTGCAGCGCGTCGAGGGCGAGCGGCCGGAACGCGCGCGCCGGCTCCAGCGTCCGCCCGCGCCACAGATAGGCGGGGTGGGCGAGCGGATCGGCGGGCGGCGGCGGCGGTGGGCTCAGCCGGTCGAGCGCGTCGGCGATGCGGGCCAGGAGGGCGTCGGGCGTCTCGGTCATGCCGCCGCTGTGCCCCGCCGGGCGCGGCGGGCGCAAGCGCCGGCCTAGCGCGGCGCCGTCGCGGCGGCGCGGTGCGCGGCGATCCCGGCGTCGCGTGGCGCCAGGATCGACGCCTTGCGCAGCAGGTCGCGCGCCATGGTATCGTCGGCCCGCGCAAACGATGCCCAGCCATAGGCGTCGGCGGTGGCGGCGTTCATCGGCTGCAAGCGGTACGCAGCGCGCCCGAACGCCTGCCCCGCCGCCGCGTCGCCTGCGCCGAGGTACGCCGCCGACAATTGCGTCAGCAGGCCCGCGTCGCGGTTGCCGATCTGCGCGCGCAGCCGTTCCAGCGTCGCGATCGCACGGGGCCAGTCCCCCGCCCTCACCTGCAACCCCGCTACCATACGCGCCGCCGGCACGCTGGCGGGGTTCTGCGCGAGATAAAGCGCCAGCGTCCGCGCGGCGGGGATCGGCTGTCCCGCGGCTGCCTGTGCGCTCACCAGCCGCAACATCGTCGGCTCGTCGAACGACAGGTCGGCCGCCCGGGCATAGGCGACGGCGGCATCGGCGGGCCGGTTCGTCGCCGCCTGGACGTCGCCCACCAGCCGCCACGCCTCGGGCGCGCCCGGTCCTGCGCCCGCCAGCGACCGGGCGAGCGTCAGCGCCTCGGGCAGCCGCCCGGCCTCGATCAGCGATCGTACCAGCTCGACCACGCGGGACGGGTCGGTGCCGTCCTCCCCCACCGCTTGGCGCTGCGTGGAGACGTCGTCGTCGCTGCCGAACGGTTGCGGGTTGGTGGAGGGAAGCGGCGACGCGGCGCGGTCGAGCAAGGCAGCGGCCATGGCGCGGTCGCCCGTCGCCTCGAACGCCCGCGCGGCCAGCGACAGCGTATAGCCGTCCGCATCGTCGCGCTGCGCCACCGGTCGCAACGTGTCCAGCGCGCCGCGCGGATCGCCCGACCGCAACAGCGCCATCCCGAGCAGCCGGCGCGCGACGATGTCGTACGGCTGCACCGCCACGAGTTCGCGCCACGCGGCGATGGCCCGTTCCCACTGGCTCGCCTCGGCCGCGAGTACGCCGTTCAGCAGCAGCCCGCCGGGAACATGGTCCATCGCGCCGCCCGCATGCGCCATCATCGCGCGGGCGAGATCGGGTTGCCCCGCGCGCGCCGCCAGCACCGCCTGAAGGTACAAGGCCCGCGGCTCGCCCGGGCGCGCGGCGAGCGCCCGGCGGGTCGCATCCAGCATCTCGGCGTTGCGGCCCATGTCGCCGAGCGTCGCGGCTACGGCCAGCAGTGCGGGGACGTGATAGGCGTCGTGCGCGAGCGCGGCGCGGAACCACGGCACGGAGGCGGCGAGGCCATAGCGGCGCCGGACGATCTCCCCCTCCAGCACCAGCAGGTCGGGATCGCCGCCGGTCGCCTTGGGCGCCAGCGCAAGCGCACGGCCGGCGGCGTCGGTCGCGCCCAGCACGTCGCCGGCGTCGAACCGGATGCGCGCCAGGTCGCGCCAGGCGAGCGCATCGCCGGGAAAGCGCGCGAGGACCCGGCGAAGCGTTGCTTCCGCGGCGGGCACGTCGTCGTTCGCGGCCTGCGCACGCGCGGTGATCCGGCCGGCGGCGGCGGCCTCGCCGGGCGCTGCCTTGGCCGCCAGATCGATCGCGCCGTCCGCATCCCCTTGCAGGAACCGCGCCTCCGCCAGCATCGCCGGATCCGCTCCGCCGCCGATCGCCGCCGCGCGGGTCAGCTCGCCCTCGGCCAGCACGCCGTCCCCCTGAACGAGAGCTACCCTCGCCAGCATGACGTGCGCGGCGCGCAACCGGGGGTCGGCGGCCGCGGCGGTCTGCGCGTGACGATGCGCGGCGGACTGATTGCCCTGCCGCAGCGTCGCCTGCGCCATGGCCAGCTCGGCCATCGGATCGGGCCGGTGGGAGCGGTGGACGAGCCAGCCCGCCACGCCCGCCGCGACGATCAGGATCGCCAGCGCGCCTGCGCGCCTGCGCGCCTGCGCGGACCGGTTTTGGAGGTGCGCGACGATCGCCCTCGCCCCGCGCCCGAGGCCGGCCGACAGGCGGCGCAGCGGCCCGCGTCGTCGTCGCCGCGCGAGCGGATAGCGGCTCGGCTCCTCAACCACCCCGCTCGCCCCCCGCCGTCCCGCCGAGGTCGTAGCTCTTCAGCAGGTCGTACAGCGTCGGTCGGCTGACCCCCAGCAGCCGCGCCGTCGCCGAGATGTTGCCGTCGGAGCGCGCGAGCGCGTGGCGGATCGCCAGCCGGTCCGCGCCCTCGCGCGCCGCGCGCAGGTTCACCGCCGCGACCTCCGCGGGCGCGAGGTCGAGGTCGGCGGCGGTGACGTGGCGGGCATCGGCCATGATGACGGCGCGCTTCATCCGGTTCTCGAGCTCGCGCACGTTGCCCGGCCAGCCGTGCGAGTCGATCGCGGCGCGCGCGTCGGCGGACAGACCGGTGACGGCCGGGTTCATCGCCGCGGCATGACGCGCCAGGAACGCGCGCGCGAGCAGCCCCGCGTCGCCCGGACGCTCGGCGAGGCTCGGCACCCGCACAACGATCTCGGCGAGCCGATAGTACAGGTCCTCGCGGAAGCCGCCGTCCGCGACCATCGCATCGACGTCGCGATGCGTCGCGCACACCACGCGCACGTCGACCGGGATCGCGCGGCGCCCCCCCACCCGTTCCACCACCCGCTCCTGCAGGAAGCGCAGCAGCTTCACCTGCACCGCGGGCGGCACGTCGCCGATCTCGTCGAGGAACAGCGTGCCGCCCTGCGCCTGCTCGATCTTGCCCTCGACGGTACGCACCGCGCCGGTGAACGCGCCCTTCTCGTGCCCGAACAGCTCGCTTTCCAGCAGCGCTTCGGGGATCGCGGCGCAGTTGATCGCGACGAACCCGCCCCGCCGGCGGCTCGCCTCGTGCAGCCCGCGCGCCAGCAGCTCCTTGCCCGTCCCGCTCGCACCCAGCAGCATCACCGACACCGCCGACGGCGCGACGCGCTCGACCGTGCGCGTGACGCGCAGCATCTCGGGGGATGCGGTGATGATGCCGCCCAGCACGGTCTCGCCGCCGGCCTGCGCCGCCAGCCGCCGGTTCTCCGCCTCCAGCGCATGAACGTGGAACGCGCGCGCGACGATCAGCCCCAGCGCGTCGATGTCGATCGGCTTGGCGTAGAAGTCCCATGCCCCGTCCGCGATCGCGCGCAGCGCGCTGTCGCGCGCGCCGTGCCCCGATGCGACGATCACCTTCGTCTCGGGCGCCAGCGCGAGGATCTCGGCCAGTGTCGCGAACCCTTCCGCGGTGCCGTCGGGATCGGGTGGCAGCCCGAGGTCCAGCGTCACCACCGCGGGCTCGTCGGCGCGCATCGCAGCCACCGCCTCCGCCCGGGTGCCGGCGACGATCACCTCGTACCCGTCGTACGCCCAGCGCAGCTGGCGCTGGAGGCCCAGGTCGTCCTCGACGATCAGCAGCTTCTTCGCGTCCGTCATGCCGCCCTCTCCATCGCCGCCGTTGCCGATCCGACGGCGGCGGGCGCGAGCGGCAGGCGGACGACGAAGCGCGTGCCCTGTCCCTCGCGGCTGTCCACCGCGACGCTGCCGCCCATCGCCTGCGCCAGCTGCTTCGCCTCGAACGCGCCGATGCCGAAGCCGCCGGGCTTGGACGAGTGGAACGCGCGGAACAGCTCGTCGCGCAGGAAGGCCGGCGACATGCCGCAGCCCGTGTCGACGACCTCGATTGTCGCGGCGTCGGCGTCCGCCCCGACGGCCAGCGTCACCGCCGCGCCCGGCGCGCTCGCCTCGACCGCGTTCTGGACGAGATGGTCGAGCAACTGTTCCAGCCGCGCATCGTCCGCCAACGCCAGGACGCCCGCCCCGCCCATGACGGCCACCGGATGCTGCGCCCGCCGGCGACGCGCGATCCGATGCGCCACCACCGTCAGGTCGATCGCGCGCGGCGGCTCCACCCGGGCCTGATGATGCTGCGACAGCCGGGCGAGCAGCGCGTTCATCCGCTCCGCCGACTCGTGCAAGGTCGCCACCATGTCGGCGCGGAACGCGGGGTTGTCGGCGTGCCGCTCGGCGTTGCGCGCGACGAGGCTCAACTGGCTGACGATGTTCTTGATGTCGTGGACGATGAACGCGAAGCGGCGGCTGAACTCGTCGAAGCGGCGCGCCTCGGCCAGATCGGCCTGCGCGCGCGCCTCGGCGAGATAGCTCGCGACCTGCCGCCCGGCGATGCGCAGCAGGTCGAGGTCCTCCCAGTCGAGCGCGCGGTCGACCGGCGGACGGGCGAGCAGGATCGCGCCCGCCAGCGCCCCGAAATGAATCAGCGGCACGATCGCCCAGGCGTCCGCCTGATCGAGCATCCAGCGCGGCACCGCCGCCGTCTCGTCGGCATCGGCGGTCGCCGCGCGGACCGCGTCCAGCTCCACGATCCGCGCGGTGGCGGCCAGATGGCGTGCCAGCGGCTCGCCGCCCGCCTCCGCCTCGCCCCAGTTCCACGCCGCGCCGACGCCCAGCCCACCGCCGGTCTCCGGCCCGTCGGGCACCAGCAACAGCCCGGCCGGCGACGCGGTCAGATCGGCGATCGCCTGGACGATGCGGCGGTCGAGCGGCGCGCGCTCCTGCATCCCACCCTCCGCCCGGCCGAGCGTGTCGGTGAACCGCACCCATTCGGCGCGATAGTCGTAGCGGTGGCGGAACAGGTGCTTGGCGATCTTCACCCGCGTCCAGGCGCGCAGCCACGGGTTGGCGAGCAGCGTGAGCGTCGCGGCACCCGTGCCGACGACGAACGCGGTCTGCCACAATCGCGCCTGCGCCGCGCCCGACCGCTCGATCAGCATCGTGCCGAGCAGCGTCAGCGCGACATAGCCGACGACGCCCGCCACCCGCAGCGACTGCCACGCGACCGCGCGCGACAGGCGTAGCGACCAGTCCGTGTCGCGGCGCGGGTCGCGATGCGCCGCGATCGCCAGCGCCGGCGCGAGCATCAGCGTAGCGATCGCGCGCGCCGCGACCAGCACCGGCGGCCAGCCGCCGACGGCATAGGCGACGCAATAGGCCGCCAGATCGGTCGCCCACATCGCGCCCAGAACGCCGATCACCAGCCGCAACCCGCCGCCACGGCCTGCCGCATCGCCGGCCGCGGAGCCAAGCTGATGCACCAGCACCAGGGCGCTCACCGCCGCCATCATGCGCAGGATCAGTCGCCCGTCGCGCAGTTCGTGCGCACCGGCGGACGGCGGCAGCGACGCCGTGGCGACGGCCAGCGCCATCCCGGCCAGCACGACGATCGCGACGACGCCGTAGACGGCGCCGACCGCAACCCTGTCATGCCGCCCCCGCCTGTCCCGCGAGACCGGATCGCCGCGCCCGCTACCCGGTTCGCCCGATGCCGGCGATCGGGCCAGCACCGCCATGAAGCCGAGCCACGCGAGCGACCGTGCGCCCTCCGCAAGCCGGGTGACAAGGTCGTTGCCGTCGATGCCGGCCATCGCCAGCGACCACAATGCTGTCGTCAACACCGCGCCCGCGAACGCCTTGCGCACGAGGCCGCTAGCCTGGCGCCACTGATGCACGCCCACCAGCGCGAGCAGCAACGCCGCCAGCGCCCAGCACCACAGGCTCACGCCGGACATGGAAGCCGCCATCGGTTCAGCGCGCCCCTTCGGGCCACAGTACGACGCGCAACGTCTGCAACAGGATCAACAGATCGAGGAACGGCGAATAGTTCTTGGCGTAATACAGGTCGTATTCGAGCTTGTGCCGCGCGTCCTCGATCGAGGCGCCGTAGGGATAGTTGATCTGCGCCCAGCCGGTGATGCCGGGCTTCACCATGTGCCGCTCGGCATAGAAGGGCAGCTCGCGCTCCAGGCTCTCGACGAACTGCGGGCGTTCGGGGCGCGGGCCGACGAAGCTCATCTCGCCCTTGAGCACGCTCCAGGCCTGCGGGATCTCGTCGATGCGGATCTTGCGGATGATCCGCCCGACGCGGGTGATGCGCGGATCGGCCTTGGCGGCCCAGACGGCCACGCCCGCGGCCTCGGCGTCGGCGCGCATCGAACGGAACTTGGGGATGTCGAACGGCTCGTTGAACAGGCCGACGCGGCGCTGGCGATAGAAGATCGGCCCTGCGCCCTCCAGCCGGATCGCGATCGCGGTCAGCAGCAGCACCGGCGCGGTCACCAGCAGCAGCAGCAGGCTGGCGGCGATGTCGAACAGCCGCTTGACGATGCCCGACAGCATCCGGCCGGACGAGAAGCCGTCGGAGAAGATCAGCCACGACGGGTTGACCGATTGCAGGTCGATCCGTCCCGTCTCGCGCTCGAGAAAGCTCGACAGCTCCGACACCTCGACGCCCGTCGTCTTGACGCGCAGCAGGTCGGCGAGCGGCAGCGCGTTGCGGCGTTCCTCGATCGCCAGCACCACCTCGGTCGCGCCCAGCGCCACGACGTGCTCGGCGAGGTTGGCGATGTCCTCGCGCCGCACCGCGTTGCCGATCACGCGGCCCGATTCGCTCATCGCGACGAAGCCTGCGACCGTGCATCCCGCGCCGGGCAGCTCGCACAGATCGCGCAGGCGCGCGGCGCGCGGCCCCGCGCCCAGCACGACGACCCGGCGCCGGAACGCGTCGCTGCCGATCGCGCGGCCCAGCAGTGCGCGCAGCCCCATCAGCAGCGCCATCGCCACCACCATCGCGTACAGCAGGTTCGATCGCCACAAGGTGATCGCGGGCACCAGGAAGAAGATGACACTCTGCACGATCACGCCCAGCGAGATCGCCACCAGCAGCCGCGCGGCGGCATAGCGCATCGAGTGGAGCTTGCCCGCCGAATAGGCGCCCACCGCCACCATCGCGACCTGCAGGCTGGCGGCGAAGGTCACGAGCTGCGGCAGGTGTTGCCAGATCGATCCCGGATCGATGCCGATCTGGCGCGCGCGCAGGACCCAGCCGATCTCGGCGGCGACCAGCAGCGCCGCCGCGTCGCAGGCGCCCAGCAGCAGTACCGCATGCGGAATGTAATGCTTGAACAGCCGTATCATCGCCGTCACGACCCTTCGCCAGCGCGCCGGTGTAAAGCGGGCCGACATGCTCCTTGCGGTAAATTGACGAACAAATCGTTGCCGTGCGCCGCGCCGCCGTCCGGCTCCGCCCCGCCGCCCGGCCCCGCCCTTTGCGATTTGCGCCGCGCACCGCTAGATCATCGCGACGCCCCGCGCCGGGCGATCCGGAGACCATCGTTCCATGTCGCAGTCCCACCCGATCGTCCCCGTCATCCTGTCGGGAGGGTCGGGCACGCGGCTGTGGCCGATGAGCCGGCCCGAGCGGCCCAAGCAGCTGCTGGCGCTGACCGCGCAGGAGACGATGCTGCAGATCACCGCGCAACGCGTCGGCGGCGAGGCGTTCGCGCCGCCGATCGTGGTCGCCAACGCGGCCCATGCCGACGAGGTGGAGCGCCAGCTGGGCGCCGTCGCCGCGACCGCGCGATCGCTGATCCTGGAGCCGGTCGCGCGCAACACCGCGCCCGCGATCGCGCTGGCGGCGATCGAGGCCGGCGGCACCGATCCGACGGGCGGGGCCGCTCCCCTGCTCGTCATGCCGTCCGATCATGTGATCGCGGACATCGACGCGTTCCACGCCGCGATCGAGGCGGCGCTGCCGCTGGTGCATCAGGGCTGGCTCGTCACCTTCGGCATCGCCCCCGACGCGCCCGAGGTCGGCTATGGCTGGATCCAGGTCGGCAAGGCGATCGTGCCCGGCGTCCACCACGTCGCGCGTTTCGTGGAAAAGCCGCCGCGCGACCGGGCCGAGGCGATGCTGGCGAGCGGCGACCATGCGTGGAACGGCGGCATCTTTCTGTTCCGCGCCGACCGCTATCTCGAAGCGCTGGCGCAATACGAGCCCGGCATCCTCGCCGCGGCGCAGGCGGCGATGGCGGGCGCCACCCGCGACGGCAGCCGCGTCCATCCCGATCGCGAAGCCTTCGCCGCCGCCGCGGACCAGTCGATCGACTATGCGGTGATGGAACGCGCCACCCGCGTCGCGGTGGTGCCGGTCGCGATGGGATGGAGCGATGTGGGCAGCTGGGACGCGCTGCACGCGATCAGCGAGGCGGACGCCGATGGCAACACGCATGCGACGCAGGACGGCGGCCGCGTGATCGCGATCGAGACGCGCAACTGCCTCGTGCGCAGCGACGGCGCGCGGATCGCGCTGGTCGGCGTCGAGGACCTGATCGTGGTGGCGAGCGGCGACGACGTGCTGATCCTGCCGCGCGGCCGCAGCCAGGAGGTCAAGAAGCTGATCGAGGCGATGAAGAAGGCGTGATGCGCCGGTGACGCACGGGTGACCAGAGGTCGCGTCCGCCGCCGGCTGGCGGAGGCGGCGCTGGCGCAGCGGCCGCTGGCCGACGCGACGCCAGCGCGATGCGCGCTGTGCGGCCGCCCGCTGGGGCATCGCGTCGAGTGGCACCATGCGATCCCCAAGAGCGAGGGCGGGCGCGACACGGTGCCGGTACACCCGATCTGCCACCGCACGATCCACGCCGCCGCGCGCAACGCCGATCTCGCGCGGCTGGTCGCGGGGGCGGGTGGCGACCTTGTGGCGGTGCGCGCGCTGGCACCGGTCGCGCGCTTCCTCGCCTGGATCGCCGACAAGCCGCCCGACTTCAACGCCCCCACCCGACGCGTGCGGGAGCGGGACTGAGCGCGGCGCCGCCTCTGTGCGCCGGCATCCGGGTCGCGGGCGACCGCAGCGTCATCGCCACCCGTCCGCCGCATCCTGCTGGTCCGCGCCCGGCCGAATGCGGTAGATACCCGTCCATGCCGCTCGCCTTCCATCCGGTCGCGTCGCACCTCCTGCCGCCGCCGCACGTCCTGCTGCCGATCGTGGCGCCGTGGCTCGACGTCGCGGGGCTGGTGGTGTTCGCCGCGTCGGGCGCGCTCGCCGCCGCCCGGCACGGGCAGACGATGGTGACGCTCGCCTTCTTCGCGCTCGTCACCGGCGTCGGCGGGGGGACGATCCGCGACCTGCTGATCGGCGCGCCCGTGTTCTGGGTCCATGACGGGCATGTCGCGGGCGTGTGCCTGGTCGTCGCGGGCGCGGTCTGGGTCAGTCCGCACGGCTGGTGGCGGGGTGCCGCGCTCGACTGGTTCGACGCGGTCGGGCTCGCCGCTTATGCAGTGTACGGCGCGGCCAAGGCACTGAGCTACGGCGTCCCGCCGGTACCCGCCGCGTTGATGGGCGTGCTGGCGGCGAGCGTCGGCGGCATCATCCGCGACATGCTGGCGGGCGAGCCGTCGATCCTGATGCGCCCCGAACTGTACGTGACGGCGGCGGCGCTGGCGTCGACCAGCTTCGTCGTGCTGCAGCGGCTGGGCGTGCCGCCGCCGGTCGCGGCCGGGGTTGCCGCGGCGGCGGGCTTCGGCCTGCGGGCGGCGGCGATCCGCTGGAAACTGGCGCTGCCCGCCTACCCGTCGCAACGGCAGGGCGGGCCGCGTTAACTTGATTTTTGTTCCGACGGCGCATGACGACGCGATGGGAACGATCACGGTCACGACCGACCCTGCCCGCCGGCTCGTGCGCGCGCGGATGGAGGGCATGCTCGGCCTTGCCGACGTGCAACGCTTCGGGCGCGAGGAGCAGGCCGCGGCGGCCGGGATGGGCGTCGCCTCCGGCGCGTTCGACCTGCTGATCGAGACGCACGGCAACATGGTCCAGACGCAGGCGGTGATGGAGGCGTTCGGCGCGCTGATCGTCCACTCGCCGCTCAAGGCGCGCCGGATCGCGACGGTCCGCGACGGCGTGCTCACCCGGATGCAGACGCGGCGGATGTCGAGGATGCGCTCCGGCGCCGAGGTGTTCGAATGCCTCGCCGATGCGGAGGCGTGGCTGGCATCGTGACGCCCGGCGCGCGCTAGGACGCGGGCCGCGGTTCGGCCGGCGGGTCGCCCGGATCGGCGAGCGAGCGTTGCCAGTGACCGACGTCGATCCAGCGCCCGGCCTTGTACCCCGCGCGATCGACGACGCCCGCCAGCCGGAAGCCGAGCGCGGCGTGCAGTGCCTCCGACGCCGGATTGGGCCGCGACACCAGCGCCACCGCCTGCGCATAGCCGTACGCGGTCAGCGCCTCCAGTAACGCCGCGTACAGCGCCCGGCCCGTCCCGCGCCCCGCTGCATCGGAAGCGAGGTAGATCGTCGTGGTCACCGTCCAGCGATACGCCGCCCGCGCGTGATAGGGCGCGGCATAGGCATAGCCTGTGACGAGCCCCGCTTCCTCGTGGACCAGCCACGGCAGGCCGGCCGCCTCGTCCATCCGCCGGGCGATCGCGGCGGCATCCGGCGGCTCGATCTCGAACGTGGCGATGCCGTCCCGCACATAGAGCGCATAGATGCGCGCGATCGCGGCCGCGTCGTCGCGCCGGGCGGGCCGGATCACCGCGCCCGCCCCGTCGCTTACCAGCCCAGCCGCGCCAGGATCAGGTCCACCAGCCGCGCGTCGCCCGCATCGTCGGCATCCGGCCCCAGCCCCGCGCAGGCGAGGCAGCGCGCCTGGATCGACGCCCCCGACGCCAGCCGCTGCGCGTCGCCCAGCGCGCGGCCGAGCATCGCGCGGCGATCCGCGGCGACATGGCCGAACGCGTCGGTGCCCGCGCCGATCATCGTGCTGGCGTCGTCGTCGTCATCCTTCTTCGACAGCGATTGGGCCAGCTGCGCGGTCCAGCCGGGCTTCTTCTCGAGATATTCCGCGTGAACGCTCTTGGGATCGAGCTTCGCGCGCCGCGCCGCCTCCGCTACCGCATCGTCGAGCGTGCCGAACCGGTCGACGAGGCCAAGCTGATGCGCGGTGCCGCCGTCCCACACCCGGCCCTGGCCGATCTCGTTGACCCGCGCCGGCGTCAGATGGCGGGCCTGCGCCACCCGGCCGACGAACTGGCGGTAACCGTTCTCGATGCCGGCCTGGAACACCGCGTCGGCCTGCGGCGTCGTGCCGCCGAGCACGTCGGGTTGACCGGACAGCGGCGTGGTGCGGACGCCGTCACTGGTGACGCCGATCTTCTTGAGCGCGTTCTCGAACGTCGGGATGATGCCGAAGATGCCGATCGAGCCGGTGATGGTGCTCGGTTCGGCGAAGATGACGTCGCCCGCGGTCGAGACCCAATATCCGCCCGAGGCCGCGACGCTGCCCATCGAGACCACGATCGGCAGCCCCTGCTTCTTGGCCTCCATCACCGCCAGCCGGATCTTCTCCGACGCCAGCGCCGAGCCGCCCGGCGAGTCGACGCGCACCACCAGCGCCTTCAGATGCTTCTCCGCCAGGCCCTTGAGCACCTGGGTCGCGATCGTGTCGCCGCCCGCGGAGCCCGCCGCCGCGCGACCGTCGACGATGTCGCCCGCGACCGTCACGATGCCGATCGCGTCGCCCGAGTTGGGGAGCGTATTGATGTCGACGTAATCCTGATAGGCGATCGTCTTGAAGCTGCCCGCGGTCTTGCCCGTGTCGACGCCCGCCAGCTCCGCCACGCGCTTCCCGAACGCCAGCCGGTCGCCCAAGTGATCGACCAGCCCGGCCTTGAGGTTCGCCTGCGCGATGTCGCCGTTCGCGGCGACGATCACCTTGTCGGGCTGGGTCAGGAAGTCGGCGAGCCGTGCCTGCGGCCGCGAGCGGTGGATCGACTGCTGCCACCCGTCGAACAGCACCCGGTACAGCGCGACCGACTCCTCCTTCGCCTCGGGCGACGCCTCGGTCCGGGTATAGGGCTCGACGTAGCTCTTGTACTTGCCGACGCGATAGACGTGCGCGGTGACGCCCAGCTTGTCGATCAGGCCCTTGTAGTATGGCTGCGATCCGCCCGGCCCCAGGAACAGCGTGCCGCCCATCGGGTTGATCCACACCTCGCTGGCGTTGGCGGCCAGGCGATAGCCGCCGTCGGTATAGGCGGTGGCATAGGCCAGCACCTTCTTGCCCGACGCGCGGACCCGGAGCAGCGCCGCGCCCACCTCGTCGAGCGCGGCGGGATAGGCGCCGCCGAACTCGTCGAGGTCGAGCACGACCACCTTGACGCTCGAATCATCCTTCGCCTTGTCGATCGCGCGGACGAGGTCGCGCAGCCGGAACTGGTGCGGCATCTTCTGCCCGGACGCGAAGGCGGAGAGGCCCGGGTCGGCGGGCTGTTCGACGATCGGGCCGTCGAGTTTCAGCAGCAGCGCGCCGTCGCCCACCGCGCCCCGGCCCGGCCGCGCGAGCAGCGCCGCCGCCAGCAGTCCGAAGAAGATCAGCAGCAACGCGAGCACCAGCGCGTCCTTGATGCCGACCAGGATCTTCCATGCGCCCCGAACCAGCTTCACGCCGTCGCTCCCACGATTGTCATATACGGAGGCTAGAGCAGTCGCACCGACACGTAAACGGCCGCCGATCTGTCACCGGCCGTCCGGCGGCCGAAACTAACCCGAATTAACCGCGCGGGCCGGTTGACTAGGCCCGGGTCCGATCGCATATCGCCTCCATTGGCACTCCCGTACGGCGAGTGCCAACGCATTCACCCGTTCAACCATCAAGGGAGCAGGGCAACATGAACTTTCGTCCGTTGCATGACCGAGTCCTCGTCCGCCGCGTCGAGGCGGAAGAGAAGACCGCCGGCGGCATCATCATCCCCGACACCGCCAAGGAAAAGCCCCAGGAGGGCGAGGTCGTCGCCGCCGGCACCGGCGCGCGCAACGACAGCGGCGAGATCCACCCGCTCGAGGTCAAGGCCGGCGACAAGATCCTGTTCGGCAAGTGGTCGGGCACCGAGGTCAAGGTCGACGGCGAGGACCTGATCATCATGAAGGAGTCGGACATCCTCGGCATCGTCGGCTGAAGATCGTCTCGACCCACAAACTCCTCAACATACATCTGAAAGGGTAGCCACCATGGCAGCCAAGGACGTAAAATTCGGTCGTGACGCGCGCGAGCGCATCCTGCGCGGCGTCGACATCCTCGCCGACGCGGTCAAGGTCACGCTGGGGCCCAAGGGCCGCAATGTCGTGATCGACAAGAGCTTCGGCGCTCCCCGCATCACCAAGGACGGCGTCACCGTCGCCAAGGAGATCGAGCTCAAGGACAAGTTCGAGAACATGGGCGCGCAGATGGTGCGCGAAGTGGCCTCGAAGACCAACGACATCGCCGGCGACGGCACGACCACCGCGACCGTCCTGGCGCAGGCGATCGTGCGTGAGGGCATGAAGTCGGTCGCGGCCGGCATGAACCCGATGGACCTGAAGCGCGGCATCGATCTGGCCGTCATCAAGGTCG
The DNA here is from genome assembly GCA_050955125.1 of Janthinobacterium lividum. GTDB lineage: Bacteria > Pseudomonadota > Alphaproteobacteria > Sphingomonadales > Sphingomonadaceae > Sphingomonas. The sequence goes on from JBPBQW010000091.1 coordinate 47,895, forward strand.
TCGAGGACGTGAAGTCGCGCTCCAAGCCCGTGTCGGGCACCGCCGAGATCGCCCAGGTCGGCATCATCTCCGCCAACGGCGATCGTGAAGTCGGCGAGAAGATCGCGGAAGCGATGGAGAAGGTCGGCAAGGAAGGCGTCATCACGGTCGAGGAGGCCAAGGGCCTCGAGTTCGAGCTGGACGTCGTCGAGGGCATGCAGTTCGACCGCGGCTATCTGTCGCCCTACTTCATCACCAACCCCGAGAAGATGTCGGTCGAGCTCAACGATCCGTACATCCTGATCCACGAGAAGAAGCTCTCCAATCTCCAGGCGATGCTTCCGATCCTGGAGGCCGTGGTGCAGTCGGGCCGTCCGCTGCTCATCATCGCCGAGGACATCGAGGGCGAGGCGCTCGCCACGCTGGTGGTCAACAAGCTGCGCGGCGGCCTGAAGGTCGCGGCGGTCAAGGCGCCGGGCTTCGGCGATCGCCGCAAGGCGATGCTCGAGGACATCGCGATCCTGACGAAGGGCGAGATGATCTCCGAGGACCTGGGCATCAAGCTCGAGACGGTCACCGTCGCGATGCTCGGCCAGGCCAAGCGCGTCACGATCGACAAGGACACGACCACCATCGTCGACGGCGCGGGTGACGCGGAGTCGATCAAGGGCCGTACCGAGGCGATCCGCCAGCAGATCGAGAACACCTCGTCCGACTACGACAAGGAGAAGCTCCAGGAGCGTCTCGCCAAGCTGGCCGGCGGCGTCGCCGTCATCAAGGTGGGCGGGGCGACCGAGGTCGAGGTCAAGGAGCGCAAGGATCGCGTCGACGACGCGCTCCACGCGACCCGCGCTGCGGTCGAAGAGGGCATCGTCCCCGGCGGCGGTACGGCACTGCTGTACGCCACCAAGGCGCTCGAGGGGCTGAAGGGCGTCAACGACGACCAGACGCGCGGCATCGACATCGTCCGCAAATCGCTGACGTCGCTGGTGCGCCAGATCGCGGCGAACGCCGGAATGGACGGCGCCGTCGTGTCGGGCAAGCTGCTCGACCAGTCGGACACGTCCTATGGCTTCAACGCCTCGACCGACGTGTACGAGAACCTGGTCCAGGCCGGCGTGATCGACCCCACCAAGGTCGTGCGCACCGCGCTGCAGAACGCGGCATCGGTCGCGGGCCTGCTCATCACGACCGAGGCGACCGTGTCCGAAATGCCCGAGGACAAGGGTTCGGCCATGCCCGCCGGCGGCGGCATGGGCGGCGGCATGGGCGGCATGGACTTCTGATTTCGGACCGGGGCAGCGAAAGCTGCTCCGGACACGAAATCAGAACGGCCGGCAGGCTGGCGGCGGTGCCGCCAGACCTGCTCGACGTCCAGCGGCGGCTTCGCCGTCGCAAGCCTGCCAGCTACCAAGTCGAGCAAAGGGCCGGGGGAGCGATCCCCCGGCCCTTTCGCTTGTCCGCTCCGAAACGGAGCGATCCACCATCTCGGTCGCTCCGAACCCGACGCGTTCCACCACCCGAACCCACGCCCACTCTGCCATGACCCGTCCGACGGCGACGCGCCGCGACACGGGGGAGGCAAGCACCAGATGGGAACCGTCGGCCTCCATGATCTCGTCGGCTCGGTCGCGAGCTCGATCGTGGAGGCGCAAGGGCTCGTCGAGCTCCACTACCTCAAGCTGCTGAGCGGCTATTTCGACGAGACCGGCCGCCCGGTCAGCCTCGACATCCTGCTCCCGTCCGCGGCCGCAGGCGGAGGCCCGCCGCGCCACGTCGGACTGCCGCTGCTGTCGCTGGTCGAGACCAGCCCGCTCGCTATCACCGAAATGCAGATCGAGCTGGAGGTGGAGCTGGGCGACCTGTCCGACGCACCGATCGGCGCGGATTCGGCCGGCGCGTCGGGCGGCCTTGCCGGGCTGAGGCTCTCGCCCGACCTCGTCGGCCATCTCGGGGCGCCGGTCGACGTGATCGCGCCCACCTCCCCGCCGCCGCTGCCGCCGCCCGCCGCGGGAGGCTCGCCACCCGGCCCGGCACCCGCCAGCGACCCGGCGGTACCGCCGCCGACCGCCGCCGGTCCGCCCGCGCGCAGCCTCAACGTCGGGCTGGGCGCGCGCATCGACGCGAGCGGGCCGGTCGCGAAACTGTCGATCAAGGTCGTCGCGCGCCCGCCGAGCGAAGGGCTGCTGCGCCTCGTCACCCAGCTCAACCAGACCGTCTGACGCCAACCGCACGAGGGAGAGACACGATGCCGATCAACATGGGGGACCAGTTTCGCGGACTGCCGATGGCGGACCTGATCGGCGGGCCGCTGATGGCGGCGTGCGACGCGCAGGTGCGGCTCGCCAACGCCACCGCGCAGTTCATCCAGCTGGTCGGTTTCGTGCCCAAGCCCGGGTCGCAACCCGGCGCCGACGGCACGATCAGCGACCTCGCGGTGCGGACCGTCGACTTCAAGTTCGACCGGCCGACGGCGGGCGCGGTGCCAGATCCGCAGACCGGCATCGTGCCGACGGAAACGGTGTCGCTGACGGTGCCGCTGCTCGCCATCGTGAAGGTGCCCGCGCTCGCGATCGACACGGTCGACATCAGCTTCGACATGGAGGTGAAGAACAGCGAGTCGGAGAAGTCGTCGGAGGACAAGTCGGGCAAATTCTCCGCCGACGCCAGCGTCGACTATGGCATCTTCAGCCTCAAGGTGCACGTCGAGGGGTCGGTCGCGACCCACAAGGAGAATACCCGCTCCACCGACCAGACGGCCAAATACCATGTCGAGCTGCATGCCGCGGACAAGGGCATGCCCGAAGGGCTGTCGCGCGTGCTCGACATCATGAACACCGCGATCGCCCCGACGCAGATCGCGGGGCCTGCGGCATCGGGCACGACGCCGACGCCCGCACCTGCCCCCGCCAGCGCGCCGGTCGCCGCCAGCGACACGACCAACGCGCCGCCGCGCCAGATCGAGGGGCACACGTCGGCCACTCACCCGACGCCGCACCCGGCTGCGGGCGATCCCGTCGAGGTCCTGAAGTCCGGCCACACCTACAAGGTGGTCTGATCCTCCGCGCGGGAGCCCCCCTGTGTTCGACCTGTCCGACGTCACCTTCGTCAAGCGCATCACGCTGGGCAGCGCGCATCCCGAGGCGATCCAGCCCGAAGAGGCGCTGGAGGACGCGGCGGCGCTGCTCAACCGGTGCCTGTCGGATCATCCCAGGGGCAAGATCATCAACCTCGAGAAGTCGTTCACGCTGCTGAACATCGGCGAACATCAGGTGGTGCTGCAATGGGCCTGCTATCACGTCGGCTTCCCCCGCAAGCCGTTATGGCTGGAGGACCGCCCAGCCTCGGCGAGCTCGCACGCGCCCTCGCCGAGGCATCATGGGGGCATGCCGCCGACGTGACCGACCTGCGCCTCGACATCGACGCGCTCGTCGGACGGGTGGCGGACGGCGAGGGGGTGTGGGCGATGGTGCTGCGGCGGCACCCCCGCCCCGCGGCGATCCTGCGGCTCGGCTGGATCGCGCGGCTGCGGCGGCAGCGTCGGCGCCGCGCGGGATGGCGGCCCGGGCAGCTGTCGCTCCACGCCGCCGCCGGCCGCGTCGATCTGCTGCTGCACGGCGCGCGCATCGCCTCGCTGCGCTTCGCTCCGCCCTGTCAGGACCAGCCATGACCGACGTCTCCGCCGCAGCACCGATCCCCTGCACGCCGACCGGCCTCGGCCTCGACCGCCAGCAGGAGGCCGCCGAGATCGCGCTCCGGCACAACCCCCTCAACCACCGCCATGCGCACCGCCTCCGGACGCTGCGGCCGGACTTCCAACCGACCGCGGAGAACATCGCGGTGATGACGACGCGCTATTGGAAGAGCGGCGGCGTGGCGCTGACGGTCGGCTTTCTCGATGGCCCCGAACAGGCGCTGCGCGACCGCATCCTGCTGCATATGAATGCCTGGGCGAGCGCGTGCGGCCGGACGGCGAACATCGTCTTCACCGAAAGCCGGGTCGATCCGCAGGTGCGCATCGCGCGCGCCGAGACCGGCCACTGGTCGTACATCGGCACCGACATCCTGCTGATCGACAAGGACAAGCCGACGATGAACCTGCAGGCGTTCACGATGGACACGCCCGACGCCGAGTTCCACCGCGTCGTCCGCCACGAGACCGGCCACACGCTCGGCTGCCCGCACGAGCACATGCGCGCGGACCTCGTCGCACTGATCGATCCCGACAAGGCGATCGCCTGGTACGGCGCGACGCAGGGGTGGTCGCCCGACCAGACGCGCGAACAGGTGCTGACCCCGCTCGACGACGCGATGCTGTGGAAGACGAGCGCGTCCGACGGCGACTCGATCATGTGTTATCAGATTCCCGCCGCGCTGACCAAGAACGGCGTCGCGATCACCGGCGGCACCGACATCGACCCGAGCGACGCCGACTTCATTGCGATGGTCTATCCCGGTGCGCCCCACGCCGCGGCCGCTCCGGTCGCGAGCGCCGACGTGGCGGACGCCTCGGGGCATGGCGGGATCGTGCTCCGCCTGCCGTCGGGCGCGACCCTGCGGCTGGCGCCCGAGGTGACGCAGGCGCAACTGACGACGGTGCTGGCGGCGCTGAAGGGATAGGCCCGTGGTGGACGGGGGAACGCCCGCCGCCGCAACCCTCGTCCTTCCGGCACGTTTTCCCGCCCATGGCCGACCCGACCGATCCCGCGATCCCGCCCAACAGCATCGTGTTCGGCTTCGGCCCGATGCTGCCGATCGTCGCGGGCGGCGCGGGCGCGTGGCTGCTGCCCGGCATCTGGCCGCTGCTGGCGGTGCAGGCGACGATCCTGTGGGGCGCGCTGATCCTCGTCTTCGTCGCGGGCGTGCGGCGCGGGTTCGGCTTCGGCAGCCCGCGCGCGTCGACGCCGACCGAGATTGCGACGATGCTGCTGTACTTCCTGCTGGCGATCGCGGCGATCGCGGTATCGCGGCTGCCGCTGGCGCTCGCGCTGCTGATGATCGGCTTCGCGCTCGTGGCGCTGCTCGACCGGCGGGCGGCGTTGACGGGCGACGCGCCGGCGCATTTCGCCCGGCTGCGCCCGCCGCAGATGCTGCTCGGCATCGTCGGTTTCGCCGCCGCGCTGGCACGCACGATCGCCTGACCGGCGCCGATGACGGCATCGCTCATCCGTCCTTAACCCGCCGGGGGCATGGTCGCGGCGGGTCATGACGGGACGGGCGATGCGGCTTTTTCGATACAATGGGCTGGCGGTGTTCGCGTTGGCGCCGATGCTGGTCGCCTGCGGTGGCGCCAAGCCGGACCCTGCGCCATCCCTCGACGCGCTCGACCGGGAGCTGACCGGCACCAACGCCGCCGCGCCGGGCGCAAAGGCGGACCCGGCGCTGACCGCCGCGCTGCACGACCAGATCATGGTCGATCCCGACCTCGTCCAGCAGGCGAACCGCAACGCGCTGCGCCCACCGCCCCGTCCCGCCGACGGCGCGACGCCGCCGGTCGACGTCGCCGCGCAGGCGGGCCCCGCCGAGCACGATGTGCTGCGCCACGCGCCGCCCGCGCACGGCACCTGCCGCGAATGCGCCGCCGCGCGCCAGGCGCTGACGCTCGGCGCGCTGCCCGGCCGGCCGACGGGCCAGGTCGGCACCTGCACCAACTCGATCAGCTACACCGCGACCTGGTCCACCCGCCTGCCCGCGTCCGTGCCGCTCTACCCCGACGCGCGCGTGACGGAGGCGGCGGGCGCCGACGGTGTCGGCTGCGCGCTGCGCATCGTCAGCTTCACCAGCTCGGCCAGCCCGCAACGGATGCTCGACTGGTACTACACGAAGACGAGCGCAGCGGGCTTCTCCGCCGGTCGCGGTGCGGACGCGGACGGCGATATGCTGGCCGGTCGCCACGCGGGCAGCGGCGCATACCTCGTGTCCGTGCGCCCGCACGCGGGCGGCGGCAGCGACGTCGACCTGATGGCCGACGCGCGATAGGCGCCCCGCACCTTCTCACTTCCCCGGCGAAGAAGAGGGTCGGTCGCAACCTTCTTCCGTCGTCGTCGCCCCACCAACGCAGGTTCCCCTCGCCCCCGCTTCCCGCTAGGCGCTGGGCCATGCCCGCCCTCCTCCTCGTCATGCTCGGCGGCGCGATCGGCGCCGGGGGGCGCCATCTCGTCGGCCGCGCGCTGCTCGCCGCGCTCGGCGCCGCTCCCTGGGGAACGTTCGCGGTGAACGTGACGGGTGGTCTCGCGATGGGGCTGCTCGCCGGATCGCTGCTGCGCTTCGGGCTGGGCGAGCCGTGGCGGCTGTTCCTGGGCGTCGGCGTGCTCGGCGGCTATACCACCTTTTCCTCCTTTTCGCTCGACACGGTCATGCTGATCGAACGCGGCCAGTGGCCCGCCGCGCTCGGCTATGTGCTCGCCTCCGTCGTCGGCTCGATCGCGGCGCTCTTCGGCGGCCTCGCGCTCACGCGGGTGGCCGCATGACCGACGCGTCCACCGCGCCCGACACGCACAACGTCCGCCAGTTCGTCGTCGGCTACGACGACGACGGCATCCGGCTAGATCGCTGGTTCAAGCGCCACCTGCCCGAGACGAGCTTCACCACCGTCGCCAAATGGGCGCGCACCGGCCAGCTGCGCGTCGACGGATCGCGCGCGACGCCCGGCGACCGGTTGCAGGCGGGCCAGCAGCTGCGCGTGCCGCCCGAGGAAGCGCCCCGCCCCGCCGCCGAGCCGGCCGCCAAGGGTCCCAAGGCCGTCCGCCCCCGCCCCGTCCTGTCCGACGACCAGATCGCCTTCGCGCGCGAGCTGGTGATCCACCAGGACGCGCAGGCGCTCGTCATCAACAAGCCGCCGGGCCTCGCGACGCAGGGCGGCACCAAGACGCACGAGCATGTCGACGGCCTGCTCGACGCGTTGCAGTTCGACGGCGACAGCCGCCCGCGGCTGGTCCACCGGCTCGACAAGGACACGTCGGGCGCATTGCTGCTCGCGCGCACCGCGCGGGCGGCGGCGTCGTTCGCCAAATCCTTTTCCAGCCGCACGGCGCGCAAGACCTATTGGGCGCTGGTGGTCGGCGTGCCGAGCATCACCGACGGCATGATCGAGCTGCCGATCGGCAAGCAGCCCGGCACCGGCGGCGAGAAGATGCACGTCGATGAAGCCGAGGGCAGCCCGGCGCGCACCCGCTACCGCGTGATCGAGCGCGCGGGCAACCGCGCCGCCTTCGTCGAGCTGACCCCCTATACCGGCCGCACGCACCAGTTGCGCGTCCATCTGAACGCGATCGGCCACCCGATCGTCGGCGACGGCAAGTACGGTGGTCCCGCGGCGTTCCTGAGCGGCAACATCAGCCGCAAGATGCACCTCCATGCGCGTCGCATCCGCGTCGACCATCCCGACGGCGGGCGGATCGACGTGACCGCCGTATTGCCCAAACACATCGCCGACAGCCTCGCCTCGCTGGGCTTCGACCCCGCGATGGGCGATGCGCTGCCGCAGGAGGAGGATCGCGGCCCGCCGCCCAAGGAGGTCGTGAAGGCGCGCGCCAAGGCTCACGCCAAGACGGTCCGCCGCGCCCGCAAGGGGGAGCGTCGCGGCCGCGGTGCGGAGCGAAGCGGCGAGTGACCGCCCCCTCCGTCCGTTCCCGCTACCTGACGATCGCCAGCGTGCGGATCGCGGGCGCGCTGGGCGCGGTGCTGGGCGTGGTGCTGATCGCGCGGGCGCATGTGCTGTGGCCCAAGCTGGTCGGTGTCGCGCTGGTGCTGTCCGCGCTGTACATGACGGCGAGCGTGTCGGGCGCGCTGGCGGCGAAATGGCGCAGCGGCATGCCGCCCGACGGAACGGGACCGACGCGCTGGGGACGGCCGCGGAGCCGGCGCCGGGATCTGGGGCGGTGAAGCGGTTCTGGCGCGAGGTCACGATCGACGCCGACCGTGTCGTGCGGCTCGACGCGCGGCCGGTCCGCACGCCGGGCCGCGTACCGCTCGCCCTGCCGACGGACGCGCTCGCCGAGGCGGTCGCCGATGAATGGCGCGCGGTGGGCGAGAGCATCGACCCGCGCGCGATGCCGCTCACCGGCCTCGCCAACGCGAGCATCGACCGGATCACACCCGATCCCGCCGCCTTTGCCGCGACCCTCGCCCGTTACGCCGAGACCGACCTGCTATGCTACCGCACGCAAGGCCCGGAACCGCTGGTCGAGCGTCAGGCGGCGCTGTGGAACCCGCCGCTCGCCTGGGCTCGCGCGCGCTACGACGTCGGGGTCGAGACCGTCGCCGGCATCATGCACCGCCCGCAACCGCCCGCGACGATCACCCGGCTGGGCGAGGCGATCGCGGCGCGCGACGCGTGGCAGCTCGCCGCCCTGTCGCCGATCGTGACGCTCACCGGCTCGCTGATCCTCGCGCTCGCG
>JBPBQW010000092.1:0-49320 GCA_050955125.1 Janthinobacterium lividum
CGTTCGACTCGGTCGCGCTGCATCCCGTGTTCGGACTGATCCTCCTGAGCGCGATCCTGTTCGTCATGTTCCAGTCGGTGTTCACCTGGGCGCAGGCGCCGATGGACGCGATCACCGCCGGGTTCGCCGCGCTGACGCGGGGCGTCGATGCGGTGATGCCCGACTCGGTGCTGCGCTCGCTGCTGACCGACGGCGTCATCGCCGGGGTGGGCGCGGTGATCGTCTTCCTGCCGCAGATCCTGATCCTGTTCGGGTTCATCCTGCTGCTCGAGGCATCGGGCTACATGGTGCGCGCGGCGTTCCTGATGGACCGGATCATGGCCGCGGTCGGCCTGTCGGGGCGCGCGTTCATCCCGCTGCTGTCGTCGTTCGCGTGCGCGGTGCCCGGCATCATGTCAACGCGCACGATCGAGGACGAGAAGGACCGGCTGACCACCATCCTGATCGCGCCGCTGATGACGTGTTCGGCGCGACTGCCCGTTTATACGCTGGTGATCGGCGCGTTCATTCCAAACCGCCAGCTCGCACCGTTCGTGGGCCTCCAGGGTCTGGTGATGTTCGGCCTCTACGTACTGGGCATCGTCGGCGCGTTCGTCGTCGCGCTGGTGCTGCGGCGGACGGTGACGAAGGGACAGTCGTCGGGCTTCATGATGGAGCTGCCCAAATACCAGATGCCGCGCGTCCGCGACGTCGGCCTCGGGCTGTGGAGCCGGGCGGTGATCTTCCTCAAGCGCGCGGGTACGACCATCGCGTTCACGACGATCATCCTGTGGGCGCTGCTGAGTTTCCCCAGGCCGCCGGCGGGCAGCGCGGTGTCCCCGGTCAGCTATTCGATCGCGGGCCGCATCGCGGACGGGATCGAGCCCGTGTTCCGGCCGATCGGCTTCAACCGCGACATCGTGCTGGCGCTGATCCCCGCCATGGCGGCGCGAGAGGTGGCGGTGTCGGCGATCGGCACGGTGTACGCGATCGACAATCCCGAAAGCGAGCAGGGCGGCAAGGCGATGCTCGCCAACCTGCGTGGCCGCTGGAGCCTGCCGACCGCGCTCGCCTTCCTGATGTGGTTCGTCTTCGCGCCGCAATGTATCTCGACGATCGCGGTGACCCGGCGGGAGACCAACGGATGGAAGTGGCCCGCGTTCATGGTTGGCTATCTGTTCGCGCTCGCCTACGTTGGCGCCGGCTTAACGTACTGGCTCGCGGTCGCCGCGGGCCTCTAGGGGTTTGGAATGGCAGGCAGCGTCAACAAGGTCATCCTGGTCGGCAATCTGGGCAAGGACCCGGAATCGAAGTCGTTCCAGAACGGCGGCAAGGTGGTGAACCTGCGGATCGCCACGTCCGAATCGTGGAAGGACCGCAGCTCGGGCGAGCGCAAGGAATCGACCGAGTGGCACCAGGTCGCGATCTTCGACGAGCGGATCGGCGAGACCGCGGAGAAGTTCCTGCGCAAGGGATCCAAGGTCTATATCGAGGGCCAGATCAAGACGCGCAAATGGCAGGACCAGTCGGGTGCCGACCGCTACACGACCGAGGTGGTGGTGCCGCGGTTCGGCGGCGTGATGACGATGCTCGACGGCCCGAACGGCGGCCAAGGCGGCGGCGGTGGCCGTGATTTCGGCGGCGGCGGCGATGAAGAGTTCGGCGGCGGCAGCGGTGGCGGCGGCCGGTCGTCGGGCGGCGGCGGGTTCGGTGGCGGCGGGCGCGCCGGTGCAGGCGGCGGCGGCGCGCCAGCCGGCGGTGGCCAGCGCGGCGGCTTCGCGGACGATCTCGACGACGACGTCCCGTTCTGATCGGACGACCGGGTCGTACCTGCGGCCGGGGATCGGACCACGAGGCTGATCGTGGCCGCCCCCGGCGCGGGGCCCGGCCACGGTCATGTGGGACCGGCCTGTCGCCATGGCCGTCATCCTCCTATGTGACGGCGAAGCGCGCAGGGTATGAGGGGCTATGGCGACGAGCGTTGAGGCCGGTGATCGGCACGGGACCGCGGACGCGGAGCGGATCGCCGCCGAACTGATCGGCATGGACGTCGGCACCGACCCGTTCGTCGCCGCCGTGCGCGCGACGCGGATGCCGATGATCATCACCAACCCGCGGCTGCCCGACAATCCGGTGGTTTTCGCGAACGAGGCGTTCTGCCGCCTGAGCGGCTATCCGCGGGACGAGATCCTCGGGCGCAACTGCCGGTTCCTTCAGGGCGAGGCGACCGATCCGGCCGCCGTGGCGAGGATCCGCGAGGCGGTGCGCCAGGTCCAGCCCATCGAGATCGACGTTCAGAACTTCCGCAAGAACGGGGACACGTTCTGGAACCGGCTGCTGATGGCGCCGGTGTTCGACACCAACGGCGTGCTCGCCTATTTCTTCGCCAGCCAGGTCGACGTGACGCTGGAGCGCGACCGGCTCGTCGGGCTGGAGAACGACAACGCCGCGCTGATGGCGGAGTTGACCGGCCGCCTGCGCGACGGCGAGGAGCGCGAGCGCGAGCTGGCGTTCACGCTCAAGGCCGGCGGGTTCGGCACCTGGAGCCTGGAGGCGGATACCCATATCCTGACCGCGTCCGACACCTGCAAGGCGATCTTCGGCCGTCCCCTCGACGAGCCGTTCGACTATGGGGAGCGGATGGCCGCGATCCTCCCCGAAGATCGCGAGCGCAGCCAGGCGGAGATGGACCAACGGATAGCCGAAGGGTCGGATTTCTCGACCCTGTACCGCATCCGCCGGCCGGGCATCGACGGGCGACCCGGCGAGCAACGCTGGGTGTCGTCCCACGGCCAGCCGTTCTTCGGCGCCGACGGCCGGCTGCTGCGGATCGCGGGCGTCTCCGTCGACGTCACCGACCGGCACCGCGAGGTCCGCTCGCGGGCGGCGATGGTGGAGATCGGCGACGCGTTGCGCGACGGGCACGATCCCATCACCATGTCCTATGCGGTCGCGCAGATCATCGGCCGGACGCTGGAGGTCGACCGCGTCGGCTATGGGCTCGTCGACCCGGTGGCGGAGACGATCACGATCGATCGCGACTGGACCGCGACGGGCGTCGAGACGCTCGCGGGCGTGCTGCATTTCCGCGACTATGGCTCGTACATCGAGGATCTGCGGCGCGGCGACACCGCGATCGTGGAGGACGCCCGGCTCGATCCGCGCACGGCCGTCAACGCCGCGGCGCTGGAGGCGATCACCGCCCGCTCGTTCATCAACATGCCCGTCACCGAGGAGGGCGGCTTCGTCGCGTTGCTGTACCTCAACTCCGGCAGCGCGCGCGTCTGGCGCGACGACGAGCTGTCGTTCGTCCGCGAGGCGGCGGAACGCACCCGCGCGGCCACCGAGCGCCGCCGCGCCGAGCGCGACCTCGCCGATCTCGCCGCGTCGCTGGAGCAGCAGGTCGTCGAGCGGACGAGCGCGTTGCAGACCGCCGAGGACGCGCTGCGCCAGTCGCAGAAGATGGAGGCGGTCGGCCAGCTGACCGGCGGCGTCGCGCACGATTTCAACAACCTGCTGACGGTGATCCGCTCCGCGACCGACCTGTTGAAGCGCCCCGGCCTGTCCGAGGAGCGGCGCGCGCGCTACGTGGATGCGATCTCCGACACCGCCGACCGCGCCGCCAAGCTGACCGGGCAGCTGCTCGCCTTCGCCCGCCGCCAGGCGCTTCAGCCCGAGACGATCGACGTCTCCCGGAGCCTGGGCACCATATCGGACATGCTGGGCACGCTGACGGGCTCGCGGATCGTCATCTCGATGGCGATGCCCGACGAGCCGTGCTTCATCGACGTCGATCCCAGCCAGTTCGACACCGCGCTCGTCAACATGGTGGTCAACGCGCGCGACGCGATGGACGGAGAGGGGCGGATCACGATCGCCGCGGCGCCTGCCGCCGCCATCCCCTCGCTGCGGGCGCATCCCGCGGTGGAGGGCAGCTTCGTCGCGATCTCGATCACCGACTCGGGCACCGGCATCGCCGCCGACCAGCTCGACCGCATCTTCGAGCCCTTCTACACCACCAAGGGCGTCGGCCAGGGCACGGGCCTGGGGTTGAGCCAGGTGTTCGGATTCGCCAAGCAATCGGGCGGCGACATCGCGGTGGACAATGCGCCGGACGGCGGCGCGACCTTCACCCTGTTCCTGCCGCGCACACAGGCTCCCCTCTCCGAACCGACGCGGGGCGACGAGGATGCGACGCGACCCGCCGATGGGCACGGCACCTGCGTGCTGGTAGTCGAGGACAATGGCGACGTCGGCCGCTTCACGACCCAGACGCTCGAGGAGCTGGGCTACGAGACGGTGTGGGCCGCCAACGGCGACGAGGCGATGGCCGAGCTCGCCCGGCACGGCGGCGAACGGTTCGACATCGTGTTCTCCGACGTGGTGATGCCGGGCATGAACGGCATCCAGCTGGGCGAGGCGATCCGCCGGACGTACCCCGGCCTGCCGGTGGTGCTGACGTCGGGGTACAGCAACATCCTGGCGGAGAACGGCACCCACGGGTTCGAACTGCTGCACAAGCCCTATTCGGTCGAGCAGCTGTCGCGCGTCCTGCGGGAGTTTGCGACCCGGCGGCGATGAGCGGGGGGACGCGGCGGCGGCCCGGCGCGCGGGACGTCCGCCGCGCGATTGACGTCGAGGCGGCGCTGGCGCTGGTCGCGGGCGCGCTGCTCGTCCTGGTCGCGTTGCTGATCCACGCGCCGGCACCGCGCACCCGGCCGCACCCGCTGACCATGGACGAGGCGCGCGCGGTGAACGCGGCGATCCCGTTCGATCCCGCGCCGGTGGTGCCGGCGCGGGCCTTCGTGTTCCATGGCGGCGCGGCAGCGCGCGAGCAGGCGATCGGCTGCCTCGCCACCGCCGCAAGGTACGAGGCGGGGAACGACGTGCGCGGCCAGCGCGCGGTGATGCAGGTGGTGCTCAACCGCGCATCGAGCCCGGGCTTTCCCAAGACGGTGTGCGGCGTCGTCTATCAGGGCGCGAGCTTGCCGACCGGCTGCCAGTTCTCGTTCGCCTGCGACCGGTCGCTGACCCGCCGGCCGGAGCGGACGGGGTGGCATGCGGTGCGCGTCCGCGCCGCGCATGCGCTCGCGGGCCGGGTGTTCGCGCCGGTCGGCACCGCGACCCACTACCACGCCGACTGGACGGTGCCGTGGTGGATCGGATCGCTGGACAAGATCGCCGGCGTCGGCCCGCACCTCTTCTATCGCCGCCCCGCCCATCGCCCGGCGTCGGATCCCGGTTAGGTCAGTGGAGCGGCTCGCTGTCCGGTGCGTCGCCGGTCCGCTCGTCGACGTCGATGTGGAGCCGCCGCCCGAGCGTCGCCAGTGCGCCGGCATAGCCGTGGCGCAGCGTCTCGTACCGCCCCAGTGCATCGTGCTCGTCCGCCACCAGCGCGTAGCCGGCCGTGGCCAGCCGTTCGCGATGGCGCCGGAACCGGTCGACGTCGGCGAGGCTGGTCGGCGGCGCGGCCGACCCGGTGAACTGCGCGGCGAGGTCGCGCAGCGTGCGCGCACCGGTCCGCAGCATGAAATGCGCCCCCGCCCGTGCCGCGTCGGGCGCGTCGACGATGGTCGCGTCGAGCAGCGCGGCGGCATCGAGGATCGCGCCCACCGCGGCCAGCCACTCGCAGCGATCGTCGTTGGAGCGGAAGAAGCTGAGGATCGGGAACGCGCGATGGCTGATCGCGACCTCCGCCGCCCACAGCTCCCACGCCTCGAAGAACGGCCCGAGCCGGTGAACGATATTCTCGGTGGCATAGGTCTCCAGGATCGCGATCCCGGCGGGCGGCAGGGTGACGTGCGATTCGAGGCGTAGCACCAGCGTCTCGCGCCGGCTGAACGCGCTCTGGATCGAGATGACGAACGTCGCGACCACCGTCACGATCGCGAGCCCGGAGACCGAGCAGATCAGCACCACGATCCGCGTGAGGTCGCCGTGCACCCGTCCGCTGATGCCCAGCGTCGAGAACGCCGATCCGGCGGCATAGATCGCGTCACCCAGCGTCGTGACCTCGGGCTGGAAATTGCCGCGGTCGGCCCAGAACAACAGCCCGAACCCGCCGATCAGCAGCGCCGCCCACACCCCCAGCATGAGCACCAGCAACAGGGGCGCGAGGCTGGCCCGCACGGTCTGGCGGAGGTCGGCGCGGGGGATCCGGTCCGCCATCGCCTGCCACCCGCCGAACAGCACCGCTGACAGGACCGGCCCCACCCGCAGGATCCGCGTGCTCGCGCGCGGCACCAGCAGCGAGCGGAACACGTCGGCCGCGGTCGCCAGCACGATCGCGCCGCCCGCGACGGTCGCCACGACGTTCATCGCGGGACCTGGGACGATGCCGAGCGTCACGTCGCGATGTCGCTCGCGTCGTGGCGCTCGGCGAGTTGCTCGGACGGGTCCCCCATCACGCGATTGACGATCCGGCCGCGCCGCACCGCGGGTCGCGCGGCGATCGCGTCGGCCCAGCGGCGGACGTTGAGATAGTCGCCGGTGGACAGGAACGTCGCGGCATCGCCATAGAGCTGACCCAGTATCAGCCCGCCGTACCAGGGCCAGGCCGCGACGTCGGCGATCGTATAGTCGTCGCCGGCCAGATACGCGCTGTCGCCCAACCGCCGGTCGAGCACGTCGAGCTGGCGTTTGACCTCCATCGCGAACCGGTCGATCGCATATTCGATCTTGACGGGCGCATAGGCGTAGAAATGCCCGAACCCACCGCCCAGCATGGGCGCGGCGCCCATCTGCCAGAACAGCCACGACAGGCATTCGGTGCGACCGCGCGGATCGGCGGGGATCAGCGCGCCGAACTTCTCCGCCAGATAGAGCAGGATCGATCCCGATTCGAATACCCCAATCGGTTCGCCCTGGACGCCGTGATCGACGAGCGCGGGGATCTTGGAATTGGGGTTGGCGGCGACGAAGCCGCTGCCGAACTGGTCCCCGTCCATGATGCGGATCAGCCACGCGTCGTATTCGGCCCCCGCGTGGCCGAGCGCGAGCAGCTCCTCCAGCATCACCGTCACCTTCACCCCGTTGGGCGTCGCGAGCGAATACAGCTGGATCGGGTGGCGCCCGACCGGCAGCGGCTTGTCGTGCGTCGCGCCGGCGATCGGGCGGTTGATCGCGGCAAAGCGGCCGCCGGCGGCCTGGTTCCACGTCCAGACCTCTGGCGGGGTGTAGGGGGCATCGTCGGTCATGGATGATCTCCGGCATCGGTTCGTGACGACAACGCAACCGGGGCAGGAAACGTTCGCCGTCGAGGACCGTATTGCCACGCAAGGATTGCAAGCGCGCGTCGTCGCGCCGACAGCACCGCCACAGCCGGCGACGCGAAGCCGCCCGGCATGAGAGGACAGGCCATGCGCGTCATCGACCATCTGATTGCCGGCGAGCCGGGCGGCGGAGGCGGTCGCACGGCCGACGTCTTCGATCCCAACACCGGTCAGGTACAGGCGCGGGTCCAGCTGGGGTCGCAGGCCGATCTCGACCGCGCGGTGGCGGCGGCGCAGGCGGCGCAGCCGGCGTGGGCGGCGACCAACCCGCAGCGGCGCGCGCGCGTCATGTTCCGGTTCAAGGAACTGGCGGAGCAGAACATGGAGGCGCTGGCGCGGCTCCTGTCGTCCGAGCACGGCAAGGTAGTCGCGGATGCGAAGGGCGACATCCAGCGCGGGCTCGACGTGGTCGAGTTCGCGTGCGGCGTGCCGCATCTGCTCAAGGGCGAGTACACGCCGGGCGCTGGGCCGGGCATCGACGTCTATTCGCTGCGTCAGCCGGTCGGCATCGGCGCGGGCATTACGCCGTTCAACTTTCCCGCGATGATCCCCTTGTGGATGAGCGCGGTCGCGATCGCGTGCGGCAACGCGTTCATCCTCAAGCCGTCGGAGCGCGATCCGTCTGTACCAGTGCGGCTCGCCGAGCTTTTTCGCGAGGCGGGCCTGCCCGAGGGCATCCTCCAGGTCGTGCACGGCGACAAGGAGATGGTGGACGCGATCCTCGACCATCCCGCGATCGGCGCGGTCAGCTTCGTCGGCTCGTCGGACATCGCGCATTACGTGTATCGGCGCGGCGTCGCGGCGGGCAAGCGGGTGCAGGCGATGGGCGGCGCCAAGAACCACGGCATCGTCATGCCGGACGCGGACCTCGACCAGGTCGTCGAGGACCTCGCGGGTGCGGCGTTCGGCTCGGCAGGGGAGCGGTGCATGGCCCTGCCCGTCGTGGTGCCGGTGGGCGAGGCGACGGCCGACGCGTTGCGCGCCAAGCTGATCCCCGCGATCGCCGCGCTGCGGGTCGGGGTCTCGACCGACGCCGACGCGCATTACGGCCCGGTCGTGAACGCGGCGCACAAGCAGCGCGTCGAGGACTGGATCCAGACCGGCGTCGACGAGGGCGCGGAGCTGGTCGTCGACGGCCGCGGCTTCGCGTTGCAGGGGCATGAGCAGGGCTTCTTCATCGGACCGAGCCTGTTCGACCGGGTGACGCCCGCGATGAGCAGCTATCGCGAGGAGATCTTCGGCCCCGTGCTCCAGATCGTCCGCGCGCCCGATTTCGAGACCGCAGTCCGGCTGCCGAGCGAGCATCAGTACGGCAACGGCGTCGCGATCTTCACCCGCAACGGCCACGCCGCGCGCGAGTTCGCCGCGCGGGTCAACGTCGGCATGGTCGGCATCAACGTGCCGATCCCGGTGCCGGTGGCGTATCACTCGTTCGGCGGGTGGAAGCGGTCGGGGTTCGGCGACCACAACCAGCACGGCATGGACGGCGTGCGCTTCTGGACCCGGATCAAGACGGTGACGCAGCGCTGGCCCGACGGCGATGCGATCCTGTCCCGCGGCGCGGAGGACGGCGCGGCGGCGCGCGTCAACGATGCGTTCGTCATTCCGACCATGGGCTGATCCGCCGATGCGCCTGATCTTCCTGTCCGCCGCGGCGCTGGCCGTGCCGCTCGCCGCCTGCGGTTCCGACACGCCGCCGCCGCTGACCGGCAACGTCACCGACGCGCGCGGCGCGCATGCCGGCAGTTTCCGTGCACCCGACGCCGGCCCCGGCGACTATGGCAACACCGCCGGCCGGATCGAGCCCGCGGCAAACGCCACCACGCAAGGCAACACGCGATGACCGACCCCACCTCCCAGTTCGACCTCACTCCGGACCAGCGCGAGATCCAGGAACTCGCCCGCCGCTTCACCGCGGACCGGATCACGCCGTTCGCAGCCGAATGGGACGAAAAGCACGTCTTCCCCAAGGACACGATCCGTGAGGCCGCCGCGCTGGGCTTCGCGTCGCTGTACGTGTCGGAAGAGGGCGGCGGCGTCGCGCTCGGGCGGCTGGAGGCGGCGCTGGTGATGGAGGCGATGGCGTACGGCTGTCCCTCGACGTCCGCCTTCATCTCGATCCACAACATGGCGTCGTGGATGATCGACCGCTACGGCTCGGCGGCGCTTAAGGCGCGATACCTGCCGCGTCTCGTCACCATGGATGCGATCGCGAGCTATTGCCTGACCGAGCCCGGGTCGGGATCGGACGCGGCGGCGCTGAAGACGAGCGCGGTGCGTGACGGCGACGATTACCTGCTGACGGGAACGAAGCAGTTCATCTCGGGCGGCGGCGCCAACGACGTGTACGTCGTGATGGCGCGCACGGGAGGTGAGGGAGCCAAGGGCATCAGCGCCTTCGTCGTCGATCACGACATGGCCGGGCTGTCGTTCGGCGCGCCCGAGCGCAAGTTGGGCTGGCATTCGCAGCCGACGGCGCAGGTGATCCTCGACGGCGTCCGCGTGCCGGCCGCGAACCTGATCGGCGAGGAGGGGCAGGGGTTCCGCATCGCGATGTCGGGGCTCGACGGCGGCCGGCTCAACATCGGCGCCTGCTCGCTGGGCGGCGCGCAACGCTGCCTCGACGAGGCGATCCGCTATACGAAGGAGCGGCACCAGTTCGGGCGGGCGATCGCGGATTTCCAGAACACGCAGTTCACACTCGCCGACATGGCGACCGAGCTCGAGGCCGCGCGAGCGCTCCTGTACCTCGCCGCCGCCAAGGTGACGGCGAAGGCCCCCGACGCGACGCGCTTCGCCGCAATGGCGAAGCGGATGGCAACCGACACCGGCTCGTCGGTGGTCGACCGCGCGCTGCAGCTCCACGGCGGCTACGGCTATCTGATGGACTATCCGATCGAGCGGTTCTGGCGCGACCTGCGCGTCCACTCGATCCTGGAAGGCACCAACCAGGTGATGCGGATGATCGTCGGCCGCGACCTGCTGAAGGATTGACGAATGGCCCAAGAACCCAAGTCGTATGAGACGCTGCTGGTCGAGCGGCGGGATGCGGTGACGCTGGTGACGCTCAACCGGCCGCAGGCGCTCAACGCGCTCAACAGCCGTTTGCTCGCCGAGCTGCTGGATGTGACGCGCGCGCTCGATGCCGACCCGAGTCAGCGCTGCATGGTCGTCACCGGTAGCGCGAAGGCGTTCGCGGCCGGCGCCGACATCAAGGAGATGCAGGCACAGGGCTTCGCCGACATGTACGCGCACGATTTCTTCGCCGGCTGGGACGCGTTCTCGCGCACACGCAAGCCGATCGTCGCGGCGGTTGCGGGCTATGCGCTCGGCGGCGGGTGCGAGCTCGCCATGATGTGCGATTTCATCCTGGCGGCGGATACCGCGAAATTCGGTCAGCCCGAGATCAAACTGGGCGTGTCCCCCGGCATGGGCGGATCGCAGCGGCTGGCGCGTGCGGTCGGCAAGGCCAAGGCAATGGAGATGTGCCTGACCGGCCGGATGATGGACGCCGCCGAGGCCGAGCGTGCGGGCCTCGTCAGCCGCGTCGTCCCCGCCGACGGCCTGCTCGACGAGGCGCTGTCGGTCGCCGCGGCGATCGCCGGCATGGCGCCCCTGGCGGCGCTGGCGAACAAGGAGATGGTCAACGCCGCGTTCGAGACGCCGCTTGCGCAGGGCGTCCAGTTCGAGCGGCGGTTGTTCCACGCGCTGTTCGGGACGCAGGATCAGGCGGAGGGAATGGCCGCCTTCGTCGAGAAGCGGCCGGGACACTGGACCGGGCGGTAATCGGGCGGGAATAATGGCTCTTCCCTCACCGGGGACCGAAAGTTTCCGCACTGCAATATTGCTGTTTACCTTCCCGCAACGATTACGCATCATCGCGGGCGCTGAACGACAATGGAGGCAGACGATGCGACGTTCTCCCACGGCGGCACTGGCGTTGATGGCCATGGTCGCGGGCTCCAGCGAGTCGGCCGTCGCCGCCGCGAAAACCTCCCGATCGACGGCGATCGATGCGACCACCCCGGTGATGGTGCCCGAGCAGCGCGACGCCGCCGGCCATCTGGTGGTGCCCGCAAAGACGCAGGTGCCGTTGGTCATCGACGCGGAACTCGCGTCCAACAAGGCGAAGGTGGGCGACACGTTCGCACTGTCCGTGCAGCGCGACGTGATCGAGGGCGGCCAGGTGGTGATCCCGCGCGGCGCCCACGCGATCGGCGCGGTTAAGACACGCAGCGGCAAGGGCACGCTGGGCAAATCGGCCAAGATGGACGTCGAGATGCGCTCCATCGACCTGAACGGACGCGTCGTCGCGATCACCGGGAGCGGACGCCAGGCGGGCAAGGGCAACGGCGCCGCGACGCTGGGCACGCTGCTGCTGTTCGGGCCGTTCGCCGCGGCCGTGACCGGCACCAGCGCGCGTTTCCGCAAGGGGCGGGTGTTCACGGCTTATACGGCCGAGCCGATCGTGGTGGACGCGTCGGCACCGGCCGTACCGGCCGCTCCGACGAGTTGATGACTCCATGAGGCAGGCGAGCGGGTTGCTGGCGTTCGACACCCGGCCCGGGCTGATCGAGGTGACGCGCGAGGTGGCCGGTTGGGTATCGGGCCAGGGGATGGCCACCGGGCTGTTGACGGTGTTCTGCCGGCACACCAGCGCGTCGCTGCTGATCCAGGAGAATGCCGCGCCGGCGGTACGCCGCGACATGGAGGCGTATTTCGCCCGGCTCGCGCCCGAGAGTCTGGAGTATGAGCATGACGACGAGGGGCCGGACGACATGCCCGCCCACCTGCGCACCGCGCTGACGCAGGTGAGCCTCTCGATCCCGCTTGCGGGTGGTCGGCTGGTGCTGGGCACCTGGCAGGGCCTGTACCTGTTCGAGCATCGCCGGCGCCCGCACCGGCGCGAACTGTCACTGCACCTGATCGGCGAGTGACGCTCCCGCGCTCCTGACCCGTTCATGCTGAGCTTGTCGAAGCACTGCCCTTCTCCCCGGCGGCGAAGAAAGACAGCCCTTCGACAAGCTCAGGGTAAGCGGAAGTGGTTGGGACCGCCCCTACTTCGCCTCCGCCAGCAGCGCCTTCGCCTTGGCGCCCGTCCAGTCGAGGTCGCCCGCGTAGCGCCACACCTCCTTGCCGCCCGATCCGAACAGGATGCTGGTCGGCAGGTTCGCCTGATAGGCCAGGCTGAGCCCCATGGCGGGATCGAGCGCGGGCTTGAGCGTCTTGAACCCCGCCTTGGCGATGTAGGGCACGACCTTCGCCGCGCCGCCCATGTCCTGGCTGACCGGCAGCACCACCAGCCTGCCCGCCTCGCGCGCGGCCAGTGCGTCGAGCGTCGGCATCTCCTTCACGCACGGCGCGCACCACGTCGCCCACAGGTTGAGGAGCAGCGGCTTGCCCCGGTAGCTGGCCAGCGTCTGCGGCTTGCCGTCGATCGTCCGGAATGCGATCGTCGGCGCGGGCTGGCCGGCGTGGCTGCGGTCGATCCCGCCCACGGGCGCGCTCGCCGGCGCGGGCGTCGGCATCGCCTCGTCGGGGCTGGTGGCGGGGGCGGCCCCGTTAGCGGTCGACTCGTTCGCCGTCGCCGCGTTCGCTTGTGCGGCGTCGGGCGATTTCCTATCGCAGCCGGCGGCGAGCGGCAGCGCGCCGAGCAGGAGACAGGCGATCAGCGGGCGCGACGATAGCGGCATGAAGGGCTCCAACAGCATGTGGGGCGGACGCTTCGCGGAGGGGCCCGCAGCGGTGATGCGCGAGATAAACGCCAGCCTTCCCTTCGACAAGCGGATGTGGCGTCAGGACGTGGCGGGATCGCAGGCGCACGTCGCGATGCTGGGCGCGGCGGGGATCGTCGGCGCGGACGACGCGGCCGCGATCGCGGCGGGGCTGACCCGGATCGCGGCGGACTACGAGGCGGACGGCGTGCCCGACGACCTCGCGCTCGAGGACATCCACATGCTGACCGAGTCGCGGCTCGCCGACGCGATCGGCCCCGCCGCCGGCCGCCTTCACACCGCGCGCAGCCGGAACGATCAAGTCGCGACCGACTTCCGTCTGTGGGTGCGCGACGCGATCGATCAGGTGCTTGTGGCGCTCGCCGCGTTCCAAGCCGCGCTGCTCGATCGGGCGGAGGAACACGCCGGCAGCGTCATGCCCGGTTTCACCCACCTCCAGTCCGCGCAGCCCGTGACGCTCGGCCACCACCTGATGGCGTATCACGAGATGGTCCGCCGCGACCGCAGCCGCTTCGCCGACGCGCGCGCGCGGTTGAACGAGTGCCCGCTGGGCGCCGCCGCGCTGGCGGGCACCGGCTTTCCGATCGACCGGGAGGCGACGGCGCGCGCGCTCGGCTTCGACCGGCCGACGGCCAACTCGCTCGATTCGGTCAGCGACCGCGATTTCGCGCTCGATTACCTTGCCGCTGCCAGTGCGTGCTCGCTACACCTGTCGCGGCTGGCGGAGGAGTTCGTGCTGTGGGCGTCGCAGCCGTTCGGCTTCGTCGCGCTGTCGGACCAGTGGTCGACGGGCAGCTCGATCATGCCGCAGAAGCGCAATCCCGACGCCGCCGAGCTGGTGCGCGGCCATGCCGGGCGGATCGCGGGATGCCTCGTCAGCCTGACGGTGACGATGAAGGGGCTGCCGCTCGCCTATTCGAAGGACATGCAGGACGACAAGCCGCCGGTGTTCGAGGCGCACGACCTGCTCGCGCTGAGCATCGCGGCGATGACCGGCATGGTGGCGTCGGCGACGTTCCGCGCCGAACGGATGCGGCAGGTCGCCGAGGCGGGCTTCTCCACCGCGACCGACCTCGCCGACTGGCTGGTGCGCGAGGCCGGGTTGCCGTTCCGCGAGGCGCACCATGTGACGGGCCGCGCGGTAAAGGCGGCGGAGGATCGGGGCGAGGGACTGCACGAGCTGCCGCTGGCGGTGCTCCAGGCGATCGATGCGCGGATCGACGCGCGGGTGTACGATGTGCTGAGCGTCGACGCGTCGGTCGCAAGCCGCACGAGCTTCGGCGGCACCGCGCCCGCCAACGTCCGCGCGGCGATCGCGGTGGCCAGGGGAGAAGGCTCATGAAGTCCGTTGCGATGGTGGCGGTTCTGATCGCGCTTGCCGGCTGCGGCTCGGCGGCGGGGTTGAAGCCCGCACCCGGCGAGGCGTTGCCGGTCGCGCCACGCGGCGCGCGCGCGACGCCCACCGTCGCCCAGCTGCTGACGCCGCGCACGCAGCAGCGCCCGCAGCGCAGCGACGAGTTGTTGACGACGTCCGAGACGCGCCGCACCGACGAGTTCGACCTGCCGCCCGGCAACAGCCAGTAACATGGACCATTTCGCCTATCGCGACGGCGAGCTGTGGTGCGAGGACGTGCCGCTGGCGCGCATCGCGGCCGAGGTCGGCACGCCCGTCTATGTCTACTCCGCCGCGACCTTCCGTCGCCATGCGCGCGTGTTCCGGGACGCGATGGCCGGGGTTCCGGACGTCCACCTCGCCTATGCGATCAAGGCGAACCCGAACCTTGCGGTGCTGCGGCTGCTCGCCAACGAGGGCTATGGCGCCGACGTCGTGTCGGGCGGCGAGATGAAGCGCGCGCTGGCGGCGGGGATGCCGGCCGGCGGCATCGTCTTCTCGGGCGTCGGCAAGACCCGCGGCGAGCTGGCGGACGCGCTGGGTGCCGGCATCGGCCAGTTCAACCTGGAGCTGGAGGAGGAGGGCGAGGTGCTCGCCGATCTCGCGGCCGCGCGGGGGATGACGGCCCCCGCGGTGCTGCGCGTCAATCCGGACGTCGACGCGGGGACGCACGCGAAAATCTCGACGGGGCGCAAGCAGAACAAGTTCGGCGTTCCGATCGATCAGGCGCGGGGCATCTTCGACCGGCTGGCCGGCCGGCCGGGGCTGACCTTGCGCGGTGTCGCGGTGCATATCGGCAGCCAGATGTCCGACCTCGCGCCATTGGAGGCCGCCTATGTCCGGGTGGGCGCGCTGGTGGCCGAACTGCGGACAGCGGGGCACACGATCAGTCACGTCGACCTGGGCGGCGGACTCGGCGTACCCTATCGCGCCGGCGAGGTGTTCCCCAGCCCGGCCGATCTGGGCGCGATGGTGGCGCGGGTCACGCGCGATTGGGGCGTACGGCTGATGTTCGAACCCGGCCGCGTGATCGCGGGCAACGCGGGCGTGCTGGTGACTGAGGTGATCTGGGTGAAGCCCGGCGTCGTCCACCCGTATGTGATCGTCGACGCGGCGATGAACGACCTGATGCGGCCCGCGCTGTACGACGCGTGGCACGATTTCGCGGCGGTCCGGCCGTCGGGCGAGCGGATGGTCGCCAACATCGCAGGGCCGGTCTGCGAGAGCGGCGACACCTTCGCGATGGGCCGCGAGATCGACCGCGTCGTATC
This sequence comes from Janthinobacterium lividum, assembly GCA_050955125.1. Classification (GTDB taxonomy): domain Bacteria; phylum Pseudomonadota; class Alphaproteobacteria; order Sphingomonadales; family Sphingomonadaceae; genus Sphingomonas. The sequence goes on from JBPBQW010000092.1 coordinate 15,650, forward strand.
GGGCGACCTCGCCGTGTTCCGCACCGCGGGCGCGTACGGCGCGACGATGGCGTCGACGTACAACAGCCGCGCGCTGGTGCCCGAGGTGCTGGTGGACGCCGATCGCTACGCGGTGGTCGCGGACCGGGTGCAGCCCGAAGCGCTGATCGCCGCGGAGCGGGTGCCGGCGTGGTTGAGGTGACTTCCCACACTTCCGTTCAGGCCGAGCTTGTCGAAGCCCTGTCCTTCTCTTCGCAAGGAAGGCAGCTCTTCGACAAGCTCAGGGTGAACGGAAAAGAGGAGTCGCGAGTGAGCAAGGCTTGACCTGGCATAGCCTCCCCCTGTTCGTCCGCCTGCAGGGCCGCCCGGTGATCCTGCTCGGCACCGGCGAGGCCGCCGACGCCAAGCGCCGCCTGCTGGAGCGTGCGGGGGCGCTGGTGATGACGGATCACCCCGACGCGCGGCTGGCGATCGTGGCGCTGGAAGACGAAGGCGAGGCGATCGCCGCCGTCGCGGCGCTGCGCGGACGCGGCATGCTCGTCAACGCGGTCGACCGGCCGGCGCTGTGCGACTTCACGCTGCCCGCGATCGTCGACCGGGATCCGGTGCTGGTCGCGATCGGCACCGGCGGCGTGTCGGCCGGGCTGGCGGCGGCGCTGCGGCAGCGGCTGGAGGGGTTATTGCCTGCGAGGCTGGGCGTGCTCGCGCGCGAGCTGTTCGACCGTCGCGCCGACCTGCGGGAGCGTTGGCCGGACGCGGGAGAGCGCCGTCGCCGCCTCGCGGCAGGCATGACGGCCGGTGGACCACTCGACCCGTTGGCGACGGACGGTCGGGACGACATGGTCCGGGATCATGTCGCGACCGCGTCGGACGAACCCGGTTCCCGTCTCGACCGCTTCGCGCTGCACTCTGCGGACCCCGACGAGCTGACGCTGCGTCAGGCGCGGGCGCTCGCGCAGGCCGATCGGGTGATCCACACGGCGCAGGTGCCGGCCGCGATCCTCGACCGCGCCCGCGCCGATGCCGATCGCATCCTTTCCCCCGGGCCGCCGCGCGACCGGCTGCCGGGAACCACCGTCTGGCTGGAGATGCGCAGGTGACACGAGCATGAGTGGTTTCGGCTACCGGATCAGCGACAGCCGGGGGACGCGCGTCGACATCAAGGACGCGCTCGACGGCGACGCCGATCTCGCCCCCGACCTGATCTGGGTGCAACTGTCCACCAACGACGAGCGCGCGCAGACCTGGCTCGCCGAGCGGGCGGGGCTCGACCCCTATGTCGTCGACGCGCTGACCGCCACCGAGACGCGGCCACGGTGCGAGCAATTCGGCGACGGGGCGCTGCTCAACCTGCGCGGCCGGTCCGACGAGGAACTGGCGACGTCCGACGTCCTCGCCTCCGTCCGCATCTGGGCGGTCAGGGGCCATGTCTATTCGGTCACGCGCAAGAACATGATCGCGATCCAGGCGGTGTGCGACGCGGTGGAGAAGGGCGAGGTGCGCGATCCCGGCGACCTGATCGCCGCCTTCGCCGCCGCGATCACGCAGGACCTCGATCCGGAAGTGGCGGACCTGGGCGACCGGCTCGACGTCTGCGAGGAGGAACTGGACGCGGACCGCGTGTTCGAACTGCGGCGCACCGTCACGCGCGTCCGCGTCGCGGCGATCGGCTATCGCCGGTTCCTGAACCCGCAACGCGCGGCGCTGGAAAAGCTCGCCGCGCTGCCGGGCGACTGGTTGCAGGCGGACGACCGGCTGAAACTGTCCGCCGCCGCCGACCGCGCCGCGCGCATGGCCGAGGAGCTGGAAAGCATCCGCGAGCGATCCGCGCTGGTGCACGAGGCGCTGACCGATCTGCGCGCCGAACAGCTCGACAGCCGCGGGCTCGTCATCGCGATCGTGGCGATGATCTTCCTCCCGCTCACCTTCATCACCGGATTATACGGGATGAACGTCAAGAACCTGCCCTATGCGGACGAGCCCTGGGCGTTCGATGCGATCATGGGCGCGTGCACGCTGCTCGCGGCGGGGATCACGATCTATTTCGTCCAGCGGCACTGGCTGCGCAAGGGCTAGCCGCTTCCCGATCGCGTCTCAACGCCCCTTCACCACCGCATCGATCGCCACCAGTCGCTCCAGCAGGTCGGGCAGGTCCCCGAGCGGCCAGCTGTTGGCGCCGTCGGACAGCGCCCGGTCCGGGTCGGGGTGGGTCTCGACGAACACCCCCGAGACCCCGGCGGCGACTGCGGCGCGCGCCAGCACGGGCACGAACTGTCGCTCCCCGCCCGACCGGTCCCCGCCCGCGCCGGGCAGCTGCACCGAATGGGTCGCGTCGAACACGACGGGGCAGCCGGTCTCCGCCATGATCGGCAGCGAGCGCATGTCGGAGACGAGGTTGTTGTAGCCGAACGACGCACCGCGCTCGCACAGCAGAAACCGGTCGGGATCGAGTCCCGCCGCCACCGCCGCCCCGCGCGCCTTGTCCACCACATGCGCCATGTCGCGTGGCGCCATGAACTGCGCCTTCTTGATGTTGACCGGCTTGCCGCAGGCGGCGACCGCGGCGATGAAATCGGTCTGCCGCGCAAGGAACGCCGGCGTCTGCACTACGTCGACCACGCCCGCCACCGCGGCGACCTGATCCACCTCGTGCACGTCGGTCAGCACCGGCAACCCGATCTCGCGCCGTACGGTCTCGAGAATGCGCAGCCCCTCCTCCAGTCCCGGGCCGCGGAACGAGCGGCCCGAACTGCGATTCGCCTTGTCGAACGAGCTCTTGTAGATCAGCAGGATGCCCAGCCGCTCGGCCAGCGCCTTCAGCGTCGCCGCCGTCGACAGCGCCATCGCCTCGCTCTCGATCGCGCAGGGCCCCGCGATCACGAACAGCGGCTCCGCCGGCCCGACGATATGATGGCACAGATGCATTGGCGGTCCTTTCGCGGCTGGGCGGGCATGCCGCCTACTCCGGGGGGCGGCGGGTAGCAAAGGGCGCGCCGGAGGTCTAAGCCGCCGGTCCGTTCACCATCCGGCAGCGTATCATGCCCGTCGACAGTCACGATCCCCCTCACGAGCTCCGCATGGGGGAGCCATTCCGGTCGGCCCGCGACACGATCCGTATCGAGCGTGACGCGCTGGCGGCGCTGGAAGAGGCACTGGACGCGGCGCCGCTGCGCGATGGTTTCGCGCGCGCGTTCGACGTCATCCTGGCCACCCGGGGGCGCGTGATCGTCACCGGCATCGGCAAGAGCGGGATCATCGCGCGCAAGATCGCCGCGACCTTGATGTCCACCGGTACGCCGGCCGCCTATCTCCACCCCGGCGACGCCAGCCACGGCGACCTCGGCATGGTGACGCGCGGCGATGCGGTGCTGGCGGTGACCTGGTCGGGGGAGACGCCGGAGCTGGCGGAGATCGTCCATCACGCGCGCCGGCTGGGCGTGACGCTGATCGTGATGACGTCGTGCGTCGGCAGCGCGGCGGGGCAGGCGGCGGACGTATGCCTGCCGCTGCCCGCGGTGCGCGAGGCGTGCCCGCACCAGCTCGCGCCGACCGCGTCGACGATCGTTCAGGCGGCGCTGGGGGACGCGCTGGCGGTCGCGCTGATCCATCGGCGCGGCTTCACCTTGGGCGACTTCCACCGGCTGCACCCCGGTGGGCGGCTGGGCGCGCGGCTCGCGACCGTCGCGCAGTTGATGGGGCAGCGCGAGGAGATGCCGGTCGTCGCCGCGCACGCGACGCTGGCCGAGGCGACGGTGGAGATGAGCCGCAAGCGTTATGGCTGCACCGCCGTCGTTGACGAGGCCGGGCGGCTGGTCGGTATCTTCACCGACGGCGACCTGCGCCGAAGCTTTTCCGCGGGCCGCATGGATGCCGCGGTCGGCGAGCATATGACGCGCAGCCCGTTGTCCGTGGCGCCGCAGACGCTGGCGTCCGATGCGTTGCGGCTGATGAACGACAATGCCGTGACCACCGTGTTCGTCTGCGATGGCGTCACGCTGCTGGGCATCGTCCACCTCCACGACGTGCTGCGTGCCGGCGGCGGCTGACACGCCCGACCTCGTCGTCGTCCCGGCGCGGTACGGCTCCACGCGGTTGCCGGGCAAGCCGTTGCTCGCGATCGCGGGGCGCACGCTGCTGGAGCGGGTGGTCGACGTCGGGCGACGCGCGATCGCGCTGGCCGGCGGGGCCGAGCTGGTGGTCGCGACCGACGACGAGCGGGTCGCGGATCACGCCCGTGCGCTTGGGTGCGAGGCGGTGATGACGGACCCCGGCATCGCCTCCGGCTCGGGCCGTGCGTACGCCGCCGCGTCGACGCGCCCGCATGCGCCGGGGATCGTCGTCAACTTGCAGGGAGACGCGCCGTTCGTGCCCCCGTCGGTGGTCGCACGGATGATCGACGCGTTGCGGGAGTCGAGATCAGGCGTGGCGACGCCCGTCGTGCGGCTCGACTGGGACGCGCTCGACGCGCTCCGGGCGCACAAGGTCGCCGCGCCGTTCAGCGGCACGACCTGCGTGCGGCTGGCGGACGGGCGGGCGGCATGGTTCTCAAAGGCGATCGTGCCCGCGATCCGCGACGAGGCCGCCCGGCGCGCGCACGAGCCGCTGTCGCCGGTGTACCGCCACCTCGGCGTCTATGCCTACCGGCTCGACGCGCTCGCGCGGTTCGAGGCGTTGTCGCCGGGCGTGTACGAGACGATCGAGGGTCTGGAACAGCTCCGCTTCCTCGAGAACGGCATCGAGGTGACGACCGTCGAGGTGCCCGCGCCGCGCCATCCGATGTCGGGCATCGACGGCCCGCGCGACGTCGCGCTGGCGGAAGCGCTGATCGCGCGTCTGGGCGATCCGTACGGCGCATGATGCTCACGCTGACGATCGTCCGTCACGGCGACACCTTCGCGCCCGGCGAGCCGCCGCGCCGCATCGGCGCGCGCACCGACCTGTCGCTCGTCGCGTCCGGCGAGGCGCAGGCGCGCTTGCTGGGCCGCGCGTTCGCCGGGGAGGGGGTCGTCTTCGATCGGGTCCTCGTCGCGCCGCTGCGGCGGACGCGGGAAACCGCCGACCTGTTGACGGCGATGCTGCCCGCCGCGCCCGCGATCGAGCCGGCCGAGTGGCTCGCCGAGATCGATCACGGTCCCGACGAGGGCCAGGGCGAGGACGCGGTACTGGCGCGGATCGGACCCACAGCGCTCGCCCGCTGGAACGACGCGCTGGTGCCGCCACCGGGCTGGCTCGTCGACGCGCCCGCACGCCTCGCCGGCTGGCGCGCGCTGATGGCGAAGGATGGAGGGCACGTGCTGCTCGTCACCAGCAACGGCGCCGCGCGCTTCGCGCTCCAGGCGGACGCCCGCCTCGCCGACCAGGCACGCATGCTTCCGTCCGGCAGGCTGCGGACGGGCGCCTGGGGCCGGACCGTGCGTGACGAGGGGGATTGGCAGATCGCCGCATGGGACCGGCGGCCATGACCGCGGCCTCGCTGTTGCGCTCGCCCCCGTTTCCGGGAGTTCCGGTCGCGGTCGTGGCGGTGAGCGTCGCGGACGTGCCGGTCGACCCGGCGACGCTGGACGACGCACACGTCGAGGCGGTCCTGAGATCGGTGCGGGAGGCGCGCGTCGGCGCGACGTTCTGGGAAGTGCCGACGGCCTTCCGCGCCACGACGGTGGTCTGCGTCGATCGCGCCGGGGAGCCGGCGGACCTCCCGGCCGACGCCGTGCGCTTGACCGGAAAGCGGAGCAGGCCCGTCGATCCGTGGTCGATGCTCGCCCCGGGGATGACGCTGATCGCGCACGGCGACGACGAGTGGGCCGCGATCGGCGAGCTGGCGGGCGCGTCGGTGCGGATCGTGGCACCGGGCCGGTTCGGACAGGTCGGTGAGGACGCCGCGGGCCGCCGCCGCCGCATCGCCGCGCACCTGCTCGGCTGCCGGTATCGCGACCCGTTCACCGGCGACGAGTGCGGCATCGAGGCGGCCGTGGCGCTGCTGGCGCTGTGGCGCGACCAGATCGACGCCAACCATGGCATCGCCGCCGCGGCGGGCATGGCGTGGTGGAAGCGCGCGGCGATCCGCCGGTTCCTGTGGGCGCCACGCGCCGCGCCGCTGCGCTTCCTGTCCGGCCCGGCGGCGATTCGGCACGCCGCCCGCACCGGCGGCGCGGTCGCGATCTGGCCCTCGCGCGTGTCGGCGGCGACGTTGGCGGAGGCGGCGCGGCGCGGCGTGGAGCTGGTCGAGGTGGAGGACGGCTTCGTCCGCTCCGTCGGCCTGGGCGCGAACCTGGTGCCGCCGCAGTCGGTGGCGGTCGATCGGCTCGGCATCCACTATGATCCCGCGCGGCCGAGCGAGCTGGAGCGGCTGATCGAGGCCGGCGACTTTCCTCCGGCGCTGCTGGCGCGGGCGGCGGCGTTGCGCACGCGGCTGGTGGCGGGCGGCATCGGCAAATACGGCGGCGCGCAGGCGGCCGTGCCCTTGCCGCCGCGCAGCGGTCGCCGGCTGGTGCTCGTGCCCGGGCAGGTGGAGGACGACCGCTCCGTGTTGCTGGGCGGCGGGTGCGTCGCGGGTAACCTCGACCTGCTGCGCCGCGTGCGGGCCGCCGAGCCCGACGCGGCGATCTGGTACCGTCCGCACCCCGACGTCGACGCGGGCCATCGCCGCGGCGGGACGAGCGATGCCGACGCGCTCCTCCACGCCGACCGGGTGGTGCGCGGTGGCGGGATGGCGGCGTTGCTGGCCCGGGTCGATGCGGTCCATGTCCTGACCTCGCTGACCGGGTTCGAGGCGCTGCTGCGCGGCCGCGACGTGACGTGCCACGGGGTGCCGTTCTTCGCCGGCTGGGGCCTCACCCGCGATCTCGCGCCGGTGCCCGCGCGGCGGACGCGGCGTGCGTCCCTCGACGAGCTCGTCGCCGCGACGCTGATCCGCTATCCGCGGTACCTCGATCCCGTGACGTTCCTGCCCTGCCCCGTCGAGGTGCTGGTGGCGCGGATCGAGGAAGTCGCGGTTCGGCGCCCGGGGGCCATCGTGCGGCTGCGGCGTCTTCAGGGTCGGCTCGCCCGACGCCGACGGTTGTCGATGGGACGCGCGGCTGTATGACGCCACGGCAGACCGGGACCGGCCGGGCAGGGGAAGACGCGTGAAGCTCGGGTTCGACGTGACGGGTACCGCCATGGGCCTCGCCACCATCCCCATGGCGCTGCTCAGCGCCGGCAGCATCGTCGCCGGGCTGACCCTCGCCGCGTTTCGGGATTGGGGGGTGGTGCTGTCCGGCTTGGCGGTGCTGCTGCTCTGCTCGGTGCTGGCACGTCCGCTCGAGGCGCTGGTCGTCGCCATCGACGATGCCGCGGCCCGGTCGCTGGGGCGCGGCCGCCGCCGGTGGGCGCGCATCGCCGCCGTTGCGAGCGGGGCGTTGCCGGTGGCGGTGATCCTGGCGGCCGAGGTGTCGAGCCTGCGCGCGATCATGCGGGCGGATACAGCATCGCCCCGGCTGCTCGTCTGGTTGTGGGGCTATGGCGTGGCGACCGGGCCATGGACCCTGTTCGCATTGCGGGTCGGCCGGTTCCGGCGCACGCTCGTCAGCATCCGCGCCTATGCCGGGCACGTCGCGCTGTGGCTGTTCTCGATCCTGGCCCTGTGGCTGCGGGCGCCCGTCGGCGTCGTGGCGGCGGCGATGCTGGTGCCGGCGGTCCTGCCCTTCACCGTCGGCCTGCTGCTCGCGCTTGCGGACCGCGAGGCGATCGCCAACGTGCGGGTATGACCGTGGGCCGATTCGCCGACCGCTGTTTCCTGTTCCTGCAGGGGCCGCACGGGTCGTTTTTCCCCCGGCTCGGTGCGGCGCTGGCGGCGGCGGGGCAGGAGGTTCGCCGGATCAACTTCAACGGCGGCGACCGCGCGACCTGGCCGGCAGGCGACGGCTATCGCGGGCTGGAGCGCCGCTGGCCGGCCTATGTCGCGCGCTACATGGCGGATCATCGCGTCACGGACCTCGTCGTGTTCGGCGACGGCCGCCCCGCCCACGCCGCGGCGATCACGGCGGCGGTGGCCGCGGGCGTCCGGGTCCACGTCTTCGAGGAAGGCTATATCCGTCCCGACTGGATCACGCTGGAGGCCGGTGGCGTCAACGGCCACTCGACGCTGCCGCGCGATCCCGACTGGTACGTTCGCGAGGCCGAGGGCCTGCCTCCTGTCCCGGCCCATCCGCCGGTGCCGTCCTTCGCCACCGCGCGGGGCTGGGCGGCGTTCTTCTATTATGCGGAGGTGGTGCTGCAATATTGGCGCTTCCCCTTTCACCGCTCGCACCGCGACCGCGATCCGGTGTGGGAGGGGATCACCTTCCTGCGACGGATCCGCCGGCGCCGGCACGACGACACCCGCTTCGTGCCGGAAACGGCACGCGCGTTCGACCGCCCGTTCTTCCTGTTCCCGCTCCAGCTCAATTCGGATTATCAGATCCGCGTCCATTCGCCGTTCGGCACGATGCACCGTGCGATCGACGTCGTGCTGGAGAGTTTCGCGCGCGCCGCGCCGACCGGCGTCGCCCTCGTCGTCAAGGAGCATCCGCTGGACTCCGGCATCAACGACTGGCGCACCGTGGTGACCGCGCGCGCGGCGGCGCTCGGCATCGCGGGGCGCGTCACGTTCGTGGACGGCGGTGACTTGCCGGAGATGGTGGCGGCGTCGCGCGGCATGGTGGTGGTCAACAGCACCAGCGGCACGCTGGCGCTCGCCGCCGGCAAGCCGGTGAAGGCACTGGGCGACCCGGTGTACGACATGCCCGGGCTGACCGACCCGCAGCCGCTGGATGGTTTCTGGTCAGCTCCGAAAACGCCTGAGCCGGGCGTGTACAAGGCGTTCAGCCGGGTGCTCGCTGACCGCTGTCTTATTCACGGGGCATTTCTGAGCAATGTCGGGATCGACTTGCTTGTCGCGGAGTCCGTGCAGCGGCTGACGGCGGTCGGGCCATCTGGGCTGGCACGGTCGATCGTCGTCACGAGAGAAGAGGTGACGCCTTGATCGTGACCCCAGGCTCCTCACGAAGCTGCGCGCCCTTGTGGCAGAGACGCAAGCCACGGCTCGACCAAGGCGAAGTGGCTGGACCAGTCCGGCGCGCGATAGGCGCGCATCGCTTCCACCTGACGCATGCGTTCGGCCGATGCCCCGCAAAAATCGAGGATGGTGCGCTCCCATCCGATGCCATCGAACGATGGCAAGTAGGTAGGGATGTCGCCGGCAATCTCGCGGAAAACCGGAAGATCCGACGCGATCACCGGCGTGCCGAGTTGCAACGCCTCGATCACCGGCATCCCGAATCCTTCCGCAAAGGACGGCATCAACAGCGCGCGCGCATGCGCGAGCAATCCCGCCAGTTCGGCATCGCCGCAGCGACCGAGCTCGACCACCACGCCCTTGATCGCGGCGCAGCGATCGAGCATCGCCAGCGCATGGTCCGCTTCCCAGCCGCGCTGGCCGACCAGCACCAGCCGGGGGGCGTCACGCCCCATTCGCTCGACGAGCCGCTTCCACAGTCGCAACAGCAGGATATGGTTCTTGCGCCCCTCGATCGTGCCGACCGACACGAAATACGGCAACTCGGTCGGCGCGGGCGCTATGATCGCCGGCAGCGTGTCGCCGGCGAGCCATGCCGCAATCATGGGCGGGCAACAGAGGTGCTGGCGCTCCGCGAAGTCGCGCAATCCTTCCACCGTGACCCTGGAGTTGGCGATGATGCCGCTGGCGCTCGTGAGGGCATTCGTCACGCGACGGAGGTGTTTGTCCGCCTCGCCCGCGCGACAGAACTCCGGCGCGTCGATCGGGATAAGGTCGTGGACCAGATACACCGCGCGCAGTCCGTGCCGCGCGATCCAGACCCCCAGGGTGGGATCGTCCAGTCCGGTGTGGCCTATGTTGAGGTAGAGCGCGCCGTGTCGCGGCCGCGTCAGTGCCCGTGGAAACGCCCGGCTTAGCAAGGCGACGAAGCGCTGGCGAAACCGCGGGCCTCCTTCCTGAAGCAGCATCATCAACCGTCGCGAGTCCCCGGGCGCGAGCACGACGCGCCGGCCCCTCCATTGGATGACAGCGTTCGCGCGCGTGCCAAACCGGTCGACATAGGCGAGGCAGACCCGGTCGATCCCCGTCGGCAGCCGCCCGCGCCACCAGCGCCAGATCAGCCGGCTGACGTCGATGAGCGCAGGCTGGTCGGGCCGCGTGCGAGTGGGCCGGTCGCGATCCTGCGGCAGGGATGACGTCGGCATGGATGCCGACAGCGACGAAGATGCCATGCCTGCCTTTATAGGGCTCTCCGGCGATCCCGTCATTGCCCGTGACCCTGGCCGATCCTCGGCGGGGCCGTGGCGAGGAAGGCGGCTACCGACGGCCTGCGCCCTCGCGAAGTCGCCTCAGGAGGGTGCGCGCAAGGCCCAAGCGTCCCCGTCGCAGCGCGAAGCGAAGCAGTTCGCGATGTTCGCGTCGACTGAGCACCGCGGGCTCGAGATGGGCGATGATGTCGTGCATCTGCTGCGGCTCGACCAGCGTTGCCAGGTTGAACACGCCGTGGAAGCCGAACTCGTCGCCCGTGGCGGGGTGCCGTTCGAACGCGAAGCGGCGCGCCACGTCGGCCGGGGCGAAGCGCATGGCAAACTCGCGTTCGAGCACGCAACGGTGCGTGCGGCAGATCGCGACGTCCTCGGGCACCTCTTCGATCCCCATAGCATGACAGGCATTCAGCAGGCGGCGCGACCGCAACGAGAAGCCGCCATTGCCCACGACGTGATCATCTGGAAAATGCAGCCACGGGGCGCCGACATAGTCATAGTCGACGAAGCGGCTGTCCCACGCGCGCCCGTTCAGGACATAGCCGTCCCACTGGACGCACAGGACGTGACTGGTCGCGACATGGTGGCGCAACTCGTGCAGCATGAAATGCGAGTAGCCGGCGTGCGAGGCGATCGGCGCAATCTGCCGCCAGCCGATGCGGTCGGACGTTCCTCCCGGCGGTGGCCGGTCGCTGATCAGCAAGGCGGCAGCGAAGTGTGCCTGCTCCAGCGACAGCTCCAGGGCGCGCACCGTCTGGGCTAGCGCGACGCTGGTGACCGCAACGAGCGTCACGTCGGGCAGGGAGGTGGCGGGCACCGGCTGGTTCCGGCGTGGCCGCGGCGTCAGAAGGCCAGGATGCATCGCTCGGCCTCCCGCCTGAAACGGGGGCTGTGATGGGGATCCTGTCGGGTCAGCGTATGCCAGCGGGTCCGCAGCGTCGCCAACTCGCGCGCGAAGCGGGCAGCGGACGCCGGCGACCGGCTGGTGCCGCGGGTCTGCGATTCATGGTGTACGAGCGTCGCCTCCACCGCCAGCACGTTGCGCAGCCCGCACTCCGCCAGCTTCAGGCACAGGTCGACGTCGTTGAAGTCGACGGGAAATGCCGCCGCGTCCATTCCGCCCGCGCGCTGGAACTTGGATCGCTCCAGGACCATGCACGCGGCGGTGACGGCGGAGACGGCGCGAGTGCGGTCATGCCAGTGGCGGAACAGAGGGCTCGCGGGGTCCACGCCCTTCTGGACATGCCCCGCCGCCCCGCCGATGCCCACTGCGACGCCTGCATGTTGGATCGTGCCGTCCGGGTACAGGAGCCGCGCGCCGACGGCACCGACCTCTCGCTGGACCGCGTGGCGCACCATCGCCTCCAGCCATCCACCGTCGCGCGGCTCAATGTCGTTGTTGAGCAGGCATAACACCTCGCCTGATGTGTTCCCGGCAGCGTGGTTCACCATCGCGGCGAAGTTGAAGGTCCCGCGATAGGGCAGCACGCCCACCGCGTCCTCGCGCGCCAGCAGCGCCAGCAGCGCGTGAGTCTCCGGCTCGGCGCTGTCGTTGTCGACAATCGTGATTGTCGCCCGGCCGGGATAGGTCAGGGTGCGCAGCCCGGTCATGCACGACCATAGCAGATCCGCCCGGTCCCGCATCGGTATGATGATCGACACGTCGGGCCAGACCGGCGGCGCGGGCGGGACCGCGCCGGGTGACGGCACGTCTCGCCCGGATATCGGCGCATGGCCGATCGTGCTACCGGCGGCAGCGCGGCAGTGCGTCAGGATCAGCGGCAGGTGGACGGGGGCCAGGTCGGCCGCGGCGAGCACCCGCCTCACCACATCCGTCATCCCGGCCGCATCGAACACGCCCCCGCGCCCCCGCGCCGCGGCGCGCAGGGCGGCCATCGCAATCAGTCCGGCGCCCATCACCCCTGCACCGTCACCGAGCAGCATGGGATCCCAGTCGGGCTTTACCCAGGGATCCTCCCGGCGTCCGTCGCGCATCCGGTCCTCATCCCAGTAGACGACGGCGTTCGTGCAAGGATCGGGTGCCACGCGGGCCAGCAGTTGCCCCAATGCCGGTGACAGCATGTCGCCCGCGCCCAGCGGCAGCAGCCAGTCGATCTCCGGACCGACCCTGGCGAGGGTTTCGGCGATCGGGGCATCGGCAGCGACCGGCACCGCGCCATCGACACCGAGCGCTGCGACATTCGTCCAAACCGGCGTCCCGGGGCCGAGGCTCGCGCGGGCACTGTGCAGCGTCTCTCGGGCTTGCTCTTCGTCAGACCCTAGGATCAGGCAACCAACGACAACCGGCCGTGTCACCGGCGGGTGCTTCGCGCCGAAGCTCCGGATGATACGTCCCTCTGCCCTGGCCACCCAGCGCCGGTAATAGGCCGGATGCAGGGAGGCGGCGTGGTAGATCAGGTTCCAGCCGCGCACGCGCTTGCCGCGCACCATCCACCCAAGACCGCGTAGCGCATCTCCCGGCGATGCGCGCAACGCCAGTGGGATTACCGTCGGCCACGCCCGGGACATGCCGGACCGGTTTGTCGGACGGTCCCCAGGCCTCCACTTCTGGCGACACCCGCGCATTCCTTGCCTCCTGAAGGACCAGCTTGCCTCAGCGCAGCGCACTGACGCCGCTGGTGATCGCCACGATCGGGGAGAATAGCTGGCTGATGATCTGTATGAGCTTGCTCGGCTGGTTGGCCCTTGCGTTGCCGAAGTAGAGCACGTCCTTGTCGCGCATCATGAAACGTTGCGCGATGAAATAGCTGTCCGTCCTCATCATGTTGACGTGATAGACGGTGTTCACCGGCTTTCCGCTCTCGTCGGCGGTGGTGCGGAACACGAAGATCGCCTTGGGGTCGCCAAGGTTCGGGTTGACTCCGCCCGCCGTGGAGATCGCCTCGGCCAGGGATATCGCCGAACCGCTGAAGGGCAGTTGCTCCACCCTGCCGGGCGCGCCCATCACCGAAAAGGACCGTGGCGCCCGCAGGAGAAGGACGCGGTCACCGGGATGGACGCGCAGATCACGCTCGGATCCCGTCAGCACGTCACTCAGCCGCAACTCGGCATAGACGCCCCCGCGCAGCACGCGCACCGAGAGGTCCTTGGCGTCGCCGCGATAGCCGCCGGCCAGCGCGATCGTGTCGGAGAGGGACTCGCGATTGGTCGACAAGATGAGCCGTCCTGGCTTGCCCACCTCTCCCCCGACGATCACGCTGTTGGTGATGTCTTCCCGGATCGAGACCAGGACCTGCGGATTCTGCGACAATCCCGAATAGCCCATGCGGATACGGCGGGCGACCTCGCCAGCCGTGTCGCCGGCGACCCGCAGACGCCCGGTATAGGGCAGCTGGATGTAGCCGGCGTCGTCGACGCGGTTGGGCGGCAGCTTTTCCACCTTGGCCGCCGGATCGAAGCCGGTTCCATCTCCCGGGACGCGGTTGCCGCCACCGAACAAGGCGACGCCCGCCTCGTAGATCGTGATGTCGAGCACATCGCCCGGGCCGACCATATCGGTCGGGGGAGCCTCGTCGTCGGTGAAAGGAACGGGCCGGCGATCGTTCGCGACAGGGAGCGACGCCGCGTCCGCGACCTCGATGATCCGGATCTGCCCGTCCTGCCGGCCGTCCGCCGCCGGATCGGCGACCGATTTCTGGATCTCGCGACCCGTGGGGCCGCTCGACGGCAGGGTAGCACATCCGGTGGCGAGCAATGTCAACGCGCCGGCTGCCCACCGGCATGGGCCGCGCCACCCGGTAGAGGAATTGGGCATGGAGGAGGGGCCTTGCAGCTGAGCCTTGAATGGCGACGGCCCCTATCATCTTGATCTGCCGGGAGGCAATCCGACCCGGGCGCCTACTAGCGCTGGCACATCGCACAGTGCCATTCTCTCGCAATTCGGCGTCGGAAGCCTATAGTCGATGCGTTATGGCATCCATGACAGGCATGAACACTGCTCCGAGCATCCAAGGTCGCCAGCGCAAGCCCATGCCGTCCCGGTCCATAGTCGATGATGGTAGGCGACGCGCGATACCGCATATGGCTTCCAAGCCATGAATCATCAACTGAGCCTGTTCCTGCGCGTCCTGACGTGGCGCCCGGGCCGGGCGATCGCCATCGCCTACTGGTACGTGACGCGACGGCGTGTGCGGGCACGCAACTGGCTTCAGGAGGCGGCTTCCTCGGCACCGTTCGCCTATGACGCGCTGATCCGACTGATGGAGGATCAGGCTGGCGTCGTGGCGCGCGCGCCCGACAGGATCGCCGCGTGGGTCGATCCTCCGCTCTTCTCGATACTCATGCCGGTGTCGAAGGGGGCGGATCCGGCGCTGGTCGCCGCTGCCGTCGCGTCCATCGAGCGGCAATGTTATGATCGATGGGAAATCGTGGTCGCAGGGGCAGGGGCAGATCGGCCGGCGCTGCGCGATCATCCGCGGGTGCGGATCGCGGGCCGCCAGGCGACGGACGACGCGGACGCCCTCCGCATGGCGATCGAGGCAGCTGCGGGCGTCCTGGTGGTGCCTTGGACGATCGCCACCGAGCTTGCCGAGACCGCGCTGTTCCGCTTCGCCGAGGCACACCGGGCGGCACCAGACGCAGCGCTGTTCTACGGCGATCAGGACAGCATCAATCAGTACGGCCATCGCTCCGCACCCTGGCTCAAGCCGGAATGGAATCCGGAGATGATCCTCGCGCTGGATTTCGTCTCGCGCTCCTATGCTGTCGGAGCGGAAAGGGCGCGCGCCGCGCTGTCGCAAGCGGTACGGTCCCCGGGCTGTGCGGCCTACGCCCTGATGCTCTCGGCGGCAGGGCACGAGGATGACGTCGTGCACATCCCGCACATCGTGTCGCACGTCCGCCAGGATCGCGTGCCCGACGATCAGCGGGCACGGGTGAACGCCGTTTCCGGGTATGTCGCAGGAGCAGGCGGCACTGCTGCGGCCGGGCCGTTCGGGACCGTCACCGTGCGCTGGCCCGCCCCCGACCCGGCACCCCTGGTGACGATCTTGGTGCCGACGCGCGATCGGGCGGATCTGCTGCGCGCGTGTGTCGGCAGTGTTCTCGACCACACCCACTACCGCAACTACACGCTCGTCATCATCGACAACGGCAGTTCGGAGCCGGACACTCACACCTATTTCGAGGAGATCGCACGCGATCCGCGCGTCCAGGTGCTCCCCTGCCCGATGCCGTACAATTTCTCCGCCATCAACAATTTCGCCGCGGAACGCGCATCAGGCGAGTATTTCTGCTTCCTCAACAACGACACGCAGGTAGCGGAGGGCGACTGGCTCGGCGAAATGATGCGCTACGCCGTTCGCCCGGAGATCGGCGCGGTGGGGGCGAAGCTTCTCTACGAGGACAACAGCATCCAGCATGCAGGCGTAGTGATGGGTCTGGGCAATGCTGCCGGCCACGCGCATCGGGGACTGCCCGCGGGCGATGCCGGCTATTTCGCGCAGGCGCACGCCGCGCACTATGCAAGCGCCGTGACTGCCGCTTGCCTGGTTGTGGAAAGGCGCAAGTTCGAAGCGGTCGGCGGCTTCGATGCCGAGAAGCTGCAAATCGCCTATAACGACGTGGACCTGTGTCTGAAGCTCGGCCGGGCCGGCTGGCGGAACGTCTATGCCCCGCAGGCGACGCTTTTTCACCTGGAGAGCAAATCGCGCGGCGCAGACCTGTCGTTGGCCCACATCACGCGCTACACGCGCGAGTTGAAAGTCCTGCAGACCCGCTGGGGAACCAAGACGATCGTTGATCCGATGCATCACGTCGGTCTCGACCGAGCCAGCGAAACCTTCCGCTTCCGCCTTTGACATCGTGAGGGAAGTCCGTGTCCACTCTGCCCGATCCCGACGCCACCTCGCCGCAGTCGTCCCGGCTGCTGCCGGGAGTTCCGCTGGTCGAGTCGCCCCTGTTCGCCGGATCGCTCGACGCCATGGAGCTGTCCCCGTCCGAGCGGGACGTGGCGGTTCAGCTCAATGCCCGCGGATACGCGGTGCTCGATTTCCCCGACGTCGACATCGACGCGCGGATCGATCGCATCAAAGCGGACCTTTCACCGCTCTACGATGCCGATCTGTCCGATCCCGAGTCACTGGCCCCGAACGTCAACCTTCGCATCCAGGATGCATGGCGGTTCAACCCGGACGTGATGGCGGTTGCCGCCAACCCACAGATCCTCGCGTTGTTGAGCAAACTGTATGGACGGCGCGCCTTCCCGTTCCAGACGCTGAACTTCCCGGTCGGCACGCAGCAGCGCGCCCACACCGATTCCGCGCATTTCTCCAGCCTGCCCGAGCGATTCATGTGCGGCGTTTGGCTGGCGATGGAGGACATCACCGCCGAATCCGGGCCGCTCATCTACTATCCCGGCTCGCACAAATGGCCGGTGCTCAGCAACGCGATGATCGGTCGGCGCGGGTGGAAGAGTTCTCACGTCTCTGCGCAGACCCCGTTCGAGGCGGTGTGGAGCGCGATGGTCGATGCCGAGGGGATCGCGCCCGAGACCTTTCTCGCGCGCAAGGGCCAAGCGCTGATCTGGGCGGCCAACCTGCTCCACGGCGGCGGCCTGCGGACCGATCTGAAGCGCACGCGCTGGTCGCAGGTCAGCCACTACTACTTCGCCGACTGCATCTACTATACGCCCGCCTTCTCGGACGAGCCGCTGGGCCGGCTGGACCTTCGCACCGTCACCAACGTCGTGAATGGCGCCGTCGAGCCCAACATACTGCTGGGCGAGCCTGTGGAGCCGAGCCGGGCCGATGCGACGACCGTCCCCCGGCGGACGTGGCCGCGCCTGTTCGGGCGTTCGTCCCGTGCCCGCATGTCGGCGGAGGTGGAATTGCCCACCGACTTCGATCCCACAACGTACCTCCTGCTCAACCCGGACGTCGCCGCGGCGGGAGCGGAGGCGGCAACCCATTACCTTGCTCACGGACGGCTGGAAGGACGACCCTATCGGGATGGGTGAGCACGCTCGTACCGGTCAGAGTTCGACATAGGTTTGCAGCGCGGTTTCGACGTCCTCGTATTCCCGGATGTGGCCGTTGGACAGAACCACCGCGCTGGTGCAGAAATCTCGAATGTTTTCCGGACTATGCGATACCAGCAGTAGGGAACGGTTCTTGCGCCTGTCGAACAGCTCGTAATGGCATTTCTGCTGAAAGTTCTTGTCGCCGACCATGATTACCTCGTCGATCAGGTAACAGTCAAACTCGATTGCCATGGACAGCGCGAATGCCAGGCGGGCGCGCATCCCTGACGAATAGGTCTTGACCGGCATCCTGAGGTGTTGGCCAAGTTCGGTGAAGTCTTCTACGAACGCACGGACAGTGCCATAGTCATGATCGTAGATGCGCGCGATGAAACGGGCGTTGTCGTAGCCTGTCAGGCTTCCCTGGAAGCCGCCGGTCAGGCCGAGCGGCCAAGAACACGACATGGTACGTCGCACCCGGCCTGACGTGGGCATTTCAACACCGCCGATCATCTTGATGAGCGTTGTCTTGCCCGCGCCGTTGCGGCCGAGCAGGCCGATCTTATCGCCCGGCCGGATAGCCAGGTTCACGCCCTTCAACACGTGCTTCTGCCCATGCCCTACGCGGTAGGACTTATATATATTATCGCACACGATCATCGAACGGCTTTCATCAAGCGCCTCATTCCACGACCAGCGTGCGACGGACACGGCGGCACAGGGCGAGTCCGATCGTCATGCACACCAGCGACGCGCCAATCGGAACCCGGATGTCGTAATATGGTCGCACGGTATCTCCGAACAAACCGTAGCGCATCATCTCGATCGCATTGACCATCGGCGACCACAGGAGCACCTCGCGTGCCTGGGGCGTGAGCCACGAAGCCATGGTGAAGGTGCCCGAGACGGGAATCGACAAATAGACAGTGACGGGCAGCACCTTCTCGAGAACTTCCGACATCTCTGATAGCGGCGCGATGATGAAGCACGCCGACAACACAAAAAGCGTGTAAAGGAACCAGCCGGACACCATCAGGCCGATATTGTTGGGCACGGGAAAATACCCGAGGTACATCAATATGATTCCGATAAAGAAATACGCCATCAAGCCGCCGATGGTCTCGATCAGCACCCGAACGAAGACGAAGTCGAGAATCCGGATTTGGCGATGGTACATCAACGCGCCATTCGCTAGGAAAATACTGGTGCATCGCCCGAACGAGTGTCGAAGGAACGTCAGAGGCAGGTAGCCGCTGACGACGAAGGCGACGATCGCGATGCCGTGCTCCTCCGGCCCCTTGATGAAGCTCCATGCGGTCGACACCAGAACGGCGAACAGCAGCGGCTCGGCCATGATCCACAGAAAGCCGATATTCTCACGCCCGAACCGCGTCGTGAGCTCTCGGCTCATCAACGCGACGATCACGCGTTGCTGTATCCGCCATCCCTGCCGGAAGGAGGCCATTCTAGTTCTCCGGGGCGTGTTCGAGGACACCCACGATCAGCATCCAGCCGATCAGGTAGATGCACAGCGCGGTCGCGAACACGAAGAACACCGACTGTATGCGCTTGGGCAGCAACGCCAGATCCGGGCGGTTGGGCTGCACTACGCGCTCGAGATAGAACTGCTGCTTCTGCGCCTCAGTGCGGGCCTGTTCCAGATTGGTGCTGGCGGCAGTCACCATCTGGGTTGCGAACTCCTGCTCCACCGACAGGTTCTCGTACTGCGTGAGCTTGGAGGCGATACCGCTGCCCGTTCCCACCGCGCGGCCGTTCTGAGCGGCGATCTGCACCCCGATCGCGGCGATCCGGTCCCGCAGCGCGGCGATGGAGGGGTTGCTCGGCGCCACGCGTCGCATGGCCTGGAGCTGGGCGCGCAACGCCGCTTGCTGGCCGACAAGGACGTTCGAGACCTCCAGCACGCCGGTCGCCTGTTTGGCGGGATCGAGCAATTCGGAGGAATTGCGGTATTGCCGCAGCAGGACGCGGTCCGCCCGCAACCGGGCCTGCGCCTCGTTCAGGTAACGCTGGGCCTCCTGAATGGCCTTGCCCTGAGCGCGCGCGTTGAGCTTGTTGACCAGATCCTCGCTCAGGTCCAGCAGCCCGACGTTGAGCGCGCGGGCGTCGTCGGGCGTGAACGCCTTGGTCGTCAGCACGGCCGTGCTGGTGTCGTGATCGAGGTGGGTGTCCACCATCTTGCCGAAATACTTGTAGAGGTTCTCGAACCGGTTTCGGACGAAGGGCAGGGGATAACGGCTGAAGATGTCCGCGTCGGGCGACGAAAACACCGCCCCGACGTCCACCCGTTTCGCCAGGTCGGCGAGCGCATTGCGCGAGCGGACATAATCCATGACCTCGTTGGTCTGTTCCTGGCCGCCCGACAGACCGGTCGTCTGGATCAAGCTGGCGATGGTCGAGAGCTGGGCCTGCTTCTGGCTGGGCGCCTTGATGACGAAGCGTGACTCCGAAACGTAGACGTCGGATGCGATAAAAGCCTGGTACAGGGCCACCACCAGCGTGGGCACGATCACGAAGATCGCGAACCAGCGGCGGCGACGCAACCAGCTCACTCCGCGGTTGAGCAGCGAGGGCGGATGCGGCTGCAACGTGGATTGCTGAAGCATGTCACAGAGATTCCAACGAACGCGACGACCATGAGAGGCCCGCAAAGCAACGGTTCCACCGGGTGTACGCAAGCGCACTCCGGCGACGATTGTCAATCAAGGCGTGTGGATCGGCGTGGAAAGTAACCCAGGTAGCGGGGGATCGGCCTCGAGAATCGCGTGAACTGAGATGGTTGGCGAACTCCTGCGGCCGGAAAGGTCGATCAGCCTGGCGACGAGGGACACAGCTCGGAGACGGTTCGCCCGCCTGCCGCGCAGAGCATGGTCGCGAGGCGGAGGGAGGCCTCGATCGGGTTGAAGTCGGGCTGTTCGGCCCGTCGAGCACCACGGGCGCGACCATGCTGGTCATGCGCGGGCCCGGCGGCCAGCGTGGTCGTCTGACGATGCCCGTGCGGATGATCCATCGGCAGCCGCTCGCCCTGGCGGCAGCGGTCGTGGCTGGGGGTCACGGTCGCGGCCGCAACTCCGAACGGCCTCGTCGCGGCCCTGCAATCATCCCCTCGTCGACCGCGGTCGGCGCCCGGGACCGCAGGTCCATCGACGATGGCCCCGTCCATGCCCGCCTCCCGTCAGCCGGCACCGTGTCTCAGATCAGCGCGCCTGTGCATCACCCCGCGATTCAGGTCGGGCGGAAACCGTTCTGAGGATCAATCAGCAAATTGACAAAACCCTCGATCAGCTGCCCATCGTACGATACGACCCGATCCTCGATGTCGTCTACGACCGTTACCGAATAGCCCCCGAACAGCTTTGTCACGTGATCGATCGACAGCGGTGTCACCTCGATGAGGAACATCGTGCGCCGCCTGGCGATCAACTCGGCGGCACCCTCCAGCGCGTCTATCTCGGCACCTTCGACGTCGATCTTGACCAGGTCGGGCACCAAATCGTTGTCGCGGATGTACGCGTCGATCGTCGTCGCCTCGCACGTCTCGTGCGAGCGGACGGTGAACTGTGTGTGTTCGGTCTTGTACGAACTGCCCGTGCTGATCTGATAAAGATCATCGAACACGTTGAAGTCCAACCGACCGGATTTGTTGGATACTGCTAGGCGTTCCGGTCGCACTTGGCCGAGCAATGCATTTGCAATCAGGTTTTCGACGAGCCGCGAATAGGCGCGAGCGGTCGGCTCGAACGCTCGAATCGCCGTGATCGCAGGGTTCGATCGCGCCGCGACGAGCGAGAAGGCGCCGGTATGTGATCCGATATCAAAGACCACTTGGGCGGTCTTGGCGCGACGTGACCATTCGCGCAGACTAGCCTGCTCGTAGCCGTCAACGCCATACCAGTACCAGTGTTTCGCGACTGCGTCGTCATTGTTATCGAGCATGTAGAAGGTGTCAGCATGACTATTACGACAAGTCACATAACCAAAATGCGGAAAGTCCGTGCGTGTCGCAAAGAATATATCGTCGAAAATAGATGGCTTTCGTCCCGCGATCGCTTGACGGAAGTTAGGAATCTGTAGTTCGGCCCTGGCGTTGCACGCCGCGATGAAATCTAGCATTCACGTTCCTTCTGTGCATTGCGGCGGCGGTCATAGCGGCCACGCGGTGTCATGAGACCATTCGGTCAGAACCTGCACCGTCCCGCGATATTCGCGATGGCGGCGATCCTTTCAAAGCGTCGGTTAAGGCCTTGTAGAGATCGACCAGATCGCGCGACTGATCGTCTGCAGTGCGGATCGACACGGGTTCGGCGGGCGGACGGCTGTAAGTTGCCGCGTCGCGGTCGATCATGCGCAACGCGGCGGCGAGATCGTCGTTATTGTCGATCGACACGACGAAGCCGTTGCGGCCGGCGATGACCGGATCGGACATCGCCCCGCCTTCGCGACTGGCGATCACCCACAGACCGTGAGCGAGCGCCTCACGCGAGACCAAGCCGTAACTTTCCGGCCATGTCGAAGGGGCGAGCAGCACGTTCATGCCCGCATAGAACTGCGCCAACTCGGTAGTCGACATCTTGCCGGTGATCGTCACCGGCGTCGCGCCCCATGTCGCACGGGTCACCTGATTGGGGCCGCGCGCCAGATCGACTATGGTTAGATGCAGGTTGTCATAGGTGTTGGCGCGCAGCGTCGCCTCGATCAGGTACGCGCCCTTGTGATGCTGCAGCCCACCGATATGGCACAAGTTGACCCTCGGCCCCGACGCGGCGCGCGTCACCGACGAGATCCGCGATACGCCGTTCTCGATCGTGTCGCACGGGATGCCGCAGGCGCGGTAGATGTCGGCGAAGCTCTCCGACACCGATAGCCGCCGCTCCGCTCCCAGCAGCGCGGCACGCAGGCGTTCGGCGCGCGCTACCGACCGTTCGACCCCGACCCCGCCCAGCCGCGGCTGGGCGTAATAGTCGTGCTCCGCGGCGGCGGGCATGCCGGCGGCGTCGGTCAGGAACGGGAAGTCCGAAATCCACCAAGCGTCGTGTAGCGTCACGAGGTAGCGGATATCGCTCGCCCGGCACACCTCCGCCACGGTGACCGAGAGGCGCTGCAGGCAGTGGATATGAACAAGATCGGGCTTGAACGCGTCGAGTACCGCTTGAAAGCGCGCACCGACGCGGTCGTTCGCCGCGCGCCAATCCATATTGAGTTCCTGCGGTGTGGCGACGCGGTACACCGGGATGCCGCGATACGCGTCGATGCGCCATTCGTCGACACGGTCGTTCTGTTCGTCGCCGGTGAACACCGCGAGGTCGAACGCGTCGCGGTAATGGTCGAGCAGGTAATCGATATTGTCGGTCAGTACGCGCGTCGCGCCGCCGATCACCTGCGGCGCGAAGAACACGTTGACGAACAGGATGCGCGGCTTGGACCTGAAGGGAGGACCGGTCGGAAGCGGCTGCACGACGGGTGCGGAGGGCCCGGCCTGGGCCGGGGCTTGGAGCAGCCGCCTGATCGCCATGGCGATATCGGCGGTTTCCACCTCGACGCTCGCCGCGGCTATGCCGCGTGCGACCGCTTCCGCGACGACCGAATAGACCGAATAGGACGCGTCGCTCCCTATCTGCAGTACGCCGTCGACGGTCCCGACCAGACGCGCGAGATCGGGCAGCGCGGGATCGTCGTCGACCGCCGACCAGCGCCCAGCGATCGCGCGCAGCGCGGGCTGCTGCGCGAGCGCGCCGGGCACGAGGAAGAAGGCATCGTCCGGCGCCACCGCGATGGCCTGTGCGACGGCTTCCCACGCAGGCCAGTCGAGCCTCGCGGAGACGAGCAACACGCGCTGCCCCGGGGCGGCGCCGCGACGGTTACCGTGCGCGATGCCGACGATATCGGGCACGACATGCGGGGCAAATCGCCCGAGCGCCGGCGCGTAGCCCGGCAGCGTGGTGACGATCGCATCGGCGTAACGTGCCGCCAGCGCGACATCCATTGCGGCGTCGAGCCGCACCGCGGCGCTGCCAGCATCGTCGGCCAGACAGCGGTCGAGGCGATATTCTTCCCAGGCGACGAGATCGCCGAGCCAGGCGATCGTGCGCCGCCCCAGGCCCCGAGCCAGCGCAATCGTACGCAGCGTATCGTGCGAAAATCGGGCATCGTGGACGATCACCGTCCGCCGCGCAAGCAATGCGGCGACGAGATCGTCCTGCGCCGGATCGATCACCGTGATGCCCGCCAGGCCCAACCCGGCATGATCGATCGCCTGTCGCGACGTGACGACCACAACGCCTTCACCCCCGGCGAGCGGTGTGTCGGCCGGTTGCCGGGCGGCGAGCTCGGCCATCACCGCGTCGGCTTCATCGAAACCGAACGAGTCCGCCGACACCTTGTGCAGGATCGCAGTGCATTTGGCGCGCATTCCCGCGTCCCACAATCGTCGCCAGGGGGCGCGCTCCTGCCAGGCGGCTGCG
Organism: Janthinobacterium lividum; assembly: GCA_050955125.1. Lineage (GTDB taxonomy): Bacteria > Pseudomonadota > Alphaproteobacteria > Sphingomonadales > Sphingomonadaceae > Sphingomonas. The sequence continues at coordinate 39,386 of JBPBQW010000092.1, forward strand.
CTCGCCTCGAGCACGACCAGCGCGGAGCAGTAGTCGCCGCGCTCGAGCAACAGGCGCGCGGCATGGAACGAGCTCCATAGGTCGGCATCTGGTGCGGCGGCGCCGGTGCGGAAATGACCCAGCGCTTGGTCGGACTGGCCTAGCTGCAGCGCCAGATCGCCGAGCTGGTGGTGGATGCGCCCGACCCCCGCGCCGGCGTCGAGTGCGGCATGGAACAGCGTCCGCGCTTCCTCCGTGCGACCATGGTGCCGCCATGCCCGTACCGCGAGATGATCGAGCAGCGCCGCCGCCCCGTCGCCGCCGACGAAGAGCGCGCGCGCCACATCCGGATCGTCGAGGAACGCCGCAAGTACCGCGAGGCGGTCGGCATGGACGAGGTCGGGCTTCGTTGAGCCATAGCCTTGCCAGTCGAACGCAGCGGGATATTCCGCTTGGCCCCAGAGCGCGCGCAACGCGGCCTGTTCGGACGGATACAGCCCAGCGCGCGAGGCATGGTCGAGATAGTGACGATAAAGTGCCTCGAGCCCAAGATCGGCAAGCTCCGGCATCTGGTTGCGGTAATAATCGGGGTCGAACGGCGCGCGCAACGACAGCGATGGCGCGCGCGCCAAGCCGTGTTCCAGCAGCACGACGATGCACTCAGCGGCACTGCCGACCCGGCCGCACCAGTCGCGGTGCAGCACACGAAACTCGGCCGGATCGAGATCGTCAAGCCACGCGCCGAGGCGGATGCCGTGACGCCGCAGATACAGGGTCAGCGTATCCTCGCCGCGGCTCCACGACGTCGCTTCGTCGTCGGTGAGCACGATGCGCCCAGCGGCGCGCAGGCGCTCGAATGCTTGCAGCAAATCAGCATCGTAACGAAGGTACCGGCGTCCCTCGTGCCGCCCGTGTCGCATGTAATGATCGAGCGCCTGAACCGGCGTATCGATCTGCCCGCCAAGATCGCCGTTGAGCCGAAGGTACCCGCGGCCGTCGAAATCGGCCGGGACGTCGTGGAACTCGGCCTCGAGTTGCGCGACCAGCGCCGCATGGGTCGGCAAGCGCTTTTCCGCGCGGCCGTGGCGGTCGTAGTGATCCCAAAGCGCATAGTCGGTCGTGAACTGTCGCAGGTCGCCGTAGAAATCGCGGTAGAAGGCCGGATCGAAGCGGCCCCGCGGCACTGTCGCCCGCGGCGCCGCCACGTCCGGCTTGGACGTGCGAAACCAGTCGCGCAGGCGTCGCCGGCGCGGGCGTGGCTCGAACGGTGCGGCGGGCGTGGCGTGCGTCGCGAAGCCCGAGGCAGCAACCGAGCCGGGAAGCCAGTAATCGCCCTTCTGGGCGGCAACGATGATCGTCTCGATCCGCGCGCCCGGCATGGTCAGGAAGATCGAGCGCCGCGTGCCCTGCACCGAATGCTTCTCGAAGATCTCGTCCTGCATCTGCGCGATCGTGTCAGCATCGGGATGATCGAACCGCGCGAGGATCGGATCGACGATCTGCCCGGTGAAATCGAGCGCCGCCATCCACAACAGTACGATATCCTCGTCTTCCGCAACAGCGTGGCGCAGCACGCGCTCCGAGGGCACGGGATCGGGTTCCGGTGGCTGGTGGCGAAGTTCGGGTTCGATCCGCCCGTCGACGTGGGTGAAGCGCAATATCGGCAGCAGCGTCGGATGCTTGAAGAAGAACTCGAGCCAGGCGAAAGACGCCTTGAGATCCTGTGGCAGCTTGGCCGCAGGCAGGATCGCCTGAGGTGAAAAGTCGACGAAAGGATAGGCGCGGGATTTGTTGGCGACAAGATTGTCGTTGGTCGCGAGCAGGCTGAGCAGCATCGCCGGCGGATGGACCACGCTTTCCTCGACCGCGCGGTTGAGGAACAGATTGTTGAGGTCGCGCAGGACCGTGCCTGTGTAGCCGACGTCGGAAAAGGCCACGGAACGATTGGCGAAAAAGCCGATCCCGTCCAGGTAGGCGACGAGCTCGGCCCGACGCGCGATGATCGTGTTCTTGATCGCGTCCTGATGTTTGGAGTCGGCGAACAGCACCTCGACCCGGTCGGCGTCACCCGGCCGCAGCACCGCGTTGCCCAGCGCCGCGGGCGTCGTCTCCAGCCCGAGCATCGTGCACAGTTCGTCGGGGGTTGCGGCGTCGTGGTGCAGCCACAATACGAGATCGATCGCCTGGCGCAGCCATCGCCCGGCGAAGTCGATCCCACCCCAACAAGACAGGATGCGATTGAGATACAGATCGTCATAGGCGGGCGGCGGCAGAAAGCGTTCAACCAGCGACGACCGCCAGCACGTCAGGAACGCACTGATCGCACAACCATCGCGCGCCAGGAAGAAGATGCGGTCGAGCTTGCGGTCCTGCGCGTCGAGCAACAGCGCGAACAGGTGCATCTTGACCAAGTCGGCGATCTCCGCCTCGATCCTGGGCCGCGCGCCATAGGCCGGACGCCGGATCTCGAGCAGTTGTGGCTGATCGACGAACACTGTGGCGAAGCCGAGCTTGGTCGCCCGCTCGACATCGGAGCGCATGTTGTCGCCGGCATGCAGGATCTGCGCGGGCGCAAGGCCGAGGTCGTCCAGCACATGGCGGAACAGGTCACCGGTCTGCTTGGTCAGTCCGATCTCGGCCGAGACGTAAAGCCGATCGAAGAAGCCGAGCAACCCGAGTTTCTCGAGTATCACCCGCATGCGCCTCATGTCGAAATACATGTCCGACACCGCGATCAGTGTGTGGCCCTCATCCTTCAACCGGGCGAGCAACTCGATCGCGCCTGCCACCGGAGCCAGGTTCGCAAGCTCCAGCTCGATCTCGAACGCAACGATGCGCTCTACGGTGGCGGCTCGCTCGATGGCGTCGGGCACGTCACGGCGCAGGATGTGGTCCCATACTACATCGATCACCGGCTCCTGGTTGACGCCGCGGCCCGACGTCTTGAGCACGTCGGACATCTTGTAGCGCAGCAGCGTCAGATCGAACGGATTGCCGGTGCGAAAGCGCCCGATCTGCGCCAGCGCAAAGGCGCTGACCGTGTCATGGACCTCATTTACCTTGAGGTAGCGGCGGCAGATCAGCGTGTCGAACAGGTCGAACGAGATGCAGACGTGACGGCCGATGTAGTTGGACAAGTCGCCGATCGAGGATATCTTGTGCATTCTCGGCCTCCCCATCTCCATCCGGGCGAGTTACCGCACCGCGCCGGGACGCCCGCGATGCGACCGCGCTCATCGTGGACAGTCGGTCGTCAATCTGGATGTTCGGATGCGGCGTTTAAGGCGCGAGCGAAGCCGAGGCAAGGCGGCGTGCGCAGCCATCCCGCCAGCTTCGGGCGACCAAACCGACAGGCCTGCAGAGGTCGAGGTGGATAAGCTGAACGGCGGGGACGCGTGGATTGCCGATGGGACAGCGGCCATGCTGGCCGCGAGCAGGAGGCAGACGAGCAAGCGCCCGCCGCAATCCCAGCCAGGCGTTCATGACTGACCGCCTGCCCCGAAGGGCGGGGGTGGCTTTGGCTGCCATGAGGGGGAGAAAACGTTGGTCGAGCTGACGCGGCCGTATGACGTGCATCCGACCCTCATCGACCAGTGAAGGCCACGGCTTTTGAAAGGGGCGGCGGACGACCTGCACCTGCTTTCGCGTCGCGGTGATTGCGGCGTGACGATAGTAGTCGCTCGGCGCTGCCGGTCGGATGGCGTTGCGCTCCGGCTGCGGATGACCGCTCACCACCTACTCCGGGCGCAGCTATACCCTAGTGCCCCGGCGTCCGTGGAGGGTCGAGGGATCGATGTCGTGGACGAGGTTGGCGAGCGTGACCTTGGTTCGGCGCGAGCGATGCCGGTGGTGCGGGTGAACAGCCCCGTCCGATCCGTCTGCCGGGCAAGCACATCCTCGATGCGGGCATCAAGGGTGGACTGGGCGGCGTTGGCGCGGGCGGTGCGTGTCGCAACCGGCTTGCCCCAAAGTTTCTTGCGACGGGCGCGGCTGACCCGGCCGATCGACCTGAGCCAGCCCTCGTCGGCTTCGCAGCGTGTGCGACCGGCCAGGATGTTGAGTTCATAAAAAAATCGCGCTTCCGGCGGCCTTTTCCACCCTGTGCCTCGAAAACGACAATTTGGCGCGGTATCGACGGGCCGAGCGGAACGTAATCGACCGAGTCTTGTTGCGCGCTGACTATATGCCAAGTGAAAGAGAGCCCATGCGTACCACCGTCCTCCTGTCGACCCTCGCCGGCCTGATGGCCGTCACCCCCGCCTTCGCGCAGGAGATGGCGCCGCCGCCGCCGCCTCCCGCGCCGCAGGACATGGCACCGCCCGTCACGCAGGACACGGCCGCCACCACGGAGCCGGGACGCCCGGCCGCCGATTCGCTGCGCGGTTTCCGCGTGGAGGGTAATTTCGGCGGTGATCGCTTCCAGTCGCAGGGCACGCACCGCGACAAGTTCGGCTACGGCGCCACCATTGGCTTCGACGGCCTGATCGGCGATCGCATCGTGGTCGGGCCCCAGGCGACTTACTGGCGCGCCAACGACTATTCCGAGATCTGCACCGCCGGCACGATCGGCGGCGGTACGCTGTGCAACAAGTCGTTCGACGAATTCGGCGTGGGCGTCCGTGCAGGCGTGCTGCTCGCGCCGCAGATCCTCGTGTTCGGCCAGGGCGGTTACGTCACCAACGAGCAGCGCAAGCGCTTCACCGCGCCGGTCGGCCAGACCAGCTATTACGACCACTTCAACACCGACGGCTATCAGGTCGGCGGCGGTGTCGAGCTGTCGATGGCGGACCGGTTCAAGGGCCCGCTCGCCGGCCTCTACGTCAACGCGCAGTACGTCTATTCGAACTATTCCGACCACACGTCGCGCCAGCGCGTGATGGGCGGCATCGGCATCCACTTCAAGTGATGCGCCCGGCGTCGGCGACGATCGATCGTCGCCGACGCCGGTCCTTCCTGTGCCGACCGGGTGGCCGGGCCGGGTCCCGAGTGATAGGACGCCTCGATGACGACGCGTGTCGCGATTCTGGTGTTGTTCCTGATCCTGCTCGCCGACTCGGTGATCGCGGCATCCACGCCCAGCGTTTGGCTGATCGCCGCGGTGTTGGTCGGATGGTTCCTGGCGGATCTGATGTCCGGCGTCGTCCACATGGTCATGGACTATCGACCGTCGCCGACGGGCGTGGGCCTCGACCGGCTCTATTTCTACGAAGGGTCGCGCGAGTCCGGCGAGTATCTCGCCTTGCGCCGCGCCGCGTTCGCGCGGCTGACCCCGATCCAGCGGATCACCTACGACTTCAAGAACCACCATCCCCGGCCCGATGCGCTCGGGCGGCGGCCGATGCTGGTCCAGTTGGGCGCGACGGTGCTGTTCACGACGCTGCCGGTCGCGGTGGTCGCCAACGTGCTGCTCGCGCTGGCCGGCTGGCCGGCGCTACCGACCGCGGCGCTCGTCAGCTTCCTCACCGGCGCGACCTTCGCGCAATATTTCCACGGTACGCTGCACCGGCAGGACAATCCCTGGCCGATCGACGCCATGCGTCGGCTGCGCCTCCTGATGCGGCCGGAGGATCACCGGCGCCATCACGAGACGCTGACCTATGATTTCAGCACGATCAACGGCTGGTCCAATCCCGTCCTCAACGCGGTATTCCGCCTCGCCCATCGAAGGGGCTGGCTGCGTGACGAGGGGCTGACGCCCGGCTGACACCGGCTGATACTGGGCCGGGCCGACGCTCCGCTACCCCGCCCGCGCGGTGCGCCAGGCGGCGGCGATCTCGTCCAGCGTGTTGGCGACTTGGCGGAACGGGGCGGGATCGGTGCCGATGCTGGCATCCACCACCTGCCGTCGCGCGCCGGCGTACAGGCGCGCGAGCGTGCCCGACACCGCCCCTCCCTTGTCGTGATCGAGCCCCGCTTCCAGCGCGAACAGGATCGCCGTCGCGCGCGTCACCCGCTCGCCGCGGACGGCGTGGCGGCCCTGCTCGGTCGCCCAGGCCGCCGCACGCAACGCCGCGCCCAGCTCCTCGTACAGTAACTGCACCAGGGCGGGGCCGTCGGCGTGCGCGGTGCGGCCGGCGACGTCCACCTGCCGGTACATGGTCGCGGGATCGCGCAGGAGGGCGGTGGCGTACATCTCAGCTCGCCTTGTTCCAGGCCGCGACCTGGTTGGTGAGGAAGGTCTGCGTCGACTTGTAGGCGGCGACCTTGCTGTTCATCGCCGCATACAGCTGCGTCAGCCGGGTCGTCTCCGTCGCCGCCGCGGTCGTCAGCGCGGTCTGCTGGTCGGTGATCTTGCCCTGCGACGCGGTGTAGCCGCTGGCCGATGCGCCGAGCCCGGTCACGCTGCTGATCGCGCCGTTCGACAGCGTGTCGAGCGTCGTGCCGATCCCCGTCGGGTTGGACGCCGAGAACATCGCCTCCACCGACCTGGGAAAATTGGTGAGCTGGCGGGTCAGCGTCGCCTGATTGAGGCTGAGCGTGCCGTCCTTGTTGGTGGCGATGCCCAGCTCGGACAGCCGCGTCGGCCCGTTCGGCTCGGCCTTGCCGCCGGACAACAGCACCTTGGACGTCAACGCCTTCAGCGACCGCAGCAGCCCGGTCGCAGCGCTGTCGCTCTTCAGCACGCCGGTCTTGGGATCGGTCTGCGCCTGGACCGCCGCCAGCACCTGATTGTAGGTATCGACGAAGTCACTCACCGCCGCGGACAGCGCCGCGACCGGCGACGTGCTGGTCAGCGCGACGGCGGTGGTGGACGTTCCCGCCAGCTGCAGTTTCACGCCGGTGACGAGGTCGGAGATGGTGTTTCCGGGGCGCTCCACGGCGACCCCGTCGACGGTCAGCTTCGCGTTCTGCGCGGTGGCCGAGATCGCGGTGTTGGTCGCGCCGGGGCCGACCGCGAACTGCGCGAGCCCGCCCGACGGGTCGCTGGTCGCGTCCAGCGTGAACGCCTGCGCCGCGCCCGTCTGGCCCTTGATCGACAGATAGGCCGCGCCGCCCGAATCGGTCACCACGCTGGCGGTGACGCCCGCACCCTTGGCGTTGATCGCGCTGGCGATGCCGTCGAGGCTGGCGTTCGCGACGTCGATCGTCACCGGCGTGCCCGATCCGGCCGTGAACCCCGTCATCGAGCCGCCGTCCGCCGCATAGGTCGCGGTGCCCAGCGTCAGGGTGAAGGTGCCCGACCCGATCGTCGCGCTGCGGCTGGCGACCGGTGTCGTGGTGCGCGACGCCTGCGCGCCCGCCAGCTGCGACACGGTGATCGCGCTCGACAGGCCCGACGACGTCGCGCCGGGCAACGCGGTCGCGGACAGGACGGCAGTGTTGGAGCTGGCCGGCTGCGTCACCAGCGTGCCGCCCGACACGAGGCCGTCGAGCGCGGAGGCGAAGCCGGTGATCGTGCTTTTCAGGGTGGCGACACCCGAGATCTGCGTGGTGAGCGTCGACGCCTTGCCGGTCAGCGCGTCGGTCTTGGCGGCGAACTCGGCGGAAACGAGGCTGGTGACCAGCGTGGACGTGTCGACGCCCGATCCGGTGCCCAGCGACGTCAGTAGCTGCTGCGTCGCGGTCTGGATCGCGCCGGTCGTCGTGGTCGATAGCCCGGTGGTGGTCGTCATCGCATGTCCCCTCACCAGGTATCGGCGCCTGTCCGGGTAAACGGCCCGTGGCGCCCGTTCTTTAGGTCTGTTTGGCGCCGTTCTCGTCGAACCGGGCGGCCGGCGGCACCTCGACGCGTGGCGGCGGGGGCGGATAGCCGCCGCCCCCCGCGCGCGCGTTCAGCCCGAAGACGAAGGCGAGGACGGCGGCGATGGCGACGTACAGATCGTCGCGCACCTCCTGCCCGTCGCGGCTGGTGTAATAGACCGCGCGGGCGAGCTGGGGATATTCCAGCACCGGCACGTGCGCCTCGCCCGCGACGTCGCGGATCGCCAGCGCGGTCGCGCCCCGGCCGCGCGCCACGACGACGGGCACCTGATCGCGCCCGCGATCGTAACGCAGCGCGACCGCGAAGTGCGTGGGGTTGGTCAGGACGACGTGCGCGGTCGTCACCGCCTTGCGCACGTCGCGCCGCGCCAGCTCGCGCTGTTTCTGGCGCAGATGCTGCTTGGCCTCGGGCGAGCCTTCGCTCTCCTTGTGCTCGTCGCGGATCTGCTGCTTGGTCATGCGCAGCTTGGCGATGAGACGGAACAGCGCGACCGGCACGTCGAGCATCGCGATCCCGGCGAGCCCCGCCGCCATCGCGATCAGCACGCCGGTGAACGTGCCGCCGAGCTGGCCGAGCGCGGTGCCGAGGTCGGTGGACGCGAGGCCCAGCGTCGCGTGCGCGGTCTTCCACAGCATGTACGCGCCGATGCTGCCGAGCAGCGCGACCTTGAGCAGCGCCTTGCCCAGTTCCACCCAGCCGTTGGTCCCGAACACGCGCTTGATGCCCGAGCCCGGGTTGATCCGCGCCGCCTTGGGCGCGAGCAGCGATCCGTTGAACGACAGCGAGCCGAGGCCCGCCCGGCCCACGATCGCGGCGAGCACCGCGACCGCGAACAGCGACGCGAGCGACGGCAGCAGCCGCCAGCCGGCCTCCTGCAACGGTCGCCACGGCGCGAAATCCTCGACGTCCGCATGGGTGAAGCTGAAGCTCGCCGCCATCACGCCCTTGCACGCGGCGACCAGCGACGGCCCGAACATCGCCAGCCAGCCGACGCCGGCCAGGATCACCAGCGCGGTGGCGAACTCGCGGCTCTGGAGGACGTCGCCCTGTTCGGCCGCCTCGCGCTTGCGCTTGGGTGTGGCGGCTTCGGTGCGATCGCCGCCGGCTTCCTCGCTCATGCTGCCGCGCTCATGCGCCGAGCACCAGGTTCTGCGTCGCGGCGAGCCCCTCGCGCACGATCACCAGCATGAAGTCGCCCATCGCCGGGAACGCCATCGCCAGTGCGACGATGCCCATCGCCAGGCTGGCGGGCAGGCCGACCGCGAACAGGTTCAGCGCGGGCGCGGCGCGCGCCATCATGCCGACCACCATGTTGAGGCAGAGCAGCAGGAACCCGACCGGCAACGCGAGCAACAGCCCGCCCAGGAACGCATAGCCGCCGAACATCGCGATGCCGCGGAGCTGGTCCGCCCCCATCCACGCGGCGCCGGGCGGCAGCGCGGTGTAGCTGCGCACGATCATGTCGACGAGCACCAGATGACCGTCGAGCGACAGGAACAAGAGCGTCAGCAGGACGGAGAAGAACTGGCCGAGCGCCGGCGTCGACACGCCGTGCTGCGGATCGATCGACGAGGCGAAGCCGAGGCCCATCGACGTCGAGATCACCTCGCTCGCGATCATCGGCGCGGCGAAGGCGATCTGGAGCACGAAGCCGAGCGCCAGCCCGACCAGCGCCTCGGCCGCGACCGACAGCACGGTCGAGACCGCGAAGATGTCATGCGGCGGCACCACCGGATGCGCGGCGAGCACCAGAACGCCGATCGCGCCCGCCAGGCTGACGCGCACGGGCAAGGGCACGCCGACGTTGCCGAACACCGGCGCGGTGATGAACGCCGCCCCGACGCGGATCATCACGAACAGCAGCGCCCACAGCTGCGGCTCGATCGAGAGGCCGAAGCCGAGGATGCTATTTCACCAAGTCGGGGATGCGGTTGAAGATCTCGATCGTGAAATCGCTCAGCAGCCCCAGGATCAGCCCGCCGAAGATCATGATCGACACCGCGACGACGATCAGCTTGGGCACGAACGACAGGCTCGCCTCGTTGATCGAGGTCGCGGCCTGCACCATGCCCAGGATCAGTCCCGACAACAGCGCCGGGATCAGGATCGGCGCCGCGGCGAGCGCGAGCACCCACATCGTCTGATCGGCGATGGTGAGGAAGTAATCGGTATCCATTGTTCGACCTTCGGTGTGCGGTGCCGGCCCGCTCCCCCTCCCGACCGCCCAATCAGGTTACCGTGTGGGCGGTCGGGC
>JBPBQW010000093.1:0-44604 GCA_050955125.1 Janthinobacterium lividum
CATTGACGAGGCTGTTTGCGACGACGATCGTGTTGTTGCCGATGGAGCAACCGTCGGTGACGGTGGAGCCCGCGCCGATCCAGACGTTGTCCCCGATCGTGATGCCCTGCGATGTCACGCCCTGATCCTCGAGATGACGGTCGAGCTGATCGTGGCGATAGTTGTGACCGACAATGTTGACGTTTGGACCACAGATGAAGTTGTCACCGATGTGGATGTCGGCAGTTCCGGCGGACAGGAAACAACTGGTCGCGATCCCGCCGCGTCTTCCCAGCGAGAGCCGTCCCTCGCTCGCCTTGATCTTGGTGAACGATCCGACGATGCATCCGGCTCCGAATGCGATGTTGGCCGTTATGTCGACTTCCGCGCGAGGACTTATCTTGGCGTGAAACCTCACGAGATAATACAGGGTCGCAGCTGCGCCGGGTGTCAGGGTCCGCAGCAATCCGCGACCAACGAGACCTCGTTTCATGCCGACCCCTTTTGTTTCGTCGGCGCCATCAGTGCCCGTACCCGGCTCGCCCCATCTCGACGAAAAGCCATGATCTCGCCCTCGAGACAAGACGACCGACCATATGATCGACGCCGATGACTCACCAGGGACAGACTCCGACGATCTGGCGAAACCAGCGCCTGACGATCAATAGCCGATCGTGATGTCCGAAACTCCTGAATAAGGATCGTACGTAGTCATACTTAGTTCATTTATTCAGCAAACGTCATCATTTTGAGCTATGTCTCACTTCGGAGTCGCTTGAAGCGCGCTTGGAAAGGAGGAGTTATCATGCAGAGAACAGCTCATATATCCTTGCTGGGCGATAACGAGATCGCCCGAGAAGGATTGAAGAGGCTTCTGGAGGAGGCTGGATTCAGGACCGAGTGCGCATCATTGGCATCGATCGAGTCTCGGCTGGGGGACATGCGTGACGAACACGATCATATCATCCTGGTGGACACGCATTCTCCCGAGGAGGCGATCGACATCGTCGGCGTCCTGCGCGGCGGTCTGCGACATGCCAGGATCGTGCTGCTCGACGCCGGCTGTGACGGCATGGCGATCCAGTCGGCGCTGGTTCGGGGCGCCAACGGCTATATCGCCCGACACCTGCCGTGCCTCCCGCTGCTCCTGATGTTGGACCTCGTCGTGCTGGGCGAGACGATTCTGTCCCGCGCGTTCGTGGACAAGATCGTGCTGGGATCCCAGCCCACCGCCCTGCGCCGCTGGGATCGGGCCGAAGCGCCGCACGGCCTGTCGGAACGGGAACTGGGCATCCTGCGCTGCCTGACCAGCGGCGAGGCGAACAAGGTCATCGCCCGCAAGCTCGGCATCACCGAGGCCACGGTCAAGATCCACATCAAGGCCATCCTGCGCAAGCTCCACGTCATCAACCGGACGCAAGCCGCGATCTGGGTCGTGAACCAGCGCCTGTTCGAGCCGGCGGAAGCCGCCTGACGCCGGCTCTGTCGCGCGGGCGATGGCCGCTCCGATCAGAAGGCCGTAACTCCTTTGCGCGATCGGCGCTCTTAATGGCGCTTCGATACCCCCTCCGTCGGCTTATTCGCGACGGGACACGAGCTACATTGCCGGCTCCTGGGGAGGGTGCGGATGATCTACAATGTCCAGGCGCTGCGGGCGCTCGCGGCGCTGATGGTGGTGGTCGTCCACTGCAGAACGGTGCTGGCGCCTGATCTCGGCGCCTGGACGGAGTGTGGTCGCTGGGGCGTCGATCTGTTCTTCGTCATCAGCGGTTTCATCATGATCCACACGCAGACCCGCCGCCCGCTGGGTGCATCGGCGTTCCTGCTCAATCGCCTGGTGCGCGTGGTGCCGCTCTACTGGTCCATGACGGCCGTCGTGTTCGTGGTGGCGCTGAGTGCGCCCCATCTGTTCGGCGCGACACGCGCCCTGACCGACGAGTTCGTCCAATCGCTGCTGTTCATCCCGTTCGCCAAGGCGAACGGAGCGATCCGGCCGATGTTGTTCGTCGGGTGGTCGCTCGAATACGAGATGCTGTTCTACCTTCTCTTCGCCGCCGCGATCGCCATGGGCGCGCGCCGGATCGAGCACGTCGCGGGTCTGGTGAGCGTGGCGCTCGCGAGCCTGTGCCTGGCGGGTCTGATGGGCCATCCGAAGAGCGCGCCGGGCATCTTCTTCTCGAGTCCGATGCTGCTCGAGTTCGTCTGGGGCATGGCCGTCGGGCTTGCCGTGAAGCGGGGCTGGCATGTGCCGGCCATGCTCGGCTTGCCGCTGTTCCTGGGCTGCGCCGCGGTGATGCTGACGCAGCACTGGCTTCTTTCCGACATGATGCGGTCGCCGGCGGCTGGCCTCGTCACGGGCCTGATGTTGTGGACCGCCATTTCAATGGAGTTGCAAGGAGGCGTCGTCGTCCGAGCGGCGCGCGTACAGTTGATGGGTACCGCGAGCTATTCGCTCTATCTGATCCATCCGTTCGTGATTCAAGGGTTCGCCAAGATTTCCGATCGGGTCGCGAACGCACCGGTTTCCGTGGCTCTGACCGCGATCGCCGTCCTCGTCTGCGTACCGTGCGCCGTGCTGTGTCACCGGTGGCTCGAGGTTCCGCTCGGATCGATCATGCACGCCTGGCTCCGACCGCGGTTCAACGCTGCGCCGGCGTAGAGGGACGAGGGCGCGCCACGCCGTCCGGACGCCGCAGGTTCCTGACGCCTGATCGGCAGGCTGCGGCCGCGAGGTCCTGTTCCTTGGCACGGGGAAGGCTTTGCTGCATCGGGGTCCGTCACGGCCGCATAGCGTCGGGCGGGGATCGGGGACGACATGTACGGCTGGATCGGCAACGCGACGGGAACGGTGACGGCGATCTTCGGTCCGCACGGGCCGGCGGCTCCCGCGACCCTGGTGAGTTACGCGCCCGGCGACATCAGCATCCACTTCTTCCTGCAACTCGCCGTGATCCTGATCGCGTGCCGGGTCGTCGGCTGGCTCGGGCGACGCTTCCTGGGCCAGCCGCAAGTGGTGGGGGAGATGATCGCGGGCGTGGTGCTGGGGCCGTCGCTGCTGGGGCTGCTGTTCCCCGGGCCGCAGGGCGCGATCTTCCCCAAGGAGACGCGCAGCGTCCTCTATGCGGGCGCTCAGCTCGGCGTCGGGCTGTACATGTTCCTGGTCGGCACGACGCTGCGCCTGGATCATTTCCGGACCAAGGCGCGCAGTGCGGCGGCGGTGTCGCTGGCCGGGATCGCGGTGCCGTTCGGGGTCGCGATGCTCGTCGCCCCGGCGCTGCTGCGCGTCCCCGGACTGTTCGCCCCCGGCATCGCGCCTGCGAACGCGACGCTGTTCTTGGGGGCGTGCATTGCGCTCACCGCCTTTCCGATGCTCGCGCGGATCATCAACGAGCGCGGCCTCGCCGACACCGCGCTCGGCACGCTGTCGCTGACGGCGGGGGCGTTCGACGATGCCTGTTCGTGGTGCGTGCTGGCGGTCGTGCTGGCGACGTTCGGCGGCGGGGCGAGCGTCGCGGTGCTGGCGATCGGCGGCGGGCTCGCCTGGGCGCTGCTCGTGCTCCTGGCCGGACCGCGACTGCTTGCGCCGCTCGGCCGGCGGGCGGAGCGCGAGGTGGCGGCGACGGGCGAGATCGGCGGGGCGACGCTGGGGGTCGTCCTGTTCGCCTTCTGCCTGTCGGCGTTCCTGATGGACGCGGTCGGCATCCATGCGATCTTCGGCGGTTTCGTCATGGGCGTCGCGATGCCGCGCGGCGCGCTGACCGCGGAGATCCGGCGCAAGGTGGAGCCGCTGACGGTCGTGCTGCTGCTGCCGATGTTCTTCACCTATTCGGGGCTCAACACGCGGCTCGACACGGTGAACTCGGCGTCGCTGCTGTTCGTCGCGCTCGGCCTGCTGGTCGCGTCCGTGCTTGCAAAGGGGGGAGCCTGCTACGTCGCCGCGCGGCTGGCGGGGGAGGACAACCGGACCGCGCTGGGCATCGGCGCGCTGATGAACTCGCGCGGGCTGATGGAGCTCATCATCGTCAACATCGGGCTGCAGAAGGGCATCATCGGTCCGACGCTGTTCTCGATGCTGGTGCTGATGGCGGTGATCACGACGGTGATGGCCAGCCCGCTGTTCGAGCTGGTGTACGGTCGCTCGGCGCGCGCGAGCGGCGAGCTCGGCGGGCTGGGGCCGCGCACGGTGCCCGCGATCGACCCCGGCTGACCCCGCGTCAGGCGAAGGCGACCCGCGACAGGAGCGCGCGCAGCCCGTCTTGGTCCTTGATCGTGCCGCGCGCCACCGCCGCCTGCGTGCCCAGCTCGATCACCACCAGGCGGTCCTTGCGCGCATTGAGGTCCGAATCGAGGTACAGCCGCGTCGCTAGCGCCTCCATGGGTTCCGCCGTCTCGACCAGCGCGAAGGACTCCGTCCCGTCCCAGACCCGTTCGCAACGGCCGATCGCGCTCAGCAGGCTGGCGCGGCGCAAGGTCGCGCCCGCATCGTCGCGGAACCCGAAGGTGATGGCGTAGCAAGGCATCGTCGTTCGTCCGGCTGTCGGGAATCGAGCCGTGCACCTAGCGGCGGAGCGTGCCGGAACGGGCGCGATCCTCTCCATTCCGGATCGGATAACCTGCGCTCCCGGCCGACGCCGAACGCGGTTGACTTGGCCGGGCGGTCCGGTCACATCCCGTCGGGTCAGGCCGGGAAACCGGCCGGCACGCGCGGGAGAGTGCGGCCACCTTTCAGGCGGGCGCCGCCGAAGGAGCAACCACCCCGGAATCTCTCAGGCACAAAGGACCGCGCGGGTCTCGACACTCTGGAAAGCGCCCCCGTCTGCTCCTGAAATGGGATCGGGCGGACGGCCACCGAAGGGGTAAGCGGCGCCCAGGCGCTCGTGAAAGCTCTCAGGTTCCGTGACAGAGGGGGCGGCGATCGAACGGGGCGTTTTCTCCCCCGATCACCCCTGTTGCGAGAAGATCTGTCATGACCGACCTGCCCCTGACGTCCGACCTTCCCGAACCGAGCCTCCTCAACGTCGAGGACGCGCCCGACGACCTCGAGCCGCAGCTGCTGCCGCTCGACGCCTGGCATCGCGCGCGCGGCGGGCGGATGGTCGCGTTCGCGGGCTACATGATGCCGGTGCAGTACGACGGCATCATGGCCGAGCATCTATGGACGAGGCAGAGCGCCGGTCTGTTCGACGTCAGCCACATGGGCCAGCTGACGATCAGCGGCGAGGGCACGGAGGCGGCGCTGGAGCGGATGCTGCCCGCGGCGATCGAGCCGGGACTGGCGTTCGATCAAGCGCGCTATTCGTTGCTGCTGACCGAGGGCGGCGGCATTCTCGACGACCTGATGCTGACGAGACGCGCCGAAGGCACCGTGTATGTCGTCGTGAACGGCGCGACCAAGTACGACGACGTCGCACACATGCTCGACTATCTACCCGACGAGGTGACGCTGAACCTGATGGAGGACCACGCGCTGCTGGCGCTGCAGGGCCCGAAGGCGGTCGACGCGCTCGCCCGCGTCGTGCCGGGTGTCGACAGCCTCGTGTTCATGCAGGGGCGGGCGTTCGAGTGGCAGGGCCATGAGCTGTGGATCAGCCGCTCGGGCTACACCGGCGAGGATGGCTTCGAGATTTCCGTGCCCGTAGAAGGCGTCGAGGCGCTCGCCGACGCGCTGTGCGCGCAAGCCGAGGTGAAGCCGATCGGGCTGGGCGCGCGCGACTCGCTGCGGCTGGAGGCGGGGTTGCCGCTTTATGGTCATGATATCGATCCCGAGACGACGCCGGTGATGGCGGATCTGGGCTTCGCGCTGTCCAAGTGCCGCCGCGACGCCGCCGACTTCCCGGGGGCCGAGCGGATCATGGCGGAGCGCGCGAGCGGCCCGGTGGTCAAGCGCGTCGGCCTGGTGGTCGACGGGCGCCAGCCGGTGCGCGAGGGCGCCGCGGTGATCGATGCGGACGACAGCGAGGTTGGCCGGGTCACCTCGGGCGGTTTCGCGCCCACCGTCGGGCACCCGATCGCGATGGCGTACGTTCCGCTCGGCATGGCGACGCCCGGCACGAGGATCACCCTGGCGCAGCGCGGCAAGATCCACCACGCGACGGTCGCGGCCATGCCCTTCGTTCCCCATCGCTACGTCAGAGGAGCCAAGTAGAAATGCGGTATTTCACGGAAGATCACGAGTGGATCGACGTTGACGGCGAGGTCGGCACGGTCGGCATCTCCGACTATGCGCAGGGCCAGCTCGGCGACATCGTGTTCGTCGAGGTGCCCGACGAGGGCAAGGTGCTGTCCAAGGGCGACGAGGCTGCGGTGGTCGAATCGGTCAAGGCCGCATCCGACATCTATTCGCCGGCATCGGGCGAGGTGATCGAGGGCAACGCAGCGCTCGACGACGATTCGTCGCTGGTGAACTCCGATCCCGAGGGCGAGGGCTGGTTCTACAAGATCACGCTCAGCGACCCCGCCGAACTGGAGACGTTGATGGACGAGACGGCCTACGCGAGCTTCGTCGCCAAGCTGTGACCGGCCCCGAGCCCACCACCGTCAACACGGCCTCGCGCTGGAACGCGGCGGACTATGCCGCCAACGCCGCGTTCGTGCCCGCTCTGGGTGCGCCCGCGCTGGCGCTGCTCGCGCCGATCGCGGGGGAGCGGATCCTCGACATCGGCTGCGGCGACGGGGTGTTGACGGAGCGGTTGATGGCTGCGGGCGCGACGGTGGTGGGCATCGACGGCTCGCCCGAGATGGTCGCGGCGGCGCGCGGACGCGGCATCGACGCGCATGTCGTCGATGCGCAGGCGCTGCCGTTCGGGCCGGAGTTCGACGCGGCCTTCTCCAACGCCGCGCTGCACTGGATGCTCGACAAGGGTGCCGTCGCCCGCGGCGTGTTCGCCGCGCTCAAGCCGGGCGGTCGCTATGTAGGCGAAATGGGTGGGTCGGGGAACATCGCGACCCTGCGCGCCGGGCTTCGCCGGGCGGCGACCGAGATGGGCTACACGCCGCCCGTCGATGATCCGCAATGGTACCCCGACGTGGCCGAGTTCACCGACGCCTATGCCGCGGCCGGGTTCGCGGACATCCGGGCCGAGCTGATCGAGCGGCCGACGCCGGTTCCGGCCGGCCTCGCCGAGTGGTTCCGCACCTTCCGGGTCGGCTTCCTCGACCAGTCGGGCGTGCCGCAGGACGCCCGCGACCCGCTCGCCGCCCGCGCCGCCGCCATCGCGGAGGGCGCGTTACCGCGCGACGCCGACGGCACGATCATGGCCGACTACGTCCGCCTCCGTTTCTCGATGAGAAAGCCCAACTGATGCGCTATCTTCCCCTGACCGGCCACGACCGCGAGGCGATGCTCTCGACGATCGGTGCCCATACGATCGACGCGCTGTTCGTCGACGTGCCCGAGCACGCCCGGCTCGACGGCCCCGTACAGGGCCTGCCGATGCATGCCTCGGAAATGGCGGTCGAGCGGCACATGTCGGCACTGGCGCGCCGGAACACGGTCGCGGGCGAGGTGCCGTTCTTCCTGGGCTGCGGCGCGTATCGCCACCACGTGCCCGCCAGCGTCGATCATCTGATCCAGCGCGGCGAGTATCTGACCGCCTATACGCCCTACCAGCCCGAGATCGCGCAGGGCACGCTGCAGATGCTGTTTGAGTTCCAGACGCAGGTCGCGCGCCTGCTCGGCACCGACGTCGCCAACGCCAGCATGTACGACGGGTCGACCGCCTGCTGGGAGGCGATCGGCATGGCGCGCCGGATCACGCGGCGCGGCAAGGCGATCCTGTCGTCGGGGCTGCACCCGCACTACGTGTCTGTCGCCAAGACGATGGCCACCTACACCGGCGACGTGCTCGAAAGGGCCGCGCCCGTGCTGTCGGCCGAGACGGACGTCGAGACGCTGATCGGCAAGATCGATGCCGACACGAGCTGCGTCGTCGTGCAATATCCGGACATCCTCGGCCGGTTCGCGGACCTGAAGCCGCTGGCGGACGCGTGCCACGCCGCCAAGGCGCTGCTGATTGCGGTGGTGACGGAATCGGTCGCGATGGGCGCGCTGATCTCGCCGGGCGAGATGGACGCGGACATCGTCGTGGGCGAGGGCCAGTCGATCGGCGTCGGGCTTCAGTTCGGCGGCCCGTACGTCGGCCTGTTCGGGTGCAAGGAGAAATATGTCCGCCAGATGCCGGGGCGGCTGTGCGGCGAGACGGTGGACGCGGACGGCAAGCGCGGCTTCGTCCTGACGCTGTCGGCGCGCGAGCAGCATATCCGCCGCGAAAAGGCGACGAGCAACATCTGCACCAACTCGGGGCTGTGTGCGCTCGCCTTTTCGATCCACATGACGCTGCTGGGCGAGGCGGGGCTGCGGCGGCTGGCGGGGATCAACCACGCGGGCGCCGTCCGCGCGGCGGAGCGGCTGGCGCAGGTGCCGGGCGTGCGGCTTGTCAACGAGACGTTCTTCAACGAGTTCACGCTCGATCTGGGGCAAGAGGCGCGGCCGATCGTCCGCGCGCTCGCCGAGCGCGGCGTGCTGGCGGGCGTGTCGCTCGGCCGGCTGTACCCGGGCGAGGACGGCCTCGAGAACGGCCTGGTAGTCGCGGTGACCGAGACGACGACGCCGCAGGACGTGGAAGCGCTGGCGACGGCGCTGGAAGCGGCGCTGGCGTGATCCATCTTCGTCATCCCGAACTCGATCCGGGATCCATCGTCGTGCGGACACGGTGGGCTGAGAGCGCGCACCACGCCGGACCCCGGATCAAGCCCGGGGTGACGGTTCAGTTTTTGGAGCTTACGGCATGACCATCAACCAGAGCGGCTGGCGCCCCGAAATGGCGTCCGGCAGCAAGGCCGCCGCCCCGACCTTCACCGGCAACCGTGCTCTCATGCTCGACGAGCCGCTGATCTTCGAGATCGGCTCGACGCGCACCACCGGTGTCGATTTCGCGGAGGGCGACGTCGCGCACGACCGGCTCGGCGGGCTGACCCGCAAGGCGCCGATCGGCCTGCCCGGCCTGTCGGAACCCGAGACGGTGCGTCACTACACCCGCCTGTCGCGCCAGAACTACGCGATCGACCTGGGGCTGTTCCCGCTCGGCTCGTGCACGATGAAGCACAATCCGCGGCTGAACGAGCGGATGGCGCGGCTGCCCGGCTTCGCGGACGTGCACCCGCTCCAGCCCGTCGACACGGTGCAGGGCGCGCTTGAGGTCATCCACCAGCTCGCGCACTGGCTGGTCACGCTGACGGGGATGCACTCGGTCGCGATGAGCCCCAAGGCTGGCGCGCACGGCGAGCTATGCGGGATCCTGGCGATCAAGGCGGCGCTGGCCGCGCGCGGCGACACCGCGCGCCGCGTGATCCTGGTGCCCGAGAGCGCGCACGGCACCAACCCCGCCACCGCCGCCTTCGTCGGCTTCTCGGTCGAGGACATTCCCGCGACCGCGGAGGGCCGGGTCGATACCGATGCGCTGGTCGCGCGATTGGGGCCGGACGTTGCGGGCGTGATGATCACCAACCCCAACACCTGCGGGCTGTTCGAGCGCGACCTGCACACGATCAGCGAGGCGGTGCATGCGGCGGGCGGCTACGTCTATTGCGACGGCGCGAACTTCAACGCCATCGTCGGGCGGGTGCGGCCGGGCGACCTCGGCATCGACGCGATGCACATCAACCTGCACAAGACCTTCTCGACCCCGCACGGCGGCGGCGGCCCGGGATCAGGGCCGGTGGTGTTTTCCGAAGCGCTGACCCCGTTCGCGCCGCTGCCCTTCGTCGAGAAGCAGGGCGACACGTTCGCGCTGATCGAGGAAGAGAATGCCGGCGAGCATCATGCGAGCAGCTTCGGGCGCATGGTCGCCTTCCATGGTCAGATGGGCATGTTCACGCGCGCGTTGTCCTATATCCTGAGCCACGGCGCCGACGGGCTGCGGCAGGTGGCAGAGGACGCAGTTCTCAACGCCAACTACGTCCTGCGCTCGCTCGAAGGCACGCTCGACGCGCCGTTCGCCGCGAGCGGGCCGTGCATGCACGAGGCGCTGTTCTCCGATTCGAATCTCGCCGAGGGCTTTTCGACGCTCGACGTCGCCAAGGGGCTGATCGACGAGGGCTATCACCCGATGACGGTGTATTTCCCGCTCGTCGTCCATGGCGCGATGCTGGTGGAGCCAACCGAGACCGAGTCGAAGGCGGCGCTGGACCAGTTCATCGGCGCGCTGCGCTCGGTCGCGGAGCGGGCGAAGGCGGGCGACGCCGCGCTGAAGACCGCGCCGCATTTCGCGCCGCGCCGCCGGCTCGACGAGACGCAGGCAGCGCGCAAGCCCGTGCTGGTGTGGAAGGAGCAGCCGCTCGCCGAGGCCGCGGAGTAGCGGCCGCGGAATGACCTTGGCGCGGCTGTATTGGTGCGATAGAACACTGGTCGCAACAGCCGGGGGGCCATCATGCAGCACGCACAGGTCGTCCAGCCGGGCGGGATCACGCAGTATCTAATCCCGATCGTCGTGATCGCGATCGTCTTCGCGTTTCGGGCCAGGCGGATGTCGCGCAGCCGGCCCCTGAAGCTCGGGCAATTGTGGATCGTGCCCGCGATCTATGCGCTCGTCGTCGTGGCCGCATTCGTCGCCAATCCGCCGCATGCCACGGGATGGGCGGCGGCACTGGTCGGGCTGGTGCTGGGCTGCGGCCTCGGCTGGTGGCGTGGCAAGACGATCGCGATCGACGTCGATCCGGTGACGGGCACGCTCAGCCAGAAGGCGTCGCCGTTGGGCATGCTGCTCCTGCTGGCGCTCGTCGCTTTGAAGTCGGCGGCGCAGGCGGGCGGCCGCGCGGCGCACCTCGACGTGGGCGTGCTGACGGACGGCGCGCTGGCGCTGGCGCTGGGCACGTTCACGACGATGCGCGTCGAGATGTACCTGCGCGCCAGGCGCGTGCTGCGGAGCGATCTGGCCGCGCGGTTCAGCTGAGCCGGTCCGCCCCGGCGCGGGTCGCCACCGCCGCGCGCCGGACGACCTGTTCGCGCCAGACGATGTAGAGGCCGGACGCGACGATCACCGGCGCGCCGACCCACGTCGCCGCCGCCGGCAGCACCCCGAACAGCGCCCAGCCGTACAGCGTCGCCCAGACGAGCTGCAAATAGTCCATCGGCACCACCACCGACACCGGCGCCAGCCGCAACGCCCCGGTCAGCGCTAGCTGGGTCATGCTGCCCACCAGGCCGATGCCGACGAGGATCGCCCAGACCAGCGGCGGGTGCGGCCCCGCGCAGAACAGGTAGACGATCGCCAGCACCGGCGTCGACAGCGCGGCGAACCAGAACACGGTCGTCATCGGGGCCTCCGTCCGCCCGATCTGGCGCAACTGGATCGAGACGAGCGCGGTCGTCACCGCATAGCCGAGCCCCGCCGCGGTGCCGAGCGGCGCGAAGTGCCCGGCCCATGGCTGCGCGACGACCACCACGCCCACGAACCCCGCGGCCACCGCGCTCCACCGATGCCGGCCGGTCGGCTCGCCGAGCCACAGCGCGCCCAGGATCGTCGCGACGATCGGGACGGCGAAGGTCAGCGTCGTCGCCTGCGCCAGCGGCAGCAGCGAGACGCAGGCGAACAGCAGGAACATGCCTGCCGTGCCCGACGCCGCGCGCACGGCATGCGCGCCGATCCGCCCGGTGCGGACGCTGGCGAGTCCCGGCCCGGCCGCGATCAGCGCGGCCAGCACCGGCACCGAGACCGCCTGGCGGAAGAACAGGATCTCACCCAGTCGCGCGCCATGGGCCTCCGCCAGCTTCACCAGCGCGTTCATCGTCGAGATGCCGAGCGCGCTGGCAAGCCGGATGAGGATCGCCAGCGGGACGCGGTCTGGGCGGGTCGGGGTCTCTCCTCCCCGTTCGTGCTGAGCCGGTCGAACCACTGCCTTCCCCTTTGCTGGCAGCTGTAAAGAAGGACAGCCGCCCGGCAAGTTCAGGGTAATCGGACGAGACAGACCGGACGGGAAGGGGTGGCGTGCCGCCCGCCCGCTGCGCTATCCGCCGCCCATGCCGATCAAACACGCGCTTCCCGTCACCCGCAACGCCGACTTCGCCGCCTGGTATCAGGCCGTCATCACCGAGGCGGACATGGCCGAGGAGTCGGGCGTCCGCGGTTGCATGGTCATCCGCCCCTGGGGCTATGGCATCTGGGAGCGGATCCAGCGGCTGCTCGACGACCGGATCAAGGCGACGGGGCACGAGAACTGCTATTTTCCCGTCTTCATCCCGCTGTCCTATTTCGAGAAAGAGGCGGAGCACGTCGAGGGATTCGCCAAGGAGATGGCGGTCGTCACCCACCACCGGCTGATTTCGGACGGCAAGGGCGGACTGGTGCCCGATCCCTCCGCGAAGCTGGAGGAGCCGCTGGTCGTGCGGCCGACGTCGGAGATGGTGATCGGCGCGGCCTTCGCGCGCTGGATCCAGTCGTGGCGCGACCTGCCGGTGCTCATCAACCAATGGGCCAACGTCGTGCGGTGGGAGATGCGCACGCGCATGTTCCTGCGCACCAGCGAGTTCCTCTGGCAGGAGGGGCATACCGCGCACGCATCCGTCGCCGAGGCGCAGGAGGAGACGCGCCGGATGCTGGAGGTGTACCGCTCCTTTTCCGAGGACGTCGTCGCGATGCCGGTGGTGGCGGGCGAGAAGCCGGAGAACGAGCGCTTTCCGGGCGCGGTCGAGACATGGTCGATCGAGGCGATGATGCAGGACGGCAAGGCGCTGCAGGCGGGCACGTCGCACTTCCTGGGCGCCAATTTCGCGTCGGCGCAGAACATCCGCTTCCAGAACGCGGAGGGGCAGTTCGAGCTCGCCAACACGACGAGCTGGGGCATGTCGACGCGGATGATCGGCGGCCTCATCATGACGCACGGCGACGACGATGGCCTGCGCGTGCCGCCGCGGCTGGCGCCATGGCAGGTGGTGATCGTGCCGATGCTGCGCGATGCGCCGGAGGACGAGGCGATCGTCGAATACTGCCGCGCGCTCCGTGACGAGCTGGGCGCGCAAGCCGCGTTCGGCGAGCCGGTGCGTGCGCTGCTCGACCTGAAGCCCGCCAAATCGACCGCCAAACGCTGGGGCTGGGTCAAGAAGGGCGCACCGGTGGTGATCGAGGTCGGCGGCCGCGATGTGGCGGGGGGCAACCTGTCGGTGATCCGCCGGGACCGGCTGTATCGCGACGACGGCAAGGTCGATGCGCGGATCGTGACGCGCGATGGGTTCCCGAAGACGGTCGCGGACCTGCTCGCCGACATCCAGTCCTCGCTCTATGCCGAGGCGCGCGGCCGGATGGACGCGAACATCCGCCGCGACGTGACCGACATGGCCGCGCTGGAGCAGGCGTTCGCGGTCGAGAAGCCCGGCTGGGTCGAGGTTCAGTGGAGCCGCCCGACCGGAGCCGCGCTCGACGCGGTCGTGGAGCGGCTGAAGGCGCTGAAGCTCACGATCCGCAACACCCCGATCGACGCCGCTCCCGTCGACGGCAGGTGCCTGTTCACCGGCGAGCCAGCCGTGGAGCGTATCCTGGTCGCACGCGCCTATTAGGCGATCGCCACCGGCACCGGCACCGGCACCGGCGCGACCGCCGACCGTTGCAGCATCAATCCTCTCGGAAAATCGGTCCTTCATGCTCGACTCCATCCCGACCGCCGCCGCGCCCGAGCGAGCCGAGGATCCGACGCCCGCGATCACCACCTTCGCGCCGATCGCCGCCACCGCGCCGATCCGCGAGGGTGCCCCTTATGCGCGTGACGAGCTGCTGCACGAGCTGTTCGAGGCGACCTGCGTCGAGCATCCCACCCGCTGCGCGATCGGCATGCTGGAGACGGATCCCGAGAGCAGTCGGCGCGGATCGCTGACCTATGCCGAGCTGCGCGAGCGCGCGCTGCGGATGGCGCATTATCTGCGCGATGCCGGCGTCGGGCGCGGCGACCGGGTGCTGATCTGCCTGCCGCGCGGGCTCGACCAGTACCTCGCCATTCTCGGCACATTGTGGGCAGGGGCGGCCTATGTGCCGGTCGACTGGGGATACCCCAAGGACCGGATCGACTTCATCGCGCAGGACAGCGGCGCGAAGCTGGCGCTGACCGCCTCCGCGCGGCTGGCCGAGATGACGGTGCCGGCGGTGGCGCTCGACGAGCTGCTGGGTGATCTGGCGGCGGCCATCGCCGCGCCGATCGGCCGGGCGGAGACGGGCGGCGAGCCCGGCGACCTCGCCTACATCATCTATACCTCGGGCACGACCGGCCGGCCCAAGGGCGTGATGATCTCTCACGCCAACGCGTGCCACCTCGTACGGTCGGAAAGCGCGATCCTGGCGCTCGAGACGTCGGACAAGGTATTCGGCGGATTTTCCATGGCGTTCGACATGTCGGTCGAAACGATGTGGAGCGCGTTCTTCGTCGGCGCCGAGCTGCTGGTCGCGTCGGAGGCGCTGACCAAGGCGGGGCCGGATATCGCGCTGACGCTCGCGGAGCGCGGCGTGACGATCTGGCACGTGGTGCCTTCGCTCCTGGCGCTGGTGGAGCAGGGCTGGCCCGCGCTGCGCCTCCTCAACCTCGGCGGCGAGGCGTGCCCGCCCGACCTCGTCCAGCGCTGGGCGCGGCCCGGCCTGCGCCTCCTCAACACCTACGGCCCGACCGAGACGACGGTGACCGCGACCTGGACCGAGGTGCAGCCGGGCCGCCGCGTCACCATCGGCCGTCCGCTGCCGGGCTATACCGCCTGGATCGTCGACGAGACGCTGATGCCGGTAGCGGCGGGGGCGGAGGGAGAGCTGGTGATCGGCGGCCCCGGCGTCGGCGTCGGCTATGTCGAGCGGCCGGACCTGACCGCGGACAAGTTCGTCCTGACGCCGTTCGCCGGCCCTTCGGGCGCGGCGGAGCGCATCTATCGCTCGGGCGATCTCGTGCGGCTGGATGCGGCGGGCGAGATCGATTTCCTCGGCCGCATCGACACGCAGGTGAAGATCCGTGGCTTCCGCGTCGAGCTCGCCGAGATCGAGGCGGTGCTGGGCGAGCAGCCGGGCGTCGCGCAGGCGGTGGTGCACCTGTTCAAGGATGACGACGGCGCGGAACTGCTCGCCGCGTTCCTGGTCTCGCGGGCGGGGGCGAGCCTCGACATGCCCGCGATCCGCGCGGCCGTGCGCGACCGGCTGCCCAATTACATGCGCCCGGGCGCGTACCAGCGGACCGACGCGCTGC
Source organism: Janthinobacterium lividum (assembly GCA_050955125.1). Classification (GTDB taxonomy): domain Bacteria; phylum Pseudomonadota; class Alphaproteobacteria; order Sphingomonadales; family Sphingomonadaceae; genus Sphingomonas. The sequence goes on from JBPBQW010000093.1 coordinate 15,187, forward strand.
CGACGCTGCCCGCCTCGGGCAAGGTCGACCGCAAGGCGCTGGTCCGCCCCGTCGCCGATCCGGTCGGCGAGCGCGAGGTGGTGCCGCCGACGACGCCGACCGAGATCGCGATCCACGCCGTCTGGGCCGACTCGTTCGCGCCGCAGGCGGTGTCGATGACCGACGACCTGTTCGAGGACCTGGGCGGCCATTCACTCAAGGCGGCGCGGCTCGTTTCGGCGATGCGACGCGTGCCGGGGTTCGAGGGCACGTCGCTAGAGGACGTGTACGCCGCGCCGACCATCCGCGGGCTTGCGCGGCGACTGGCGGGCGCCGTCGCCGCGCAGCGGATCACCGAAGCGGACTTCCACCATACGCCCGAATGGCAGCGCCGGTTCTGCTTCGTCGCGCAGACGGTCGCGCTGCTGCCGATCTTCACGGTCGCCGGCCTGCAGTGGTTCTTCCCCTATCTCGCCTACACGTTCCTGGCGAGCCGGATGGACCGGCTGCCCGCGCTGACGCTCAGCGGGTTGAGCTTCATCCTCATTCCGCCCGCCGCGATGCTGTTGTCGGTGGCGGTCAAGTGGCTGGTGATCGGACGCTATCGCGCGGGCAACCACCCGCTGTGGGGCCTGTACTATTTCCGCTGGTGGTTCGTGCGCCGGTTCCAGGACGTGATCGCGACGCCGTACCTCGCCGGCACGCCGATGATCCGCGCCTATTACCGGCTGCTCGGCGCCAAGGTGGGCCACCGCGCCTATATCGGACGCACGACGATCGATGCCGCCGACCTGGTCACCATCGGGGAGGATGCGGTCGTCAGCGGCTATGCGATCCTGTCGACCAGCGCGGTCGAGGGCGGAATGCTGCGGCTCGGGCGTGCGACGCTCGGCCCCCGGGCATCGGTCGGCTCGATGGCGGTGCTCGGCCGCGACGCGACGATCGAGGCGGACGGCGCGCTGGAGGATCTGTCCGCGCTGCCGGCGGAGCGGACGATCGGCGCCGGCGAGCTGTGGCGCGGCTCGCCCGCCCGCCCGACCGGCGAGCGGCGAACGCCGGCTGCCCGTCCGCCGGTGAGCCCGGCGGCGCGACTGGCGGTGTACGTCGCCTTGCTGATCGCCGGTCTGTCGTTGCCGCTCGTCGCGATCCTGCCGATCGCGCCCGGGCTCGTGTCGATGATCGAGCTCGACTGGGCGACGGAGGGCTACCTCTACCTGCTGCTCGCGCCCGTGCTGGCGACCACCTACGTGCTGCTGATGTGCGTCCTGACGGTGGCGGCCAAGCGGTTGATCCTCGGCAAGGTGGAGCCGGGCACCTATTCGCGGACGAGCTGGTTCTACGTCCGTTACTGGTTCGTGCAGCAGGTCAACGACCTGGCGCTCAACCTCCTCCATCCGATCTATGCCACGCTGTTCGTCGCGCCCTGGTATCGCGCGCTGGGCGTGAAGGTCGGTCGCCGGGCGGAGATCAGCACGGCGGCGTCGATCGTCCCCGACCTCGTCGAGATCGGCCCGGAGAGCTTCATTGCCGATGCCGTGCTGTTCGGCGCGGCGAAGGTGGAGCCGGGCACGATCCGGCTCGACCGCACGCGGATCGGGCGGCGGACGTTCGTGGGCAATTCGGCGCTGCTGCCCGCCGGGTCCGACATCGGCGACGACGTGCTGATCGGTGTGCTGTCGCGACCGCCGGTGGACGGCGGCGCGCGTGCGCCGGGGGGTACCTGGTTCGGATCGCCGCCGATCTCGCTGCCGGTGCGTCAGAGCGTCGGGCTGTTCGACGAGGGCGCGCGGTTCAACCCGTCGCGCAAGCTGGTCGCGACGCGGCTCGCGATCGAGAGCGTGCGCGCGATCCTGTCGCTCACCGTGTTCATCGCGCTGTTCAGCGTGCTGTTGTCGGCGGTGGGCGACCTCAGCGATCTGCCGCATGGCGGCTGGTGGATCGTGCTGGGCTTTCCGTTCCTGTACGTCGGCTTCGCGCTTGCGTGCGGGCTGTTCGTGGTGGCGCTCAAATGGGTCGTCGTCGGCCGCTACAGGCCGGTGACCAAGCCGCTGTGGAGCCCGTTCGTGTGGCGGACCGAGCTCGTGACCTCGACCTACGAGAACCTCGCGGTGGCCAACCTGCTCGAACCGCTACGGGGAACGGCCTGGCTGCCGATGTTCCTGCGGCTGATGGGCTGCCGGATCGGGCGGCGCTGCTACATCGACTCGACCGACATCACCGAGCACGACCTCATCACGCTGGGCGACGACGTAGCGCTCAACGAACAGGCGGGGTTGCAGACGCATCTGTTCGAGGATCGGGTGATGAAGGTCGGACCCGTGACGATCGGTGCGCGCGCGACGATCGGGTCGATCGCGATCGTGCTGTACGACGCCAGCGTCGGCGAGGATGCGTCGCTCGGCGACCTGTCGGTGGTGATGAAGGGCGAGACGCTGCCGCCCGGCACCGCCTGGGAGGGTTCGCCGGCGCGACTGGCGTGAGCCGGTGACCGGCGCGGTCCGCTGGATCGGTGCGCCCGACGAGGCGAGCGGATCGGGCGACGGCCGGGTCGCGGCCTGGCTGGTGCGCCTCGATGATCGCCGGGTCGAGCGATGGCTCACGGGATCGCCGGCGACGCCGTCCGATCTCGCGGCCGTCGCGGCTCAGGTCGACGCCGGCGACCGACTGGTCCGGCGGCGGCTCGCGCGCCTGTTGCTGGGCGCGGCGGCCGGGGTCCCGCCCGCGTCCGTCACCTTGGAACGGACCGTGGTTGGCGCGCCGATCGTCGCGGCTCCGGGCGGTTGGCACGTGTCGCTGGCCGGCCGCGCGCCTTGGTGCGCCATCGCGATCGGTCGCTCGCCGGTCGGCATCGATGTCGAGCCGGTCGGGGGCGAGCCGCTGCCCGATGATCTCCTGACCGCCGCCGAACGCGCCTGGGTGGCGGGGCACCCGGCGCGCGATCGCCCGCGCGCCTCGCTCGCGTGCTGGGTGGCCAAGGAGGCACACGCCAAGCGGTTCGGCCGGCCGCGCGCGCTCGATCCGGCAGCGGTGGAAACTCAGCCGGCGGGGCGGCCCGGGCTCGTCCGCTCGGGCGCGGACTGGTCGCGGATCGTCGCGGGCGGTGATGCATCCTGCGTCGCGGCGGTCGCGGTGGACATCGAGTAAGGCCGCTCGTCCGGCTGCGTCGCCCAGCGGCGGTTCGGCGTTGCACCCATGGTGAAGCGCAACTCGCCCCCGGCCATGATCTCGCCGTGGGTAATGAAACTGTGCTCCAGCGGTCGCCCGTTCAGCGTCACCGCGTCGATGTAGCGGTTGCGGTCGTTCAGCCCACTCGCCGTCACCGTGAACGCCTTGCCGTCGGGCAGGTGCAGTACCGCGCGCGGCAGGAAGGGGCGGCCGATCGCATATTGCAGGCTGCCCGGCGTCACCGGATAGAAGCCGAGGCTCGTGAACACCAGCCAGGCGGACATCTGCCCCAGGTCGTCATTGCCGGCGAGGCCGTCGGGCGTCGGCTTGTACTGGCTGGCGACGATCTGCGCCAATCGCTCCTGCGTCCGCCACGGCGCGCCGGCATGGTCGTAGAGATAGGCGACGTGATGGCTCGGCTCGTTGCCGTGGATATACTGTCCGATCAGCCCGGCGATATCCTCGGCATGGCTGTAGTCGAGCTTGGAATTGTCATAGTCGAACATCGCGTCGAGCTTGGCGATCGCCTTGCCGTCGCCGCCCATCGCGCCGAACAGCGCCGCCTGGTCTTGCGGCACGAACCAGCTGTACTGCCACGCATTGCCCTCCGTATAGTCGAAGCCATAGTTGATCGCGGTCGGATCGAACGGCGTCCGGAACGCGCCCGACGTCAGCCGGGCGCGGACGAAGCCGGTCGCGGGGTCGAACGTGTTGCGCCAGTTGCCCGCCCGCTTCTCGAACGTCGCCGCCACGTCGGTGCGGCCCATCGCGCGCGCCATCCGCGACAACGCCCAGTCGTCATAGGCGTATTCGACCGTCTTGGACGCCGCCTCCGGATCGCGATCGATCGGATCGTAGCCGCGCGCCATATACTCGCCGAGCCCGCCGTAAGGCGCGTAGGTGGCGCTGGCGGTCATCGCCTTCAGCGCAGCATTGGCGTCGAACCCGCGGATGCCCTTCAGATACGCGTCCGCGATCACCGGCACCGCATGATAGCCGATCATCGTCCACGTCTCGCGCCCCTGGAACTGCCAGACGGGCAGGATGCCGTACGGGCTCGCCTGCTGGCTCGCGATGAGCGAGCGCACGACGTCGACCGTGGTCTGCGCGGGCTGCACGATGGTCAGTAGCGGGTGCTCGGCGCGGAACGTGTCCCACAACGAGAAGGTGGAGCGGAAGGTGAAGCCGTCGGCGCGGTGGACCTGATTGTCCGGTCCGCGATACCGCCCGTCGGCATCGCTCGCGACCGACGGTGCGAGCAGCGAGTGGTAGAGCGCGGTCATCACGTTGCGGCGCATCGGCGCGGGGCCGGAGACCTCCAGCGCGCCCAGCGCCTGCCGCCACGTCGTGGTCGTGCGCGCACGCACCGCGTCGAAGCCGCCCGGCTCGCTGCCCAGATTGGCGATCGCGCCGGCCTCGTCCACCGACGAGATCGCGACCTTCACCTCCAGCGGAGCGGCAAGCCGGCCGAAATCCAGCCGTGCGACCAGCGCGCGACCGGTACGCTCGGCGACGTCGCCGGTACCGCGACCCGGGCCCTGGAAGCCCTTGTACGCGACGTCCTTCTCCGTCGAGACGAATGCGTGGCCGGCCAGCGGGGCGGAGAAACGCATCGCGAAGCACAGGATCCGATCGGGCGCCCAGCCGCGCGTCTGGCGGCAGCCGGTGACGCTGCCGTCGTCGCGCAGCCGTACCGTCGACCACAAGACCTTGCCGGGATAGTCGTAGAGCGAGGTGCGCAGGTCGACCACCAGATGCGCGGCGGCGCCCGGCTGGAAGCGATAGCGATGGACGCCGACCCGCGTGCCCGCCGTCATCTCCGCGCGGACGTGCGCGTCCGACAGCGTGACGGCGTAATAGCCCGGTCGCGCGACTTCGTCGGCGTGGGAGAAGCGCGAGCGATAGCCCGAGCCGGGTCGCGCAGCGTCGCCCGGTTCCAGGGGCACCGTGTCGCCCGACACCGGCATGACCAGGAAGTCGCCCAGGTCCGAATGGCCCGCGCCCGAGAAATGCGTGTGGCTGAACCCCTCGATCGTCGGGTCGGTGTAACGATAGCCCGCGGCCCATTTGTACGCGTCGCGGATGACGTGGCCGGTGTCGGTATCGGGGCTGAGCTGCACCATCCCGAACGGGGCGACCGCGCCGGGAAAGGTGTGTCCCTCGCCACCGGTGCCAATCGTGGGATCGACGTCCGCGAGCGGGTCGGGCCCAGCGGGCGCGGCGGCGAGCGGGGCGGCGAGGATAAGGGCGAGCGCCGTGGCGGCGAGAGAGCGGATCATGGGCGTGGGTTAGAGCATGGCCGCCGCCCCTCGTCACCCCGGACCGGATCGGGGGCCCATGCCCGATCTCGCCCGTCCTCCGCCTCCGGGGGAGAACGGCGGCCTATCGCTCGTTCAGATAGTATCGCTCCACTTCGCGCAGCTCGTCGTCGAGCTCGTACACGATCGGCTGGCCGGTCGGGATCTCCAGGCTCGTGATCGCATCGTCCGGGATGCTCGACAGATGCTTCACCAGCGCACGCAGGCTGTTGCCGTGCGCCGAGATCATCACCCGCTGGCCCCCGCGCAGCGCGGGGGCGATCCGCTCGTTCCAGTACGGCAGCACGCGGGCGATCGTGTCCTTCAGGCTTTCGGTGCGAGGGATGGCGATGCCGGCGTAGCGGCGATCCGCGGACAGGTCGAACGGGCCGCCCGGCTCCTGCTCGGGCGGGGGGATGTCGAAGCTGCGACGCCAGACGTGGACCTGTTCGGCGCCGTGGCGCGCCGCCGTCTCCGCCTTGTCGAGCCCCGTGAGCCCGCCGTAATGCCGCTCGTTAAGCCGCCAGTCCTTCTCGACGGGCAGCCACAGCCGGCCCATCGCCTCCAGCGCGATGTTCAGCGTCTTGATCGCGCGCGTCTGCAGGCTGGTGAAACACAGGTCCGCGTCCATGCCCTTGGCGGACAGCAACTCGCCCGCCACGCGCGCTTCCTCGCGGCCCTGGTCGGTCAGGTCGACGTCCCACCAGCCGGTGAAGCGGTTTTCCAGGTTCCAGGCGGACTGGCCATGGCGGATGAGGATCAGCGTGGGCATCGAGGGTTCCTACAGCGCGAGCGTCATGAAGCGGTTGTGCGGGCTGGGCGGATAACCGCCGAACGCGTCGCGGTCGACGAAGCCGAACCGCTCGTACAGCACGGTCGCGGCGACGAAGCGCGAGCCGACGCCGGTCTCGAGGTTCAGGCGGGCGTGGCCGTCGTCCCGCGCCGCGGCCACCAGCCGGTCGAGGATCATGCGGCCGACCCCGCGACCCAGCTGCGCAGGATCGGTGCGCATCGACTTCACCTCCGCCTCGCCGCCGCCCAGTGCGCGCAACGCGCCGATCCCGGCGAGCGCCTCTTCGTCCCAAGCCGCGAAGAACCGGATGTCGGGGTGTCGCAACGCGGCCGGGTCGAGCGCGTGGGCGAAGCCGGGCGGAAACCCCTTGTGCGCCTCGCGATGGTGATAGGCGAGCAGCGCCGTCACCTGCGGGTCGCCAAGCCCGCCCTCCCGGACGACGAGGCCCGTCACCGGCGGCCGGAGAGGGGCAGCTGGTCGACCATCGTCGCCAGCGTCTCGAGGCAGGCATGCGCTAGCGCCTTCGATCGGGCCGGGCTCCAGCCGAACTCTGGATCGGGGGCGAGGTCGTGGTCCTTGAACGGCATCTCGAGCGTCATCGCGATCGCGCCGAACCGCTCGGCGAGCTGGTTGGTCGACATCGACAGGTTGGCGCGCCCGGTCGCAGTCTTGCCGTAGCCGCGCTCGGTCTGGAAATCGGGCGTGTGCGCCGCCAGCCGCCGCCCGAACTCGTAGAACGGCTCGCCCTGCGCGTCGGTCCAGGATGGGATGCCCTCGAACCCGGCAATGAAATTGGCCGGGATTGCCTCGTCCCCATGGACGTCCATCGCATAGGACACGCCGGTCGCGTCCATCGCCGCCAGCACGCCCAGCACCTCGGGGCTCTGCTCCGCGGACGGCGCGTGCCACTCGCGGTTGAGGTTCACGCCCGCCGCGTTGGTGCGCAGATGCCCGCGCCGCGTGCCGTCGGGGTTCATGTTGGGCACGAGGTGGAAGGTAAAGGCATCGAGCAGCGCGCGCGTCGTCGGGTCCGCGGCATCGGCCAGTCGCTCCAGCGCGCCTTCCATGAACCATTCGCACATCGACTCGCCGGGATGCTGGCGCGCATAGATCCAGGCGGGGCGGGGGCCGGTGCCGACGCTCAGCAGGTCGATCGGCTGCCCGTCGAGCGATCGGTCGAGCACCCGGTGCGTGAAGCCCGGCGCGTTGGCGAACCGCGCGATCAGGTCCGCATGCCGCTCCATCGTATAGGGGGCGAAATAGGCGAACCATGCGACGTCGCCATCCGCTCCGTCCCAGTCGAACGCGAGGACGCCGTCCTCGTACGTGGTCGGAACCTGACGCCATGCCTGGCGGTCGGTGCTGGCGCGGGCGCGATAGCCCGGCCAGCCCATCGGATAGGCGGAGCCACCCGCGTTGACGAGCCGGAACGTCCACCGCTTCCCACGCAGCCCCGCCGCGCGGAAGGAGAACCACTGGTAGAAGTCGGACCCGTGATCGCGCACGATCTCCAGATCGACGTGCCCGTCGCCGATGCCGACCAGGCGGATGTTGCCGCCGTCGAAGGTCGCATCGATCGAGGGCTGGTCGGAACGGGCGGGCTGGGGCGTTGAGGTCATCGAATCTCGATAGTGCGACCCGATTCGCCAGGGAAGCCCAGGAACAGTGCGTGGGCGAGCCGGGCCGCGGTCGCGTTGACGTCGCCACCCGCGGCGGCGACGTCGGACAGCGTCTGTGCATGGCCCTCCCACACCGCGTCGGGACCGCGCCGGATCCGCACGCTCAGCTCGGAGATGACGCCCACGCGCGCGCGGCTGTGCCCGACCGGAAAGCTGACGCCGCCGCCCAGCCCGACGCCGCCGCCGCCGCCACGATAGCCGCCCCCGCCCGAGAAGCCGCCGGCGCCGAGGCCGATGCTGACTGGCGACCGGCGCGGTGGCAGCGGCCGGTCGGTGCGCGCGAACGACACGGTCGCGCGGAACTGCGGCACCGCGCCCGGCGCGACGGGCGTGTAGCCCAGCCGCAGCATCTCGGACTCCACAGCGGCCGCATAGGTCTGGAACTCGATGCTGGCGGGGCCGCTGGCGTCGAGCGGTTCCACCGCGATAGTGCCGCGATCGGCGACGGGATCGTAGTGGAAACGCGTCGCCTCCACGGGGAAGCGCGTCGGCCCCGTCGCGCAACCGGCCAGCGTCGCCGCCATCCCCAAACCCATCATCGCCAGCCGCTTGCGCATATCCGTCCTCGTCCACATGTCGTTGCGCATCGGTAACGCTCGATCGGGGCTGCGGGTCCGGTCCGTCTGCGCGCGAAAGCCGGACGTCAAGCCGGTTGACCCGTGTGCGCCCAGCCTGTACCCGATCGCGTCCTTTCGAACCCATCGGTCAGTTGAACAGCCATGAAGATCCGCAATTCGCTCAAGTCGCTCAAGGGTCGTCATCGCGACAATCGCGTGATCCGCCGCCGCGGCCGCACCTATGTCATCAACAAGACCAACCGTCGCTTCAAGGCGCGCCAGGGCTGATTCTGGTGCCGGGATCGGGCGGCCGGACGACGGCCGTCATCTTCGATATCGGCAACGTCCTGTACGACTGGGACCCGCGGTTCCTCTACGAGCGCCTGATCCCGCGGGGTGAGGCGCTCAACGCGTTCCTGCGTGACGTCGTCACGCGCGCGTGGCATTTCCAGCACGACGAGGGCCGCCCTTTCGCGGAGACCTCGGCCGAGCTGATCGCGCGCTTCCCGCATCACGCCGACCTGATCGGCGCATGGGGTGAGCGTTTCCTCGAATCCATTCCCGGCCCGATGCCGGACATGCCCGCGTTGGTCGACGAGCTCGATGCGGCGGGCGTGCCGCTGTACGCCATCACCAACTTCTCCGGCGAGTTCTTTCCGCCGTTCCGCGCCCAGGAAGCGGCGATGTTCGATCGGTTCCGCGACATCGTCGTGTCGGGCGACGAGAAGATGGTGAAGCCGCACGCGCCCATCTATCACCTGGCGCTCGACCGGTTCGGGCTTGCACCCGACGAGGCGGTGTTCGTCGACGACAACGCCGCCAACGTCGAGGGCGCGCAGGCGGTCGGCATGACCGCGCTGCGCTTCACCGATGCGGCGACGTTGCGGGCGGAGTTCGTCTCGCTCGGATTGCTGGACGCCGCGACGCCGGCCATGCTCGCGGTGGCCTGACCCGGCGATCAGTCGACGGTCAGCGTCCGTCGCGCGCCGTCGCTAACCTTGCCCGACAGCCCGGGCACCTCGTCGAGCTGGCGTAGCGACGTGAAACGGCCACGCTCCTCGCGATAGCGTACGATCTCGAAGCCGTGGCCGCGCAGGCCGTCGACCGCATCGAACTCGGCCGCGTCGGCGGTGTTGACGTCCACCCGCGCCCCGGTACCGCTCATGCGGGAATGTCCCCGATATCGGCCGCGTTCTGCGCCTGGACGCCGTTCTCGCGATGACGGAAATCCGACAGCGCCCGATACACCTGGAGACGTGCGCGCATCACGCTGCCGAGCGGGCGATGAGCCGCCAGACTGTGCGCGGGGCGGAACGTCATCACCTCTTCGAAGTAGTGCACGCGGTTCGCGCCATAAGCATCCTGCCGCGGCAGCCGGAGTGTCGCGATGGTCTGGTACAGGCTCACCTGCGCCGGCCATTCCACCGACGCGTCCTCGATCGGCTGGCGCTCGGTATCGGCCCACAGCTGCGCCTTGATCTCGAACACCGCGTCATGTTCCGCGAGATAGGCGACAGAGGCGTGCCGGAAGCCATCCTCGTCCTCATGCGGATCGAGCTGCCAATCCTTCAGCGCGGCTTGCTCGGGCGAGGCGGGAAAGGCGCCGAGTTTCGCGACATGATCGCCATACCGTACCGGCGCCTGGCTGAAGTAGTAGTCGTCCATCGGATGGCTGAACGGATGACCGTAGAAGTCGGCGGTGGGGCTGGGGCCGCCGGCGACGGCGGTCAGCACCTTGTTGTAATTGCGCAGGAGCGACGACACCGCGCTCTTCACTCCTTCCGGCATCGGCGTCGCCAGACCGATCTTCTTGGCCTGACTCAGGAACCCTTGCGCGGTACCGGCGGGGAAGGTGGTACCGGTCGCGAACACGAAATCCTGTGTGTCGACGTCGTGGCCGGGCAATTTGTCGCCGCGCACGTCGAATACCTTGATCGCCATCCCGCGATGCGTCGACACCCGGTCGCCTAGTTTCTCGCCGGGCCCTTGCGCGAAGCGGACCGCGACCGGGTGAGTGCCGGGGATGGCGAACAGTCCCTGCGCCAGTTCGGTGGGCAGCCCTTCGTGGATCGTCAACTCGCCGATCGCGCACGCACTGCTTTTCGCATGGCTGGCCCGGACCGCGTGGCCGTCGCGCTTCTCGACCGTCCGGCTTTCCTGCGTCATGCCCTGGATGATGCCGTCGATCGTCGCCTGCTCGTCGGGCTGGATCGTCTCGACGTCGTCGTTGTAGCGAAGGTAGGGCATGGGATCGGCTCCGGTCACTTGGCGGGGGCGAACGAGAAGAGCTGCGTCCGGATCGACGGCGGCGCGCCCGGGGTGAACCACGGCGTGTCCTGGATATGGCTCGCCGTCACGTACATCGTTCCATCCGCGCCTTCGGCGAACGTATCGGGCCAGCGTAGCCGCCGATCGGTCAGCACCGTCTCCAGACCGCCGCCCGACAGGCGCTTGATCGAATAGTCAGTCGGCGAGGTCAGGTAGAGGACGCCCGCCTTGCTCATCCACAAGCCATCGGCGACGTCGGTCGCAGCCACGGTCTTCACCGCCGCGCCGCGCTCGGCCTCGCCCACACCCTCGCGCAGCAGGGCGGTGTCGATCGAATACAGCGTCTTGCCGGTAAGGGCCTGATAGTACAGCGTCCGACCGTCCGCGGAGATCGCGATGCCGTCGGCGGCGAAGGCGGGTTGCCGGCCGTCGGGACGGACCAGCGGCTTGCCTTCGATCGCGACCTTCACGCTCTTGTCGATCTGCGTCGAGGCATGGCCGTCGAGTGCGCGCCAGCTGTGGCCGTTTTCGAGGTCGACGACGATGATCGCGCCGCGCGTCCCGCTGTCGGTGATGTAGCCAGTCCGGCCGTCGGGCGAGAAGCGGATGTCGTTGAGATACGTCCCCTGCAGCGCGACGGTGCCGGGAACCGGGATCACCTTGGTAACGGCGTTCGTCTTCAGATCGATCCGCACCAGCTTGGGCGCGCCCTCCAGGATTTTCTCGTTGCCCGGTGCGCCGGGGTCGAGCACCCACAGATGGCCATGACCGTCGGGCACGATCGACTGGACGCAGACGAAATGGTCGGCGACCGACAAGTCATTGGCGCGGGCGTTGCGCCAGCTGTTCCACCTCGCGTCCGGATAGGCGCGCAACGATCCGTCCTTCATCACCTCCGCGACCGAGATCGGGGCGTCGTCGGTCCAGCGCGGAAAGTTCACGAAGCGGCGCCCGTCGGCGACGACCGCGACGCCCGTCGCCTGATGATCGAACTGCGCGACCTGCGTCAGGGCGCCGCTCGTCTGCGCGGAGGCGGTTGCGGCGGCGACCGCCACGGCGGCGGCGCCGGCGAGCGCGAGACCTGCGATCAAGCCCTTCTTGCTGGTCATACGATGGGGTTCCTGTGCTGGCGTGGCGGTACCGCCGAAAAGAGTGACGAGGTGCGCGGCGACCGCGTCGGGCGCCTCACGCGGCGCGAAATGGCCGACCCCGGGCAATTCGACATACTCGAACGGCCCGGTGAATTTGGCGGGAACCTGCCGCGATGCGGACGGTGGATTGACGCCGTCCAGCTCGCCCTGGACGTACAATGCGGGCAGCGACAGCGTCTGCGTCGCCTTTACCTTGTCCTCCAGCCACCGGCTGCGCGGATCGGGCTCTGCCTCATCCCAGCGCGCGCGATAGCTGTGCAGCGTGACGTCGACCCAGTCCGGATTGTCGAACGAGCGCGCGACCTTGCGGAACGTCGCCTCACCGAACCACCCGGGCGGCGACCAGTTCACCCAATGGATATGGGCGAACCCGTGGCGGTCGGCGGCCACCGCCGCCGCGCCGCGCGCGGTCGCCATGAACCAGTGGTACCACTGGCGTTGCGCCTGCTCGAACGGCGGCGTCGGCATGCCGCCGAGCCGGGGCGGCGTCGACAGCATCGCGATCCGTTCCACCCGGTCGGGCCAGCCGACCGCCAGCGCCTCCGCGGCATTGGCGCCCCAGTCGTGGCCGGCGACCGAGAACGTGGAAATACCGAGCCCGTCGATCAGCGCGATCATGTCCATCGCCAGCATCGCGCTGTTCCCGGTCCGCGCCGCAGTGGCGGACAGGAACCGCGTGTCGCCGAACCCGCGCAGAGTGGGCACGATGGTGCGCAGGCCCGCGTCGTTGAGCCGCTGCGCCACCTCGCTCCACGCCGACGCGTCGTCGGGCCAACCGTGGATCAGCAGGACGACGGGCGCGTTGCGGGGCCCGGAATCGAGATACGCGATCGCGAGGTCCGGGATGGTCAGGGTAGCGATGATCCGTCTCCGACGACAGGCTTGGCGGCCGAGACGACACGAGCCGGGGCGGCCTGCGCGCGATCGGATGGCATGACGTCCCCAACCCGGCCGCGCCGCCATCGTTCCGCGGATCGCCGCCGGCGGCCACGGGATCGGCCGCGGTTAAGGCCCGTTTTCAAACTCATAGGTCGACACCGGGCGATCGCATGCCGCCCGGCTCCCAACGTCGGCCGGCCGAGATGACACCTGCGGAGATGCTCGCGCCCGGGTCGGGCGAGCATCGATACCTTGTCCCAGCGGCTTGCCGTGTCGCCGACACGTGGCGCGATCGCCCGATCCGCCGACTACCACCATCTGCGACAGCAGGACGGCGCGCCTAGGCCGTCAACGGGGTCGTTGTCGCTGGCGCCGGTCATGTGGCTCGCGACCTAGCGCTCAGCGGAACCGCCGATGCCGTCGCGAATGCACGATAAGGGAATGGTGCCCAGGGGCGGAGTTGAACCACCGACACGACGATTTTCAGTCGTCTGCTCTACCACTGAGCTACCCGGGCATCCCCACCGTGGCGGGGAGGGCGCTGTTTAGTCGCGGGATCGGGGGCTGTCCAGCCCGTCCGCGTCACCGTGCGGATCGTCGGCGTGGGCGGGCAGGCGATAGCCGTCCGACAACCATTGCATCAGGTCGCGGTCGCGGCATCCCTGGCCGCAGAACGGCGTCGTCGCGGGTGACGCGGGCTTGCCGCAGATCGGGCAGCCGTCAGACTTCGCCATCGTTCTCATCCTCGTCAAACGGGGGGTCGGCAGCTTCGGCGAGGGTCAGGACGCGCCTTACATACCCCCGACCCGCCGGCGTATAGGGCTGGGTCGGTGTCCAACGCACCGCCGTGCCGCGGCGTCGGGACAGCTCCAGATCATTCCCCTCCCGCCCCGGATGGGTGCAGGCGTCGATGTGCGCCACGAACTCGATCGCGCCCGGCAACGGCTCGCGCTCCGCCCGGCGATACAGCGACAGGGCCTCCGCCCGCGCGGGCTGGCCCCGTATCTGCTCCATCAAGGAGGGGCGAGGCCGCGGCATCACCGCTTGCAGCAGGCCGAACCCGTTCACCGCCGTACGCTCGAACGGAACGGCCATCGCGGCGTCGAACGCCTCGGCCGCGCGCGTGCGCGCATCGCGATTGGAGACGCTGGGCAAATCGATCAGGACGGATCCGCCCAGCCCGAGCCGACCGATCGACCGCGCCGCCGCCGTCGCGCCGGCCACGGCCAGCTTGTCCCGGTCGAGCACGCCGTCGACGTCGATCGTCACCCCGGCCTCGGTCTGTTCGATCCATAGCCGGCCACCGGGAAAATCGACGCGGCCGGTCGCCGCCTCCTCGATCAATTCGCCCCAGCCTGCCTCTTCGAGCACATCGCGATCGAACGCGCGCGGCTCGCGGACGGGAAGGCCGGTGCCGGCGATCCGCTCCCGCATCGACGGTCCGTCGCGCAGCGGCGTGTCGGCATCGACGGCGCGGACTTTCGGGTCCTTCAGCCCTCGCGGCGAGAAGATGCGCTCCCGCACGACCTCCACGACCAGCCGCTGCCCCGGCCCGAAGCCTTGCGGAACGGGTTGCAGCCACGCTTCATGGTCGAAGTCGAGGCGGACGCTCACCGCGCGCACGCCGGTCAGCGCCGAGCCGAACCTCGCGCCCATGACGGCGCCGCGGCGGGGTCCGTCAAGCGGCCATTCGCGCTCCGCCCGGATAATCGCGCCATCCTCGACCAGCGCGGCCCGCGCCTCGCCGATGCCGGCCTCGTAGAGCCATTCGGCCACGACCGGATCAGTCCAGCGCGATGCCGCAGGCGGCGAGCAGCGCGCGCGTCTCGAACAGCGGCAGGCCGACGACACCCGAATGGCTGCCGTGCAGGAAGCGTACCCACGCCTCCGCCCGGCCCTGGATCGCGTAACCGCCCGCCTTGCCGCGACCCTCGCCGCCCGAGACATAGGCGTCGATCTCCGCGGACGACAACGGCCGGATGGCGACGATCGTGTCGGACAGGCGGGTGCGCACGACGCCTGTCCGATCGATCGCCGCCACCGCGCTCAGGCAATGGTGGCGCCGGCCAGACAGCAGCGCGAGCATGCGGACGTGATCGGCGTCGTCGACGGGCTTGCCCAGGATACGACGGCCGGCCGCGATCACCGTGTCGCCCGCGATCACCGCCTCCCCCGGTGTCCGTTCGATCGCCAGCGCCTTGGCGCGGGCGAGGCGAGAGGCATGATCGGCGGGCAGTTCGCCGCGCGCGGGCGTCTCGTCGACGTCGGGCGCGGCGATCCGGTCGGGCACGACGCCCAGCCGGGCGAGCAGGTCGAGCCGGCGCGGGCTGGTGGACGCGAGGACGAGCCGCACGCGGTCGCCTGAGCGGTCCGCCGGATCGCAGGGCGCCGGACCGGCCGGTGCCCGATCGTCGATCAGGACGGGCCGGGGCCGCCGCGGCCCGGCATGAAGCGATAGGTGATCCGGCCCTTCGTCAGGTCATAGGGCGTCAGTTCGACCAGCACCTCGTCGCCGGTCAGCACGCGGATGCGGTTCTTGCGCATCTTGCCCGCCGTGTGGCCGAGGATCTCGTGGTTGTTCTCGAGCTGCACGCGGAACATCGCGTTGGGGAGCAACTCCACTACGCGGCCGCGCATCTCGAGCAGTTCTTCCTTGGCCAAACAATACCTCGCTCTGGATTTGGCGCGCCCATAGCGGACGGGGGCGGAAAAGGGAAGGCGAGCGCGCAGATCGCGCCGGCTACTCGCCCGACCGGGATATGGGAACGGCGCCGTCGCGCATCAATCGCGGCCGGCTCGGCTCAGGTCCCGTGTTGATAGCCCAGGCGGGGCGGCAGTGCGACCGGCGAGCCGCCGAGCGTGAGCGAGAGGCCAGAACCGTCCGCGAAGCTTCCGACCCGCGTCGCGGGGACGGGGGGGGCGAAGCCGTCCGGCGCGGCGAACAGCAGCTGGTAATCGTCGCCGGCGGTCGCCGCCGCGAGCACGTCGCCGCCCGCGAACGCGCGATAGGCGCGCGACAGCGGCACGTGGGCGAGGTCGATCGCGACCGCCAGCGCGCTGGCGGCGGCGATCCGGCTCGCGTCGATCAGCAGCCCGTCCGACACGTCCGCCATCGCATGCACCAGCGGCGCGAGCGCGCGCCCCTGGGCAAGCAGCGGCTGCGGGCGCCGGTACGCCGCGAGCAGCGCCGCCGGCCCGTCGGCGCCCCGCGCGATGGCCAGCCCCGCGCCCGCGTCGCCGATCGTGCCCGTCACCCACAATCCGTCGCGGGCCCGCGCGCCCGACCGCGGCGGCGCGGCGGCGTCGCTGCCCAGCGCGGTGATCGTCAGCACGCGCGGCGCGCCCGCCGGCAGCGAGACCGTATCGCCGCCGATCAACGGCGTCGCGAACGTGCGCAACGCCTCGCCGAGGCCGCCCAGGAACGCGCGATCCCAGCCGTCGTCCGTCAGCGGGTGGTTGAGCAACACGCCGTCGGGCCACGCGCCCTTGGCGGCCAGGTCCGACAGGTTCTGCGCGACGAGTTTCCACGCGACGTCGCAGGGCGGATCGCTCGCCAGGAAATGCACCCCCTCGACGATCGTGTCGGTGGTGACGACCATGCCGTTCACCACCGCCGCGTCGTCGAGCAGGCCGCGGGCGCCCGGATGCAGCGGCATCGAGCGCAGCGCGGCGATGAACTCGGCCTCGGTCATGGCGTCGCGCCTACACCGGGCACGGGGCGGCGGGAACCGCTCCGGCTGCGAAACGTCCCCGCCCGCATGAGCACCGCCGCCCCGCCGATCGATCTTGCCGCGCACGTCGTCCAGCTCGCGCTGACGCCGATCTTCCTGCTGACGGGCGTCGCCTCGATGCTCAACGTCTTCACCTCCCGGCTGGCGCGGGTGTCGGATCAGGTCGACAAGGCGATGTCCTGGGCGGAGAAGCGGCCCCGCCAACTCGCCCGGTTGCGCCAGCGGTCGCACCTGCTCGATTTCGCGGTGCTGATCGCGGCGATCGCGGGCGCGCTGACGTGCGGCGCGGCGATGACGCTGTTCGTGGGTGCGATCCGGACGGGCGGGGCAGGCAGCCTGTTGTTCACGCTGTTCGGCGGCGCGCTCGGCTGCTCGATCCTGGGGCTGGGCGCCTTTGCCGCGGAGATGATCCTCGCGGGCCGGTCGGTGCGCGAGAAGGTGGAGGAGCGCGCGGCCGAGACGGACGGAGCAACCCCGGCCGGCTGATCGGCGGTCAGTCCTCGATCCGCGCCCCGTCGAGCAGGTGGTCGCGCCTGACGGCGGCGTCGCGATCCGCCTTCTTCTGCGCGCCGGTCCGGCCGAAGGCGACCCGATTGGCGGCCGCCTGCACCTCGCGCTGCCCGCGCAGCCTCGCCTTGCGGGCGCGGCCCAACCCGACGACGTCGCCCATCAGGCGCCCCGTTGGTCCGGGGGCGTCGCCGCCGGCGCGCGCGGCCGGACGTCCTTCGCGATCGCGTCGAGCAGGCCGTTGACGAACCCCGCCTCGCGCCGCTCGTAGAAGGCATGGGCGACGTCGACATATTCGCTGATGATCGCGCCCACCGGCACGTCCGCCCGCGCGAGCAGTTCGTAGGTGCCGGCGCGCAGGATCGCCTTCATCGGCTTGTCGAGCCGGGCGAGCGTCCACCCCTTGGCGAGCTTGGCGGACACCGCGCCGTCGATCTCGTCGGCGCGCGCGGCGGCGCCACGCACCAGATCGTCGAAGAAGGCGACGTCCGCCTCCTCATACTCCGCATCCTCGATCGTCGCGCCCAGCCGGTGCTGGTGGAACTCGTGGAGTAGGGGCGCGACGGCGGTGCCCTCCATCTCGCGCTGATACAGCGCCTGGACGGCGGCGAGGCGGGCGGCGGCGCGGGCGCGCGGGGCGACCTGGCGGGTTTGGGGTCGTGCCATGGGACGCCGCATGTAGGCGCAGGCACCGGCCACGTCACCCCTTTCGCCGGCAACGCCGTCCGGGCTTGGCGACGGGCGTGTCGAGTGGCCGGCGGCGCGGGGCGGGTGACGGCAGGGCCGCCGCTCCGGTATCTCGGCCAGATCGGCCGCGATCTGGTCCGCGAGAGGGCCTCGGGCGGCTACAGTCGGCCGAACACCGCCTCGAAACCCGCCCGGTCGCCCGCCGCGAGGAACCGCGCCTGCTCCACCCAGCGATCGCGCGCGATGCGGCCCTGAAACGCGCCGAGCTTCGCGTCGAGCGCAGCCGCCGCATCGTCGTCGAGCGCGGCGATCTGGCCGATGCTGTCGATCCCGAGTTCCGCCAGACGCATGGCGACCTTGGGGCCCAGGCCCTTCAGCTGCGTCACCGGACCGTCGGCCGGAATCGTCGCCCCGGCGGAGGCCGGCGCCGTCGCCATACCCGTTCCCGCGACGGAGACGGACGGCACCCGCCGATCGGCCGGATCGTGCGGCGGGATCGGCGGCGTCCGGACGGGCGAGCGCTGCCCCTCCTGGCCCGGCGCGGTGGTGGCGGGTTCGGCGGGAGGGGTCGGTTGCCGGGGCGACGCTTCGGGCGCGGGCGCGTCGGGATGCTCGTCGGCATAGGCGTCGAGCCGTACCTTCTCTTCCTCCAGCGCGTGCCGGCGGCGGCGTTTCAGCCGGACGCCGTACAGCATGCCGATCACGACCAGCACCGCCAGCACCGCGATCAGGATCAGGTGCGCGGTGGTGATCGCCTCCACCGCGGATAGCGGGGCGCTGCCGGCGGCGGTGGCGGAGGGGGGGCTGCTGGTCTGCATCGGAATCCTAGCTCGCGCCGGATCGCCGGCGTGTCCGTGCGAGCATGACACGGATCGCGGCGGCGATGAACCGCCATCGTGCGCCGGGCGCCTATCCCCGCAGGCCGATGTCGCTGCGGTGGAAGCCGTCGCGATAGTTGATCCTACCGACCGCCTGATAGGCCAGCGCGCGAGCGGCGGCGAGCGTGTCTGCCGCCGCCACGACCGTCAGGACGCGGCCGCCGCTGGCCACCGGCGCGCCGTCGTCGCCGGCCCGGGTGCCCGCCTGGAACACCCGCGCGCCCGTCGCCTCCGCCGCCGCGATCCCGCCGACGGTCCCACCGGTCGCGGGCGTTCCCGGATAGCCCCGCGCGGCGATCACCACGCCCAGTGCCGCGCCGCGCGCGAAACGGGGATGCGCCGCCTCCGCCAGCCGCCCCTGCGCAACCGCCAGCAACAGCGCCAGCAGGTCGCCCTCGAACCGCATCATCAGCGCCTGGCACTCGGGATCGCCGAAGCGCACGTTGTATTCGATCAGCTGCGGGCCCTCGCCGGTCAGCATCAGCCCGGCGTAGAGCACGCCGACGAACGGCGTACCCGCCGCCGCCAGCGCGTCGACGGTCGGCCGCACGATGCGGGCCATCGCCTCTGCCTCCAACGTGGGGGTGAGCACGGTCGAGGGACTGAACGCGCCCATGCCGCCGGTGTTGGGCCCGGTATCGCCCTCGCCGACGCGCTTGTGGTCCTCCGCGGACCCGAAGACGGCGGTCGCGACGCCGTCGCACAGCACGAACAGGCTCGCCTCGCGGCCGTGCAGGAAACGCTCGATCACCGCCTCGGCGCCCGGCGTCTCGAACAGCGCGGCCAGCGCGTCCACCGCCTCGCCGCGGGTCGCCGCGACCGTCACGCCCTTGCCCGCGGCCAGCCCGTCCGCCTTGACGACCACCGGCAGGCCGAAGCCGTCGAGCGCGGCCAGCGCCACGTCGAGCGTGGTCGTGCGCAGATAGCGCGCGGTCGGGATACCGGCGCGCTCGCACAGGTCCTTGGTGAACCCCTTCGACCCCTCCAGCCGCGCCGCCGCCGCCGACGGCCCGAACACCGCGACGCCGCCTGCGCGCAGGTCGTCGGCCAGCCCCGCGACCAGCGGCACCTCGGGCCCCACCACCACCAACGCGATGTCCTCCGCCCGGGCAAAGGCGAGTACCGCCGCGTGGTCGGCGACGTCCAGCGACACGCACGTCGCATGCGCCGCGATGCCCGGATTGCCCGGCGCGGCGAGCAATCGCGTCAGCCCCGGCGATTGCGCCAGCCGCCAGGCGAGCGCATGTTCGCGGCCACCGCCGCCCACCAGCAGGACGTTCATGCCCGACCCCTTCTCGACCACCCTCGACACCCGAGCCGACCGGCCCGCGCGGCTGGTAGCCGAGAGCCTGCCCGGCGACAACGCGCCCGCCGTGTCGGTCGGCGAGCTCGCCGGGCGGTTGAAGCGGCTGGTGGAGGGCGAGTTCGGCCACGTCCGGCTGCGCGGCGAGATATCGGGATACAAGCGCGCGGCGTCGGGCCACGTCTATCTGGCGCTCAAGGACGACGCCGCGGTGATCGACGGGGTGATGTGGAAAGGCTCGGCCGCCGCGCTCGCCTTCACGCCCCAGGACGGGATCGAGGTGATCGCGACCGGACGCCTCACGACCTATCCCGGCCGGTCCAAATACCAGATCGTCATCGAGCGGATGGAGCTGGCCGGCGCGGGCGCGCTGATGGCGCTGTTCGAAAAGCTGAAGGCGAGCCTGGCGGGCGAGGGGCTGTTCGATCCCGCGCGCAAGAAGCCGCTGCCGTTCCTGCCGCGCGTCATCGGCGTCGTCACCAGTCCGACGGGCGCGGTGATCCGCGACATTCTCCACCGGCTGGAGGATCGTTGCCCGACGCGCGTCCTCGTCTGGCCGGTGAAGGTGCAGGGCGAGGGCGCGGCGGCGGCAGTGGCGGCGGCGATCCGTGGGTTCGACGCGCTGCCCGCCGACGGCTCCGGGCCGATCCCGCGACCCGACCTCGTCATCGTCGCACGGGGCGGAGGCTCGATCGAGGATCTGTGGGCGTTCAACGAGGAGGCGGTGGTGCGCGCGGTCGCCGACTGCCGCATCCCGATCATCTCCGCGGTCGGGCACGAGACCGACACCTCGCTGTGCGATCACGCCGCCGACCTGCGCGCGCCGACGCCGACCGCCGCCGCCGAGCTGGCGGTGCCGGTGCTCGCCGACCTGCGCTACACGCTCGAGACGCAGGGCGCGCGGACGCAGCGCTGCGTCCGCCGCTACGTCGAGCGCGGGCGGGAGCGGACCGAGGCGCTCGGCCGGCTGCTGCCGACGCGCGACCGGCTGCTCGGGCCGCAGCGCCAGCGCGCCGACGACGCCGGCCAGCGGCTCGACCGCGCGCTGGAACGCCGGGTGACGGTGGCGCGCGGTGGCCTGGACCGGAGCGGCGCGGCACTGCGCCCGGCGATGCTGGATCGGCAGATGGAGGCCGCGCGTCACTGGCTCGACGCGACGTGGCGACTGGCGGCATCGCTCAATCCCGACGGCGTGCTCCAGCGCGGCTATGCGATCGTCACCGCGCGCGATGGCCGCGTGGTGGCAACGGCTGCCGAGGCGCGTGCAGCGGGGGCGGTGACGCTGCGGTTCCGCGACGATGCGGTGCCGGCGATCGTCGACGGCGACGGCGCGAGGGGCGCGAAGGTTGAGCGCGCGCCCCCGCGCGCCTACGTCAAGCCGGCGACGGCCGACCAGCCGCAGCTATTCTGATCCCTATCGCGAGCGGTCCCCTTCGATGCTGATGTCCAACACCAATCGCGCCGCGCGGCTCCATTACATGGCCAACGGCTTTCGCGTGCTGACGCCGGGCGACCATGTCGTCTGCGCTCGATCGGGGGCGACGATCCCGATCGAGGAGTTGCGCTATTGGAGCGTCGCGCGGCAGGAGCCCTATGCCGGCGCCGACGTCGCGACCGAGGCGATGGCGTCGCGATGAGACGGGCCGCGGCGGCCGCCGGCCTCGCGTTCGCGATCGCGCTGGCCGCCGGTGCCGTCGCCGCGGCGCAGGACGCGCCGACCGGCCGGCCTCTCGCGACGATATCGACGGCCGGACCGTTCGGCCTCGCCGGCACGCTGGAGCAGGGCGGCCTGGCGATCGGCACGGCCCCGCGCGGGACGGCTTCCCTCTCGCTAGACGGCAAGCCGGTCCAGGTGGCGGCGGACGGCCGTTTCGTGATCGCGTTCGATCGTGACGCACCCGCCGGCGCGGTGCTGGTGGCGGTGGAGACCGATGGTCCGCCGGTCGAGCAGCGCCTAGCCGTCGCGCCGCGGGCCTGGCGGATCGAGCGGTTGCCGACGCTGCCCCGCCACGCCCAGCCCGAGCCGGAGTTCGCGGCCCTGCGCGCGCCCGAGGCGGCCGCCATCGCCTCCGCGCGCGCGATCGTCACCGATGCTGCCGGATGGCGTCAGCGCTTCCGCTGGCCCGCCGCGGGGCGTCAGTCGGGCTGGTTCGGGTCGCAGCGTATCTATGCCGGCGAGCCCGGATCCTACCACACCGGCGCCGACGTCGCGGTGCCCGACGGCACGCCCGTCGCCGCGCCCGCGGACGGCGTCGTGATCCTGGCGGCAGATCATCCCTTCACGCTTGAGGGCAATCTGCTGATGATCGACCATGGCATGGGGCTGTCGAGCGCGCTCCTGCACCTGTCCCGGATTGACGTGGCCGTGGGCGATCACGTGCGTCAGGGGCAGGTCGTCGGCCTGTCCGGCCACAGCGGCCGCGCGACCGGGCCGCACCTTCATTGGGGCCTGCGCTGGCATGACGCGCGCCTGGACCCGCTGCTGGTCACCGGATCGCCGCCGCCGCACTGACGCACGATTGTGTCGCTACGGCGGTGTTGCACCCATAGTGTGGCCGGCCGGTGACACCGTGCGCGCAACTTGGCTCCGGGCATTGATGTCGGCTTTACAGCCTTAGGCGCGGGCGTCATCGTCGCATCATCGAGTGCCGAGCCGATACGGCCGGGGTTCAGGGCAGTTTCCTCACCGCGCGAGCGGGACGGGTGCGCAAAAAGGGAAGACATTCGTGATCAAGACCATCGGACTCACGCGCAAGTCGCTCACGCTGGGTGTGTCGTCGGCGGCCCTGCTCGCCGCGATCGCGACTCCGGCGTTCGCGCAGACTTCGCAGGCGGGCACCACGACGTTGCCGCAGACGGCTCCCGGATCGGCCACGCCGGACGCCGCGAACGATGCTTCCCAGCAGATCGCCGCCCAGCGCGACAACACCGACCAGACGAAGAATAACGACGGCGGGAACGACGTCGTCGTCACCGGTTCGCTGCTGCGCCGCACGTCCACCGAGACACCGTCGCCCGTGACCGTGCTGACCAGCGACACGCTGATCAAGCAGGGCATCAACAACGTCAGCGATGCGATCCGTTCGGTGTCGGCTGATGGCGCCGGCTCCATCTCCACCGGCTTCCAGGGTGGGTTCAGTGCCGGCGGTTCCGCCGTGTCGCTGCGCGGCCTCGGCGTATCGTCCACGCTCATCCTGATCGACGGCCAGCGCTCGACCCAGTTCCCGCTGAACGACGACGGTCACAATGCCTACACCGACCTCAACTCGATTCCGTTCTCGATCGTCGACCGCGTCGAAGTGTTGAAGGACGGCGCGTCTTCGTCCTATGGTTCGGACGCGATCGGCGGCGTCGTTAACATCATCCTCAAGAAGCACATCACCGGCATCGCAGGCGCGGTCGAGGGTGGCATTTCCGAGCGCGGTGACGCGGGCCAGCAGCGCGCGAACCTGACGCTGGGATATGGCGATTATGACGCCAAGGGCTTCAACGTCTACGTCAACGGCGAGTATCAGCACAACAACCCGGTGTCGGTGCAGGATCGTGGGTTTCCGTACAACACGACTGATTTGAGCTCGATCGGCGGCATTGACGGCAACTCTGCGGACAGCTCGCTCTCGACGGCGACGGTCAACGCCGTGGTGCGTCGCACGACACAGACCGATCCCAACAACCCGTTGACCGGTGGCGGCGCGGCGACGACGACGGGCCAGTATCAAACGCTGAACCTCGGCAATTGCCAGGGCGGCACCTACACCGTCGCGGGCGCCGCGGGCGGTGTCGGCTGCAGGCATGACAATACCCGCGAGTACTCGCAGATCCTGCCCCAGCAGACCCGCTACTCGGCCAACGGCCGGGCGAGCGTTCGGCTCGGGAGCGACATCGAGGCCTATGTCGAGGGCATCTATTCGCACGACGAAGTAACGATCGCCGGCGCCCCGCGTCCGATCCGTGCGACCCAGCCATTCGGCGGCTCGCCCAATCTCGCGACCAGCAACCCCGGCCTCGCTCTTCCGGTGTACGTCTGCGCCGCGGGCGTGAACTGCGCCACGGCCGCCGACCGCCGGTTCAACCCCAACAACCCTTATGCGGCGCTCGGCAGCTCGGCACGGCTCTATTATCTGTTTGGCGACATCCCGCAGTACACCGTGCGGCGCAACGATCTGTACCGGGCCGCCGGTGGGATCAACGGGAGCCTGGGTGGCGGGTACAACTTTACCGTCGAGGGCGTGTACGCCAAGGACAACTTCTCGGTCGAGAACCACGGCAACCTGAACATCACCAATCTGCTCAGCGCGATCAACACGGGCGCCTACAACTTCGTCAATCCGGAGCTGAACACCGCCGCGGTGCGTAATGCGATCTCGCCGACCTACACGACGCCGTCCTATTCGGCGGAAGCGTCGCTCGACGCCTCGATCAGCAAGTCGTTCGTCCAGTTGCCCGGCGGCGAGTTGCAGGTCCTGGTCGGCGCGCAGGTGCGCCGCGAGAACGAGCACAACGAGTCCAACAATCCGGTGGGCACCGTGACCCTGCCGGGCGGGGCGACCTATGTCTCGCCGCTGTATCTGACCGCCAACACCTCGGCGGCGTTCGGTCGGCATACCGTGTCGTCGGGCTTCTTTGAAATCGACGCGCCGATCTTCAAGCAGCTCGAGCTCAACGCCTCCGGCCGGTACGACTCCTATTCGGAAGGGTTCAACCACTTCTCGCCCAAGATCGGCGTCAAGTTCACGCCGATCCCGCAGCTCGCGCTGCGTGGCACCTATTCGGAGGGCTTCCGCGCCCCGACGTTCGCTGAGAACGGGCCGAACAGTTCGTACGCGGGCTTCTCGACCTTCACGCCGCCCGCCAGCTTCGTCGCGGCGCACAACACGGCGGGCAGCACGAGCAATCCGTATGCGCAAGCCTACTCGCTGGGCGGCGCGACGACCGGCAACCCGAACCTGAAGCCGGAAACGTCGCGCAGCTTCACCGCGGGCGCCGTGTTCCAGCCGATCCGCTGGCTGAGCATTACGGTGGATTATTACAATATCCGCAAGAACAACTATATCACCGCAGGCCCGGACCTCGGCGCGGCGAAGGCCGCCTATTTCGCCGGAACCGCGCTGCCGGCCGGCTACACCGTCAACACGGTGGACGCACCCGATCCGCTGTTCCCCAACGCTCTGCCGCGCGTGCTCATCATCAACCAGCCGTTCGTCAACGCCGGCCGGCAGGACACGTCGGGCATCGACGTCTCCGCGACGGCTAATTTCCCGATCACGCAGGGCGTCAAGTTCCTCAGCCGCGTCGAGGTGACGGACGTCTTCAACCTCGATCTGACCAATAACGGCGTGACGCAGAAATATGTCGGGACGCTAGGACCGTACGAGCTGTCGTCGGGTGCCGGCACGCCGCGCATCCGTGGCAACTGGCAGAACACGATCGAGGCGGGTCCGGTCAGCCTGACCGCGACGGTCAACTACGTGTCGCGCATCAAGGAAGTCGCGGCCGACGAAGGTGCATCGGCGGACTTGGGTTGTCAGAACAATCTGTACAGCCTCCCTATTGATGCGAGCGGTAACGCGTTCTGCTACATCCACTCCTTCATCGACACGGACCTGAACGCTGCGGTGCGCGTGAACGACAAGTTCACTTTCACCTTCAACGTTTCGAACCTGCTCGACGTGAAGGCGCCGATCGCGCCGGCATCCTACTCGGGCGTGAACTATCTGCCGACGTGGCACCTCGACGGTGTTATCGGTCGTGCGTTCCGGGCGGGCGCGAACTTCAAGTTCTAAGCCGCCAGCCGGTAGCATGATGAAGGGCGGGCCTCGCGGCCCGCCCTTTTCGCATCACCTACACCGTCAACGCTAACCGCCCGTCGCCCTCGTCCACCCGCACGGTCGCGCCGTCCTTCACCTCGCCGCGCAGGATCATGTCGGCGAGCGGGTCCTGCAGGTAGCGCTGCACCGCGCGGCGCAAGGGTCTCGCGCCGTACACCGGATCGTAGCCGACGCGCCCCAACCACGCGCGCGCCGCGTCCGTCAGTTCCAGCACGATCTTGCGATCCGCCAGCAGCCGGTCGACGCGCGCGACCTGGATGTCGACGATTGGCGCCATGTGCGCCTGGCCCAGCCGGTGGAACAGGATCACCTCGTCCAGCCGGTTGAGGAACTCGGGCCGGAAATGCCCGCGCACGATCTCCATCACCTGCGGCTCGACGCTGGCGACGTCGTCGCCGTCGGCCATGTTGGCGAGATACTGGCTGCCCAGGTTCGAGGTCAGGATGATGATCGTGTTGGCGAAATCGACCGTCCGCCCCTGGCCGTCGGTGAGCCGCCCGTCGTCGAGCACTTGGAGCAGCACGTTGAACACGTCGCCGTGCGCCTTTTCCACCTCGTCGAACAGCACGACCTGATAGGGCCGCCGCCGCACCGCCTCGGTCAGCACGCCGCCCTCCTCATAGCCGACGTACCCGGGCGGGGCGCCGATCAACCGCGCGACCGCGTGCTTCTCCATGAACTCGCTCATGTCGATCCGCACCATCGCGTTGGGATCGTCGAACAGGAACTCGGCCAGCGCCTTGGTCAGCTCGGTTTTCCCCACGCCGGTGGGGCCGAGGAACAGGAACGAGCCCAGCGGCCGTCCCGGATCCTGCAACCCCGCGCGCGCGCGCCGCACGGCGGTGGCGACCGCATGGACCGCCCGCTCCTGGCCGATCACGCGCGCGCCGATCGTCGCCTCCATCGCCAGCAGCTTGTCGCGCTCGCCCGCCAGCATCCGGTCGACGGGGATGCCCGTCCAGCGCGAGACGACGCCGGCGATGTCGTCCGCCGTCACCTCCTCGCGCAGCATCGCGCCCGCGGTCTGGCCCGCCGCGTCGGCGAGCTGCCGCTCCAGCGCGGGGATCGTGCCATAGGACAGCTCGCCCGCGCGCGCGAGATCGCCCGAACGCTGCGCCTGCTCCAGCGCCAGCCGCGCGGCGTCGAGCTGTTCCTTCAGCTTGGCTTCCGCGCCGATCTTGTCCTTTTCCGCGGTCCAGCGCAGCGTCAGCGCGGCGGACTGCTCCTCCAGCCCGGCCAGTTCCGCCTCGATGTGCGCCAGCCGATCGATCGACCCCGCATCGCTCTCGCGGCGCAAGCCCTCGCGCTCGATCTTGAGGCGCAGGATGCGGCGATCGAGCGTCTCGATCTCCTCGGGCTTGCTCTCCACCTCCATGCGGATGCGGCTGGCGGCCTCGTCCATCAGGTCGATCGCCTTGTCGGGCAGGAAGCGATCGGTGATGTAGCGGTTGGACAGCGTCGCCGCGGCGACCAGCGCGCCGTCGGTGATCCGGACGCCGTGGTGCAGCTCGTACTTCTCCTTCAGCCCGCGCAGGATCGAGATCGTGTCCTCCACGGTCGGTTCGCCGACCTGCACCGGCTGGAACCGCCGCTGGAGCGCGGGATCCTTCTCGACGTACTTGCGATACTCGTCGAGCGTGGTCGCGCCGACGCAGTGCAGTTCGCCGCGCGCGAGGGCGGGCTTGAGCAGGTTGCCCGCATCCATCGCGCCCTCGGACTTACCCGCGCCGATCAGCTGGTGCATCTCGTCGATGAACAGGACGATGTCGCCTTCCGCGGCCTTCACCTCGTCGAGCACGCCCTTCAGCCGCTCCTCGAACTCGCCGCGATATTTCGCGCCCGCGATGAGCGCGCCGAGGTCGAGCGCCATCAGCCGGCGGTCCTTCAACGTGTCGGGCACGTCGCCGTTGGCGATCCGCAGCGCGAGGCCTTCGGCGATCGCGGTCTTGCCGACGCCCGGCTCGCCGATCAGCGCGGGGTTGTTCTTGGTGCGCCGCGCGAGGATCTGGATCGTGCGGCGGATCTCCTCGTCGCGGCCGATGACGGGATCGAGCTTGCCGTCGCGCGCCGCCTGCGTGAGGTCGCGCGCGAACTTCTTGAGCGCGTCGTACCGGTCCTCGGCGCCCGCGGTGTCGGCGGTGCGGCCCTGGCGCAGCTGGTTGATCGCGGCGTTCAGGGCCTCGGGCGTGGCGCCCGCCGCCTTGATCGCCTTGCCCGCGGCGGTGTTCAGCGACAGCGCGAGCGCGACCAACATCCGCTCGACGGTGACGAAGCCGTCGCCTGCCTGCTTTGCGATCTTCTCCGCCTGATCGAGGACGCGCGCCGTGTCGTTGTCGAGGCCCGGCGTCGTCTGCGCGCCGGAACCCGAAACCACCGGGATACGGGACAGCGCGAGGTCGGTCTCGCTCGTGGCGCGCGCGGGATCGCCGCCGGCGGTGCGGATCAGGCCGGCGGCCATGCCCTGCTCGTCTTCCAGCAGCGCCTTCAACACGTGCTCGGGTGCGATCCGCTGATGGCTCATGCGGATCGCGACGGTCTGCGCGGATTGGAGAAAGCCCTTGGCCCGATCGGTGAAGGTGTCGAGGTTCATGGAAAACTCCCCATTTGATGAGCGCGAGATGGTGTGACATTCGGGACACACAAGGGGTGACGAGACCGCCCGGACTGGCAATGTTGGAGAACGCCTGCGACGGCCGGCGGGATGACGACGCTCCCGTCCGGACCCAGCCTGAGGAACAATCACCGGTCATCGCAAGGGAGGATCACGGGCCAATGAACCGCGTTGCCCAATACTTCGTATACTTCGCCCCGGCCTCGACAGGAACGCATGTTGCGCACGGCCCCGCCGCGGCTATGGTTCGCGTCGACATCGGGGGGACGACACGACATGAAGATCAAGGCTTTGACCCTGGCCGGCGCGGCCGTGGGCGCGCTCACGGCCGCCGCCTCCGTGCAGGCCGCACCCGCTGCGTCCGCCGCGGTCCGGCCCGCATCGGTGGCGGCGCTGGTGCGCGAGGTGAACATCCCGTACCAGCAGTTCACCTTGCCCAACGGCCTGCGCGTGGTCGTCTCCACCGACCGCAAGGCGCCGGTCGTGGCGGTCAGTGTCTGGTACAACGTCGGCTCGAAGTTCGAGCCTGCGGGCAAGACCGGTTTCGCGCACCTGTTCGAGCACCTGATGTTCAACGGCAGCGAGAACAGCCCCACGGACTTCTTCGTGCCCCTGAAAAGCGTCGGCGCGACCGACTACAACGGCACGACGTATTTCGACCGGACCAATTATTTCGAGACGGTGCCGACCGCGGCGCTCGACCGCGCGCTGTTCCTCGAATCCGATCGCATGGGCTATCTGACCGGCGCGATCACCCAGGGCGTGCTCGACGAGCAGCGCGGCGTCGTCCAGAACGAGAAACGGCAGGGCGACAATCAGCCCTATGGCCTCGTCCAGTACCGGCTGGTCGCAGGTCTGTTCCCCGCCGGCCACCCCTATGCGCACACCACGATCGGCTCGATGGCCGACCTCGACGCCGCCTCGTTGCGGACGGTGAAGGACTGGTTCCACGACCATTACGGTCCCAACAACGCGGTGCTGGTGCTGGCGGGCGACATCGACGTGCCGACGGCGCGCACGCTGGTGACCCGGTATTTCGGCGCGATCCCGCGCGGCCCCGCCAGCGTCGCGCCGCCCGCACCGATCCCGACGCTGCCCGCGCCGG
>JBPBQW010000094.1:0-30273 GCA_050955125.1 Janthinobacterium lividum
TCAGCTCGCCGGGCCGACTTCCGCCGGTTCGGCCGCGAGCCGGCGACGACGACGCGGCTTTTCCGCCTCGCCCCCGTTCAGGCTGTCGGGCTCGGCGCTGGCCGAGATGCTGAGCGACGGGGGCAGGCGATCGGCGTCGAAGCCGGCGGGTTCGGCCTCGGCCACCGGCTCTTGCGTCCGCACCTTGGGCGGCCGACCGCGGCGGCGCGGCAACGGCGCATCCATGTCGGCGGCGCGCGGTGTCGAGGCTTCCTGGACGCCGGGCTGATGGGGCGTGAACTGATCGTCTCCGGCGTTCGCGACCTCGTCGACCGGCAGCGCGAGATCGACCGGCTCGTCCGCATCCGCATAGCCGCGCTCGGGCGCCCGCTCGGCGCGGGGGCGCTGCTCGTCGCGGGGCCGATCCTCGCGGGGGCGCTGCTCCTGCGCGCCGTCGCGGCGGACGCGATCGTCGCGGCGCGGACGCTCCTCACCACGAGGGCGCTCCTCACCACGAGGACGCTCGTCCTGACGAGGGCGTTCTTCCTGACGCGCCTCCTGTCGCGGCCGCTCGTCGCGACGCGGGCGCTCGTCCTGCCGCGGGGCCTGCTGACGCGGACGCTCGTCCTGGACCTGACGACCGTCCTGCCGTCCACGGTCGTCCGCGCGGGGCTGCTGATACTGGTCGGGCTGGCCGGAC
The DNA here is from genome assembly GCA_050955125.1 of Janthinobacterium lividum. Lineage (GTDB taxonomy): Bacteria > Pseudomonadota > Alphaproteobacteria > Sphingomonadales > Sphingomonadaceae > Sphingomonas. The sequence goes on from JBPBQW010000094.1 coordinate 680, forward strand.
TCGCCTTCCTGACCGTAATCCTCGCCGTCACCGTCGAAGTCGTCGTCGAACTCGTCGCGACCACGGGCACGCGCCTGCTGCTCGTCGGCACGGGGGCGGCTCTCGGCCAGGACGCGGAAATAATGGTCCGCGAACTGGAGATAGTATTCGGTGTTGACCCGGTCGCCCTGACGCTGCGCGTCGGAGGCCAGTGTCTTGTACTTCTCGTGGAGCTGGCTCGCGTTGCCGCGCGCTCGATTGTCGATCCGATTGCCGCTTTCGGGCCGCCCGGGCACGCCGCCCACGCGCTGACCACCGCGGCCGCGACGGCGACCGTTCTGACGATTGTTGATCAATGCATTGTCCTCAACTGCAAAAGGCCGGCCTTGCTCCCGGAAGCCACAGCGCCCGTACGTCTCCGGCGGAGCATCTGTACGGCGGCTCGCCCGGCCACGTCGCGCAGCGGAGCGAGGATCGGACACCACGACCGATATGGTCGACATCGCAGGTCCCCGTTGCCGTACTACCCGGTGCGACGGACAACGCCAAGTGGAAAGATGAGGCGGGTCGCGCCTACGATCAGGCGGTGACGACCAGGCAGCGGTCGTGCCCGGCCAGATCGCGACGGAGGCCGACCGTCAGCCCCTGCGCCCCGAACAGCACGGCCGCGCTCGTGCCCTGATCGCTGCCGATCTCGATGCAGGCGACCCCGCCCGGCGCGATCTGCGGACCGAGGACGGCGGCGATCGTCCGATAGTCGTCGAGGCCGTCCTCGCCCGCGAACAGCGCGGATGCCGGCTCGAACCGCGCGACCTCGTCGGGCAGGACCGCGTCCGCGGCGACGTAGGGCGGGTTGCACAGCACCAGATCGAACGTCGCGCCCGTTCCCGCCCAGTTGCCGGACATGACGGTCGCCCGATCGGCGAGGCCGAGGCGCCGCGCATTGTCGCGCGCGATCGCGAGCGCGGCCTCGGACGCATCGATCCCCACCCCGCGCGCTGCCGGCCACTCGGCCAGCGCGGCGAGCAGCAGCGCCCCCGATCCGGTGCCGAGGTCGAGCACCGTCCGCGGACCCGGCGTGCCCGCGAAATGCGCCACCGCGGCTTCGATCAGCGTTTCCGAATCGGCGCGCGGGATCAGGACGCCGGGGCCGACGGCCAGCTCGATCGTCCAGAACGCGCGAGTGCCGGTGATATAGGCCACCGGCTCCTGCGCGGCGCGACGCTCGACGAGCGCGGCGACGGCGGCGGGCGCGGGATCGGCCAGCCGCGACAGCAGCATCGCCTCGCGCGTCGTCCCGAGCGCGTGCGCCATCAGCAGCTCGGCATCGAGGCGCGGGGTGGCGGAGAAACCGAAGCGCGCGGCGGCGGCGGCGATGGCGTGGCGGACGGTTCCGTCTCCTCCCCTCCCGCTTGTGGGAGGGGGCGGGGGTGGGCCCTGGCGGATCGTCGAGACCTCCCCACCCCCTCCCGCAAGCGGGAGGGGAGTCCTAGTCACTCAACGCCGCCAGCCGCTCCGCCTCGTCCTGCGCCACCAGCGCGCCGATCAGCTCGTCCATCTCGCCCTGCAGGATCTCGGGCAGGCGATGGAGCGTCAGGTTGATGCGGTGGTCGGTCACGCGCCCCTGCGGGAAATTGTAGGTGCGGATGCGCTCGGAGCGGTCGCCCGATCCGATCTGCGATTTGCGCGTCCCCGCCCGCTCGGCATGCAGCCGCTCGCGCTCCGCCTCGTACAGCCGGGTGCGCAGCACCTTGAGCGCTTTCGCCTTGTTCTTGTGCTGCGATTTCTCGTCCTGCTGGATCACGACGAGGCCGCTGGGCAGGTGGGTGATCCGCACCGCCGAGTCGGTCGTGTTGACCGACTGGCCGCCCGGGCCCGACGAGCGATACACGTCGATGCGCAGGTCCTTGGCCTCGTCGATCTGGACGTCGACCTCTTCCGCCTCGGGCAGCACCGCGACAGTGGCGGCGCTGGTATGGATGCGGCCTTGCGATTCGGTCGCGGGCACGCGCTGGACGCGGTGGACGCCGCTCTCGAACTTGAGGCGGGCGAACACGCCCTTGCCCACGACGGAGGCGACCGCTTCCTTGACGCCGCCGGCTTCCGACGAGGAATGCGAGATCAGCTCGACGCGCCAGCCCTGCTCCTCGGCATAGCGCTGGTACATGCGCAGCAGGTCGCCCGCGAACAGCGCCGCCTCGTCGCCGCCGGTGCCGGCGCGGATTTCCAGCATCGCCGCGCGCTCGTCGGCGGCGTCGCGCGGCAGCAGCGCGAGCGCGAGCCGGCGGTCGGCATCGGCGAGGCTCGCCTCGTTCTCCCGAAACTCGTCCGCCGCCATCGCGCGCAATTCGGGGTCGGCGTCCTGCGTCATGTAGGCGAGGCTGTCCGCCTCCTGCCGCAACCGCCGCACCGCCGCCGCGGCCTGCGCCACGGGCTCGAGCTCGGCATATTCCTTGGACACGGCGACGAAGCGATCGGAGGGCAGGTCGCCCGTCGCCATGAGGGCGGAGAGCTCGTGAAGGCGGGACTCGATCTGCCGGATGCGCTCGGGAGAGATAGTGGTCACTTGAGCGTCAGCCCGGTCGACATAAGAGCCTGCACATCAGCCTCGTCGACTTCCAAGTCTTGAGCTTCGTGCGCCAAAACAGCTGCGACCTCGCGTGCGTGCGCCTCGCGCAACACCGCATCAGCAGCAGACAGTCGAGCTACAACGGCATCCTCATCGTTTCGCACGAACAGAAATGCGGTCGCGCCCTGCTTCTTCGCCCTCTCCTGCCGCTTCTTCCCGATGCCGGAGAACGCCGAAACCACAGGCACTCGGTGTCGGCGAAGAGTGTTCGTAAGTCGCTGAGCGGCATCTTCGACGTCGACTGTATCCGGGATTACGGCGACGAGTTGGTCCGCCTCGAAGGGTTCCATCAGCATCGCCAGCCGCTCCACGCCCGCAGCCCAGCCGACGCCCGGCGTCTCCGGCCCGCCGAGGCTCCCGATCAGCCCGTCGTAGCGCCCGCCCGCGAGCACCGTGCCCTGTGCGCCCAGCCGGTCGGTGACGAACTCGAACGCGGTGTGGCGGTAGTAATCCAGCCCGCGCACCAGCCGCGCGTTGCGGGTCCACTTGACTCCCGCCGCGTCGAGCCCCGCCGTCACCGCGTCGAAGAAGCCGCGCGCGTCGGGCGTCAGATAGGCGTCGATGTCGGGCGCCGAGTCCGCCGCCGGGCGATCGCGCGGATCCTTGGAGTCGAGGATGCGCAGCGGGTTCTTTTCCAGCCGCGTGAGACTGTCCTCGCTCAACGCGTCCCGGAACCCCTCGAAATGCGCGACCAGCCCCGCCCGCCACGCTTCGCGCGTCTCGGCGTCGCCCAGGGTGTTGAGCTGCAACGTCACGCCGTCCGCGATGCCCAGTTCGTGCAGCAGCTGATCCGCCATCACCAGCAGCTCGACGTCGGCGGCGGGCTCGGCGGCGCCGATCACCTCGGCGTCGATCTGGTGGAACTGGCGGAAACGCCCCTTCTGCGGCCGCTCGTAGCGGAACACCGGGCCGCTCGTCGCGAGCTTCATCGGCACATATTGCTGCCACCCGCCCGACAGATACGCCCGCGCGATCCCGGCGGTGAACTCGGGCCGCAGCGTCAGCGGATCGCCCCCGCGATCCTCGAACGTGTACATCTCCTTCGAGACCACGTCGGTCGTCTCGCCGATCGAGCGGGCGAACACCTCGGTCGCCTCGAACACCGGCACGTCGACGCGTTGGAAGCAATACAGCCCGCGCACCCGCTCGAACGTGGCCAGCACGTGCGCGAACCGCCGCTGCTCGGCGCCGAAGATGTCCTGCGTGCCGCGGACGCGCTGCGGAGGGGTACGGGTCTGGGCCATGATGGCCGCGGGAGATAGGCGAGAGCCCGGCGAAGCGCTAGGCACCCGTGCATGGCCCTTCCCCACCTCCGCCTCGGCAGCCGCATCGCGCCGCCACGCTTCATCGTGTTCTTCGTCGTGTTCGTCGCGGGCGCGGTGCTGCTGCCCGGCCCGTTCGGTTTCGGGCGCGCGACGATGATCGCGTTCGATCTGGCCGCCGCGATCTTCCTCGTCTCGATCGCGCCGCTGCTGCGCCACGACGATCGCGACGAGATGCGCGAGCGCGCCAAGACCAACGACGCCAACCGCACCGTGCTGCTGGGCCTGACGTTCCTGACGATGCTGGCGATCCTGGTGTCGGTCGCCAACGAGCTGGGCGGGCACCACGGCCGCGCCGCGGTCGCGCTGATCGTGTCGACGCTGGTGCTGGCGTGGGCGTTCACCAACACCGTCTATGCGCTGCACTACGCGCACATCTTCTACGGCGACGCCGACCGCAGCGGCGACGACGACGGCGGCCTCGATTTCCCCAAGACGCCCGAGCCCGACTACTGGGACTTCGTCTATTTCAGCTTCACGCTCGGCATGACGTTCCAGACGTCGGACGTCGAGATGACCACCGGCACCATGCGCCGCGTCGCCACCGGCCAGTGCCTCGCCGCGTTCGTGTTCAACCTGGGCGTGCTGGCGTTCACGATCAACGTCCTGGGCGGCGGGAGCTGACGCGCAGGATCGGAGCGAAACGGCTGGACGGCTGACGTTTCGGGCGATTAAGCCTGCGTCCATCGTCCTCACCGCCGCTTCGAAGGGTTCCTGCATGGTCCGCACGCTGTTCGCCGCCTCGCTTCTCGTCACGTCCGCGCTCGCCGGCGCGGTCGTCTCCACAGGCGCCGCCGCGCAACTCGTGCCCGCGACCAACTCCAAGCCGCAGCCCACCCCGCTGCCGCCGCCGATGCCCGTGCCGCAGGACAAGCCCTATCCGGGCACGATCACGCTCGATATCGACGCGACCGACACGCGCCACGCGATCTTCACGACCAGGGAGACGATCCCGGTCGCGACGAGCGGCGACACGGTGCTGCTGTTCCCGCAGTGGCTGCCCGGCAACCACTCGCCCTCGGGCCAGCTCGACAAGCTCGCCTCGCTGTACATCCGCGCGGGCGGCAAGCTGCTGCCCTGGACGCGCGACCCGGTCGACGTGTTCGCGTTCCACGTCGACGTGCCCGCGGGCACCCGCAAGCTCGACGTGTCGCTTCAGTTCCTCGCTGCCACCACGCCCGCGCAGGGCTCGATCGTCACCAGCCCCGACATGCTGCGGCTCCAGTGGAACTCGATGAGTCTGTATCCGGCGGGCTATTTCACGCGCGACATTCCGGTGTCGGCGACCGTCAAATATCCCGAAGGCTTCGCCGCCGCGTCGGGCCTCCCGTCGACGCACACCGGCTCGACCTACCGCTACCAGACCACCAGCTACGAGATCCTCGTCGACTCACCGGTGCTCGCGGGACGCTACTACCGGCCGATCGTGCTGTCGCCGCAGGTGACGCTCGACACGTTTGCGGACAAGCCCGAGCAGCTCGCCGCGACGCCCGCGCAGGTCGACGCGCACAAGCGTCTGGTGGACCAGGCCGTGAAGCTGTTCGGCGCGCAGCATTACGACAACTACCACTTCCTGTTCTCGATCTCCGATCAGCTCGGCGGGATCGGCCTCGAGCATCACCGCAGTTCCGAGGACGGCTCGCGCCCCGGCTATTTCACCGAGTGGGACATGAACGTCGGCGCGCGCAACCTGCTGCCGCACGAGTATACGCATAGCTGGGACGGCAAGTACCGCCGCGGCGCGGACCTGTGGACGCCCAATTACGACGTGCCGATGCGCGGGTCGCTGCTGTGGGTATATGAAGGCCAGACGCAGTTCTGGGGCTATGTCCTCCAGGCGCGGTCGGGCCTCGTCACCAAGGAGGACACGCTCGACCAGTATGCCAGCATCATGGCCGGCTACGACACCGCGCCCGCGCGGCACTGGCGCGACCTCGTCGACACCACCAACGATCCCACCATCTCGCAGCGCCGGCCCAAGGGCTGGACGAGCTGGCAGCGGAGCGAGGACTATTACAACGAGGGGCTGCTCGTCTGGATGGACGTCGATTCGCTCATTCGCCAGAAAACGGGCGGCACCAAGTCGATCGACGATTTCGCCCGCGCCTTCTTCGGCATGCGCGACGGCGACTATGGCGAGCTGACCTATACGCTCGACGACGTGGCGACGACGCTCAACGGCGTTACCCCCTATGACTGGAAGGCGTATCTGACGAAGCGGCTGACCGAGCATGCGCAGGGCGCGCCGATCGAAGGCTTCGCGCGCAACGGCTACACGCTCGTCTATACCGACCAGCCGAGCCGGATCGAGAAGCAGGCGCAGCGCGCGGGCGGGCCGCGCGGCGGCGCCAACTACACCTATTCGCTCGGCCTCGTCGCCGATCGCGAGGGCAATCTGACGCAGGTGCTGTGGGACGGCCCGGCGTTCAAGGCGGGGATGACGGTGGGCACGCAGCTGACCCAGGTCGGCGACATGGCCTATTCCGACGACCGGCTGAAGGCGGCGGTGACGGCGGCCAAGGGGACCCGCGCACCGATCGTGCTGACGGTGAAGAACGGCGACGTCTTCCGCACCGTGACGATCGAGTATCACGGCGGCCTGCGCTATCCGCACCTCCAGAAGACGGGCACCGGCGAGACCGGGCTCGACCGGCTGCTGACCGCGCGATGATCGCAGGCTCGATGCGGGCGACGCTGTTGGCGGGGGCGGCGGCGATCGCCGCGCCCGCCGCTGCGCAACAGGCCGCCCTACCCCCATCAGCGCCGATGGCGGCGCCGTTCTCGGACACGATCCCGGCGGCGCAGGACACCGCCTATCCGGGCACGCTGACGCTCGACGTCGACGCGACGGCCGCGCCGCAGGGGATCATCGCGATCCGCGAGACGATCCCGGTCGCCGGCCCCGGCCCGCTGACCTTGCTGTATCCCCAGTGGCTGCCCGGCGAGCACGGCCCGACGGGGCCGATCGCCTTTGCCGCGGGGTTCACCTTCACCGCGGGCGGGCGGCCGCTGGCATGGCGGCGCGATCCCGTCGACATCCATGCCTTCCACCTCGACGTGCCGGCAGGCATGCGCAACATCGAAGCACGCTTCCAGTTCCTGCCCCCGCACGACCGGCTAGGCGGCGGCACCCGCGTCGTCACCGCGCCGACGATGGCCAACATCGAGTGGAACGCGGTGTCGCTCTATCCCGCGGGCCATTACGTCCGCCGCATCCCCGTCCGCGCGAGCGTCACGCTGCCGGCGGGGTGGACCGGCTACACCGCGCTGCGCGGCACCCGGTCGGGGGACCGCACGACCTATGCGGTCGCGCCCTACGACGAGCTGGTCGACTCGCCGATCTTCGCCGGGCTGTACGCGCGCCAGATCCGGCTCGATCCCCAGGTGACGCTCGACCTGGTCGGCGACACGCCCGACCAGATCGCCCCCTCGCCCGCCGTGGTCGCTGCGCACAAGGCGCTGGTGGTGCAGGCGGACCGTTTGTTCGGGACGCGGCATTTCGATCACTACGACTTCCTGGTCGCGATGTCCGATACCCAGTCCGACGAGGGGCTGGAGCATCACCGCAGTTCCGAGGACAGTTTCGGCGGCGACCTGTTCACCGACTGGGACGCGAACATCGGCGACCATTATGTCGTCGCGCACGAGTTCACGCACAGCTGGAACGGCAAGTACCGCCGCCCCTTCGACCTGTGGACGCCGGATTACCGTACGCCGATGCGCGATTCGCTGTTGTGGGTGTACGAGGGGCAGACGCAGTTCTGGGGCGACGTCCTGGCGGCGCGATCGGGGCTGTGGACGCGCGACCAGTATCTCGACACGCTCGCCGGCGTCGCCGCGCTCTACACCGCCGGCCAGCCCGGCACCGGCTGGCGCCCGTTGCAGGACACCACCAACGATCCCGTCATCGCCCCGGCTGTGGGCAGCGACTGGTCGAGCTGGAGTCGCGGTTACGACTATTACCGCAACGGCGAACTGATCTGGCTGGAGGCGGACGCGCAGCTGCGCGCGCTGACGGGCGGCCAGCGCGGCATGGACGATTTCGCCAAGCGGTTCTTCGGCGTCGATCCGGGCGTGTGGAATACCGAGCACACTTACACCTTCGACGACGTGGCGGCGGCGCTGAACGCGGTCGCGCCCTATGACTGGCGCACATTCCTGCGCCAGCGGCTGGACGCGACCGGCCCCGCCTCGCTCGCCGGGATCGAGCGCGCCGGCTACCGGCTGGTCTATACCGCCAAGCCCAATGCGGTGGCCGCGAACGGGCTGGCCAAATCGAAGGGCGCGGACTTCTGGTACTCGATCGGGCTGCGCACCGACGAGAAGGGCGCAGTGACGGCGGTACTGTGGGACGGCCCCGCATTCCGCGCCGGGGTGAAACCGGGCGACGCGATCGTGGCGGTGGGCGATCGGGCGTATCGCGCGCCCGCACTCGCCGCCGCGATCACCGCCGCCGCCGCACCGACCCGCGAGGGACAGGCGCCGATCGCGCTGTCGCTCAGGGCCGCGGATCGCTTCCGCGCCATCGCGATCCCGTATCACGGCGGGCTGCGCTACCCGCATCTGGAGAAGATCGCCGGCGCGGACCCGGCGCTCGATCGCCTGCTCGCGCCACGCTGACGTCTAGGATCGGCACGGTCGCCAACGGCGGGGCCGCGACGGCCCCATCGACGTTCGCCCCACTTTGGGCTAACCGCCCGCCATCACTCGCAAAGGGGCCCGCATGCGTATCGACCTGATCCCGACCGGCAAGAACCCGCCGGACGACCTCAACGTCATCATCGAGGTGCCGACCGGCGGCGAGCCGGTGAAGTACGAGTTCGACAAGGCATCGGGGGCGCTGTTCGTCGATCGCATCCTCCACACGCCGATGCGCTACCCGGCCAACTACGGCTTCGTGCCGCACACGCTGTCGCCCGACGGCGATCCGCTCGACGCGCTGGTGATCGCGCGCTCGCCGTTCATCCCAGGCTGCGTCGTGCGTGCGCGTCCGATCGCGGTGCTCAACCTAGAGGACGAAGCCGGCGGCGACGAGAAACTCATCTGCGTGCCCGTGGACTCGGTGTTTCCCTATTACTCCAACGTCGGCGGCCGCGGCGACGTGCCCGAGATCGTGTTCGAGCAGATCGAGCACTTCTTCACCCACTACAAGGACCTGGAGAAGAAGAAGTGGGTCCGGGTCGGCAAGTGGGGCGACGCCGACGAGGCGCGCCAGATCACGCTGGAGGCGATCGAGCGCTACAATGCCGCAAAGAGCGCGGGCAAGGACCCGCAGGACGAAGGCGAGGCGTTGGGCCGCAAGGGCTGAGACACGGGCGGGGTTCCGGTCAGCGGCGCCCCGCCAGTCGTTCCAGCGCGGCGCCGTCCACCCGCTGCACCGTCCACCCGTCCATGCCGACTGCGCCCATCGCACGATAGAAGGCGATCGCGTCGGCGTTCCAGTCGAGCACCGACCATTCGAACCGCCCGCATCGCCGGTCGAGCGCGATCCCCGCCAGATGCCGCAACAGCGCGGTCCCGACGCCCAGCCCCCGCGCAGCGGGCGCGACGTACAGATCCTCCAGGTACAGCCCGCGCCGGCCGGTCCAGGTCGAGAAGCTATGGAAGAACAACGCGAAGCCCAACGGCTCGCCGCCGTCGTCGGCGATGACCGCCTCCGCCGCGGGCCGGTTCCCGAACAGCGCGTCCTCTAGGTCCGCCGCCGTCGCCGCGACCGCATCGGGCTCGCGCTCGAACGCGGCGAGGTCGCGCACGAAACGCAGGATCACCGGCACGTCGGCCGGGATCGCGGGGCGGATCGCCACGGTCATGCCGCCGCCTCCGTTACAGGACGCCCGCGCACCGCGGTCGCGCAGCCCGCGCCGATCAGCAGCGCGCCCGCCACCGTCCAGCCCGACACCCGCTCCCCGAACGCCGCCCATCCGAACAGCGCCGCCCAGACGAACGCGGTATATTCGGCGGGCGCCAGCACCTGCGCCTCCGCCCGCGCATAGGCCCAGGCGATCAGCAGCGCGGACACCGTACCCAGCACCGCTGCGCCCCCGATCGCGGGCCATTGCGCGGTCGCCGGCCATCCCGCCGCCCATGGCGCCGCGGGCAGCATCGCCACACCGACGACGAGGCTGGTTAACAGCGTCACCTCCAGCGGGTCCGCCGCCTGCGCCTGGCGCCGCAGCAGGACGAGCGAGGCGGCGTAGAGGATCGAGGCGACGAAGATCGCGACGGTGCCCAGCACCGTCTGCGTCGACGCCGCCGCCTGCACCTCGCCGCCGGCGATCACCAGCACGCCCAGCGCGGCGACGGCGGATCCCGTCACCGCCGCCCGGCGCACACGCTCGCCCAGCGTCGCCGCGGCCAGGAAGATCGCGATCAGCGGCGCAAGGAAGGTGATCGCGACCGACTGCGCCATCGGCACCCGCGCCATGCCCCAGAAGAACAGCAGCACCGACGATCCCGCCGCCAGGCCGCGCACGAGGTGCAGGCGCAGCGCCGGTCCCGCCGGCCACGGCCGCCGCCGCGCCACGAACACCGAGCCGGTCAGCGCGACGCCCACCGCCGAACGCCACAGCACCGCGGCATAGGCGCCGCTCTCGATCGACAATCGCTTCATCAGCGTGTCCATCAGCGAATAGACCGCGATCCCGAGCAGCGCCGCGCCGAGTGCGAGCGGCTGGCGCGACGACGCGCCGGCCGGGCCGGCCATCTTCAGCCCGCCGCGGCGCAGGCGGAACAGGTGCCGCGCACCTCCACCACCGGGCGCGCGGGTGCGAACCCCGCCGCCTCCGCCGCGCGCCGCACGCCGCCCGTCACCGTGTCGTCGTCGAGATGCGCGGTGCGATGACATCGGTCGCAGATCAGGAAGATGCAGTCATGCTGGCACTCGGGATGCGCGTTGACGACATAGGCGTTCTCGCTCTCGACCCGCTGCGCCAGGTTGGTCGCGACGAACAGGTCGAGGATGCGGTACACGCTGTTCGCCGCCACGCGCCGATCGCGCGCCCGGCCGACCGCCTCGGCGATGTCGTACGCCGACACGGGCCGCTCGGCGGCGGCCAGCACGCCGAAGATGTCCGCGCGCATCGGCGTCCATTGCTCGCCCGACCGCTCCAGCGTCACCTGCGCGGCCCGCGCCAGGTCGATGCCGATCGGCTCGTGGTGGCGATGGCGGGCGGCGGGCATGGCGAGCATGTAGGCGCCGCGCCCCGGGCGGGCAATCGCCCGCCACCCTGTTCAACCCACGATGATATGGTGTATCGCCGCTTACGGACGGTGACGACGGGGACGGACGGCGATGACGGGCGAGGCGTGGGGACCGACGGTGGTGCCGCTGGCGTTCGGCCTGGCGGCGAGCGCGGCGACGCTGCTGGGCGGGTTGCTGGCGCTCCGCCTGGCGCAGCGGATCGTGCTCGTCCTGGGGCTGACCGCCGGGATCGTGCTCGGCGTGGCGCTGTTCGACCTGTTGCCGGAGGCGCTGGCGATGGCGGCGCCCGGCCGGTCCGCGCGAGCGACGTTCGGATGGGTGGCGGCGGGGATCGGCGGCTACATGCTGTTCACCCGGATGCTGGGCGGCATCCGGGCGGCGGAGCGGTGGCGCGCGCATCTCGGTCCGGCGACGCTGACGCTGCACAGCCTGGTCGACGGGCTGGGGATCGGCCTAGCCTTCCACGTCTCGCCGCAGATCGGCGGCGTGGTCGCGCTGGCGGTGCTGACGCACGACGTCGCGGACGGGGTCAACGTCGTCGGCCTGAGCCTGGCGGCGGAGCGCGGCCACAGGCAGGCGCGCGCCGCGCGCGGGTGGTTGGTCGCCAACGGCGTCGCGCCGTTGCTGGGCGTGGCGGCGGGGCTGGTGCTGCGCGTACCGGCGGCTCTGCTCGCGCCGCTGATGGGCGTGTTCGCGGGCGGTTTCCTGTATATCGGCGCGTGCGAGCTCGTCCCGCGCAGCCACGCACTCGACCCCCGCTGGCGCACCACCGCGTCGAGCCTGGCGGGCATCGCGCTGATGTTCGCGGTGTCGGGTCTGGCCCGCTAGCCCAACGGCGCGCGCCATGCGCCCAGCGCGACGCACCCCGCCAGCCCCACCGACAGCGGCACCCGCAACCGCATCCACCACGCCGGCGCCAGCCCGGCGCTCAGCAGCATGCCGTCGACCAGCGGGCTCAGCAGGATGCCCGCGGCCAGCAGCACCGCCGCCGCCGGCCGCGTGCCGGGCGCCAGGACCATGACGAGCACGACGAGCGACACCAGGCTGGGGCTGACCGCAGCCAGCAGCCACTCGGCGCGGGGACTCCCCTCGCCGCGCGCCGCGAACGCCCACCAGGTACCGCCCAAGAACGAGAAGATCAGCGCGCCGTAGAAGATCAGGATCACCCAGGCGAACTGCTGCGGCGACCCCGCCGGCGCGACGAACAGCCCGGCCACCGCGGCGATCGCGGGCAGCAGCCCGGCGCCCCCGAACACGGCGACGGCGGCGGGAACGCGGGCGGGGGGTCGGGCGGCCATGACCGGACGGTAGCCTGCCGCGACGCGCGCGTCATGCCCCCCGCGCGACCCTGCGGGGTGGCGCCGCCCGCCCGCCTCCGGTACAGCGCGCACACTTCCCGGAGATTAGCGCGATGAGCACCCAGCCCGCCCCCCACAACGACGACGTCCAGCCCGTCGGCTTCTTCACCCGCGGGCTCGCCGAGGCCGATCCGGCGGTGTTCGCCGGCGTGGCCCACGAACTGACGCGCGAACAGACCCAGATCGAGCTGATCGCGAGCGAGAATATCGTGTCGCGCGCGGTGCTCGAGGCGCAGGGGTCGGTGTTCACGAACAAATACGCCGAAGGCTATCCGGGCAAGCGCTACTATCAGGGCTGCGCGCCGTCGGACGAGGTGGAGCAACTCGCGATCGATCGTGCCAAGCAGCTGTTCGGCTGCGGCTTCGTCAACGTCCAGCCGCATTCGGGCGCGCAGGCGAACGGCGCGGTCATGCTTGCGCTCGTCAAGCCGGGCGAGACGATCTTGGGCATGAGCCTCGACGCTGGCGGCCACCTGACCCACGGCGCCAAGGCGTCGATGAGCGGCAAGTGGTTCAATGCGGTGCAATATGGCGTCGACCGCGACACGCACCTCATCGACTATGACGAGGTCGAGCGGCTGGCCGTCGAGCACCAGCCCCGCCTCATCATCGCCGGCGGCTCGGCGTATCCGCGCGTCATCGACTTCGCCCGCTTCCGCAGCATCGCGGACAAGGTCGGCGCGTGGTTCATGGTCGACATGGCGCATTTCGCCGGCATCGTCGCCGCCGGGCTGCACCCCACCCCGTTCGGCCATGCGCACGTCGTCACGACCACGACGCACAAGACGCTGCGCGGCCCGCGCGGCGGCATGGTGATGACAAACGACGAGGCGATCGCGAAGAAGATCAACTCCGCGGTCTTCCCGGGGCTGCAAGGCGGCCCGCTGATGCACGTCATCGCCGCCAAGGCGGTCGCGTTCGGCGAAGCGTTGCAGCCCGAGTTCAAGGGCTACATCGCCGCGGTCGTCGAGAACGCCAAGGTGCTGGCGGCGACGTTGAAGGAGCGCGGCGCGGACATCGTCGCGGGCGGCACCGACACGCATCTGGCGCTGGTCGACCTGCGCCCGTTGGGCGTCACCGGCCGCGACGCGGACGAGGCGCTGGAGCGTGCGGGCATCACCTGCAACAAGAACGGCGTCCCGTTCGACCCGCTGCCGCCCGTCAAGACCAGCGGCATCCGCGTCGGCTCGCCGGCGGGCACGACGCGCGGCTTCGGCGCGGGCGAGTTCCGCGAGATCGGCCACATGGTCGCCGACGTGCTCGACGGCCTCGCGAAAGCGGGCGACGGCGGGGACCCTGCGGTCGAGGCGAACGTTCGGGACAGGGTGCGCGATCTGTGCGCGCGATTCCCGATCTACGAAGGATAGTTTTCATGTTCGACAAGGTGCGCGGTCAGATTAACAACGATCCCAAGCTCGGCCGCAAGATGGCGATCTATGGCGGCATCGGCGCGCTGGTCGCTATCCCGCTGCCGATCATCGGCCCGGTGATCGGCGCCGTCATCGGCACGAGCATCGCCTATTCGCGTCGCAACAAGAGCTGATCGAACCGCATGCGCTGCCCGTTCTGCGGCCATGACGACAGCCAGGTGAAGGATAGCCGCCCCACCGACGACGGGGCGGCTATCCGGCGGCGTCGCCAGTGCGAGGGATGCGCGGCGCGGTTCACCACCTTCGAGCGGATCCAGCTGCGCGAACTGACGGTCGTGAAAAGCGGCGAGGCCGGCACGATCGCGCGCCGCGAACCCTTCGATCGCGAGAAGCTGCTCCGCTCGATCTCGATCGCGACCCGCAAGCGCGCGATCGAGCCGGCGCGACTGGAGAAACTCGTGTCGGGGATCCAGCGGCGGCTGGAGACGACCGGCGACAGCGAGGTGACGGCCAAGCGAATCGGCGAACTGGTGATGGACGGGCTGCGCGCACTCGACCCCGTCGCCTACATCCGCTTCGCCAGCGTCTATCGCGACTTCAGCGAGGCGCGCGATTTCGAGGAGTTCGCAGGCCACGTCGGCGAGGCCGCGACCGACTCGTGAACGGTCCGGTCGTCCCCCATCCCGCGATCGTGCTCGTCCGGCCCCAGCTCGGCGAGAACATCGGCAAGGCTGCACGCGCGATGCTCAATTTCGGGCTGGCCGAGATGCGGCTCGTGACCCCGCGCGACGGCTGGCCCAATCCGGCCGCCGGCCCCGCCGCGTCGGGCGCGGACCAGGTGCTGGCGGATGCGCGCGTCTTCGACAGCGTCGCCGATGCGGTCGCGGATTGCGAGCACGTCTATGCCACCACGGTGCGCAAGCGCGGCGTGACCAAACCGGTGGTGACGCCCGAGGCGGCCGCGCGCGCGATCCATGCCGGGCCGGGCCGTTCGGCGATCCTGTTCGGGCCGGAGCGATCGGGGCTGGAGACCGACGACGTCGCGCTCGCGCGCACCATCATCACCGTGCCGATCAACCCCGCGTTCGGCAGCCTGAACCTTGCACAGGCGGTGATCCTGGTCGCGTACGAATGGTCGAAGCATCTCGACCTGGCGCAACCGCCCGAGACCGAGCTGCCCCCGCCGGCGCCGCAGGAGGAGCTGGAGGGCATGATGGCGCAGCTCGACGCGATGCTGGTCGCCTCGCACTTCTTCTATCCGCCCGACCGCACGGCCGTTACCCGCCGGACGCTGCGCACGCTGCTGACCAAGCCGGGCTGGTCGAGCGGCGAAGTGCGCACGCTGCGCGGGGTGTTGTCGGCATTGGGCGGCTCGAAACGGGCGAAGGACGGAACGGGTTGATTCCGGCAGCGACCCTGCCCTAGCCTTCGTGCTCCGCGGTCCTTTCGGGCCGACGACCGGGAGACATTGATGACGAAGACCTTTTCGCCCGCCCTCGTGCTGAGCCTCGTCGCACTGTGCGTCGCGTCGCCGGCGCTCGCCAAGGACAAGAAGCCGGTCGATCCCAACAAGAAGACGTGCCGATCCGAGATGCCGACCGGTAGCCTGATGGCGAAGAGCACCTGTCGCTTGCCCGCCGAATGGGCGCAGATCGACGCCGCCAACAGCGCCGCCGCGCACAACACGCTCGACCGCGCCACGCGCAACGGCACCCCGCAATAGCGGGTCCGGCCGACGGTCGCACCAGCCGGTCGTTGACGCGCGCGCCCGCATCTGGCATGCGCCGCCCCTTCGCGAATGGCCCCGCACTCCGGTGAAGCGGCGGCCCTGCTCCTGTCCCTCGGGCGGGATGCAGGCGAGACCGGACAGGTCCGTCACCCGGCGGGCCGTCATCAGCACTTGCAAGGAATATCGATGTCGAAGCGCGCCAACGCGAAGCACAAGCTCGATCGCCGGATGGGCGAGAACATCTGGGGTCGCCCCAAGAGCCCCGTCAACAAGCGTGAATACGGCCCCGGCCAGCACGGCCAGCGCCGCAAGGGCAAGGTCAGCGACTTCGGCATCCAGCTGCGCGCCAAGCAGAAGCTCAAAGGCTATTACGGCGACGTCACCGAGAAGCAGTTCAAGCAATGCTATCAGGAGGCCGCCCGCATGAAGGGCGACACCTCGCAGAACCTGATCGGCCTGCTCGAGCAGCGACTCGACATGATCGTCTATCGCGCCAAGTTCGCGCCGACGATCTTCGCCGCGCGCCAGCTCGTCAGCCACGGCCATGTCCGCGTCAACGGCGTAAAGTGCAACATCGCCTCGCGCCGCTGCTTCCCCGGCATGGAGATCACGCTGGGCGGCAAGGCGCAGGAGATGGCGCTCGTCCTCGAGGCGCAGCAGCTCGCCGAGCGCGAGATCCCCGACTATGTCGCGCCCGACGGCACGGCGAAGATCACCTTCACCCGCGTGCCGACGCTGGACGAGGTGCCGTATCCGGTGAAGATGGAGCCCAATCTGGTCGTCGAGTTTTATTCGCGCTGATGCGCGAATAAGACGACGCCGACCAGATTGGGCCGGCCGACCTCGCTCAAGCGAGGATCGACGGCGTGGCTTTGCCACGACGCCCCTTCTACTGACTACGCCAAGGGCGGCCTCACAGGGCCGCCCTTTTCGCGTCAGCCGCTCACCACAACACGCCCGCCACCGGCGCCGCCGGCTCGGGCGCCGGGTCGCCGATCGCCTGCAGCAGGTCGATCTCGATCGTGCGGCACATCGCCGACAGCGGCACGTCGTGGACGGTGTAGGCGAACGGATCGACCAGATCGTCGCCGATCCGCAGCACCGCCAGGAACATCAGCCCCGCGACCGTCGATCCGGCCGGCGTCGCCAGGCCGAGCGACTCGACCAGCCCGATCGGCAGCAGCAGGCAGAACAGGCGCGCGAACAGGTCGGGAAAGAACCGGTACTGATACGGCAGCGGGGTGTTCTTCAGCCGCTCCATGCCGCCTTGCGCGTTGGCGACGTCGACCAGCAGGCCCTCGACCTGCACCTGCTGGATCGTGTCGATCCAGCCATGGCGGCGCGCGTCGGCGACGCGCCGGCTGGTGCCGTCGAGCAAGCCGTTGGCGACGTTGGTGCGCGCCAGCGCCGGTTCCGCCTCGCCGCGCGACAGGAAGCGCAGCACCTCGCCGTCGACGGGCTGGCGCCTGAGCTGACAGCGCAGCGCGTTGACATAGGCGATCTGGCGCAGGACGATCGTCCGCCGAAGATCGGTCGCGTCCGCCTCGGGCAGGAAGCTGCGGGCGGCGCGCGCGAGGCTGCGCGAGGCGTTGATCATCGCGCCCCACAACGCCCGCCCCTCCCACCAGCGCTGGTACGCCGAGTTGACTCGGAAGCCGAGGAACAGCGCCAGCGCGGTGCCGAACAGCGACAGCGGCAGCGACGGCGCCCGGAACGGCGCGTACCAGTAGAAGCCCGTCACCAGACAGTCCCAGACGAACAGCACCGCGAGCGGCCGCCACACCTCGCGCACGATCTGCCGGACGCTGGGGTTGGCGTTGACGATCACGGCAGGTCTCCCGGTTACGCTGTCGGGGTGGCGGCGCGAAGCTGAACGGGAGCCGTACGCCGCAGTTCCTGCGGTCTGCCCGACGGCGCGGACCGACCGGCGGTCATCCGGCCAGCGCCCGGTCGCGCAAGCCCCGCCAGACCCGGACCGCCTGCACCGTCTCGGCCACGTCGTGGACGCGGATCAGCTGCATCCCCGCCTCCGCCCCCGCCAACGCCAGCGCGATGCTGCCGCCCAGCCGATGCGTCGCCGGCGCCTCGTTCGACAGCGCGCCGATCAGCCGCTTGCGGCTCGCCCCCAGCATCACCGGGCAGCCGAGACCGTGGAACGTCGCCAGGCCGCTCAGCAGCGCCAGATTGTCGGCGAGCGACTTGCCGAAACCGATGCCGGGATCGACGATCACCTGCGCGACGCCGGCCGCGCGCACCGCCGCCACCCGCGCCTCCAGCCAGTCGAACACCTCGCCCACCACGTCGGTATAGACGCGGCGGCCGTGGCCGCCCTGGCGGGGATCGGGCGAGTGCATCAGCACGACCGGACAGCCCGCGCGCGCCACGACGTCGAGCGCGCGGTCGTCCCACAGCAGCGCCGACACGTCGTTGACGATGCTCGCCCCGGCGGCGAGCGCGGCTTCCATGACGGCGGCCTTGCGCGTGTCGATCGACACCGGCGTGCCGGCGCGCGCCAGCCGCTCGACGACGGGCACGACGCGGCCGATCTCGTCGCCCTCCCACACCGCGGCGGCGCCGGGGCGGGTCGATTCGCCGCCGACGTCGATCAGTGCCGCGCCCGCCGCCGCCATGTCGCCCCCCGCGCCGGTCGCGCCCGCCGGATCGTCCATGTGCGCGCCGGCATCGGAGAAGCTGTCGGGCGTGACGTTCAGGATGCCGGCGACCAGCGGCTGATCGAGCCGCAACACCCGCGTCCCCAGCGTCAGCGGCGCACGAGCGCCCGTGATCGCCCGATGATGCCGCGCCAGCCGCTCGCCATCCGGCGCGCGTGCGAGCCAGGCGTCGACCTCCGCCACCGGCACGCTGTCGCGCCAACGGCCATCGTCGAGCACGTCATAGGCGGCGAACCACTGCATCGAGCCCGCAAGCCGCGCGACGCCGCCGTCAGGCCGGCCGATGGGAGAGGGGACGAACTGGCTGGGGCGAAGATGCATCGCTGCGGTCTAGCGCGGAGTGCGCCGACAGGAAAAGACCCGTGCGATCGCAGCCGCAAGGCAGCCACGACCATCGCTCCACGGGCCGACGTTCCACGACAGATACCGGAAGGATGGATGCCCCGCGAGGATTCGAACCTCGATTGACGGAGTCAGAGTCCGTAGTCTTACCATTAGACGACAGGGCAACGCTGGCGCGCCTCTAGGCGGCAGGGCGGCGGCGGTCAAGGCGCGGCGTGCCCGGCGGGAGCATGGGGTGGGTTGTGGCCGTGGAGCCGAGCCGCTACCTCGTACCCCAAGTACCCGGTGCGGGCGGCTGTGCCGACGCCGCACGGGCAGACATGACAGGAAACGGCGATGGGGGACATACCCGCCAGATTGCCGTCCCGGCCGGACGTACCGGCTCGTCCGGCGCCCCCGGTCCCGGCGGAGGGCGGCGAGCCGGGGGCTCGGTCCCGCGATGCGGGACGACACGACGGCGCGCACCAGCCGCGGCGACCCGGCGCGAGCCCGCGCGGCGACCCGCGGCATTTCGCGGCGCTCGACCTCGGCACCAACAACTGCCGCCTGCTGATCGCGCGTCCGGCCGCGCCCGGCGCGAACGGCGGCTTCACCGTTGTGGACGCGTTCTCGCGCATCGTGCGGCTGGGCGAGGGCCTGGCCGCCACCGGCCGATTGAGCGACGCCGCGGTCGACCGCACGATCGCGGCGTTGCGGGTATGCGCGGACAAGCTGAAGCGCCGCCACGTCCTGATCGCGCGGTCGGTCGCGACGGAGGCGTGTCGCCGCGCCACCAACGGCGCCGCCTTCGTCGAGCGCGCGCTGGCGGAGACGGGCATCCACCTCGACGTGATCTCGGCGGAGGAGGAGGCGCGGCTGGCGGTGCTGGGCTGCCACGCGCTGATCGAGCCGGGGACGGACCCTGCGCTGGTGTTCGACATCGGCGGGGGATCGACGGAGCTGGTGCTGGTGGACACGCGCGCCGAGGGGCCGGGCGGCCGCCCGCGCGTGCTCGACTGGCACTCGGCACCGTGGGGCGTCGTGTCGCTGACCGAGAGCGCGGGCGGCGGCGACGATCCGGCGGCGCGCGTCGCCGCCTATGCCCGGATGCGCGCGACCGTGGCCGAGGCGATGGCCCCGTTCGCCGCCCGCCTGCCCCACGGCGTCGCCCATCCCCGGCTGCTCGGCACCAGCGGCACGGTGACGACGCTGGCGTCCGTGCACCTGGGGCTGCCGCAATACGACCGCTCGGCGATCGACGGGCTGGTCGTGCCGGCCGAGTCGATGCGGGCGATCAGCGCGCGACTGTCGGGCATGTCGATCGCCGAGCGCGCGACCCTGCCGTGCATCGGCACCGAGCGCGCGGACCTGGTCGTGGCGGGCTGCGCGATCCTGGAGACGATCATGGACCTGTGGCCCGCCGCACGGGTCGGCATCGCCGACCGCGGCATCCGCGAGGGCATCCTCAAGCAGCTGATGGGGAACGGGTGATGGGGTGTTCGTTCGATTCGCGCATGCGGAAGCCGTACCGGCCCGCTCCCCCCCCCGGCCTCCCACACAGTATGGTTGATGGGAGGCCGGGTGGGGGAGCGGGCCGGTGCGGCGCTGATCCGACGCAGTCGGATCAGCCTGACGGACATCACGCATGAGTCGCGGCGGATCGGGCAGCCAGGTCAAGGTGAAGACCGCGCGCGGGCGGACGGCGCAGTCGCAGCGGTGGCTGGAGCGGCAGCTCAACGACCCGTACGTGCGCCGCGCGAAGGCGGAGGGGTATCGCAGCCGCGCCGCGTACAAGCTGATCGAGCTCGACGAGAAGTTCGCGCTATTGAAAGGCGCGCGCCGGGTGATCGACCTGGGGCTGGCGCCCGGCGGCTGGGCGCAGGTGGTGCGCCGGCTCGTCCCCGCCGCGACCGTGGTCGGGATCGACCTGCTGCCGGTCGATCCGATCGAGGGGGTGACGATTCTCGAGATGGATTTCCTGGCGGACGATGCGCCGGCGCGGTTGATGGAGGCGCTGGGCGGGCCGGCGGACCTGGTGCTGTCCGACATGGCCGCCAACACGGTGGGCCATCCGCAGACCGATGCGCTGCGCACGATGGCGCTGGTAGAGGCGGCGGCGATGTTCGCGGGCGAGGTGCTGCGCCCGGGCGGCGCGTTCGTCGCCAAGGCGTTCGCGGGCGGCGCGGACCACGAGCTGGTGGCGAGCATGAAGCGCCAGTTCGCGAGCGTGAAGCACGCCAAGCCGCCGGCGAGCCGCAAGGGATCGGTGGAATGGTATCTGGTAGCGCAAGGCCGCAAGTAGGCGCGGCCACGCCCGCGCCGGTGCGCGGAGCGCAACGAGCGGCCCGGCCGACGGGCACCCGTGCGCGCTTCGCGCAAGGGTGACCCGTTCGACGTCACGCCGGCGGCTTTGCCGTCGGCCTCTCCTGGATCATGTACGCTCAGGCAAATGGACGCCCAATACCCCCAACGTGGACAGCCTATCGACCGATCGCGCGGGTCTAGGACGCGATCGCATAGGTGACCGACACGCGCGCCTGCGTCTCCACGGGCGCGGGCGCGACGTCGACCACGATCGGAGGTGGTGACACAACAGGAGGTGCCGGAACGCGGTTCCCGGTCACCACGACGTCCTGCGCGTCCGACCGGTCCGGATCGGTCGACACCGTCAGCAACCGGCCGAGCCGTACGCCGGACCCTTGCGCCACCGCCTCTGCCTTGCGGCGCGCATCGGCAAGCGCGACGGCCAACGCCTGACGTTCCGCATCGCGGGGATGCGATAGCGCGAAATCCTCTACGTGCGGATCGATCGCGCCGCCGCGGCCGAGGACGCCGACCACCGTGCCGACCTGCGCTACCGCACCAGTTTCGAGCGTCGAGCCGATCTGCGCGGTGTAGCCGACGATCGCGCAGGTGCCGCTGGTCAGCCGGGGCGCATCGTCGTCGTCGGTCTTGCAGCGGGGATCATGCACCGCCCGGATCGCGACTTTGCCGGCATGGATGGTCACGGGCCGAGCGAGCGCACCGAGGCCGGCCTCGATCCGCTGGCGCGATTCGACCAGCGCCGCCACCGCCGCGTCGCTCGTCGCGCCCTCGCCGCGGACGGTGTATCCGACCGTCGCACGGTCGGGCGGGGTCTGCACACTGCCGGTGCCGGCGACGATAATGCGCGGCGTCGGTTCGTCCGCCGCGAGTGCGATCGCCGGCGTGGCGAGCAGGACGACTGCTGCAATGGCGCGCATCAGACTCTCCCCGTTTGCGGGGGAGAGTAGCGGGAACGGCGCGGGGAGCAAGAAGGAGCGTCGTGGCGAAGCCACGCCGTCGAACGTGTCGGCCGGCAAATCCGGCCGCACGCCGGCCGGAGTTCGGCTGGTCGCGGCCTAGCGCCTTGCGCTAAGCCGCTGCCTCACTCGTAATCACCACCCAGGTTCTGGTTCCGCGGCGGGGCGGCGGCGGTCAGGCGGAGGGCCTCGGCGGATGCGGTCAGGCTGCCGATCGCGTCGGGCGCTTCCTCGTCGTCGATCTGCACCTTCTGGAGCTGCGAGATGATCGCCTCTTCCAGATGGTCGGGGCGCACCGTCTGCTCGGCGATCTCGCGGAGCGCGACGACGGGGTTCTTGTCGCGGTCGCGGTCGATGGTCAGCTCGGCGCCGCCTGACACCTGTCGCGCGCGCTGGGCGGCGAACAGCACCAGGTCGAACCGGTTGGGGATCTTGTCGACGCAATCCTCGACGGTGACGCGTGCCATCGGACGCTTCCTTCGCTTGAACCCGGAACTGGGGAAAGCGCGTCGCATAGGCCATGGGCGGCGAACCGTCAAGGAAACGGGATCCAGGGTGGTGACCCGTTTTGCCGCCACGTTAGTCAGATTTGACACTGGCCGTCATCCGCCACTTAGGAATGGGGTCTCGGGTGGCCTGCGCGAACGTCCAAGCGGGCGAGGATTGCGACGCGCCACGCACGCGTTCAGACGGGGTAGTAGGTTCGACTCCGATCACGCCTGCCAGATTTCCGGTATTTGGTAGCAAACGCATCTAAAGCCGCATCGCCACTGGATTGGCGATAAGCCGAGCGGTAACGCGGCGAAATCCTTGAGACAGATACCATCCAGCAGCTACTATCTGTTGGCTTCGCACCTGATGACATTGCGACGGTCGCCGAAGCGGCCGTGAGGACCTACGACCGAAATCGTAAGCCGAAAGGGAGTTGGGGAGGGGCTATCCGCGACGCTGGTTGCGGCACTTACCGTTTCTTGTAGCGAAATCAGAACGACGAGGCCACTCTGACGGCATTCTCGGAGCCTCAACCCTACACAGCCGACGTATTTGCGGCGCAAGTGGTTATGGCTCGGGCGTCGATCGCTGATGGCTTGCAGCGGCTCATCAAGCACGGTTTTGCTGCGAAGGATTAAGTCTGGACGCAACAACTTGATCCGCCAGCTTCTACCTAATCTGGCACTCACTGAGTATGCAGAACGGCACCTCGACGCATGGGAGCCGCAGATGGCAGGGTATCTTAAGCATCAGCATCTAGCCGAGAGGGTACAGGTTTTGTACACGCGGAGCGTCACAAGGAGCAGCGCTGATGGAAAATGA
Organism: Janthinobacterium lividum; assembly: GCA_050955125.1. Classification (GTDB taxonomy): domain Bacteria; phylum Pseudomonadota; class Alphaproteobacteria; order Sphingomonadales; family Sphingomonadaceae; genus Sphingomonas. Next base: position 23,856 of record JBPBQW010000094.1, read on the forward strand.
TACCGAACGCAAAATTACTGAGGCTTTGGCAAAAGTGGAAGAGTCTATTAGGTCGTCTAAAGAGGATGTTGATGCGTTAATTCAAACTCTGATAGACCAAAGAGCATCTTACGATGACCTTATTGTGGAGCTTCGACGCTTACGCAGTTAGGAGGAAGTCCTCGTAAGCCTTTGCTCGCTCTATAACATCAGCAGCGGGTTCTCCGGGCTTTGCAGTCCTCAGTGCAAACATTACGGCGTTTTCACGAGCTATGCGCTGCTCGCGCAACATGCTGCCTTGATCACTCACGGTTAAGTCCTTTATCTCAGAATTGTAGCGCTCGATAAGCGCTAAAGTCGGGGGATTTCCGACAAATTATCAGTTTATAATACCAAGACATACTTGATTTGTCAATACTACTGCCGCGCTGCCGGCAAGCCTGTTGCAGCGAGGGTACATCAGCCCCCGGACAGCCCTGACAATTTTGCCGACTCGCTGACGTTCACCGCCACGCCACCAGCTCCGCAGATCGCAACTGCCACTATGGCGCGACCAGATGACGCTAGCGCACTTCCCGCTCCCTAAGCGGCAAGCAGCGCCTCGACCTCGTCAGGCAGCGTCCCGAACAACGGGCCGAAGCCCATCACGTCGTGAGCCTGTCCCGGCGTCAGGACGAAGCATAGTGGTCATCCCTGACCGTCGCAGCGGCGTGCAGCTTGGCCGTGAAGTCGCCTCGCGAACGGCCAAGCCCCTCGACCTCCCAATCCCCTTTTTAAGCCGACGGCGCAGTGATGTGCCCGGACCACGGTGCTGCGATAATGTCGGCCGTGGTATCCCGCTCAACAACGGCGGCGAGCGTCTCCAGCATGGCCCCGAGCACGCCTGTCAGAACCCAGCGGCGACACCGCCGGAACACGCTGTTCCACTTGCCGTACTCGTCCGGCGCCTGGCACCACCGCGCGCCCGTCCGCGTCATCCTCGCGCGGGTCGGCAACCATGGCCGCGCTCCGCCGGGAGTAGCAGGCCTATCAGCGCACACCCATCATCCGAAACCCTAAGCCACTCACCCAACGCCGCCTCCAGAAAGCAGCCTTGAACCAACCGATCAGACGCTCGTCAACCTTTGTCCACGCGACCCGGTATTAGTAAGCTGCGGCTAACAGATCGGAAGGGCTCAATGGGCCGCCGGCATCAATAACACCTAAGCGTGAGCGCTCTGAGTTTAACGTGTCACGTATCCGACGTTCTACCACGTTTTCAGCTAGATCCGCGTGCTGTGCGCGCAATTGGGTCACCAAAGACATGAGTTCAGGTGGGATTGGCTCCACGAGGGTATCTGCGTAAATCTTCGCAAGCGCTGTGCCGGTCACATCCACGCGTTCACGGCTAGGCCCAAAAGAAAGGTATCGAATAAGATAGTCGATGGACAAAACCGGCCCTGTGTTAATGCGTGGACGCAGAGTCGGCTCGACCCGATCCATTATTCTACGAGCCTTTGTGTCCAAGGTTAACCACCAGTCCGTGTAGCCGAGGGGCGCCCTTCCTTGTTGTCCTAATCGGGAAGAGAGTACGTGGAGATACATTTCTGCATCATGAGCGGCAAGTTTATGCAATTGGTTCGCATCGCCGGACCGCCGCTCCATCGTCACATCCTGCCAGGCCTGCCTTATACCATCAGCAAGACTTTGAGGCACCTTCTCATGATTAGCAGCTGATTCCAGTAAAATATGGTGATACCGTTGAAGGTAATCTGAAATGTCTTGAACCGGATCAAGATCGCCGATAAACCTTTCTAACCACTTTGAGAACCCTGTGACAACTCCCCCAGCCAGAGCATACGAACTATAAAGAAATGGGACATCGCCATGCCACTCGTTCGATCGAGCATATGCCTTTGATCTGTTAATATGACGCTCGATCTCTTCTAGAACACCTTGAGTGACATAAAGTTTTAGGCCAGCATTTCGAGCTTGCTTAAACATCTCCGTAAATGGACGCCTTTCCTCGGTGACGGCCGTTTCAGCGAGGACTGGAAGCAGCACAGAGGTGTCCAGCCATATCTCGCCTCTTCCAAACATATTTCGAGTTGCCTTTTGTACATCTGGAGTGGCCGCTAAGAAAGCAAAGAGGGTGTAGCTTTCCAAGAGTAATCGAAGATATGCGGATGTAGCTGGCGCTGGTGTGGAGATTAGAATAGTTAATACATTAAGCAACACGTCAACACCCGGTCGCCCAGTAACTCCGATGTTCTGTTTAGCAACGTCGATTGCCACCATCTTTAAAGTAGTCTCATCGATAGCATGTGGTTCCGAGCGAACAGACGCTTGCGCAAAATCCTCGCCTTTCTTTAGAAAGTAGGTTTCCAGCGTTCGCCGGGCAGCACTAACAAAAGTCTCGCGATTTACAATGGTAATCCCAAGTGCGGCATCGAGGACGTTGGTTAAGTCGGACTCAAAGTTGCGCCTAAGTGAGTCGATACGTGCCACCGAGCTGGTTACGCGAGCAATCTCGCTGTCAAGCAGGTGGTATTCGTCCACCTCTTTTCGATGTCTGATGGCTTTCTGCTCTAATCGCCTAAGCGAAGCATCGATTTTCATTCGAGTCTGGTTAAAGGGGTGAGTTGGAAGAAAACCTTGCACCCTCTTGTAAATGTCAGCACGCTTTATCCTCTTTGCTGTGCTTGTATCGCGAAGAGCCGCGAGGGTGAGTGTGTCGTAAGACAACTTCGTGAGACCCAAAGAACGATCGCTGTCTTGAACCTGCATTTCCAGAAATAGTAAGGCTGTCTTGGCTTCTTCTGACTCCAATCCTGCGACTAGACCTTGCTGAGCGCTGTCGGATGGAAGCAGAGGGTCAACAAACTTGCGGGCTAGAGCTTCAGCCGCATCCTCTCTGCTCTTGTCAGCATTCGCTCGATCTAAGAACCATGATTCGTCCCAGATGTCCAATGCAGTTCCAGCCTTACGCAGTTCTCGGCGGATGTCGTCACCTGCGGCACCAATTACCTGATTAGTAACGTAAATCAGGGTATCTACGACAGGAAAGCTTTCTGAAAGACGCTTTTTAGTGTGTCTTATTTTCGACTTCCACTCCTTTGTTACAGAGTATTGAATAGCAGTCGTTGATTCAGCATTATCGGCAAACAACTCCGAGTCTCTACCACCATCGCCGGAAGGAGAAGCCATCGTTCGAAGTGAGTTATAGTCGCTGGCGATGAATATAGACGCCAATTGTTCAAACTGCGCCCAATCAGAACTTGTTAGACGGCTTAATGCCATCTTAAATCGCTCTCTCGTTACCGACACTTTCTTCTCCCCAATCTCTATTGCTCGTTTACCGCAAATCCCGGTGCAAAGTTACTTGATTGCCTGACGCGTCGCTTTGCGTTGTATCGCGACGTCGGTCGCCATCAAGGCGAAATGTTGCACGCGCTCCCTCGTCAACATGTCGGATAGCGTGATGAGCTTTGTCACGTTTTCCTCATGTCAACGTAGCCGGACATCGCCCCTCACAGTCCGCTTCCACACTCCCTTGCGTTCGAACGGGATTGCAGCATACAATCAATCCGCTCCGCAATGGCTTAGTCACCGGCGAGGGGCTGCGCTCACGCGCATGAACACGGGTCCGCTCTGTCGGGCGGCCCGCAGAATACAATAGGCCGCAAGGCTGAATATGCGGGGCGTGCTACCCCGTGTTCGCGCGTGACTAACCGTCCCGGCACCAGCCGGGCGAACACGGGGTCATGTCCATGGCGTTTCTGCCAATCACAGGTCGTAGCGTACTGAGTAGCTCACGTGCCGCGATGAACCGGCGTCCCGTCCTCACCTGCTTCATCGCCCTGATCTTCGGACTCACGCTTTTCATCGTTGAGGAAGACCGGGAAAAGGACGCAGCCCGGCTTGCATACGAGAGTTCGCCTGCGGGTAAGGCACAGGCCGCTCGGGACGCAGCCGCCGCCGATGACACCTTCGAGGTCAACTTCGCCGAGAGCATCGTACAGGCTCGGCTTCGCGATCCGAACAGCGCTCAATTCCTGGCCGTACATGTCGTCCACCGCGACGGGGTCAAAGGAGTTTGCGGGTACGTCAACTCACGCAACGCGTTCGGCGGTATGGCAGGGAACGACGCCTTCGCCGTTATCGACGTATCTGTAATTATTGCGAGCGATGCTTACCCGAAAGACCTCAAGCAGCTAGATAGGCTCTGTTATGGGCGGTGAGCAGAAGGTAGGGCCGTTACCAGCCTAGGACCTGCCACATAACTGTGGCAGTCAGTGTCCATGAATCTTACCAGCCTAGCTGCTATTGCACGCGATCCGAGTTTCGTCGCTAAAGTTTTAATTGCAGCAGTCCCGCTTGGTGGGGCGCTTGGCGCAGCGTTCACTTCGCTATGGAGCGCTGGTCGGACCACTTATGTGAACACGATCACCGCCGAACGCACGAAGGCTTTGAGCGAGCTAAGGCGCGACCTCGCAGAGTTCTCTACGGCCCTTTCCACTTTGGCTCTTGATCGACGGCTGAGGTCGGATGCCGCTAAAAAGGCCGGAGGTGCAGAGGCAGTGCTTACGTTCGACCAGATTACCGGATCGTTCGAAAAGTTTGAACGGATGGAGAACACGATCCGCCTTCGCCTAACGCCGGGACGGCAGGTCGACAGGATAATCACACTTATCATGGCCGAATGCGGTATTTCGATAGTCGACGATCTTACCCTGACCTCTAAGATGAATCGACTCTTCTGCTTGCACTCCCAGTGGCTCATAAGGGAAGAGTGGGAATCCATAAAGTGGGAAGCTGGAGGAATAGTATACAAGCTCCTCCATTGTCTTCAGGCTAACGCGAGGAGTCGCGCGTATCAGAAGTTTCTAAAGGGGGAAGGCGAGTTTGTCATCTCAATGTCCGTAGCTCTTGTCAAAAAGTACACTCGTCTACAAGGACTCGATTGGGGAAGTGACGAAGAATACGACACTTTAGAAAAGCGCTTGAAGCCTGAGGTCAAACCAAGTTGGTTGCAACGGACCCTTACGAAAGCTCGAAAGCGCCAGATCGAGCGGCGGCTGGCGGAAACAGATACGATCCTCAAACCCGATCTGCCACGAGCTTAAACTGTTATCCGGCTTCCACGGCACACTGAATACGTGACGAAGCTATCAAAATGCCCGGCAGAACGCCGTCCTCATCCGGCTCCGTCCGCGTACCGATGATGAAGCGTTCCCTCGTGATCATCTCACCAAGCTCGACGATCGAGCGGGCATCCACATCGACATTGACCGGATGTCCGCCGATCAGGTGAAAGCGGAACGTGCCCATTATCTAGCCTCCGGTCGAAGGGCGCGCGTCACAGCCTTCGTCCCATCGAGCGACTTGTTCCCAAGCACATGGTACACTGCGTATGCCGATCGGGTTCGATCTGGCACGCTCCTTCGACCGCCTCCTCCAGCGAGGAGAACGGGAACCACTCACCGACCGAGCGAATACCGCGCTTTCCCTCACCGTGGCGGCAATTCGAGCATTCGGCGGTGTGGACGTTCGCCGACCGCTTGAGTTCGTTCCGGTAGACCCAGTGCGATGCGGTAGCCGGCGATGCCGTGACCGTAACCGCTTCGACCACCGTAGCCTCGACGCGCTGAGCGGTGAAAGCGTCGGTCAGGGCTAAGAGCCTGTCTACACTCCACTGCCCCTCCTCAATGCCGGCTGACACGGCAGCGGGAAGGCGCTTCTCCCAACGACTCGACCGAACGCCGCCTTCGTTCACACGCTGCCGGTGCGGGCGCGGCATCCAGCAAAGATTGTGGTACATGATCCACAGCGCCAGATGACGCTCGTGGTTCAGCATCGTCTTCGAGAACGCGTTCGTGCGACGGTTGTACCGCCGATTGCCCATCCGAAGGTTCAGGTTCTGACGCTCGATGTAGGACGTGTGGATGTCCGACATGGCCGGGCTGCCGACGATGATCTTGCGGTCCGAACCGACGTAGCGGCTGCTAGGCAGTGGCTCTCCGTTCGCGTCGAGCTTGCTGTAGCGCTTGATCAAGACGGCGCGATCGGCATCCGATCCCACGACAGTCTCGAAGGCCTCGTAGTAAGGCCGATGTCCATCAGTCACGATCAGCGGTCGGACGACGAACTCGCCGCGCTCCGTTCGCCGGAGCTTTCCCACCATCGACTTGGCGAAAGCCGTCGCGTCCGGCAGGCCACGGTCACCGACGCGGTAGTCGAAGATCAGCTTGGAATCGGTGCAGACGGCGAGAAATGCCCACACCGTCCCTGCTCCGACCACCGGCGAAGTCGCTTCGGACAAATGGGCTTCCTTCACGCCAACAAACGAGTGTATCTCGTCAGCTTGGACATTACGAATGGCGAGGTCACGCAGCTTTGCTATGTAAGCGATAGACGCGTCACCGGCTTCCTCAAACAGCTTGGCTACGGTCTTGTTGCT
>JBPBQW010000095.1:0-19280 GCA_050955125.1 Janthinobacterium lividum
TAGGTGCTGGCGTCCTCCAGCGCGAGCGTGACGCGCGCCGCGCCGCCGCCCCGCGCGATCTGGCCGGCCATGATCTGCTGACGCAGGCGCAGCACGTCGGCGCTCGATTGCTGGATGTCGACATAGATCGGATCGAGCCGCTGGATCGTCGCCAGCGCGCTGGTCTGCGACGCCGTGACCAGCGCGCCGGTCGTGAAATCGGAACGGCCGATCCGCCCCGTGATCGGCGCGCGCACGGTGGTGCGGCCGAGGTCGATCTCCGCGTTGCGGAGCGCCGCCTGCTGCGCCGCCACGTCGGCCTGCGCCTGCGCGGCGCCGGTGACCGCGTTCTCGGACTCCTGGCGCGAGATGGCGTTGATCTTGGCAAGCTCGGCATAGCGCCGCGACAGCGCCGCCGTGGAGCTGATCGCGGCCCGGGCGCGGGCCAGCGCGGCGCGCGCGCTCGCCACCTGCGCCTGGTAAGGTGCCGGGTCGATCCGGTACAGCGGCTGGCCGGCATGGACCGTGTCGCCCTCCTCGAACAACCGCGCCAGCACCAGGCCGTTGACCTGCGGGCGCACGTCGGACGTCTCGTAGGCGCTGGTCCGACCGGGCAACTGGCTGGTGAGCGCGACCGACTGCTCGGTCGCGGTCACGTACGACACCGGCGGCGGGGCCGCCGGCGGCTGCTGGGGCGCACCGCCGCCGCAACCGGCCAGCATCAGCGTCAAAGCGACGAGCGGAGCACGATTGCCCATGGATTTTCCCTGCATCTACTCTACGACGTGAGTGATCGATCACTCACGCTTCGGCTGCCTCTAGTCGCCTTCACCTGCATCTGACAAGACGGTCGTAACCTAAATGAAAGTTTATTGTGCACTGCGGTAGCGGACCGAGGGCGGAACGGGCGGAGGAGCGGCGCAGACACCTCCTCGACACGGCGCGGACGCTGTTCGCCGAGCACGGCTTCCACCAGACCGGCATCGCCCGCATCGCCGAGGCGTCGGGGATCAAGGTCGGCCAGATCTACCGCGATTTCGACAGCAAGGAAGCGATCATCGCCGCGATCGTCGAGGCGGACATCATCGGCTGGCTGGAGGAGGACGTGCTCGCCGCCGCGGTGCTGGCACACGACCTGCCCGCGATCCGGCGGTGGATCGCGCGGTTCGGCGATTGCGACGAGACGCTCGACGAGTGCCGCATGATGACCCAGGTCGTCGCCGAGTCGGCGCGCAACGAGCGGATCGCGGCGATCCATCGCGCGGTCGACGAGCGCTGCCGGGCCAGCCTGACCGCGGCGCTGTCGGCGCTGGCGCCGGGATGCTGCCGCGCGGAGGATTCGGCGCTGCTGGTCGAGTTCATCCTGATCGTCGGCTTCGGCGCGGCGATGCGCCGGGCGATCCATCCCGAGATGCCGACCCACGCCTTCGGCCGGCTGCTGCGGTCGATGGTGGACTGGAAACTGGACCTGCTGACGAGCTGAACGGGACGGAGCACAAGGACGTGGCGCAACTACGGATCGCAGGCGTGTCGAAGACCTTCGGCGGCGCGACCATCCTCCAGCCGAGCAGCCTCGACATCGCCGACGGTGCGTTCGTCGTGATCGTCGGCCCGTCGGGCTGCGGCAAGTCGACGCTGCTGCGGCTGATCGCGGGTCTGGAGGAGCCCGACGCCGGCACGATCGCGATCGGCGGCCGCGACGTCACCCATGCCGCCCCGGCGGACCGCGGCGTTGCGATGGTGTTCCAGTCCTATGCGCTCTATCCCCACCTGACGGTCGCGCAGAACATCGCCTTCCCGCTGACGATCGCGCGTCGGCCGGGGGCGGAGATCGCCGAGCGGGTCGCGCGCACGGCGACGCTCCTCGACCTGACCGACCTGCTCGATCGGCGGCCGCGGCAATTGTCGGGCGGCCAGCGCCAGCGCGTGTCGATCGGCCGCGCGATCGTCCGCGAGCCGGGCGTGCTGCTGCTCGACGAGCCGCTGTCCAACCTCGACGCCGAACTGCGCGTGCGGATGCGGCACCAGTTCGCGCGGCTGCACGGCGAGCTCGGCACGACGATGGTCTATGTCACCCACGACCAGGTGGAGGCGATGACGCTGGCCGAGCGGATCGTGGTGATGAGCCGCGGCCGGATCGAGCAGGAAGGCGCGCCGATGGACCTGTATCGCCGGCCCGAGAACCTGACCGTGGCTACGGCGATCGGCTCGCCGGCGATGAACCGGCTGCCCGTCACCATCCTGGGCAGCGACGACGCGGGCACGCGCGTCGCGCTCGACGACGGTGGGGAGCTGACGGTCGCCTGCCGCGCCGGCGCGGGCGAGGCCGGCCGGCCCGCGACGCTGGGCGCGCGGCCCGAGCATCTCCACCCGATGCCCGACGGCGCGTTCCGCGGCGCGGTGGAGCTGTTCGAGCGCCTCGGCCCGCTGTCGTTCGCGCATCTGGGCGAGCGCGGCGGCGCGTCGACGCTGGTGGCGCAGCTGCCGGGCGACAGCCGGGTCGCGCTGGGCGAGCGGCTGCGCTTCGGCATCGCCGCGCAGGACGCGCAGCTGTTCGACGCCGACGGGCGCAGCTATCCCCGGCTGACGGCCTGACGCGGCTCAGCCCTTGATGCTGCCGCCCAGCATCCCGGCGATATACTGCCGCTGCACGACGAGGAAGAGCGCCAGCACCGGCAGCGTCGTGACGACCGATCCCGCCATCAGCACCTCCGCATCCTCGATGTGCGATCGCGACAGGCTGGCCAGCGCGACGGGCAGGGTGTGGAGCCGGTCGTCGGACAGGACGATCAGCGGCCACAGAAAGTCGTTCCACACGCCCATGAAGGTGAACAGCGCGAGCGTGACGGTGACGGGGCGCAGCGTCGGCTCGACGACGCGGGCGAACACCTGCCACTCGGTCGCGCCGTCGATCCGCGCGGCGTCCAGCATGTCGAGCGGCAGCGACAGCGCGGCCTGCCGCACGTACAGGACGCCGAAGATGCCCGCGAGCCAGGGCACGATCGCGCCGGCATAGCTGTTCACCAGCCCCGCCTGTTTCAGCAGGAGGAACAGCGGCAGCATCGCGACCTGCGTCGGTACGACCAGCAGCGCGACGAGCGTGCGCACGATCGCCTCGCGACCCCGGAACCGCAGCTTCGCGAACGCATAGCCCGCCGGCACCATCAGCGCGAGGCCGAGCACCGTCGCCAGCGCCGCGATGAGCGCGCTGTTGATGAGCGGCCGGCCGATCGCATAGTCGGCGAACAGCGAGCGATACTGGACGAGCGAGGCATGCGCCGGGAGCAGCGGCGCGGGCGACCGGTTCGCCTCGCCCTTCGCCATCAGCGACACCGACACCATCCACGCGAGCGGCGCCAGCGTGATCGCCGCGAGCAGCGCGATGCCGAGCGTCGCGGACATCGCCCGCCAGCGCTGCCTCAGATCCATTCGCGGCGCCTTCCCAGCCGGACCTGGACCGCCGTCACCGCCAGCGTCAGCACGAACAGCACCACCGCGACCGCCGAGGCATAGCCCAGGCTCCACCATTCGAAGCCCTGCTGGACCATGAAGTACAGGATCGTGACCGTCGCGCCCGCCGGCCCACCCTTGGTCATTACATAGGGCTCGTCGAAGATCTGGAGGAAATTGGCCATGCTGAGCAGCGCGGCGAGCAGCAGCACCGGCCCGATCGCGGGCAGGACGACGTGCCGGAACCGCATCCAGGCGCCGGCGCCGTCCAGCCGGGCGGCATCCATCAGATCGGAGGGCACCGCCGTCAGCGCCGCGCTGAACACGATCATGTTGTAGCCGAAGTTCTTCCACACGATGAACAGCGTGATCGCCGGGATGCTGGTCCGCGGATCGCCCAGCCAGTCGACCGGCGCGATCCCGACGACGCCCAGCGCGCGGTTGAGCAGGCCGTAGCGCGCGTCGAGCACGTACCGCCACAGCACCGCGGTCGCGATCAGCGTCGTGACATAGGGGGCGAACAGCGCGACGCGCCACACCGCTTTCCAGCGTACCGTGCGCGCCTCGATCAGCAGCGCGGCGCCGAGCGAGGCGGCGAGCGCCGCCGGCACGCCGACGCAGGCGAACACCAGCGTGTTGAGCAGCGCGCGCCCGAACAGCGGATCGCCGAGCAGCGCGCGGTAATTGGCCAGGCCGACCCATCGCAGATCGCGCAGGTCCGCCAGCGCATAGATGTCGAAATCGGTCAGGCTGAGTACCATCGCCGCCGCGGTCGGCACGACGAAGAACAGCGTGGCGGCGACGAGGGCGGGACCGGCGAACGCCACCGCGGCGCGGCGCTCGCGCCTCATGCGATCCGGCCCCGGTCGAGCAGCCAGCGGCGCTTGGCGAGCAGCGCGTCGGCGCGCGCGTCCATCGCGGTCACTGCGGCGTCGAGCGTCAGCTGTCCGCGCACCATGCGCTCGGCGGTCGCCTGGACCTCCGTCCGGATGCGCGGCCATTCGGGGACGCTGGGCGAGGGTGCGGGGTCGGCGAGCGCGGCGGCGAAGGTCGCGGCGATCGGGTCCCGCGCCAGCCCGCCCGCGCGCCATGCCTCCGGCCTCGACGGCAACGTGCCGGCCAGCGCGTGCAGCCGCAGCTGCGCCGGGATCCCCGTCAGATAGCGCACCAGCGTCCAGGCCCGCGCAGGATCGGCGGCATCGTGCGCGACGCCCAGCACCGCGCCCGCGATCACGCAGCGGCCGGCCCGGTCGATGCCGGGCATCCGCGCGACCGTCCAGCGATCGTGCGGCATCAGGTCGCGCCGCTCCAGGTCCGCGCGCTGCCACGCGCCCGACGGGTATAGCGCGAAGGTGCCGCGCGCGAGCTCGGCGCTCGGGTCGGTCACGTCGGTGCTCGTCACGATCGGCGTCAGCCCCTCGTCGAACAACGATTTGTAGAACGCCAGCGCGGACCGGAACCCCGCGCTGCGGAAATCGCCGCGCGTCTGCCCGTCGCGCAGCGGCAGCGCGACGTACTGGGCCGCGAGCGTGAACAGATGCTCGGGCCAGTCGAGGTGCATCAGGATGGCGTGGGCCGCCCGTCCGCGCCGCTTCACGTCGCGCAGCATCGCCCGCCACTCGTCCAGCCGCTCGGGTGGCCGATCGTGCCCCGCGTCCGCCAGCAGGTCGCGCCGGTAGAACAGGACCTGGGTATCGAGCGTCCACGGTACGCTCCACGGGCGCCCGCGATAGGCCATCGCCCGCCCGGCGTCCGGGAACTGATCCGCCATCAACGAGGCGGGCGCGGGCGCCAGCAGCCCGATCGTCGCGAACTCCGCCACCCAGTCGCGCGCGATCATCATGACGTCGGGCAACGACCCACCCGCGAACGCGGTCAGCAATTTCTCGTGCGCGGTCGTCCAGGCGAGCCGTTGCAGGTCCACCGCTCCGCCGCCCCGGACGGTGAAATCAGGCAGGAGATAGCGGCAGTTGTCGCCCTCCACGTCCTGCGCCCACAACGCCAGCCGATCGGGCGCCCGGCGGCGGCCGCAGGCGCTCAGCATCGCCGCGGCAGGCCCCGCCGCCAGCACGGCGCGACGGTTCAGCGATGGTGTCGCGGTACCGATCCGGCATCTCCCCCGCGCCTCTGTGGCACCGCAACCACGGCCGCGCCACCGGCCGGATCGGGCGTTCGCCGATCGGTTGACAAAAGATAATGCTGTCGCGCCTGATGGTTGCGATGAGGCGGAGGGCGCTTATGAACCGGCGCTCGGGTCGAGCAGCAGGGGCTGCCGCACCGGATAGGGGGCGTTGGGATGACGAGGATGACGCGGGCGCGCGACCGCTGGATGGCCGGCGTCGCGCTGGCGGTGGTATTTGCGGGTCCTGCCGCGGCGCAGGTCGCGTCGCCGGCCGCGTCCGCTTCCTCGGCCGGCACGCCCGCCGATCCTGCGCCGTCCGACCCGGCGCCTGCCCAGGGCGCTGCGGCTGCGGCGACGGGCAACGACGTCGTCGTGACCGGCTCGCGCATCGCCCGCCCGGATTTCCAGGCGCCCAACCCGATCGTCTCGTTCAACGCCGCCGCGATCGAGCAGTCGGGCAACACCAACATCACCAACTTCCTCGAACGCGTGCCGGCGCTGACCGGATCACGCGATTCGACGCAGACGTCCGGCGGCAACGCGGTCGCGTCCAACCCGTTCGGCGCGGCGGGGCTGAACGAGCTCAACCTGCGCAACCTCGGCGTCAACCGCACGCTGGTGCTGGTGAACGGTCGCCGCCACGTCGCGGGCGAGCCCAACAGCGCCGCGGTCGACATCAACTCGATCCCCACCGACCTGATCGACCGCGTCGACGTGCTGACCGGCGGCGCGTCGGCGGTGTACGGCGCGGACGGCGTGTCGGGCGTCGTCAACTTCATCCTGAAACGCGATTTCGACGGCGTGTCCGCGCGCAGCCAGATCGGCGTCTCCAGCCGCGGCGACGCGGGCAACCAGTTCTTCTCGCTCTCGATGGGCAGGAACTTCGCCGACGGCCGCGGCAACATCTCGCTCGCCTACGAGTATAATCAGGATCAGCGACTCGACAACGACGACCGCGAATATCTGCGCGTCGACCAGCGCCGATACCTGATCCCCAACGACGCCCAGGCGATCAACCCCCGCCTGCCGAGCAACGTGCTGGTCGGCAACCTGCGCTATCCGGGCGAGTCGCCGATCGGCGCGGTCGACGTCAACGGCGACGGGGTCGCGGACTTCAACGGGCTGGGCCTGCCGTACAATCACGGCACGCCTGCCTCCTATTACTCGGTCGGCGGCGACGACACGCCGGTCGCGGGCTTCTACTCGGGCGATCTGCAACCGCACATCCTGCGCCACGACGTCAACCTGTTCGGCCACTACGACGTTTCGGACGCGTTTAAGCTCTCCGTCGAGACCAAATACGCCCAGACGCGCGCGACGACCTACGACTATTACATCGGCACGTTCGGCACGCCGATCACGCTCGACAATCCGTTCGTGCCGGCCGCGATCCGGAACGCCGCGCTGGGCGCCGGGCAGAACTACGTCACCGTCAATCGCGACAACCTCGACTATGGCCGCCACGGCGAGAGCGACCTGCGTCAGACCTATCGCGGCGTCCTCGACGTTTCCGGCCGGATCAGCCCGCACGCCACCTACGACGCCTATTACGAATACGGCCGCACCGACGTCGCGATCACCAAGCTCAACGACCTGCTCGCCACGCCCTATTATCAGGCCGCGGACGTCGTCAGCAGTCCCGTCACCGGCCAGCCGGTGTGCCGGTCCAACGTCACCGGCGGTAACGCAGGCTGCATCCCCATCAACCTGTTCGGCCCCGGCCCGATCGGCCGCGACGCGCTCAGCTTCTTCCAGGTGAACGACACGAGCTTCGCGCGGATCACCCAGTCGGTCGCCGACGCGTCGGTCAGCGGCGATTTCGGCGCGTTCTTCCGCCTGCCGGGTGGGCCCGTCCAGTTCTCGTTCGGCGGCGAATACCGGCGCGAGACGAGCGCCTTCGATCCCAGTGCGGCGCTGCAGGGCAACGTGTTCGTCTCCTACACCGAGCCGACGCTGGTGACGCCGTCGCGGGGCAGCTTCGACGTCAAGGAGGCGTTCGGCGAGCTCAACGCGCCGATCCTCGAGGGCAGGCGCTTCGCCGAGACGCTGGCGGTCGGCGCCGCCTATCGCTTCTCGCACTATTCGACGATCGGCGACACGACCACCTGGCAGTTCAACGGCGTCTATGCTCCCATCCGCGACATCAGCTTCCGCGGCTCGTACGGCAAGGCGGTGCGCGCGCCCAACATCGGCGAGCTGTTCCAGCCCGTGAGCGGCGATTCCGCCTTCTTCCAAGACCCCTGCCAACCCGCCAGAATCAGCCTTGGAACGCAATATCGAGCGGCCAATTGCGCCCTTCTCCTCCGGTCCGTCGGCGGCACCATCTCCGACGCGCTCCAAACCGTCAGCAACGTCAACGGCGTCCGGTCCGGCAACGACGCCCTGCAGGCGGAGGAGGCGACGACCTGGACCGCCGGCATGGTGCTGCGACCCCGCTTCCTGCGCGGGCTGACGGCGTCGTTCGACTGGTACGACATCACGTTGAAGGGCGCGATCAACACGCCCGATCCGTCGTCGCTCGCCGACCTGTGCGTCGATGTGCAGACCATCGACAACCAGTTCTGCCGCTCGATCACGCGGGCGACCGCGACGACCACCGTCAACGGCGTCACCACCGTCGCGGGCACGATCATCGGCTACACGGTCCAGCCACAGAACGTGGCCGCGTTCCGCACCGCCGGGCTCGACGTCAACGTCGATTATCTGCTGAGGACCTCGGGCGCAGGCACGTTCGACCTCCGGTTCGTCGGCGGCTACCTCAACCGGCTGACGTTCATCGGCATCCCCGGCGCACCGGTGACGGACAATCTCGATCAGCCCGGCCGGCCCAAGTTCAACGCGAACTTCTCGCCGACCTGGTCGGTCGGCAAGCTGACGCTCAGCTACAATCTGCGGTGGGCGGACGGGACGCGGACGGTGGACAAGCTGACGACCGACAACGACCCCAACTTCGCGCCCGCGGCGCAGCTGCGCTACAGCGACCTGTGGCAGCATGACGTCCAGGTCGGATACGAGGTGCGCAAGGGCGTGTCCTTCTATCTCGGCGCGCTGAACCTGACCGACCAGCAGCCCGATCCCGGCAACTCCGTCAACCAGCCGATCTCCGCTCTGGGGCGCTATCTGTACGGGGGTGTCCGGGTCGGACTGTCGCATAGCTGAGCGACGGGCATTCATGTCGTAGGTCCGCCGCGGCGTTTACGACACTGGACATATGTGCCTGGCCGAACCCGAGCAGCCGCGCCGCCACTGGCGCACGGTCAGCAGCTGGTCGGTCGACCATGTCTGGTCGGGAAAAGGCCCGCGCCAACCGATGTCGAGCGACCGCATTCGGCAGTTCCAGGCCGGGCAGGGGATCGACCGGTTCGCGGATCGCTACACGCTGATGGCCACGCCTCGTCGACCCACGATTCGGCCGGGGAGGCCGCCGCGACGGCAATGGGAAGCTTCACCGCGACGCCCGGCCCGACCTCGAAGGCGTACGTCACCAGCAGCCTCTGGATCATCAACTACGCCGCGCCCGTCCTAAAGGCCGCGGTCAACTAGCGGATCGTCCGTCCCGAACCAGCCCCAGGACGGTGGCGGCAAGTTCCATCCGGCAGATCAGCAGATCGGGCAGGTATGTGTCGTTGGCGTTGTAGCGCAGCGGCGATCCGTCGATGCGGCTGACGTGCAGCCCGGCGGCGGCGGCGACCGCGACGGGCGCGCAACTGTCCCACTCATGCTGGCCGCCGGTGTGGAGATATATTTCCGCCTCGCCGCGAACGACCGCCATCGCCTTGGCACCGGCGGACCCCATCGGGACGAGCTCTCCCCCCAGCGCGCGCGCGACCGTCAGCGCTTCGGGTGGGGGACGCGTGCGGCTCACCAGCAGGCGCGGCGGAACGTGCGCGCGGAGCAGCGGCGGCGGCGCATCCGACCGCAACGTAACGCCCAGGCCGGGCAGCGCGACCGCACCGATCGTCGCCACCCCGGCCACCGCGAGCCCGACATGCACCGCCCAGTCCGCCCGCCCTTGCTCATATTCGCGGGTGCCGTCGACGGGATCGATGATCCACACCCGCTCCCGTCTCAGCCGCGACCCGTCGCAGCGCATTTCCTCAGACAGTAAGCCGTCGTCGGGTCGGCACTCACCTAGCGCATGGACCAGGAAGTGATTGGCGATATGGTCGCCGAGCTGGCCCAGCGTCGCACCCGACGACGCGCGCGCGTCCCGCACCGCGAGCAGGATCCGGCCGGCGGCGTCGGCCAGGCGAACCGCCAAGTCTGCGTCGTCGAGAGCGGAGGGGAGGGCGCGCGTGCTCACTTTAGCGGCAGGATCCGGCGGACGATGAACGCCGCGGCTTCCGCCGCCGTCATGTCGATGGTGTTGACGACGATCTCGGGCGCCTCGGGCGGCTCGTACGGGCTGTCGATGCCAGTAAAATTGGCGAGGAGGCCGGCGCGGGCCTTGCGGTAAAGACCTTTCACGTCGCGAGCTTCGGCGACGGACAGCGGCGTGTCGACGAAAATCTCGATGAACTCTCCCTCGGGCAGCATCTCGCGTACCATCCGCCGCTCCGCGCGGAACGGCGAGATGAACGCGGTGAGGACGATCAGCCCCGCGTCCGCCATCAGCCGCGCGACCTCGCCGACCCGGCGCACGTTCTCGATCCGGTCCGCGTCGGTGAAGCCCAGGTCCTTGTTCAGGCCGTGCCGCACGTTGTCGCCGTCGAGCAGGAAGGTGTGGCGGTTCATCAGCGCGAGGCTCTTCTCCACCTCGTTGGCGATCGTGGACTTGCCCGCACCCGACAGCCCGGTGAACCACAGGACGCGCGGAGTCTGGTTCTTCAGCCGCGCATGATCGGCCCGGCCGATCTCGGTTGCCTGCCAGTGGATGTTGTGCGCGCGGCGGAGCGCGAAGTGCAGCAAGCCCGCCGCGATCGTCGCGTTGGTGATCTTGTCGATGAGGACGAAGCCGCCGAGCACGGGGTTTCGGCCTCCATCCGGGTCCACGTAGGGCTCGAACACGATCGGGCGATCCGTCACGACCTCCGCCACGCCGATGGCGTTCAGCTCGAGCGTCTTGGTTGCAAGATGCTCCATCGTGTTGACGTCGATCCGGTACTTGGGCTCGCGCAGCGTCGCCGAAACCGTTTGCGTGGCCAGCTTCAGCCAATAGGATCGCCCGACGATCAGCGGCTCGTCGCCCATCCAGACGACCGTCGCCTGGAACTGGTCGGCGACCTCCGGCGGTGCGGCGGCGTCTGCGATCACGCTGCCGCGCGAGCAGTCGATCTCGTCGACAAGCGACAGGGTCACCGACTGTCCGGCGATCGCCTCGTCCAGGTCACCCGACGACGTGGTGATGCGGCTGATCGTCGTCGTTCGTCCGCCGGGCAGGACGCGGACCGGATCGCCCGGCCTGATTCTGCCACGGGCGATCTGGCCGGCGAACCCGCGGAAGTCGAGATCGGGCCGGTTCACCCATTGCACCGCCATGCGGAACGGCTTCGCTCGGTCCGCGTCGACGTCGACGTCCACCGTTTCGAGATGGTCGAGCAACGTCGGCCCATCGTACCAGGGCATAGCGTCGGACCGCAGCGACACGTTGTCGCCCCGAAATCCCGAGATCGGTACGGCAACGAACGCGTTCACGCCGATGCCGCGTGCAAAGGAATCATACTCCGCGACGATCGCGTCGTACCGCGCCCGATCGTAGCCGATCAGGTCCATCTTGTTCACCGCCAGCACCAGCCGCCGAATCCCGAGCAGGTGGGCCAGATAGGTGTGGCGACGCGTCTGTGTCAGGATGCCCTTGCGGGCATCGACCAGGATCACCGCCAGGTCTGCGGTGGACGCGCCCGTCACCATGTTGCGCGTATATTGCTCGTGGCCCGGCGTGTCGGCGACGATGAACTTGCGCCGCGGCGTCGAGAAGAAGCGATAGGCGACGTCGATCGTGATCCCCTGCTCGCGTTCCGCGGCCAGCCCGTCGACCAGCAGAGCGAAGTCGAGGTCGTCGCCCTGTGTGCCGACGCGGCGCGAGTCGGACGCCAAGGACGCGAGCTGATCCTCGTGAATCGCACGCGAGTCGTACAGCAACCGGCCGATCAGCGTCGACTTACCGTCGTCCACCGATCCGCATGTGATGAAGCGCAGCATCGTCTTGTGCCGGTGCTGGTCGAGATACGCGTCGATGTCCTCCGCAATCATCGGGTCGGCCTCGAACCCGTCCGACGCGCGCGCGCTCGCCATCAGAAATACCCCTCCTGCTTCTTGCGCTCCATGCCCGCCCCGCCCGTGTCATGGTCGATCGAGCGGCCCTGACGCTCGCTAGTCGTGGTCAGCAGCGTCTCCTTGATGATCTCGGCCAGCGTCGTGGCGCTGCTTTCCACCGCGCCGGTCAGCGGATAGCAGCCGAGCGTCCGGAAGCGAATCGATCGTTCCACCGGCACCTCGCCCGGTCGCAACCGGAAGCGCTCGTCGTCCACCATCAGCAACGTGCCGTCCCGTTCCACGGTCGGTCGTGGCGCGGCATAGTATAGCGGCACGATCGGCACGTCGTTGAGCTGAATGTACTGCCACACGTCGAGTTCGGTCCAGTTGCTGATCGGAAACACCCGGATCGTTTCGCCGGCGTTCCTACGCGCGTTGTAGAGGTTCCAGAGCTCGGGCCGCTGCTTCTTGGGATCCCACCCATGATGCGCGGTGCGGAACGAGAAGATGCGCTCCTTGGCACGGCTCTTCTCCTCGTCACGGCGCGCGCCGCCGAACGCCACGTCGAAGCCATGCTGGTCGAGCGCCTGTTTCAGCCCTTCGGTCTTCCACAGATCGGTGTGCAGCGCGCCGTGGTCGAACGGGTTGATCCCGCGCGCGACGGCGTCGGGATTGCGGTGGACGATCAGCTCCATGCCGCTGTGCGCCGCCACCTGATCGCGCATCCGATACATGTCTCGAAACTTCCAGCTCGTGTCGACATGGAGCAACGGGAACGGGGGCCGGGAAGGGTGGAACGCCTTGCGCGCCAGGCTCAGCATCACCGCCGAGTCCTTGCCGACCGAGTATAGCATCACCGGCCGGACTGCTTCCGCCACCGCCTCACGCATGATGTGGATCGCCTCGGCCTCGAGCCGGTCCAAATGGGTCAACGTTCGTGTCATCGCGTCACGACGGGTGCGCGTAGACGGGAGCACGGAGCAACCAAGGCTTTCTTGGGCACGCCATGCTCCACGCTGGCGCCGTTCCGGGGCGACACGGTTGCAGGCGACCAGACGCCCGCGATAAAGCGAAGCCACGCCCATCAGCCAACCGGGAGCCTCGCCGATGTCCGCCGTGCCGCCGCTGCCGATCCGTTCCTGGTTGTTCGCGCCGGGCGACAGCGAGCGCAAGATGGTCAAGGCCGTCGACAGCGCCGCCGACATCGTGCTGCTGGACCTTGAGGACGCGGTCACGCCCGAGAACAAGCCCGTCGCGCGGCGGTTGGTTCGTGATCTGCTCGCTGGGCGGCCGGAGGGGCATCAACGGATTTGGGTCCGGGTCAATCCTCTCGACGGGGCTCTCACCCTGCCCGATCTGGCTGCGGTGATGCCTGTTCGACCGGGCGGAATCATGTTGCCCAAGGCATGCGGCCGGGCGGACGTCGAACGGCTTGACCATTATCTGTCCGCGCTCGAGATCGCGCATGGCATCGAACAGGGGACGACGCGCATCGTCGCGCTGGTGACGGAAACCGCGGCGTCGATGTTCCGCACCGGTGATTATGCCGGCGTGGAGCGCCTGATCGGGCTGAGCTGGGGTGCGGAGGATCTGGCGGACTCGATCGGGGCGAGCAGCAACCGCGACGCCGACGGACGGTATCGCGCGCCGTACGAACTGGCGCGAAGCCTCTGCCTGCTCGGCGCGGCGGCCGCCGGGATCGCCGCCGTCGAGACGATCCACGGCGACTTCCGCGATCCCGACGCGCTGAAGGCGCGGGCCGAGCGGGCGCGACAGGATGGCTATCGTGGCATGCTGGCGATCCACCCCGCACAGGTCGACGTCATCAACGCAGCCTTCACGCCGTCTGCCGACGAGATCGCGGAGGCGCGGACGATCGTGGACCTGTTCGCGGCGAACCCCGGTGTCGGTGCGATCGGCCATCGCGGCGGCATGCTCGACCGGCCGCATCTGTCGCGAGCGCAGCAACTGCTCGCCCAGGCAGGCGCGCACTAGCCGCGCGTCGTCAGGCCGGACGCGCCATCATCAACGCGGCGCGAGAGGTCCGGCAGACGACCTCGTCGCGCTGGTTCAGCCCGCGATGCTCGAAGGTGACGATGCCCTGCCCCGGGCGAGAGCTGCTCGGGCGCAGCGCCGTCACGCTCGTCTCGGACCGGATCGTATCGCCGGCGAACACCGGTTTGGGGAAGCTCGTGTCGGTCATCCCCAGATTGGCCACGGTCGTGCCGAACGTCGTGTCCTGAACGCTGAGCCCGATCACGAGCCCCAGCGTGAAGAGGGAGTTCATCAGCGGCCGACCGAACTCGGTCGTCGCCGCATAGGCGTGGTCGATGTGGATCGGCGCGGGGTTGAAGGTCAGCGACGAGAACAACGTGTTGTCCATGTCGGTGACCGTGCGGCGAACCTCGTGCACGAACCGCTGCCCTATCACGAACTGCTCGAACCATAGCCCAGCCACCCTGCGCCTCCGCACCATGCCCACCAACGCGTCGTCGCGCGACGCCGAACCGACGTGTCGGCTGCGGTGGGAATGTGCAACCCATCTCGGCCGGCCGGCCGCCGATATCACGTCGCCGTCCCGCCCGATCAACCCGCAAGCGTCTGCCACCCGCCGCCCAGCGCCTTGTAGAGGTCGACGAGGCGCAGCTCGATCTGCGCCTGGGCCTGGGCGAGAGCCTCGTCGCTCCGCAGCACGGCCTCCTGCTCGGTGATCACGTCTAGGAAGGTGACGACGCCCTCGCGGTAGCGTTGGTTGGCGGCGGCGAGGGCGCGGGCGTTCGCCTGAGAGGTCGCGGCCGCGTCCGTGCGTCGATGTTGCGCTTCGGCGTAGCCTGTCAGCGCATTGTCGACGTCGTGCAGCGCGCCCAGCACCGTCTGGCGATAGGCGAGCGCCGCCTCGCGCTGCTGCGACCGGCGCACGCGCAGCGTGCCCGTCAGCCGGCCGCCCTGGAAGATCGGCAGGTCGATCATCGGTCCCGCGCGGTAATCGGTCGACGCGGGCGCGAACAGCGTGCCCAGATGCAGGCTCTCGAGCCCGAAATTGCCCGTCAGGTTGATGTCGGGATAGAAGGAGGCGACCGCCACCCCGGTCTCGGCGGTGGCGGCATGGAGCCGCGCCTCCGCCTCGCGCACGTCGGGGCGACGCCGGGCGAGATCCGCGGGCAGGCCGATCGGGACCGCGGGCGGCACCAGCGGCTGGACCGCGGGGCGGGTCAGCTCGTCGGTCAGCGTCCGCGGCGGCTCGGCGAGCAACAGCCCGATCGCGTTGACGAGGCTCGCCTGCCGCGTGCGCAGGCCGGGCAGGTCCTGCGCGATGCCGAGCGCCTGCGCGTCCGCCTGCGCCACCTCCAGCGTGGTCGCGACGCCGTTGGCGAAGCGGTCGCGGACCAGCGCGCGGCGCCGCTCGGCCAGCGCGAGATTGCGGCGGAGCAGCCCTTCCTGCGCCTGCGCCAGGCGAAGCTCGCAATAGCTCTGGACGAGATCGGACACCGCCGACAGCGCGAGGCCGCGCCGCGCCTCGACCGCCG
The DNA here is from genome assembly GCA_050955125.1 of Janthinobacterium lividum. Lineage (GTDB taxonomy): Bacteria > Pseudomonadota > Alphaproteobacteria > Sphingomonadales > Sphingomonadaceae > Sphingomonas. The sequence goes on from JBPBQW010000095.1 coordinate 15,274, forward strand.
CGTCCGCCTGCGCGCCCGCCGCCTCGGTCGCGCGGCGCACGCGGCCGAACAGGTCGAGCTCCCAGCTCGCCGCCAGCACCGACCGGAACAGGTTGTAGGGATTGGGCGCGCCCGGCGCGGGCTCGACCAGTGCGGCGGACCCGTTCTCGCTCTGGCGCTGGCGGACGTAGCTGCCCTGCGCGTCGATCCGCGGGAGGCCCTGCGACGCGGCGACCTGGCGTTCCCCGCGCGCCTGCTGCACGCGCTCGGCGGCCTGTTGCAGCTCGAGGTTCTGCTTTGCCAGCCGCTCGACCAGCGACGACAGCTCGGCATCCCCGAACCGCTCCCACCAGCGCACGTCGGCCTCGCCGGCATAGGTGCGGCTGGCGACGTCCGCCGGCTCCGCGCCGAACGCGGGCGGGGCGGCGACCTGCGGCCGGTGGAAGTCCGGGCCGACGGTGCAGCCGGCCAGCAGCAGCGACGCGGCGAGGGCAGGGGCCTTCCTCACGGCGCGGTCACCCGGCCGTCGCGCTGCCTCTGCGCGCCGACCACGTCGGCGAGGTCGGTGTCCACCGTCACCTCCACCGACATGCCCGCACGCAGCAGCCGGGCGAGCCGCTGGTCGGGCGTCACCGCGATCTTGATCGGCAGCCGCGCGACGATCTTGGTGAAATTGCCCGTCGCGTTGGTCGGTGGGATCGGCGAGAAGGTCGCGCCCGAGGCGGGCGGCAGGCTGGCGACGTATCCGTCGAGCGTGATGTCATAGGCGTCGACATGGATGCGCGCATGCTGGCCGGGGCGCATGTGGCGCAACTCGACCTCGCGATAGTTCGCCTCGACGTACAGGTCGCGCAGCGGCACCAGCATCATCAGCGGCCCGCCGGGGCTGACCAGATTGCCGACCTGCACGGTGCGCGCGCCGACCGTGCCCTCGATCGGCGCATGGATTCGCGAATAGCCGAGGTTGAGCCGCGCCTGCCGCAGCTGCGCCTCGTCTCGGCCGACCTGCGCGCGCGCGGCGGCGACCTCCGCGCGCAACGCATCGAGCTGGTGGCGCTGCGCATCGACGCCGGCGTCCGCCTGCACCAGCGCGGCGTCGTCCTCCCGCACCTGGGTGTCCGCCTGCTGGTGCTGCTGGAACGTGCCCGCACCGGTGTCGGCGAGGTTGGCGAAGCGGCGGGCGTCGGCGCGCGACAGGTCGAGCCGGGCGCGGCTGCCCGACACCTGCGCGCGCGCCTGGCGGATCTGCGAGGGCTGGCGCGCGACCTGCGCCTGCGCCTGCTCGACCCGCGCGCGATCGGTGGCGAGCAACGCGCGCGCCTGGTCGACCGCGGTGCGCAGGTCGCGGTCGTCGATCACCGCCAGCAACTGCCCGGCGCGTACCGGCTGGTTGTCGTCGACCAGCACCTGCGCGATCTGGCCGCCGACGCGCGGCGCGACCATCGCATAATGGCCCGTGACATAGGCGTCGTCGGTGCGGACGTCCCGGCGCGGCCAGAAGATCAGCAGCAGCACGACGACCACGAACAGCAGCACGACGCCGCCGCCGACGATCCACGGCCAGCGCGCGCGGGGCGCGTCGTCCTGCCCGTCCTGCTTGTCCTTGGAGTCGTCGTCCTTGGAGTCGTCGTCCTTGGCGTCGTCGGGCTTCTCGTCCCCGCCCTCGTCGTTCTTGCCCTTGTCGGCCTCCTCGTCCTTGGGAGGGGCCTGATCGCCGGCGCCGTCGTCATTGCCCTTATCGGGGCCGGAACCGGGGCCGGGGGGCGGCTGCTTGTCGTCGTCGGAAGTGTCGTCGGCCATGTCTGTTCCGTTCACTGTCCGGCGAGCGCGATTCGGGGCGGATAGGTTCGGGTCGGCAGCAGCGCCAGCAGGATCAGCAAGCCGAGCGCCAGCGCGGCGACGACGACGTAGCAGTCGATCGTCGTCAGCACCGTCACCTGCCGCTCGATCTCCGCCTCGAGCGCGCTCAGAGGAACCCGGGCGGCGGGGGACTGCGGATCGGGCGGGAGCACGCCGAGCTGACCCAGCAGCAGCCGGTTCTCCCCCAGCAGCTCGGTGATCCGCACCCGGTGGGTGCCGCCGCGCCAATGGGTGATGAGCGCGAGCGCCCACACACCGATCGCCTCCGCCACCGCGCGCGGCGTGTTGACCAGCGCCGATCCGTACGGCCCCTCGTCGGGCTTGATGCTGTTGGTCGCGATCATCAGCAGCGGCATGACCACCCAGGCGAAACCGACCGCGAACAGCGCCTGAGCCGGCGCGAACTGCGCGAGCCCCCACTCGCTGGTGACGTGCGCGTCGAGGAAGCAGCCGGCGAGGATCAGCAGGTATCCCGCCGCATTGACCCAGCGCGCGTCGACGCGCTCATGGTCGAGCAGCCAGGCGGTCGCGGGCAACAGCAATATCTGCGGCACCGCCACTTCCAGCGTCAGCAGATGCGCCTGGAGCGGGCGATAGCCGCGCACCTGTTCGAGGAAGGTCAGCGGTATCTGGCTCGCCCCCAGCGTGATGACCAGCAGCACGATCAGCGTGACGACCGGATAGGTGAAGTTGCGCCGCGCCAGCAGATCGAACCGCATCAGCGGCACCGCCGCGAAGCGCTCGCGCACGAACAGCAGCGGGATCGCGACGACGCTGACCAGCGTCAGCACGGCGATCAGCTGCGAATCGAACCAGCCGAGCCGATCGCCCTGTTCCAGCACGATCGACAGCGGGCCGAAGCCGAGCGCGACGAGCAGCAATCCCCACCAGTCGAACTGCCGGAGCCGGGCATATTGCGGCGGCTCCTGCTTCAGTCCCCACCACACGCACAACGCCGCCGCCGTCGACCACGGGATCACGCCCAGGAACACGAACTGCCAATGCTCGACGCCATCGATCCACAATGCCGCGAAACTGGTGGCGAGATTGGGCGTCAGAGTCGCGGTCATCGCATAGACCGCAAGGCCATACAGCCGGATGTCCGGGCCGAGCACGCGCAGCGCGATCGTCATCAGCAGCGGGATCGTGAAGCCGGCGCCCAGCCCCTGCAACAGCCTCAGCGCCAGCAGCGGCACCGCCCCGCCGCCGCCTGTTCCCACCAGGGCCATCAGCAGCGTCGGCACGGTGTTCATCGCGATCGCGAACAGCGCGAAATGGCGGAACGAGAAGCCGAGCCCCAGCGACGGCGACACGCACATCCCCATCACCTCGCCGGTGACGAACAACGTCCGAAGCCAGCTGGCCTGATCGACCGACAGGCCCACCGCGCCGGCGATGTCGGGCAGCGCGGTGGAGAGCACCTGATCGTTGAGCTGCGCGGCGATCGCGGCGAGCACGATGCCCAGCAGCCCCACCGCCTGTCTGAGGTCCAAACGCTCGATCCTTTTCCGTCGTGATCCGTCACCGACGGGTATCCGTTCCTGCGCGTCGCCCGCGGCCGGCAGTCAGCCGGGGCACGCGGCTCTCTTCGGCACATAGCCGTCAGGGGAACGTCGTCGAGCCGGTGAGGCGCTCCTCGGAGGTGAAGGTCGAGGCGGGCAGGCCGGCGGCGTTGTACAGAGCGCCCGGTGTCACGTTGCTCCAGTTGTAGCGCACGTACCGCGGCTCGGGCACCGACGACGAGGCGATCACGCCATCGCCCTCGATCCGGGCGGTGGCCGCGACGAAGCGATGATCCCGGCCGGCAATCTCGAACCCCGAAACCGCGGCTCCCCGGCTCGTCAGCCCTGCCGCATCGTCGAACCAGACGCGCATGCCGCCGGGAACGCCCGTCGCCTGCCGGAACAGCGGCGGCGCATAGGCGACGCGCTCGCCATATCCCAGGCCGCGCGCGGCGAGCACGAACCGCGCCGCGACCGTCTGCTTGTCGGACGGATGGACGTTGGCGGGATCGCCGACGTCGGTGGTCACGACCATGGCGGTGTTCGCCAGGCCCAGTGCGCGGCGTTGCGCGTCCCGGATCAGTCCCCATTCCTCGCCGGGCGAATCGAACGACGAGATCTGCGCGAACAGGAACGGCAAATCGCCCTGGGCGAACGCGTGCCGCC
>JBPBQW010000096.1:0-19132 GCA_050955125.1 Janthinobacterium lividum
GAAGGCGTTCGCGCTGTGGCAGACGATGGAGGCGCCCGACTGGTCGAAGCTCAACGTCCCGCCGATCGATTATCAGGACGCGTACTATTACGCCGAGCCAAAGGCGAAGCCCAAGCTCGGCAGCCTCGACGAGGTCGATCCCGAAATCCTGCGCGTGTACGAGAAGCTCGGCATCCCGATCGGCGAGCAGAAGATGCTGGCCGGCGTCGAGGACCTCGACGCGGACGGCCAGCCCAAGCGCCGCGTGGCAGTGGACGCGGTGTTCGACAGCGTCTCGGTCGCGACCACCTTCCGCAAGGAGCTGGAGGCCGCGGGCGTGATCTTCCGCTCGATCAGCGAGGCGATCAAGGAATATCCCGACCTCGTCCGCAAGTGGCTGGGCAAGGTGGTGCCGCAGCGCGACAATTATTTCGCCACGCTCAACAGCGCGGTCTTCTCCGACGGGACGTTCGTGTACATCCCCGAGGGCGTGCGCTGCCCGATGGAGCTGTCGACGTACTTTCGCATCAACGCCGAGAACACCGGGCAGTTCGAGCGCACGCTTATCGTCGCCGACAAGGGATCGTACGTCAGCTATCTCGAGGGCTGCACCGCGCCGATGCGCGACGAGAACCAGCTGCACGCCGCGGTGGTCGAGCTGGTCGCGCTCGACGATGCCGAGATCAAATATTCGACCGTGCAGAACTGGTATCCCGGCGACGAGAACGGTGTCGGCGGCATCTACAATTTTGTCACCAAGCGCGCGCTGTGCCAGGGCAAGAACAGCAAGGTGAGCTGGACGCAGGTCGAGACGGGCTCTGCGATCACCTGGAAATATCCGAGCTGCGTGCTGGCGGGCGACGGATCGGTCGGCGAGTTCTATTCGGTCGCGGTGACCAACAATCGCCAGCAGGCCGATACCGGCACCAAGATGATCCACCTCGGCAAGAACACGCGCTCGACGATCGTGTCGAAGGGGATCAGCGCGGGGCGATCGGACAACACCTATCGCGGGCTGGTCCGCGTCTCGCCGACTGCGGAGGGCGTGCGTAACTTCACCCAGTGCGACAGCCTGCTGCTCGGCGACCAGTGCGGCGCGCACACCGTGCCGTATATCGAGGTCCGCAACCCGAGCGCGCAAATCGAGCACGAGGCGACCACCTCGAAGATCTCCGAGGACCAGTTGTTCTACGCGATGTCGCGCGGGCTCGACCAGGAGGCGGCGGTGGCGCTGATCGTCAACGGCTTCGCGCGCGAGGTGCTGCAGCAACTGCCGATGGAGTTCGCGGTCGAGGCGCAGAAGCTGCTGGGGATCAGCCTTGAGGGGAGCGTGGGGTGAGTGTCGGCTGGGAGCCCATCCCTTGGAAGCTGAGCTTCTTGCGCTCGCGTTGGATCAAGCGCGCCTTTCGAGAGCGGACCCAACTGGCACTGGATTGGCGACCGGCAGTGGAAGCAGATTGGCCGCCGGAAGAAGTGCTGAGCGACGATCTTGATTGGGTTCGTAAGACCGGGACAGGCTTTGTAGCTGATCGCGGCAATGAACGGCTCTTCCTGTTCAACCGTGATTGGTTCGGATGGCCCGATCCGCCCGAGTGGGGCTTGGCATCGGTCGGCAACTTCGACGGTAAATGGCATTTGTGGGGCAGCTTCGACACGCTGCCTGAGACTTGGAAAGTTCCGGAACTAGTTCATGCTGAAGATTGAAAACCTGCACGCCGAGATCGACGGCAAGGAAATCCTCAAGGGCCTGTCCCTCACCGTCAACGCGGGCGAGGTGCACGCGATCATGGGGCCGAACGGCGCGGGCAAGTCGACGCTCGGCTATGTGCTGGGCGGCCGGCCGGGCTATGAGGCGACGGGGGGATCGGTGACGTTCGCCGGGCGGGACCTCCTCGCGCTCGCGCCGCACGAGCGCGCCGCCGCGGGGCTGTTCCTCGGCTTCCAATACCCCGTCGAGATCCCCGGCGTGTCCAACGTCCAGTTCCTGCGCGAGGCGCTCAACGCGCAGCGCGCGTCGCGAGACGAGAAGCCGCTCTCCGGCGGCGAGTTCCTCAAGCTCGCCCGCGCGCAGGCGGCGAGCCTCGAGATGGACGCCGAGATGCTAAAGCGCCCGGTCAACGTCGGCTTCTCGGGCGGCGAGAAGAAGCGCAACGAGATGGTGCAGATGGGGATCACCAACCCCCGCCTCGCGATCCTCGACGAGACGGACAGCGGCCTCGACATCGACGCGCTGCGCATCGTCGGCGACGGCATCAACCGCATCATGCGCGCGCCCGACAAGGCGGTGATCCTCATCACCCACTATCAGCGGCTGCTCGACTATGTGGAGCCCGACTTCGTCCATGTGCTCGAAGCCGGGCGGATCACGCGCACCGGCGGGCCGGAACTGGCGCACGAGCTGGAGCGGCAGGGCTATGCGCAGGTGACCGCGTGAACGGGGCCCTTCTCATCCTCCCCGAGCTCGTCTCGGGGAGGGGGACCATGCGTAGCATGGTAGAGGGGCAGCGGTGGAACACCGCCGTCTTCGCCGTCGGTTGCCCCTCCACCAGCTTCGCTGGTTCCCCTCCCCCAGCAAGCTGGGAGAGGATTTGATGACCCTCCTCGACCTCCCCTCCACCCGCGCCGAGGCGTGGCGCTGGGCCGATTTGGGCGGGATCGCCGCGGCGGCGGCGTTGGCACCGATCTTGGCGCCGGACCACGCATTCCTCGACCTGCCCGGCGCGCGGTTGCTATTCGTCGACGGCGTCCTGGACGCGGAGCGCTCGACGCTCGGCCCGGTGACGCTGACCGACCTCGCCGGCGGCACTCACGCGCTGGGCAAGCACGCGGCGGGCACCGGCTGGTCGCTGACCCTGTCCGCGGACGCCGCCGCCGATCCGGTACAGATCGTCCACGTCGCCACCGGCGCTGAGAACCACCTGCCGGCGCGGATCGTCCTTGCCGACGATGCGGTCGCGCAGGTGATCGAAACGTACGTCGGCGCCGGCTGGCAGAACCGTGCGACCAGCATCGACCTCGGCCGCTCCGCGCGGCTGATGCGCGCCGTCCGCCTGCTTCAATCCGCCGGCTTCACGTCGCTGCGTGACGAGACGGTGATCGGCGCGGGCGCCAGCCTGGTGACGACGTTCCTCGGCGCAGGGCAGGCCGGCACGCGCATCGACGGCCACGTCCGCGTCGGCGAGGGCGGCTATGCCGAGGTCGGCGGCGCGCTGCTGACCGCGGGCGAGCAAAGGCAGGAATGCGCGATCCGCGTCCATCATGCCGAGCCCAACGGTCAGTCGCACCAGCTGTGGCGCGCGGTCGCCGCCGACCGGTCGCAGGCCAGCCTCGCCGCCGCGGTCGAGGTCGCGCGCCATGCGCAGAAGACGGACGGCGAGCAGTCGCTGCGCGGCTTGCTGCTCAAGCGCACCGCGACGGTGAACCTCAAGCCCGAGCTGGAGATCTTCGCCGACGACGTGAAATGCGCGCACGGCGCGACGGTCGGCGAACTCGACGTGCGCGCGCTGTTCTACATGGAGTCGCGCGGCATCCCGAAGGCGCGGGCGCAAGCGCTGCTGACCCACGCGTTCGTCGCGGACGCGCTGGGGCGGATCGGGAATGAGACGGTGCGCGAGGCTTTCACCGCCGACGCGGACGCCTGGCTGGCGGGGGCGTTGTGACCACGCTGTCCTACAGCGCGGTTTTCGGGCATGGTCCTGGAATGTTCCGCTCCGCCGTCCTGTCCGCTCCGCCCTCTCCCGGCCAAGCGACCGGGGAGGGGAAGGGTTCAAGTCGTTTTCCCGGAACGTTCGGAACTTTCGGAGGCGTTCGATGACCGTGCTCGCGGAGGCCCGGCCGCTCGATGTCGTCGCCGACTTTCCCGCGATCCCGGCCGGCTGGTCCTACCTCGACACCGCCGCCACCTCGCAGAAGCCGCGGCCCGTGCTCGACGCGATCGCGCGTGGCTATGGCGAGACGTATGCGACCGTCCATCGCGGCGTGTACCAGCGCTCCGCCGACATGACGCTGGCGTACGAGGCGGCGCGTGGCGCGGTGGCGCGGTTCATCGGCGGCGAGCCCGAGGAATGCGTGTTCGTGCGTGGCGCGACGGAGGGCATCAACCTCGTCGCGCAATGTTGGGCCGGCACGCAGTTGAAGGCCGGGGACCGCATCCTGCTGTCGATGCTGGAGCATCACAGCAACATCGTGCCGTGGCAGATGGCGGCGCAACGCGTCGGCGCGGCGGTCGACGTGCTGCCGCTGACCCACGACGGCCGCATCGACCTCGACGCGATGGAGCGCATGCTGACGCCGGCGCACAAGATGGTCGCGCTGTCCCATGTGTCCAACGTGCTCGGCTCGGTGCTCGACGCCCGTCGCGCAAGCGAGCTGGCGCACGGCGTCGGCGCGACGATCCTGATCGACGGGTGCCAGGCGGTGCCGCGGATGCCCGTCGACGTCGCCGCGATCGGGTGCGATTTCTACGTTTTCTCCGGCCACAAGCTGTACGGCCCGACCGGGATCGGCGTGCTGTGGGGCCGGGCCGAGCTGCTGGAGCGGATGCCGCCCTATCAGGGTGGCGGGTCGATGATCGACCGCGTCTCGTTCGAGCGTACCACCTATGCCGCGCCGCCCGGACGGTTCGAGGCGGGGACGCCGCACATCGTCGGCGCGCTCGGGCTGCATGCCGCGATCGACTATGTCGAGGGGATCGGCCTCGACCGTATCCATGCGCACGAGACCGCACTGGTGGCCCGCACGCGCGCCGCGCTGGCGGGGCTCAACTCGGTCCGGCTGCTGGGTCCCGGCGACTCCGCCGGTATCGTCTCGTTCGAGGTGGAGGGGGTGCATCCGCACGACGTCGCCACCATCTTGGACGAGGGTGACGTCGCGATCCGCGCCGGGCACCATTGCGCGCAGCCGCTGATGCAGGCGCTGGGCGTGGCGGCGACCGCGCGGGCGAGCTTCGGCGTGTACAACGGCCCGGCCGACGTGGACGCGCTGGTGAAGGGCATCGAACGCGTGAGCAGGATTTTCAAGTGAGGACTGGCGGATGAGCGAGCCGATCAGGGTCGAGGAAGTGGACAGCGTCGCGGCGCCGCCCAAGGCACGCGTCGAGGCGGGTAGCGAGAGCGTCGCCGAGACGTTCGGCCGCAAGCGCGATTACCTCACCGGTTTTCTGGCGCAGCAGCCGATGGCGCCGGGTGCGGGCGAGCCGGGCGGCGAATTGTACGAGGGCGTGGTCGCTGCGCTGAAAGAGATCTACGATCCCGAGATACCGGTGAACATCTACGAGCTTGGGCTGATCTACGGCGTCGACGTGACGGGGGAGGGCGACGTCGCGGTCAGCATGACGCTGACGACGCCGCACTGCCCGGTCGCCGAGTTGATGCCCGCCGAGGTCGAGCTGCGCGTCAGCGCGGTGCCCGGTGTGCGGACCGCGGACGTCAATCTCGTCTGGGATCCGCCATGGGACCCCGCCAAGATGAGCGACGAGGCCCGGCTGGAACTGGGAATGCTCTGATATAGCTCCCCTCCCGCTCGCGGGAGGGGTTGGGGTGGGGCCGGAGGGCCGACCTGCCCCGCCGCGACAGGCCCACCCCCGTCCCCTCCCGCAAGCGGGAGGGGGGAGAAGAAGATGGCCACCACCCTTCGCCAGCGCCCCGCGGCGCTCAACCTGACCCCCTCGGCGGAGGCGCGGATCGCGTCGCTGATGGCGCGCGCGCCGGAGGGGTCGGTCGGCGTCAAGCTCTCGACGCCGCGGCGCGGCTGTTCGGGGCTGGCCTACTCGGTCGACTACGTGCCGGACGCCAAGCCGTTCGACGAGCGGATCGAGACGCCGGGCGGCACGCTGTTCGTCGACGGCGGCTCGATCCTGTATCTGGTCGGCAGCACGATGGATTGGGTGGAGGACGATTTCACCGCCGGCTTCGTGTTCGCCAATCCCAACGCCAAGGGCGCGTGTGGCTGCGGGGAGAGCTTCACGGTCTGACGGCTTTCGCGGCCCGCGGTCGCGGGTGCCTCAGCGGGTGCCGCAGCCCGTGGTCCGCTCGCTGTGCGTCAGCGTCACGACCCGCCACCGGCCCCCTTCGCGGACCAGAGCGGCGTGATCGACCCCGCAATGGTCGAGCCGGTTGTCCACGGTAACCGTATAGGGGCTCCAGACCATCGCGGTCGCACCATCGACGTCCACGGCCGGATCGGTCAATCGCTCCTGCACGCGGACGCCGGCGCGGGCGGCATAGTCGGCCCAGCCGAGCTGCCGGACGGTCGCACTGCCGTCCGTCGCCTCCGTCACCAGCGTCACGCCGCCGTCCGCCCGCACCTGCGCCAGCACATCGGCGGCGTTGCGTGCCGCAGCGATCGCCAGCACCGGCGCCAGCGCCATCTGTTCCGCGGATGGCGCCTCGATCGGCAGCGCGTTGGCCGGGGGAAGCCGATCGGTGGAGCGGTCCGATTTCTGGGCTGCGACGGCGAGGAGGAGGGGAAGCAGGATCATGACGCCTCCTACGACGCTCAGCGGGCCGTGACGAGCGGAGCAGCGCGGCGAGCGGCCTCGAACAGGCGATCCTCCAACTCCGCCGCGCGATGCGCCGCGGTATGCCCGGCCAGCACCCGCGCCTGGCCCGCCCGGCCGATCGCATCGGAATCCGCGCGGTTCAGCGCCGCCAGCACGTCGTCGGCATCGTCGGCCAGCACGATCTCGCGGTCCGGCACCAGAAGCTCGGCGAGGCCGTTCCACCGGTCCGACACGATCGGCGTGGCGCACGCCGCGGCCTCGAACAGCCGCACCGATGGCGACCATCCTGCCGCGACCATGTCCGCGCGCGTGACGTTCAGCGTCCAGCGCGAGGCGGAGTAGAAGGCTGCATGGTCGGACGGCGGCAGATGCTCGATCCGCTCGACGTTGGCCGGCCAGTCGATCCCGGCCGGATATTGCGGCCCGGCGACGACGAAGCGCCGGTCGGGTGAGCGACGCGCCGGCTCGATCAGCAGCCGGTCCAGCACCGGCTGGCGATCGGGGGAGTAGGTGCCGAGATACGACAGGTCCCACCGCCCGGCCTCTCCGGTCGGATGGTAGGCGGCGGGGTCGACCGAACAATATAGCGCGCGCGCCGCTGGGGATCCGTATTCCGCCTCGATCCGTCCGAGCGTCGGTCCGCCGGTGAACGACAGATATACGTCGTAGCCGGGGATCAGCGCGGGCGAGAGATACTCGTGGTCGCCCCGGGCGAGCTTGGCGAGCGTGACCGGCGTGTCGATGTCGTAGAAGGCCGTGATACCCATCGCGACCCGCTGCACCCATGCACCGACCGCGACCCCGTCGGGCACATAGGAGCCGACGATCACCGCATCGGCGCGCGCCACCTCGTCCGCCCAGCCGTCGAGATCGGTCAGGTCGCGATAGAAGGCGAGTCGGCAGTAATCGGGGTCGGCCAGGTCGCGCTGGTTCGCGTACCAGGGCACGTCGCGCTCCAGGAACAGGATGTCGTGCCCCCGCGCGGCGAACGCCTTCAGAAGGGCGCGGAAGGTGGTCGCATGGCCGTTGCCCCATGACGAGGAGAGCGACAGGCCGAGAACGACAAGCTTCATCGCGCCTGCCCCTGCATTCGTGTTCCCGCGAAGGCGCGAACCCAGTATGGGCTCCCGCCTTCGCGGGAGAACAAGGCAGGGCGCCCCATCACGCGTTCCGCATCCGCGCCACCCGGTCGCGCAGCAGCCTGTCGACCTGCACCGCCCTCAGCGCATAGGTGTGCTCCGCCAGCACGCGGGCCAGCGCCGCCTCGCCGATCGCCCGGGCGCGCTCGGGGGTGAGGGCGGACAGATGCTCGGCCACATCCTGCCCGTCGCGCGCCACCAGCACCTCGCGGTCCGGGATCAGGAATTGCTCGATCCCCTCCCACGCATCGGTGATGAGGCACGCCGCCGCGCCCGCCGCCTCGAACACGCGGGTGGCAGGCGAGAAGCCGATGCTCGCCATCGAATCGCGTGCGACGTTCAGCACCGCGCGGGGCGTGCAGTTGAACGCATTGTGCTCGGCCGTGTAGACGTGGCCGCGGTGGCGCACGTTGGCGGGCATCGCCTTGTCCTGCCACCCGTTGCCGCCGATCAGGAAGGATTGGCCGGGCAGCGATGCCGCGGGGCGCAGGAAGAACTCCTCCACGCGCGCCTCGCGATCGGGCAGGCGGTTGCCGAGGAAGGCGAGGTCGCACGCGAACCGCTCGTCGCGCGGAACCGGATGGTGGGTCGCGGGATCGAGCGCGTTATAGACCGGCACGCACTCCTTCGCGCCGAACCCCTCGTACGCATCGATCACCGGCGGGCCGCCACCATAGGTCAGCACCATGTCGAGCTCGTCGAGCGCGCCCAGCACCGGATGGCCCGGATCGGCGCGCATTTCGTCCAGCGTCGCGGCGGCGTCGACATCCCAGAAGATCTTGACCGCGGACGCGTGCCCGGCGTCGAGGATACCCTCGAGCAGCTCGCGGTCGTAGACGCCGACGCCCGACGCCTTGACGACCACGTCCGCCGCGCCCGCCTCGGCGAGGACGGAGCGCAGGCCCTCGTCGGTCGCAGGCCACACGACCGAGCGCGCGTAGGAGGGCGGGTCGATGTCGCGATGCTGTTGCCGGTCGAACGCGTCGGGCTCGTAGAAGGTGATGTCCCAGCCGTGCGTCGCGAGCGCGGACAGGATGCCGCGATAGTAGGTCGCTGCGCCGTTCCAGTAGGAGGAGACGAGGCTGGATCCGTAGAAGGCGATCTTCACGTTGGGCTGTCCTGACTCATGCTGGTCTCTTCCGCTGTTCGTCTCGAACCTGTCGAAGGACATGCGGCAGGTGCTTCGATACGCTCGGCACGAACGGAGGGATGGGGACCGGTCATGAGCGTCCCGACTATCCCCAGCAATTCGTCGACTCGGTGCGCGCAAGTGTGGCGGGCCAGGATCGTCTCCAGCCCCGAGGCGGCCAGCGCGGCGCGTTCGGCAGGGTCGTCGCGCAGCCGGGCGAGCGCCTTCGCCATCGCCGCGCCGTCGGGGACCATCAGCAAGTCGCGGCCGATGCGGAACAGCCCTTCCGCATCGCTCCACGGTGCGGAGACGAGCGGGATGCCGCAGGCCAGCGCCTCGAACACCCGGATCGTCGGGATGCCGGGCAGGATGGTGGTGTAATAGCGGCGGGGGACGTGGACGGTCGCGAGGTGGCCCGCGAAGATGCCGGGCGCACGGGCGTTGGGCGCCCAGCCGTGGTACTGCGCGCCATACCGCACCAGCATCGCCTGCGCCTCGTCGGGATAACGGACGCCATAGATGTCGAGCGGCAGGCCGGCGTCGCGCGCGGGCGCGAACAGGAAACTCTCCAGTTCCGCGGTCCGCTCGCCGTCGCCCCAGTTGCCGATCCACACGAGCCCTTCGCGTGGGCCCTCCTGCTCGGGCGGGTGGAACAGGCGGGTGTCGGCGGCCTCGTGCCACGTCCACACCCGGTCGCCCCAGCCCCAGCGGCGGTACACCTCGCTCAGTGTCTCGCCGAACGCCAGCACCCCGTCATAGCCGCCGAGGTCGAACGCGCGGATCGCGTCCGGATCGCTGACCGCGCGGTGGTGCGTGTCGTGGAACAGCAGCGTGAAGCGCCCGCCCGCCTTGCGAGCCTCGCCGATCGCGGCGACGAGCGCGGGCTCGTTCCACTCGTGGACGATCACGAGCTCCGCGTCGCCGACCAGTTCGTCGACGGGCGTGTCGGGCGCGAACTCGGTGGAGGACAGCTCGGGATAGGCGGCGCGATAGGCGTCGAGCCCGGCCGGCCCGGCGTCGGCGACCAGGTTGGCGAGGCTCCAATTGCCCGCCGGCTCCATTGCCCGCACGTAATGCCCGCGCGCGATCAGCTCGCGAAGCACGCCGCGCAGGAAATGCGCGTTGCCGTGGTTCCAGCAGCTCGCGAGGGAGTGGGTGAGATAGGCGATCCTCACGCCGCGACCCTCTGGTCCAGCAGCGTGCGATACACGCCCATCATCGCCGCCGCGGTCGCGCCCGGCGTGTAGCGGGCGGCGCGGGTCCGGGCGGCCTCGCCCAGCGTCTCGCGACCGGTGCGCGCGCGGGCGATCGCGTCCGCCCAGTCGGCAGGACCGTCGCCCGCGACGAACACCGCCACGCCGTCCCACAGCTCGCGGAAGGTCGCGATGTCGGACAGGACGAGCGGACAGCCCGCCTGCGCCGCTTCGAGCACCGCGAGCCCGAATGGCTCGAAGCTGGCGGCGGATACGAACACCGGCCGGCCGGCGAGTTCCGCGGCAAGCGCGGAGCCGTCGAGCGTACCGAGCAACTGGAGACGGTCGCAGGCGACGGTCTCGCCATGCGACGCGGTGACGGGCCCGGCGGCGCGAATCGGGGTGAGGGCAGCGACGCGATCGAGCAGCGGGGTGCGTTTGACGCGGTCCCATAGCCGGCCGGCGGTAAAGGCATGCGACGCAGGCGCGGCAGAGGAAAGCGGGGACGGCGTGCGGCCGTTGGGGATCGCGACCGGTGCGCGGGGCAGGCCGTAGCGGCGCCGGACCGCGTCGGCATAGCTCGCGCTCGGTGCTACCGCGGCGTCGGCGGCGAGCAGGCCGTCGCGCACCATCGCCGCGTGCCATCCGAACTGCGCGGGCAGGGGTTCGCCCGGATGCGCGGCGTCCCACCACGGCGCGACCGATCCGTGCTCCACCGCGACGACGGGCACCGGCCAGCGGGCCGCGGCGGCGAACGCCGGGGAGTTTAGCTGGACGATGTCCGCCCCGACCGCGCGCGCCAGATCGGCGAGCGCGGCGGCAGCGGCGCGGACCGGCTCGGGCGACGCACAGAGCCAGTCGAGGGGAAGGGGGGTGTCGATGATCTCCACCGACACTCGATCGCCGAACTCCGTTCGTCCTGAACTCGTCGAAGGACCTGCGACCGATCCTGCGCGGGCGCCTGCGCCTGGATCGGGTGCTTGGACAGGCTCAGCACGAACGGTGATGGAAGAGGGGGGTCCCATAACCGCCACCACCGTTTCCACCCCCAGCGGCGCGAGCGCGCCCGCCAGTTCGGTCGCATACTGCCACACGCCGCCAACGCGGTCGGCGGTCATCAGCAGCTTCACGCCGCCGCGTCCTCGGCGTGACCCACGGACAGGTTCAGCCGGCGCTCGGCCGCCAGCCACTGCGCCAGTCGCGCGACGCCCTCGCGCCAGTCGACGCGGGGGGCGAGTTGCAGCGCCTCCTGCGCGGCACGGGTATCGGCGACGAAATACCGCTGATCGCCCGCGCGCCAGTCCGACGACTCGATCGCGACCTCGCGTCCGATCAGCGCGCCCATGTGCGCGAGCAGCTGGCGCAGCGACACCGCATTGGCCGGGCCACCGCCGAGATTGAACGCGCGGCCCTTCACCGCGTCGATGCGCTCCCACGCCCGAACGTATGCGTCGACCGCGTTCGACACGTCGAGGATGTCGCGCACCTGATGGCCGTCGCCGTACAGCGTGATCGGCTTGCCCTCCAATGCGCGGATCAGGAAGTGCGCCACCCAGCCCTGATCCTCCGTCCCCATCTGGCGGTGGCCGTAGATGCAGCTCATCCGCAGGACGCAGGTCGGCACGCCGAACGAGCGCGCATAGTCGAGCACATACTGGTCCGCCGCACCCTTGGAGCAGCCGTAGGGCGTGTGGAAGTCGAGGTTGCGCGCCTCGCCGATTCCGTGGGCGCGTACGTCCGCGTCGACGGGCACGTACGCCTCGTCCTCCAGCGCGAAATCGAGGTCGGCGAGGTCGCCGTACACCTTGTTGGTGGAGGCGAAGATCAGCGGGGTGCCATCCCCTTTGCGACGCAGCGCCTCCAGCAGCGCGAAGGTCGCGCCGATGTTGATCGCGAAATCGTCGGCCGGGTCGGTCATCGACGTCGTGACCGCAACCTGCGCGGCGAAATGGAACACCGCCTTCGCGTCCGCCGCCGCGGCGGTCAGCGCCGCATGGTCGCGCACGTCGGCGTGGACGAACTCCACCCGGTCGCCGTGGGTATGCCGAAGCCAGGCCAGGTTCGCCTCGACCCCCGGCCGGCTGAGCGCGTCGTATATCCGTACCCGGTGCCCGTCGCGGAGCAGCCGGTCGGCGAGGTTCGACCCGATGAACCCCGCGCCGCCGGTGACGAGGACGGGAGCGTCCGTCACGCCGGTGTCGATCGAGTCGTCGCTCACGCGACGAGGCCCCGCTTCTCGAGCTCCGCGCGGGCCGCGGCGACGTTGTCGGTCGCGGTCTGGCTCGCGACCCACTCGGCCAGTACCGCGAGCCCGGCGCCGAAATCCTGCGTCGCGCGGAAGTCGAGCTTCTCCGCCGCCAGCGTTGTGTCGCAGAAGCAATGGCGGATGTCGCCGATCCGCGCCTTGCCGACGATCTCGGGTTCGAGGTCGTTGCGGCCCATCGCGCGGGCGAGTTCGCGGGCGACGTCGGACACCGACCGGTCGTGCCCCGATCCGATGTTGAACGTGCCCCCCGCCGCGCCCGGCAGCACCAGCGCGTCGGCAAAGGCGCGCGCCACGTCCGACACATGGACGAAGTCGCGCCGCTGTTCGCCGTCCTCGAAGATCATCGCCTTCTGTCCGTTGAGGAAGCGCGACGCGAAGATCGCGAGTACGCCGGTGTACGGGTTCGAGAGCGCCTGGCCCGGGCCATAGACGTTGAACAGCCGGAGGCAGACGCCTTCCATCCCATAGGGCGCGGCCATGATGTGCGTCGTGCGCTCCTGCACGTATTTGTTGAGCGCATAGATCGACGACAGCGCAGGACGCTTCCACTCGGGCGTCGCGATCGGCGACAGCGGGCGGCCTTCGGCGTCCACCGGGTCCCATTGCGTCAGGCCGTCGCGCAGATTGGGGCGGTCCGCGTCCTCGACCAGCGCGCCGTCGGCGTCGCGGTACAACCCCTCGCCATAGATCGACATCGACGAGGCGGTGACGACGCGGCGGACCGGCTGCTCGATCAGCTTCTCGAACAGAACGGCCGTGCCGACGTCGTTGGTGGAGGTGTAGCGCTCCACCTCGTACATCGACTGGCCGACGCCGACTTCCGCGGCGAGGTGGATCACGCTGTCGACGCCCCTGAGCGCCCGCGCCACCGCGCCGCCATCGCGGACGTCGCCGCGGATCACTTCTGCGTCCGGCGACAGCATCTTCGATCCGTCGACCTGGCCGTGCACCTGCTCGATCAGGCTGTCGAGCACGCGAACGGTGTTGCCGCGGCGGAGCAGTTCCTGCGTGACGGATCGGCCGATGAAGCCGGCGCCGCCCGTGACGAGGACGGTCTCGCTCATGCCGCTGCCCCGCGAAGGGTTGACCCGTGCTGCGCTTGGGTGTTGCGTCCCATCCCTGCGGCTGCTCCCTTGTTGTGCCGGTTTATCCGGTGGATAGCGCGGCTTCTTCTTCTTTGTTCCTGCCGGTGTCAAATCCGGCCGCCGGATCGCGATGACCACGACCTTCCTCCTCGTCCGCCACGCCGTCACGGCCGACGTCGACCTCCGGCTGTCGGGCCGGCGGCCGGGCGTCGCGTTGAGCGAGGCGGGGCGGGCGCAAGCGGCGGCACTCGGCGCGGGGCTGGCCGGCGCCGGCATCGACGCGATCGTCGCCAGCCCGCTCGATCGCACGCGCGAGACCGCAGAGGCGATCGGTTGGGCAGCGGGCGTTGCGGTCTCGACCGACGATGCGGCACTCGAGATCGACGTCGGCGACTGGACCGGCGTCGGCTTCTCCCAGCTCGCCGGCGATCCGCGCTGGCAGGCGTGGAACGACGAGCGCGCCACCGCCCGCTGCCCCGGCGGCGAGAGCATGGTGGAGGTGCAGGCGCGCATCGTCGGGCTGATCCGACGGCTGGCGGCGGGCGGGGCAGGGCGCACGATCGCCCTCGTCACCCATGCCGACCTGATCCGCGCCGCGGTGTGCGATGTGCTGGGATTGGGGTTGGCCAACATCCATCGGTTCGATATCGACCCCGCTTCGGTCACGCGGGTGGTGGCCGGCGACTGGGGCGCTCGCGTCCTGCGGATGAACGAGAGGGTGCGTTGAGTGGCGGATGCGGAAAGCCTGAAGGAGCGTGTCGACGCGCTCGCGCCCTGGTTCCACAACATCGATCTGGGTGACGGGATCAAGACCGCGCCGGATCACTTCCTGGGCGATTACCCCTCGTTCAAATACGCGCGCTTCGCCGACGCCATCCCCGCGGATTTGACGGGCATGAGCGTGCTCGACATCGGGTGCAACGCGGGGTTCTATTGCGTCGAGATGAAGAAGCGCGGCGCGGGGCGCGTGCTGGGGATCGACTCGGACGATCGCTACCTCGCGCAGGCGCGGCTCGCGACCGACGCGCTGGGTTTTCGCGACGTAGAGTTCGCCAAGCTGTCGGTCTATGACGTCGGCGCATTGGCGGAGAAGTTCGACGTCGTGGTCTTCATGGGCGTCCTCTATCACCTGCGCCATCCGCTGCTCGCGCTCGACCTGATCCGCGAGCATGTCGTGAGCGAGGAGGGGGCGGGCGGCGCGATGCTGTTCCAGACGATGCAGCAGGGGTCGAAGGACGCGTACCGGGCGCCCGAGGACCACCCGTTCCACAAGCCCGGCACCTTCGATCCGCCCGAGTATTTCGACGACGCCGCCTACCCGAAGATGCACTTCATCGAGCGGCGGTTCGCGGGCGACTGGACCAACTGGTGGGCCCCCAACCGCGCCGGCAGCGAGGCGATGCTGCGCGCCGCCGGCTTCACGATCGAGGCGCATCCCGAGGACGAGGTGTATTGGTGCCGCGTCGCGCCGGTGCCGTACGGCGAATGGGGCCCGGCCGCGGTTTATCCGGCAACAGGAGACGCCCGTTGATCGAAGCGGCGATGATCTGGAACGAGCCCAACAACAAGTCGCATTGGGACATCGCGATCGACCCCGACTGGTCGCAATTCGCAGCGATGGTGAAACTGGCTGGCCGGGCGATCCGCGCCGCCAATCCCGCGATTCCGCGCGTGCTGGGGGGCATGTCGCCGATAGACCCACTGTGGGTCCGGCGACTGGAGGGCCATGGCGCGCTGTCCGACGTCGACGTGATCGCGGTCCACGGCTTCCCGCTCGACTGGAACCTGTGGCCGATCCACGCCTGGCCCGACAAGATCGCCGAGATCGAGACGGTGACGGACAAGCCTATCTGGGTCACCGAGGTCGGCGTCGGCAGCTTCGGCGCCGAGGAGGTGCAGGTGTTCGGGTTGAAGCGCACCGCCGAGCTGCTGCTGAATCGGGTGCCGCGCGTGTTCTGGTATTCGCTGTTCGACCTGCCGATGGCGTGGGGCGCGGAGACGCGGCACCGCGAGGCGGAAGGGTCGAGCTATTACCGCCATTTCTACATGGGGCTGATCCGCGAGGACGGCACGCCCAAGCCCGCGCTCGACGACTATGCGACGATGGCCGGTGAGATGGGCCTGATGCAGTGGTTCCATTTCGAGGACCCGCGGCTCGACGACGCGGTCGGCTGGATGAAGCGGCTGGGCACGCGGCGGCTGCGCACCGGGCTCAGTTGGGCCGACTCGTTCCGCCCGAACGCGACCGACTGGTTCGACCGGATGATGGACGCGTTGGCACCGTTCGACACCACCGTCACCTTCTGCTTCACCCCCGATCACCTGGGCATCGAGCCGCACCATACCAGCCCCGCACGCGAGCCCGAGCGGTTCGCCGACTTCTGCGCCTGGGCGATCGACCGCTATGCGCCCCGGGTCGCCGCGGCACCGGCGATCGTCGCCGCTCCGGCGAAGGCGATCGCATGATCCGTACCGCGATCGTCCTGGCAGCCGGCGAGGGCAGCCGGCTGCGTGCCGCGGCACCCTCGAAGCCGCTGTGCGCGGTGGGCGGCAAGCCGTTGATCGACCACGCGCTGGAACGGCTCGCGGCGGCGGGGATCGAGCGGGCGGTCGTCGTCATCGGTTATCGCGGCGCCGAGATCGCCGCGCACCTCGCCACGCGGCGCTGGCCGCTCGCGGTGGAGACGGTGGCGGTGGCCGACTGGACCATGCCCAACGGCGTCTCCGCGCTGGCCGGCGGCCGCGCGGCGGGCGGCCCGGCGTTGCTGGTGATGTGCGACCACCTCGTCGATCCGGCGCTCTACCGGCTGGTCGCGGAAGCGGGGCCGGGCGATGGGCTGCGGTTGGGCATCGACCGGCACCTCGAATCGGACGTGGTGGACCTCGACGACGTGACCTGCGTCGAGACCGACGGCGGAACCCGGATCGTCGCGATCGGCAAGAGCCTCGCCAGTTACGATGCCTTCGACACCGGAGTCTTCGCGGTCGGTCCCGCTTTCTACGATGCGCTCGCCGGCCTCCACCGCCCCTCGATCACGGACGGCGTCAGGACGCTGGCGTCGGCGGGGCGGGCGCTGGTGCTGGATGTCGGCGCGCTCGGCTGGATCGACGTCGACGATCCTCCCGCGCTGGCGATGGCGGAGCGACGGGTCCGGAGGGCGGCGGCGGCCCGGTCGGAGGCGCTCGACCCGGCGCATCCGGTCGGTCTGCCGCTTGCGTCAAGGCCGTGAAACGCGCATGACGCATCGATGACAATCCCGCCGCCGGACGGATCGCGCGATCGCCGGATCGAGGATCTCAGCAACCTGTACCTTATCCACCCGGCCGCCCGCGCGCTCGTGCCGTTCGCGATCGCGCGCGGCGTGTCCGCCAACATGGTGTCGGTGTTGGGCCTGGGGTTCGGTGTGTGCGCGATGATGGCGTTCGTCGGCCTGCCGGGATGGCGGGGCGCGCTGCTCGGGATGGTGCTGGCGGGCTGCTGGTTGGTCGCGGACGGGCTCGACGGCATGGTCGCGCGGGCGACGGGGACCGCCAGCCGGCTAGGCCGCATCCTCGACGGGCTGTGCGATCACGGTGTCTTCATCCTCATCTATTGCGCGTTGGCGGTGTCGATCGGCACCGTCGCCGGATGGGCGCTGGCGATCGCCGCCGGGATCGCCCACGCGGTGCAGTCCAGCCTTTACGAGGGCGAACGCGCGCGCTTCCATCGCCGCCTGCGGCTTCAGTCGCCACCCCCCGTCGCGAGCCATGTGCCGGTCTACGATCGCATCGCCACCGCCGCCGACCGGGCCGGGCGCAGGCTGGATGCGCAGATTGCCGGGCCGTCGGGCGCGGGCGTCGCTGCGGGGTATGTCGCGCGCGCCGTCGCGCCGATGCGGGTCATGGCGTTGCTCAGCGCCAACGTGCGCGTCGGGCTCTTCGTGCTGGCGGTGCTCATCCGCGAGCCGACTTTGGCGTGGTGGATCGAGCTCGTACCGCTGACGGTGGTGGCGGTCGCGACGATGACGTGGCATCGGCAGGTGGAGCAGCGGGCGACGCGCGGGTTCGACCCGGCCGCGGCGCCGGCGACCGCCGCCGGCGGTGCGCACGCGGGATACGGCCGCAGAGCGTGAGGCCGTGCCCCGCGACAGGAACAACAAGGGACGGGAAGTACCGGATCGATGAATGAAATTCGCATGGCCATCATCGGCGTCGGCAATTGCGCCAGCTCGCTGGTGCAGGGGCTCCATCATTATCGCGAAGGGACGAACGACGTCACCGGCCTGATGCACTGGGACCTGGGCGGCTATACCCCGTCCGACATCAAGGTCGTCGCGGCGTGGGACGTCGATGCGCGCAAGGTCGGGCAGGACGTCGCGTCGGCGATCTTCGCCAAGCCCAATTGCACCGCGGTGTTCGAGGCGGACGTCGCGCCCAGCGGCGCGGTCGTCCGCATGGGCCCGGTGCTCGACGGTGTCGCCGAGCACATGCTCGACTACCCCACCGACGACCGCACCTTCATCCTGTCGGACGAGGCGCAGCCGACCCGCGACGAGGTTGTGGCGCAGATGCGCGCGGCGAACGTCGACGTGGTGATGAACTATCTGCCCGTCGGCAGCCAGGCCGCGACCGAGTTCTACGCCGAGTGCGCGCTCGAAGCCGGGGTGGCGTTCGTCAACAACATCCCCGTCTTCATCGCCAGCGATCCGGTATGGGCCAAGCGCTTCACCGACGCGGGCGTGCCGATCGTGGGCGACGACATCAAGGCGCAGATGGGCGCGACGATCGTCCACCGCGTGCTGACCGACCTGTTCGCCAAGCGCGGCGTCAAGCTCGACCGGACGTACCAGCTCAACACCGGCGGCAACACCGACTTCCTCAACATGTCGAACCGCACCCGGCTCAAGAGCAAGAAGATCAGCAAGACCGAGGCGGTGCAGGCGGTGGCGGCGGAGCGACTGGACGACGACAACGTCCACATCGGTCCCAGCGACTACGTGCCGTTCCAGAACGACAACAAGGTCGCCTTCATCCGCATGGAGGGGCAGCTGTTCGGCGGCGTGCCGATGAACCTTGAGATGCGGCTGTCGGTGGAGGACAGCCCCAATTCGGCCGGTGTCGCGATCGACATGGTCCGCTGCGCCAAGATCGCGCGCGATCGCGGGATCGGCGGCCCGGTCGAGGGCGCGTCGGCGTTCTTCTGCAAGCATCCCGCCAAGCAGATGACGGACGACCAGGCGTTCACGATGGTCGAGGCGTTCATCGCCGACAAGGCCGCGTAAGGACCCAAGCGTGACCGAGATGATGGACGCGGCGGTGCTGACCGGCGCGCGGGCGATCCGTGTCGAGCAGGTGCCGGTGCCCGAGCCGGGCGCGGGCGAACTGCGTGTGGCGCTGGAAGGATGCGGCGTGTGCGGCTCCAACGTTGAGCCGTGGGACGGCCAGCCCTGGTCCACCTACCCCGGTCAGCCGGGCGGCTTGGGGCACGAGGGCTGGGGTGTCGTCGACGCGGTCGGCGAGGGCGTCACCGGGTTCGCGGTCGGTGACCGGGTCGCGACGCTCGCCGGGCACAGCTTCGCCCAGTATGACATCGCCCGCGCCGACATGACGGTGAAGCTGCCCGCCGGCCTCGCCGGCATGGCCGTTCCCGGCGAGCCGCTGGGCTGCGTGATGAACATCTTCCGCCGCGCCGACGTGGCTGCGGGGCAGACGGTGGCGATCATCGGCATCGGCTTTCTCGGCGCGCTGCTGACGCGGCTGTGCACGGATGCGGGGGCGCGGGTGATCGCGATCTCGCGCCGGTCGTTCAGCCTCGACCTCGCCCGCCGATACGGCGCCGCCGAGACGATCCCGATGGACGATC
>JBPBQW010000097.1:0-17284 GCA_050955125.1 Janthinobacterium lividum
GTAACCGCGCCACTCCAAGTTTATCAATTGGAGATCAGTTCTTGGCCTGGCAATAACCTCCGCGAGCCCGTTAATTGACAAGGGATCAACACCGATGAGATTCAAAATAGGCAATAGCAACGGGGTAGTGATCAATAATGTGACGATCAGGGCAACAACGCCTCCCCAGCGGGCGAAAACTAAAGGCCTGACCCATGGCAAACTGAGAATCGCTGTGACTAGAATGAGTTCTATCCCGGTCCTTGAGCTCGCCGCAACAATAGAAAGAAATGTTACGATAGTTGCCGCGACCAAAGCGACCTTCAATATTGATAACTTCGTTTCTCTCCACAAAATTAAAGCACATAGAGGTATAAGAATAGACGTAGTATCTCCCGTTCCTATGATTTCACGGACAGAATAATGGTCTAAACCAGAAATATTACCCGCTGCTGCGTATCGATAGACGGTTTGTCCGGCTCCCCACGCACCCACTATGACAATGGACCACAGCAAGGCCCGTTCATTTATTAGAAGACGTCGCGCTCCAAATCCCAACAGCAAAAACGCTGGAATACGCAGATAATAAAAGGCAATACGGATAAATGATCGGCTATCCATCTCATCGGTAATATCAATCAAAGTCATTACCAGACTGACGATGATCATGACCACGATGGGCCAGTTTTGTACCAAAACCATGCGAACTTGCTGCAAGTTCAATGGCTGGAAAACCAAAAGCAGCACGATAGCGAGGCCAAAGGCGACCTCTTTAATCGGAACCACTGCCGCGATCAGGAAGGCGACAATTGCAAGCGCCTGGCGAAAGCCCGTCCCGGAAGGCGTCATCATCGGACTCGCTGGCATGGCAACCTGTCTATGCTCGCCGCTACCATCGTACCGGTCGACCTTGTGCAAACCATGGCAGCTTTGCCCGGTAAGAACAAGCAAGCGACAGCGCGAGCGTGAGGTCACTGGACTTCAACAGGCCCTGCGCCTAGCACGATCAAACAAGTCACAGGAACTTCGCCGCCCCTTATGATTGCTCCTCAGGCTGGCCATCGGCCGCGTGTTTCGGTGGCGATGTGCACCTTCAACGGCAGTCGATTCCTCCCCGCCCAGCTCGACAGCATTGCGGCCCAGACGGTCGCGCCCGACGAACTCGTGGTGCAGGACGACGGCTCTGACGATGGCTCGGCGGCGTTGATCGAGCGGTTCGCAGCACAGGCTCCTTTTCCCGTGCGGCTGGTCGTTAATGCGCAACGCCTGAGACCGGCACGCAATTTCGGTGCCTGCATCGCCCGATGTACCGGAGACATCATCCTGCTCACCGACCAGGACGATGTCTGGTTAAGCGATCGCATCGAGCGCACCATCACCGCCTATGACGATCCCGAGGTAGCCTTCACCTTCTCCGATGCCCCGTTGATTGATGCCGACGGGCAATTGCTCGGCCGGACAATTTTCGATACCGTTCCTGTCAGCCCGGCGGACCGTGTCCGATTAACGGCGGGCCATGACCTACTGCCGCTGATTCTGCGATACGGCGTGCTGTACGGTACAACGATGAGCGTCCGCTACGACGTCGCCGCTGCCTCGCTGCCTATTGCGGATGGCTGGAGTCATGACGAATGGCTCAGTCTCGTCGGCGCTGCACTTGGCAGGTCAAAGCGCATGGAACCGGTAACGCGCTATCGTCAACACGCTAGTCAAGTCGTCGGCTCGGGCGAAGGCGGTCTGCACTCTATCGTGGTCGGCGCCCAGAACAGACCGGAGCGTTTCTACATTACCGAACAGGCGCGGTACGAAGCGGCGGTCCGCACCATTGAGGAGAGTAGTTCGCTCGCCGCCACATTGCGCCCCATCTTCGAGGTGAAGCTTGCCTTCATTGCCGCGCGTCAGAGTATTCATCGTGGTGGCGTGGCGGGTTTCGGCTTGATTTTACGTCAAATCGCCAACGGCAATTACACACGATTTGCCGGCGGCGCCCGTTCCATTGCCAAAGATACAGCGTTGGCGGTCCGTGCGACATTGAAATTCCGCCGCGCAGCAAACTGATGCGGTCAGTTCGCGCCGCTAAAATGCGTCCATCCATCTTTCTTGTAAGAGCGGCATAGAGCATTCGATGCACCCCCATCTCGCCATCGACGCGCATGTCATCGACGGGCGGCCGCAGGGCTCACGCACGGTGCTGATCCAGTTATTGCGCGCGATCGCGCGGACCGGGCGGGCGAGCGATTTCCTGTTGTTTTCCGCGGACCCAGTGGCGTGCGCTCAGGCGATTGGCGCGGGCAGCGAGGCGTTTCGCTACGCTCCCCTGCCGTATGCCGGATCCACCCGCCGGCTGCTGGCGATCTGGCCCGGGCTGCTGCGCGCGCACGGCGATCCGATCACGCTATTCCAGTATATCGTGCCGCCTTTTGCGCGCGCGCGGGTGCTGGTGTCGGTCCATGACGTGCTGCCGATCACCCATCCCTATCTGTTCCCGCGACTGTTCCGCTGGCGCTCACAGGCGCTGTTCACGCTGTCAATGTTCCGCGCGCAGTGCATCACCACGGTGTCGCGCACCGCCGAAGGCGAGATTGCGCGGCGTTTCCCCTCACTGGCCTCGCGCATCCGACAGGTAACCAATGGCCCGTCGTTCGACGCGGCGGCGTACTTCGCTCCGTCGCCAGCGCCACCCGCGCGCCCCTACGTGCTGGCGGTCGGCCGGATCGAACCACGCAAGAACATGGCCTTGCTGGCCCGCGCCTTCGTCGCCGCGGCCGTGCCCGACCTCGAGCTGGTAATCGTCGGCAGGACCGACCACGGCCATCGTTTCGCCGAGGCCGATCTCCCGGGCGTGCGCCACCTCGCCGACGTGTCCGACGACGAACTCGTAGCGCTGTACCGTGGGGCGGCACTGTTCGTCTTCCCCAGCGCGGCCGAGGGCTTCGGCCTGCCGCTGCTCGATGCGCTGCTGTTCGGGCTGCCGACAATCTCGTCGGATCGCACCGCCATGCCCGAGGTAGCGGCCGGACTGGCATCCCTGTTCGACCCGACTCAACTGAACGCGGCCACCACGCTTGCCGCGCGCCTTCGCGGACATTTCACCACGACGCCGATCGCGCCGCCGACGCTAGAGCAGCGCCGCGCACAGCTTGCCTCGTTCAGCTGGGACAGGGCGGCGCAATCCCTGCTCGCCGCTTTTGACGAGGTTGCAGGCCGGCCCTGAACGCCGCTACGCGTACGCATCAGGCAGCCAGCGTCGTGCAGGCATACGACTTTGGGGCAGATGGGCATGCAAAAGCAGATCAACATTCTGGGCACGCGAGGCATTCCGGGCGCGCATGGCGGCTTCGAGACCTTCGTGGAGCGGCTGGCGCCATGGCTTGTGAACCAGGGCTGGCAGGTAACGGTCTATTGCCAGGGGGCCATGCGCGCCGATGCGGATGGCCGATCGGTCGAGGACGACTGGCACGGCGTGAAGCGCATCACGTTCGATACGCGCCGCGATAGCGTGGGCGGCACGATGGAATTCGATCTTGCCTGCGTGCGCGACGTGATGAAGCGACCGGGCCTCGATCTCGTGCTCGGCTATAATACGGCGGTGTTCAACCTGCGCGAGCGGCTGGCCGGCCGGCGCATCCTAATGAACATGGACGGCATCGAGTGGAAGCGCCAGAAATGGTCGCTGCCCGCCAAGCTGTGGCTGCTCGCCAACGAGGTGCTGGGCTATAATCTGGCGCATGTCGCGATCGCCGACCATCCCGAGATCGCGCGTCACTTGCGCCGGCTGGGCTTCAAGCGGCCGGTGATGATCCCCTATGGGTCGGACGTTATCGAGGAGGCGCCGGTCGCGCCGCTGGCGGCCCTGGGAGTGGCGCCGGGCCGCTATTACATCGCGATCGGCCGGATCGAACCCGAAAACTCGCTCCTCGAGGTGGTGCGCAGCTTCGCCGTCGCCCCCCGCGCCACGCAGCTGGTGGTGCTCGGCCGGATTGATCCCGACAAGCCCTATCACCGCGCCGTAACGCAGGCGGCGGGCGAACGCGTCATCTTCCCGGGGCCGATCTACGATCAGGATCGCATCCGCAGCCTGCGCTTCCACGCCCGCGCCTATGTCCACGGCCACCAGGTCGGCGGGACCAACCCGTCGCTCGTCGAGGCGCTCGGCGCCGGCAATGCAGTGATCGCGCACGACAACCGCTTCAACCGGTGGACCGCGGGGCCGGGACAGTTCTTCTTTCCCGACGAGGCGGCGCTGTTGCAATGCTGGGAGCGCCTGGAGACCGACGAGGCCGCGCTCGCCGCCGCGCGGCTCGCCGCGCGCGCGCGGCACCGGCGCGACTTCCAGTGGGAGACGGTGCTGAACAAGTATCTGCGCTGTTTCGAGCAGGCAGGGGCCTCCGCGCGGTGACGGCGCCCGTCCTCTCGGTCCTGATCGTCACCTGGAACTGCCGCACGCTGATCGGCCCGTGCCTCGATCACCTGTTCGCGAGCCGCTTCGCCGAGCCGATGGAGGTGGTCGTCGTCGACAACCTGTCGAAGGACGGCACCGCCGACGCGATCCGCGCCCGCCCGGAGGCGATCACGCTGATCGAGCCGGGCGAGAACCTGGGCTTTGGCCGCGGCAACAACCTGGCCGCCGAGCATGCCCGTGGCGACTATCTGCTGCTGCTCAATCCCGATGCCTATCTGACCGACCCAGAGGCGCTGCCGCGGCTTCTGGCCGCCTTACGCGCCGGCGAGGCCACGGGGCTGGGCGCGGTCGCCCCGCGCCTGGTCAATCCAGACGGCTCGCACCAGATCGGCGACGGCGGCTATGCGCCGACGCCGGGCAACGTGATGCGCCACGTCGGCCTGGTGTCGCGTCTCGTGCCGGGCGCCAAGGGCTTCTACGTCAACCATCCCGCGCTTATGGCGCGCGAGCGGATCGCGGTGGACTGGCTCGCCGCCACCTGCCTGCTGGTGACGCGCCGCGCATTCGAGGCGGTGAAGGGCTTTGATCCGCGGTTCTTCATGTACGGCGAGGACGTCGATCTGGGTATCCGCCTGGGCCAGGCGGGCCAGGCGCTGGCGCTGCTGCCGCCGATCGCAGTCGTCCACCTCCAGGGCGCGACACAGCGCGTCGATCCCGATGCCGTCCACGTCTCGACGGGCTGGATCGACGCGATCTTTGCGCTGCACCGGGGCGAAGGCTGGCAACCGCGCGCCAGCCGCTGGATGATCGGCACGACCATGGCGGTGGGCTTCGGCGCGCGCTCGCTGTTCTACGCGGGCCGCGGGCAACACGGGCGCAAGCGCGCCGGCGCGATGCTGCGTTATGCGCGCCACGGCTGGGCAGCCCGGCGCTAGCAGGTTGTTGAAGAAGTCGGTGGCGCGACGGTTCGGGACGTGATTCACTCGTTGGCGATGAGCGTCGAGCGAGGGTGGGATGCGGGGCACTGACAAGCGGTCGGGCGAGCTGTTCTCGTATGTGGACCTGGAACAGCGGGTGCGTGCCGACCACCCGTTGCGGGCGATTCGGACAGTTGTGAGCGAAGCGCTGGACGCGCTGTCGGGCGAGTTCGCGGCGTTGTATTCCGGCATGGGCAGGCCGTCGATTGCGCCGGAGATGCTGCTTCGGGCGATGCTGCTCCAGGCCTTTTACTCGGTGCGCTCGGAGCGGCAGCTGATGGAGCGGCTGGAGTATGATCTGCTGTTCCGCTGGTTCGTCGGCTTGGGTGTCGACGAGCCGGTGTGGGACCACTCGACCTTCTCCAAGAACCGCGACCGGCTGCTCGAAGGCGACATTGCCGCGCGGTTCCTCTCCGCGATCCTGACGCAGCCCCGCGTCCGGCGGCTCCTTTCGAGTGATCATTTCAGCGTCGACGGGACGCTGGTCGAGGCCTGGGCGAGCATGAAGAGCTTTCGCCCACGGGACGAGCCCGACCGACCGGACGGCGGCAATGCAGGACGCAACCCGACCGTCGACTTCCGCGCCGAGAAGCGCTCCAACGCCACACACGCCAGCACCACCGATCCTGATGCGATGCTCTACCGTAAGGGTCCCGGCATGGAGGCCAGGCTCTGCTTCATCGGTCACGGCCTCATGGAGAACCGGTCGGGCCTGTGGTCGATGCCCGGCTCACGCGCGTGTCCGGGCATGCCGAGCGCCTCGCCGCGCTGGAGATGATCGAGCCCCATGCCGACCGGCCCCGCGCCATCACGCTGGGTGCCGACCGCGGCTACGATACAGCCGACTTCGTCGAGGAGCTGCGCACCCTAAATGTCCGGCCGCACGTCGCCCAGAACGTCAGCCGCAGGCGCTCGGCGATCGTCGCACCACCCGGCACGCCGGCTACGCCGCCAGCCTGCGCGCGCGCAAACGGATCGAGGAGGCGTTCGGCTGGACCAAGACCGTCGCCGGCCTGCGACGAACCAAGCTGCGCGGCCTCGAAAGCGTCGACTGGTCCTTCACCTTCGCAGCCACCGCCTACAACCTGATCCGCCTGCCAAAGCTGCTCGGGGCTGCAGCTTGAGTGAATCGTCCGCACCCGGCGCTGGCCATAACTCCGGCGGCGCTCGCGGGCGTCAGCTAATCCCGCCCTGCGCGACAGATCGCTACGCCAAATAGCCCAACCGACAGCCACAGCCCCGCAATCTCGGAGCCCTTCGCCTGCTTCTTCAAGAGCCTGCTAGGGCATGATCCCCTCACGTCGAAAGCGGCACCGGCCCGGTACTGCTCCGATCCCGCACCGCGGGATCGGGCCCTAGCGCTTCCCGAACACCGCCTTGACCTGCTCGAGCATCGCGAAGCGCCGGTTCTGGGTGGGCTCCAGGAAGGAGCCCTCGCCGTATTCGTTCCAGCAGCACACGATGCCGAGCCCCGAGTGCGCCGCGCCGGGCTTGAGCATCACCTGCCGCGCCGCCTCCAGATGCGCGCGGAACTGCGCGGGCGTGGCCACCGAACGGTCGTGGAGCGGGTCGGCGCTGCCGCCCCAGGGGCGCTTGTCCCACCCGGTCGTCATCGGCAGCACCACCGGCACCTTCGATCGCAGGCCTTCGTTCCAATTGGCGCGATAGGCCTGGTCGAGCGCCGGATAGCCTTGGGTGAGCTTGTCCCAGCCCGGCCGCTGCGGGCGCCAGGGAGGCCGGTGCAGATTGTAGCTGCTGACGGCGCCATAGCCTTCGGCCGGCGCCTCGTTGGTGACGAGCGTGTAGGACAGGTCGTCGAAGCCGGCGACGAAGGCGATCGACCCGATCCCGGCCTGGCGGGCGATTTCCTGCGCCGTGCGGATATAGTCGGTCGGCGTGCTCTTCGCCGCCAGCGCGTTGGCGTTGAAGCCCTGCTGCGTGAGCAGGAACACGACCGGCCTGCCGTTCAGGCGCAGATAGGTCGGCTGCCTGAGATAATGGTCGATCCAGAAGCTGACGATGCGGCGCCATTCGTCGGGGCCGATCCCGGTGTGATCGTTGGCCCACATGATTGCGAAGTCGACGCCCGGCTGCGGGATCGTGAGATAGGCGTTGATCGCACCGTCCGAATGGACATCGCCGTCCTGCCAATACCAGTCGAACGCGACATAGGAGAGGCCATAGGCCTTCATCCACGCGACCTGTTGGCGCATCACCGCGGGATCGGCATCCTTGTACCAGCCGAGCAGCGGCGCGCGGTCATCGGCATAAGGCCTGATCGCGTCCCAATTGTGGTTGTCGTCGCCGTCCCAGCCGGGGAAATAATTTACGCCCAGGCGCAGCGGCGCCGGGGCGGCGGCGGGCAGCACCGAGGCGCCGGGCAACAGCGCGAGAAGGCCGCCAAGCACGGCGGTCCCGACGCGGCGGGCGCGAGATGATGACGCCATGATCCTCCTGACAACGAACCGGTGCGGCGGACGCCTGCGCCTGACTGACCAGCGATGAACGCTAAGGAAACGCGCCGGTTGCCCGCTCGGGCCACGGCCCTTATGCGCCACGCGTGTCGATCTCCACCCAATTGGCGTGCGAAGGCCGTAACGGGAGCCGTCCTTGACTGTCGACCATCCACCGACCGCCTTCGTCCACCTGCCCTACGGTCTCGACGCCACGGCCTATCGCGAGCGTTTCCTGCAAGGCCGCGAACCGGATGAGAGTCCCTATGGCTTCCATCGTGCACGTGACCTCGGCTGGCGCATCCTGTTCTCGAGCGATACCCCCGAGGGGCCGGTGCGGCGTACCGCCCGGCGCATCGTCAAGCGCCTGCTCGGCTTCGACATCGTCCATATGTGGCGTAACCGTGCGTTGCTGCACGAGGCGGACATCATCTGGACGATGCAGGACGGCGAGTGGCTGGCGCTGCGCTTTGTCGGGCTGTGGCATGCGCCCGCACGGCTGCCCGTGATCGGCAACACCGTGTGGCTATTCGACCGTTGGGAGCGTATCGATCCCCTGCGACGGCGACTCTACCGACGCCTCGCGCGCGGGGCCGGCGTGCTCACCGTCCATTCCGACCGCTACCTGCCGCTGATGATGACCGAAATGCCGGGAGTCCGATGCGAACGGATGTATTTCGGTACCGAGGCGCTGGCCGAGCCACTGCCGACACTCGAGGACTCGCACGATCGACCGATCAGGCTGTTGGCGGCCGGCAACGACCCGACTCGCGACTGGGACACGTTGCTGCGCGCCGTCGGCCACGATCCACGGTTCGACGTCGAGCTGCTCTGCCCTTGGGTCAGTGCCGAGAGAAAGCAGCTTTACCCCAGCGTGCGCGCCCGATCGGCGACGAGCGACCATAGTCGCGCTGAGTTCGATTACCTGTACGCCTGGGCCGACTTAGTCGTCGTGCCAATGAAGGAAAATCGCTTCTCGGGCATCACCGTGGCGCTGGAAGCAGCGGCGCGCGGCCGGCCGCTGCTTTCTAGCCGCACGGGCGGCGTGCCGACCTATTTCGACGAGCAGGAAGTGTTCTACGTCCCGCCTGGCGATCCCGATGCCTTGCGCGAGGCGGCCCTGGCGAACGCCGACGCCCGCCAGGCACGCGCACGGGCCGCGCAGGCGCGCTTTGCCCGCGACGACTATTCCATCATCGGCATGATGGCGCGCTACGTCGCGCTCAGCCGCTCCGTGCTGGATCCCGGTGCATGAGCAAGACAGCCTCGCCGCTCGTCGAGATCGCGCTGGCCACCTGGAATGGCGCGCGCTTCCTGCCCGAGCAGCTCGCCTCGCTTGCCGCGCAGCGCTGGCCCGAACTCGCGATCGTCGCCTCCGATGACGGCTCGACCGACGGGACGCGCGCCATCCTCCAGGCGTTCACGGCGCGCCCGCTCCGGCTGCTGCCGGGCGAAGGCCGGTTGGGCGTTCGCGGCAATTTTGCCGCGGCGTTGGCCGCGACGCAGGCGCCGTACGTCTTCCTGAGCGACCAGGATGATTGGTGGGATCCCGACAAGGTGCCCGCGATCATGGCACGCCTCCTTGAGCTGGAGCGAGCGCTGGGCGCCGACTATCCGCTGCTGGTCTATTGCGACCTCGCCATCGTCGACGAGACGCTGCAGCCCACGGGCGGGACCTGGTTCACCGCGACCAGCAAGGCGTCTGGATCGCTCGATCTCGCCGATCTCGTGCTGACCGGCCATGTCCCCGGCTGCGCGATGGCGATGAACCGCGCGCTGCTCGACCTTGCGCTGCCGATTCCCGACCGCGCCTATATTCACGATTGGTGGCTGGCGCAGGTGGCGGCGGTGAAGGGCACGATCGCCTATGTCGATCGTCCGCTGATCCGGTATCGCCAGCACGGGGGCAACACGCTCGGCTCGGCGACCGCCATGTCGTCGCCGGTTGCCAAGCTGGCCGCAGTGCTGCGCCGGCCGCTGTCGGGCGTGCGACGGCAGCTGGCGACCTATGACGCGCAGGCGGCCATCGCCGACGGCAATCTGGCCGCGTTGCGCGCGCGGTTCGGCCGCGATCTGCCGGCACCGGCGCTGACGCTCTTGGATGGTTTCGCTCGGGCCGGCTGGTGGCACCGCTACCGCCTGCTGCGCACCGCGCGCACCGGCGCCTCGCTGCCGGCACGGGCAGCGCTGACACTGCGGATGGGGCGTCATCCGCCAGGATAGTCCCGGGTCGGATCATTGCACGGGAGCAATGGATTGCCGTGGGCGGGATCGGCCTATGTGCTCGGGTCATGAACCCCGTTCAATTGATCACGCCGCGCCTTTTCGGCGACGCGCGCGGCTGGTTCAACGAGGTGTATTCGGTGCCGGCCTTCGCCAAGCTCGGCATCGCCTGCACCTTCGTGCAGGACAATCACTCGCTGTCGGTGCCCGCCTACACCTTGCGCGGGCTGCATTTCCAGGCGCAGCCACGCGGGCAGGACAAGCTCGTGCGCTGCGTGCGCGGGCGGATCTTTAAGGTCGCGGTCGACGTGCGCCGCGGCTCGCCGACCTGGGGGCAATGGGTCGGCGCCGAGCTCAGCGCCGAGAACGAGCACCAGCTGTTCATTCCGATCGGCTTCGTCACGCTCGAGCCCGATTGCGAAGTCACCTCCAAATGCTCGGACACCTATGCGCCCGAGGCCGATGGCGGCATCCGCTGGGACAGCCCCGGGATCGACTGGCCGATGCCGGCCGGCGCCACCCCCGAGCTATCGGCCAAGGACCAGGTCCAGCCCGCGCTCGCCGATTTCGACAGCCCGTTCGTCTATGACGGCCATCCGCTCGAACCCGTCGCCTGAAGGACCTCACCGATGCGCATCTTCGTCACCGGCGGGGCCGGCTTCATCGGCTCTGCGCTGGCGCGCCAGCTGATTGAGCACAACGAGCATGAGGTGCTCAACTCGAAAAGCTGACCTATGCCGGCACGCTCTCCACGGTCGAGCGCGTCGCCGGCTCGGATCGTCATCGCTTCGTGCAGGGCGACATCTGCGACGCCGAGGCGGTCCGCGTGGCGATCGCCGACTTCCGGCCTAAGGTAATCACGCATCTCGCCGCCGAAAGCCATGTCGACCGCTCGATCGACGGCCCCGGCGCGTTGATCGAGACCGACGTCGTCGGCACGTTCGTAATGCTGTCGGAGGCGCGTAGCTACTGGCTGGGCCTCGACGATGGGGCCAAAGCGGCCTTCCGCTTCCATCACATCTCGACCGACGAGGTCTATGGCTCGCTATGCGAGACGGGCTGGTCTCGATCGACCAGCCCGAGCTCGATCTGACGGACACCGCCGCCATCGCGGCGATCGTCGCAGGCGGCCACGAGGGCGCGCCCTCCGCCGCCGTCATCAACGGCGCCGCCTATACCGCGGTCGACAAGGCCGAGAGCGACCAGGTCACCGCCTGGGCGGTCAACGCCATGGCGCCGGCCGTGTTCGGCCGGGCGTTCGCCGCGGCGGGCATCCCGCTCGTCTAGGTCTCGACCGATTACGTCTTCGCTGGCGACAAGCAGGGCGAATGGGAGCCGAACGACCCGGTCGCGCCGCTCGGCGTCTATGACGCGTCCAAGCTGGGCGCGAGCTCGCGGTGCGCACCTCGGGCGCGTGGCATGCGATCGTGCGGACCGCCTGGGTCGTCTCGGCGCATGGCAACAATTTCGTGAAGACGATGCTGCGCGTCGGCGCCCAGAACGGGCATTTGCGCGTCGTCGAGGACCAGCACGGCAGCCCCACGGGCGCGGCGGATCTGGCGGGCGCGGTGGTGACGATCGCGACGTGGCTCGCCGACGACCCGCACGCGCCGACCGGCATGTTCCACTTCAGCAATGCCGGGCTCACCACCTGGGCGGATTTCGCGCGCGAGATATTTTCGGACGCGAGCGCCAGGGGCGGCCCGGCCGCGAGCGTGGAGGGCATCCCGACGAGCGCCTATCCGACGCCCGCGCACCGGCCGGCCGATTCGCTGCTGAGCCACGCCGCGATCGGCGCCCCTTATGGCATCGCGCCGCGGCCGTGGCAGGCGGCGCTGAGCGACATTCTCGACGAGCTTCTGGGGACGAAGGCATGAAGGGCATCATTCTGGCGGGTGGCTCGGGCACGCGCCTCTACCCGGCGACGCTGGCGGTGAACAAGCAGCTGCTGCCGGTCTTCGACAAGCCAATGATCTATTATCCGCTGTCGGTGCTGATGCTCGCCGGCATCCGCGACATTCTGATCATCTCGAGCCCCGAGTACATCGGCAACTATCGGCGGCTGTTCGAGTACGGCTCGGCGTTCGGCCTGCAGGTCTCCTATGCCGAGCAGCCCAGGCCCGAGGGTCTGGCGCAGGCGTTCACGATCTGCGCGGACCTCATCGGCACCGACCCTGCCGCACTGGTGCTGGGCGACAATATCTTCTTCGGCGCGCACCTCACCGACCTGCTGGCGAACGCCGCTGCGCGCGACCATGACGCGACCGTCTTCTCCTATCGCGTCGAGGATGCCGAACGCTACGGCGTCATCGAGCTCGCCGAGGGCGGCCGCGCGGCCAGCCTCGAGGAGAAACCCGAGAACCCCAAGTCCAACCATGCGGTGACGGGGCTGTATTTCTACGACAATCGCGTGGTCCAATTCGCGCGCGATTCGAACCTCTCCCCGCGCGGCAAGCTTGAGATCACTGATCTCAATCGGATCTACATGGAAGCGGGCGACCTGTACGTCGAGCAGATGGGCCGCGGCTATGCTTGGCTCGACACCGGCACGCACGACAGCTTGCTCGAGGCAGGCGAGTTCGTGCGCACGCTCCAGCACCGCCAGGGCGCGCAGGTCGCCTGCCTTGAGGAGATCGCGTTCGAATAGGGCTTCATCTCGGCCGACCAGGCGCGCGCGGCCGGCGAGCGGTTCAAGCAGACGGCTTACGGGCGCGCGATCCTGAACGCGGGAGGGAGCTGATCAGGCCGGGGCCGTAACGCCGGGCCTGCATTTGACGGCGGTGATGAACGTTGCGTTTTCTCGTCAACCTGTTGCATGCAGGAGGCGAGCGGAGATGATCGATATCGGACAGGCTGTCAGCCGTCGCGGCAATCTCTCAACATGGAAGATTAGGTGAGATGGTCGGCTTCTTCGAACAATACCGGCAAAACGTCAGTCAAAGCGCGGAATATCGAACCATCGATGCCCTGCCTGAAGCAGCGCCCGCTTCATACGCTGTCAAGCCCATCGCCTTCTATCTTCCCCAGTTCCACGCGATCGCGGAGAATAATGCTTGGTGGGGAACGGGATTTACCGAGTGGACGAACGTCACCAAGGCGCTGCCCCGCTATGTCGGTCATCGACAGCCAAAATTGCCTGCTGATCTGGGATTCTACGATCTCAGCAAGGTGGAGACGCTGCGACGCCAAGCGGAGCTGGCGCGTCGTAGCGGCGTCTACGGTTTCTGCATTCACGATTATTGGTTCAGCGGCAGGAAGGTACTCGAGACGCCGCTGAACCTCATTCTGGCCAATCCGGATATCGATCTACGTTTCTGCCTGAATTGGGCAAACGAGAATTGGTCGCGGCGCTGGGATGGTTCGGAAAGTGACCTGCTTTTAGAGCAGCACTACGATCCCCAGGATCGTGACGGCTACGCGCGATCGATCCTGCCCGCGGTACGCGACCCGCGCTACATCCGGATCGAGGGCCGTCCCCTCGTCCTCGTCTATCGACCCAGCCTACTTCCCGAACCGCGTGCCACCTTCGACAGCTGGCGCGCCTTCTTCCAGCGTGAAGGAGAGGGCGATCCCTTCCTGGTGATGGTCAACAGCTTCGACGATTTCGATCCCCGCCCTTACGGGCTTGATGCGGCGGCGGGCTTTCCTCCGCACAACAGCGGCATCGAGGATCGCAACGATCGCCGACACCTGCGCTGGTTCGATCGTTCCTATGCCGGAAGAGCTCGATCGTATCGCTCGCTGATGGAAGGCGCCCTGCGCAACAATCCCTCGGATTATCGCCTCCTTCCGGGCGTGTGTCCCAGTTGGGACAACGAGGCCCGCAAACCCGGCAAGGGCACGAGCTTCTACAATGCTCACCCCGATGCCTTCGAAGATTGGCTGCACCAAGCGGCCGAGCGCGCGCTCTCCGCTCCTCCCGCCGAGCGGCTCGTTTTCATCAACGCCTGGAACGAATGGGCCGAAGGCGCGATCCTTGAACCCGACCGTCACTTCGGCTTCGCCAATCTCGCTGCGGTTCGTCATGTCGTCGACGCCATCGCGAGCGAGCAGGGCCGGAGCTCACCCAATCACTCCGGCCCGGCCTATCTGTCCTACGCGAATCTCCTTCGTAACCTTCCTGTCGAGGTGGTCCGGCGAGCGAAACAGGCCTGGGCCAAGTGAGTCCTGCCCATGAACCCACTGCCGACGATACGTTCCTAATCGACCTTGATGCGCAGAGCCTGCGATCGCGGACCATTCGCGGCTCGCTCGTCACCGCGGTCGTGCAGGTTTCCAAAATGATCCTTCAGCTCGGCTCGACGGTCATCTTGGGGCGGTTATTATTTCCGGCCGACTTCGGCCTGGTCGCGATGGTCTATCCGATCATCGGTTTCGTGCAGCTGTTCGGCAATCTAGGGTTCGGCGAAGCCATCGTTCAACGCCGAACCATCAGCCGGGCCGATGTGTCGGCGCTCTTCTGGTTGAACCTGGCCATTGGCGGTGCGCTCGCGATTGTCGGCGCGGGTCTTTCCCCGCTAGCGGCCTGGGTCTACGGCGATGGGCGCGTCGTCCTACTGATGAGCGCCGTCGCCGCCCTTCTGCCGCTCAGTGCGCTGTCCTCCACGCCGATCGCCATCCTGTCGCGCCAGATGCGTTTCGGCACGATCGCCAGAAACGATCTCGCGGCCACCTTCGTCGGCATCACCGCGACCGTCGTCGTCGCTCTGCTCGGCTGGAGCTATTGGTCGCTCGTGTTCGGACAATTCGTGAGCACGGCAACGAGCAACGTCCTGACATGGTTCAGCGTCCGCTGGCTTCCGTCCCGCCCGGCGCTGACCGGCAACTTCTGGAACGACGTGAAATTCGGAACGAACATCACCGGCGCGAATATTGCGACCTTCATCACCTCGTCGGGCGACAACGTCATCATTGGCGCATTCAACGGCAAGACGGCCCTCGGCATCTATGACCGGAGCTACCGGCTCGTCGTCCAGCCATTGGGGCAGATGCTGGCGCCGATCAGCACCGTTGCTCTTCCCCACCTGTCGAGGCTTCAGGATCAGCCGGATGCCTACCGATCAGCCTATCTCGACTTCGTTCGCGTGATCCTGCTTCTCACGGTTCCGATGATGATCCTTTGCACCCTCAACGCTCATTTCCTCGTGTTCTTGCTTCTGGGCCCGCACTGGACGGCCGCTGCCAAGACGTTTTCGTGGATCTCGGTGGGTGGGCTGCTGTCGGGCTTCTACTCGAGCCTGACCTGGCTGTTCATCTCCCAGGCCAAGACGGCGTTGATGCGGCGCTACATGTCCATAGCGGCCGTCTTCAATATCGTGTCGTTCCTGATCGGAACGATCTGGGGCGTCGAGGGCGTCGCCGCCTGCGCCGCCATCGTCTTCATTTTGGTATCGGTGCCGATGGTGACCTACGGTGCCACCCTGTCCGGGCCCGTCGGTCTGCGCGACATCGTCGCCTGTGCCCTGCCCTATGTCATCGCTGGCCTTGCGGCCGCCGCACTCGCCATCGGCCTGCGGCGTCTGCTTGCCGGAAACAATTATGCGGTGGTCCTCGCTTCCTGCTGTGCGATCTACGGCTGCTACCTCGTTATGGCTCTGGTACGGCCACGCGAACGCGAGATGATCGTCTTCAGCCTCGCCCAGATCCGGAGCAGACTTCGCCCGATCAGCAATGTCGCCCAGGATTAAGCGGCATGCTTTCGGGCCAGGTCTTGGTGACCTCGCCCCCGGAATCGGGAATTCGTAGACATGTCGATCATCCGACTCAATCGCAGATTGGGCATTCGCCGTGTTTCCTCAGCACGTCGTTGAACGCTTCGGCCATCAGCGCCTGAAGGCTGCGGCCCCGGCGGCGGGCGAGAATGTGCATCGCCAGCGACATGTCGGGTGAGAAGAGGCCGGCGATCTGCTTTGGCCGTCGCGGCTGACGGGGCGGGTGCCCCTGTCCTGTCCTGCTCGGCGGGCACCGGGCGGGCGGCGCGGCCGCGAGTGCCGGCGTGTGGCCGCGCAGGTTGGCGAAGCTGGGCTTGCGGCTCATGAGCGGCTCTTCCTCCGGCGCGATATCGTCATGTCGATCTGTCGACACGTCCACGTGTAGATCGCCCGCACCTCCCCGGCCGCCTTGCCGGCGGGCTCGGTCTCGAGCACGGTACGCCCCTCGGCGCTGGCATGGCGATAGGCGGCGCGGCCTGCGAGGATCACCGGGCAGGCGGGCGTGCCGTGACCTTCCACCAGCGCCCACCTCCTGGTAGACGCGCGGCGCATTGAGCGGGCCGGCGGTGAAGACGACGAACGCGGGCTTCCGGAGCAGATGCACGAGCTTGGCCGTCGTCTGGATCGCGGCGAGACCGAACGCGCTCGGCCGGCACGTGATCAGCACCAGATCGGCGACCTCTACCGCGGCGCGTGCGGCGCTGTCGGCGTGCGGAGGCGTGTCGATCACGACGAGATCGGCGCCCTGCCCCGGCGCCGCGGCGACCTTGGCGGCGAGCCTGGCCGGCGGGCTGTCGATCACCTCGGGCGGCGCGTCGTGGCGCCAGGCGGCCCTTTGGCTGGCGGTCGCCTGCGGATCGGTATCGACGATCAGCGACACTGCGCCCGCCTTCTAGATGTTTGGTCCCGGTGATTGATGGTGCAACAACCACGAGTGAGCGGAAGGAAGCGCTATGGGCCAGGTATTACACGGGAGCGCCACAACGACAGAGGTCGTCCGTCGAGCGATACAGCATAGTCAAGAGAGCCTGAGGGCGCTGGCGAGGCGCCACGGCGTCAACCAGAAGACGGTCGCCAAGTGGCGCAAGCGGTCGTCGACGGCCGACCTGCGGACCGGACCCAAGGAGCCCAGGTCCACGACGCTGACGATCGAGGAGGAGGCTGTGGTGGTGGCGTTCCGGCGCCACACGCTGCTGCCGCTGGATGATTGCCTCTACGCGCTGCAGGCGACGATTCCGCATCTGACGCGCTCCTCGCTTCACCGCTGCCTGCAACGTCACGGCATCAGCCGGCTACCCGATGTCGACGGCGACAAGCCGGTACGGGCGAAGTTCAAGGCGTACCCGATCGGCTACTTTCACGTCGATCTGGCCGAGGTCCGGACCGAGCAGGGCAAGCTCTACCTGCTGGTGGACCGAACGTCCAAGTTCGCCTTCGTGGAGCTGCACGAGAAGGCGACGCGGCGCATCGCTGCTGACTTCCTGCGGCATCTTGCCGCAGCCGTGCCGTACCGGATCCACACGGTGCTCACCGACAATG
>JBPBQW010000098.1:0-16163 GCA_050955125.1 Janthinobacterium lividum
ATGCGGACCTCGCGGTCGTCATCAACATCTTCGTCATCCTGGGCGTGCTGGCGCTGCTCAACGGCACGCTGACGCTGCCGGGCATCGCGGGCTTCGTGCTGACGATCGGCACCGCGGTCGACGCCAATGTGCTCATTAACGAGCGCATCCGCGAGGAGCGGCGGCGCGGGCGATCGGTCGTGCAGGCGGTGGACCTCGGCTACAAGGAAGCCAGCCGGACGATCTTCGAGGCGAACATGACGCATGCGATTTCGGGCGTCATCATGTTCCTGCTCGGCTCGGGCCCGGTGAAGGGATTCGCGGTCGTGCTGCTGATCGGCATCGCGACGTCCGTGTTCACCGCCGTGCTGTTCACCCGCATGCTGACGGCGCAGTGGCTGCGCCGCGCGCGGCCCACCAGCATCACCATCTGAGGCCGTAAGGACCCATTATGCGCCTCCTGAAGATCGTCCCCGACAACACCAACATCCGCTTCGTCCGGCTGCGCCAGTGGGCGTTCGCGCTGACGCTGCTGCTGTCGCTCGCCTCGGTCGCGCTCGTCGTGTTCCGGGGCCTCGACCTCGGCGTCGATTTCCGCGGCGGGCTGATGATCGAGGAGCGGTTCGCCTCCGCGCCGCCCGTCGAGCGCGTGCGCACGCTGGTCGACAACCTCGGCGTCGGCCAGGCGTCGTTGCAGCAATATGCCGACGGCAACACCGTCGCGATCCGCCTGCCCCCGCCCGCGAGCCAGGACGCGGGCGCGACCAACGCGGTCGTCAACAAGGTGCAGGGCGCGCTGACCAAGGCGTTCCCCGGCGCGAGCCTCGCGCGGCAGGATTCGGTCAGCGGCAAGGTGTCGGGCGAATTGCTGTGGAAGGGCGGCCTCGCCGTTTTCCTCGCGGTGTTCGGCATCGCGCTGTGGGGCGTTTTCCGGTTCGAGTGGCAGTTCGGCGTGTCGACCTTCGTCGCGATCACCCACGACCTGCTGATGACGCTCGGCTTCTTCGCGCTGACGGGGCTGGAGGTCGACCTCAACATCGTCGCCGCGGTGCTGACGATCATCGGCTATTCGATCAACGACAAGATCGTGATCGACGACCGCATTCGCGAGAACATGCGCCGATACCGCAAGATGGACATGCGCGAGATCATCGACCTGTCGGTCAACGAGACGCTGCCGCGCACGGTGATGACTTCGCT
The DNA here is from genome assembly GCA_050955125.1 of Janthinobacterium lividum. Classification (GTDB taxonomy): domain Bacteria; phylum Pseudomonadota; class Alphaproteobacteria; order Sphingomonadales; family Sphingomonadaceae; genus Sphingomonas. The sequence goes on from JBPBQW010000098.1 coordinate 1,180, forward strand.
GACCGTGCTGATCGCGCTCGTCGCGCTGCTGCTGTTCGGCGGGCACGTGCTGCGCGGGTTCACCGCGGCGATGATCCTGGGCGTGATCGTCGGCACCTATTCGTCGATCTACGTCTCGTCGTCGCTGCTCATCACGCTGGGCCTGCGCGCCGAGCCCAAGGCGACCCGCGCGACGGCGGCGACCGGCGCGGAGCGGGTCGGGCCGCGGTCGTGATGTCCGGGAGCTGATCGGATGGCGGACCTCCACATGCACCGCGAGGAGCGCGCCGGGGGCCCGTTGATCCACGGCTTCTCCGCCGCCGGCTTCCGGGTGGGCGAGGAGGTGCATCATGCGATCTTGCTGACGGCGGAATGGTCTCAGGGCTGGTCTCCGCCGCCGCTGGCCGCGCTCGACCTGGCGGCGCTCGAGCCGTTGCTGACGCCGTTGCCCGAGTTCATCGTGCTCGGCACCGGCGCGACGCTGGCCCGCCCGCCGCGCGCGCTGGTCGCGGCGCTGGAGGCGCGCGGCACGGGCATCGAGCCGATGGACAGCCGCGCCGCGGCCCGCGCGTGGGGCGTGCTGCGCGGCGAGGGCCGGCTGGTCGCAGCGGCGATCTACCCGCTCGCCTGATCGGTCGCGACCCGCCGCCATGCTCACGTCACGCGCCTTTCGCCTTGCCGCGCTGTTCGCCGCGGCGGGGGCGCTCAGCCGCTTCAGCTTCCGCACGTTCGAGACGCGCTGGCAGATCCTGATCTTCTGGGCCGTGGTGGTGGCCTATCAGTTCGGCGTGCGGCCGCTCATGGGTCGGCGCGTGTCGCCGCGTTCCGCCGTGCTGGACGCCGTCACCGTCGCGGTCGCGATCGTGGTGGTGAAGGTCGCGATCGAGGGCACGCTCTAGCCGCGGCGGCGCGCGACGAGGCGGGCGAGATGCTCGCGCAACGCCGCCGCATTCGCCTCCCAGGTGAAGCGCGCCGCCGCCGCGCGCACGTCCGCCTGATCGGGCGGATCGGCCAGCAACTCGCCGATCGCCGCCGCGAACGCCGCCGCGTTTCGCTCCACCACCCGCCCCGCATCGCGCCCCGTCACCAGTTCCCGCGCGCCGCCCGCGTCGGTGACGACCACCGGCGTCCCGCACGCGAGCGACTCGACCCACGCGTTGGCCAGCCCTTCCGACGACGACGCCAGCGCCATCACATCGGCGGCGGCGAGCAGGCGGGGCAGCTCGGCGTGCGGCACCGATCCCATCAGCCGCACCCGGTCGGCGATCCCGATCCGCTCGGCCAGCGCGGTCAGCCGCGCGCGCTCCGGCCCCTCGCCCGCGATCAGCAACGTCACGCCCGGCACCCGCTTGATCGCCTCGACGACGACGTCGTGCCCCTTGCGCGGGATCAGCGCCCCCAATGACACGACGAGCGGCCCGGCGACGCCGAGCGCGGCCTTGAGCGCCGTCCGATCACCCGGCGCGAACCGGTGGAGGTCGACGCCGGTGTAGTGCACCCGGATCACATCGCCCGGCAGGCCGAGCGCGACCATGTCCGCCCTCATCGCCGCCGACACCGCCAGCAGCCCGTCGGCGGCGCACCCGGCCGCGATCACCTGCGCCCGGGTCGCTGGCGCGGTGCCCCAATGGTGAATGTCCGCGCCGCGCGCCTTGATCGAGACCGGCACGCCATAACGCCGCCCCAGCGCCACCGCCGCAGGCCCGTCGGGAAAGAAGAACGACGCGTCGATCACGTCGAACGCGACGTCGCGCCGGATCGCGTCGACCACGGGCACCAGCGCGCGGGTGAGCGATGCCGCGTGGAAGCGGCCCTGCGTCGCCGGCATCGCCAGAAACCGCGGCCGCGCGACGTCCAGCCCCTTCCACGTCTCGCGCATCGGCAACCCGGCGAGCGCGGCATGGCGGCCCAGCCGGCTTAGCGGCCACGGCGGCAGGCCCACCGGCGCCACCACCCTCACCTCCGTGTCCGCCAGCGCGGCCAGCCCGAGCGTCTGACGCTCGACGAACACGCCGAAATTGGGCCGGCTCGCGTCGGGAAACAGGCTGGAGAGGGTCAGGACGCGGAGCATTCCCAACGCATCTAAGCGGGAAGGGTTAGCGTTTCGCTCCCGACCTCCGCCGCCCTCACCCGTTCAGGCCGAGCTTGTCGAGGCACCAACCTTCTCGCCGACAGTCGATGAAGGGCAGCCCTTCGACCGGCTCAGGGTAGGCGGGGGGAGGAAGCGCCCTTGTCACCTTTCCCTCTCGCAACGGGACAGGGCGGCGCCTCCCCCGCCCCTCACATCCGCGCGGTGCCCGTGTACGCGAACAGCATGTCCGCATCCGCCGACGCATGAACCTGTTCGGCGCCCGTCACCGTCACGCACTCGCCCGCCTTGAACGCGACGCCGGCGACCACGCCCTCGCCGGTGATCGGCACCAGCCACCCCGTCTTGCCCTCGGGCAGCGCGATCGCGTGGTCGCCGCCCGGCCAGCGCTCCAGCACGAAGCGCGGCCCCTCGACCAGGATGCGGCGGTCGGGCGCGACCTGGCCCGGGCTGGTGATCGGCACGTAGGGCGTCAGGTGCGCGACCGCGACGCCGTCGTCGAGGTGCAGCTCGCGGTCGCTGCCGTAATCGTACAGGCGATAGGTGGTGTCGGAGTTCTGCTGCACCTCGATGCAGGTGATGCCGCCGCCGATCGCGTGGATCGTCCCGCTGGGGCAATACAGGAAGTCCCCCGCCTTGACCGGCCGCCAGTCGAGCTTGTCCTCCAGCGTCACGTTCTCGGCCGAGTCGCGCAACTCTTCCTTGGTCATCGTCTGCTTGGGGCCGACCGCGATCGTCGCGCCCGGCTCGGCGGTCAGGATCGTCCAGCATTCGTCCTTGCCGCGCGGGAGGCCGCGCGCATGCGCCTCCTCGTCGGACGGATGATCCTGAACCGACAGCTTCTGGCTGGTGAACAGATATTTGATGAGCATCTCGGCCTGGTCGGGCTCGGCCGGCTGGAACCACACCTCGCCCACCTTCTCGCCGCTCTCGGGCGCGTCGGGGAAGCCCGGGTAGAGGTGGTGACGGCCCCAGGGTTTCTCGACGCGCTTGGTGGCGAGCAGCGTAGCAGGCATGGTCCGGTCTCCGATCATGGCGCGAAGCGGCCACCCTAGCCGCACGAACCCGGCGATGCGATCCGGGATTGTTCGGCAGGGGGCCTGTGCGCTAGGGAGAACGACGATGCGTATCTCCCTGTTCCGCGCGCCCGCGCGTTCGTCGTTCCGCCTGGCCACGCTGGGGGCGATCGGCCTTGCGATGCTGCCGCTCGCGGGGTGCTCGCGCAACAAGAAGAATGCGGACCTGCCCTATGTCGCGCGCGACGTCGGCACGCTGTACACCGCGGCCCGAGTCCGGCTCGACCGGCACGAATACAAGGAGGCGGCGCAGCTGTTCGACGAGGTCGAGCGCCAGCATCCCTATTCGATCTGGGCGCGCCGCGCGCAGCTGATGAGCGCGTTCAGCTATTACCAGGGCGCGGACTATACCAGTTCGATCCAGTCGGCGCAGCGGTTCCTGTCGGTGCATCCGGGCAACCGCGACGCGCCCTATGCCTATTATCTCGTCGCGCTGGGCTATTACGAGCAGATCAGCGACGTCACCCGCGACCAGAAGATCACCAGCCAGGCGCTCGACGCGCTCGGCGAGCTGACGCGTCGCTATCCCAACAGCAAGTATGCCGCCGACGCGCAGCTGAAGATCGATCTCGTCCGCGACCATCTCGCGGGCAAGGAGATGGAGATCGGCCGCTTCTACGAGACGCGCGGGCAATGGCTGTCGGCGACGATGCGCTTCCGCCACGTCGTCGACGACTACCAGACCACCACCCATACGCCCGAGGCGCTGATGCGCCTCACCGAGACGTATCTGGAGCTCGGCACGCCCGAGGAGGCGCAGAAGGCGACGGCGGTGCTGGGCGTCAACTATCCCGGCTCCGACTGGTATCAGCATGCCTACAAGCTGATGAAGGAACATCCGCCCAAGCCGGTGGCGCCGTTACCGGCGGGCGAGCTGATCGTGAAGAACAAGGCGTCGGTCCAGCCCGAGGGTCCGCCGGGCACGCCGGCCGCGGGCGACACCGGCGGCGGCGTCGCATCGGCACCGGGCGCGCCGACGCCGGCGACGACGGGTGGCGGCGCGGGCGCGTCGGAGGGTGCGGGAAGCACGGGCGCGGGTGCCGGCGCGCCGGGCACCGCGGGCGGCTCGGCGGGCCAGCCGACCACCTGAGCGGGCGCGACGCGCCGAGCGCGCACTAGCACCGCTTTTCCACTACCCCCCGGCAAAGGCCGGGGCCCAGTCACGATGGTGGTAGCGAGGGAGCGGCCGCCCAGCTGACGCCTCGCCACCAGGCCCCGGCCCTTGCCGGCGAGGAGGCAAGGCGAGGATCCGCTTCCATCCCGGTATCGACCCTCGCACAACCAACCCCTGTTTGTTCCCGCCGACTCGCGCTACAGGGTCGGCAATGCTGACCGCGCTCTCCATCCGCGACGTCGTCCTGATCGAGGCGCTCGATCTCCGCTTCGGGGCGGGGCTCGGCGTGCTGACGGGCGAGACGGGCGCGGGCAAGTCGATCCTGCTCGATGCGCTGGGCCTGGCGCTGGGCGGACGCGGCGAGAGCGGGCTGGTCCGCCACGGCGCCGCGCAGGCGGTGGTCACCGCAAGCTTCGACGCGCCGCCCGCCGCCGCCGCGCTGCTGGCCGAGAACGGCCTGGACGCGGAGCCCGGCGAGCCGCTGATCGTGCGGCGGATCGTCAAGGCGGACGGGGGCAGCCGCGGTTTCATCAACGACCAGCCGGCGTCGGCGGCGCTGCTGCGCGAGCTCGGCGCGCGGCTGGTGGAGATCCACGGTCAGCACGACGATCGCGGCCTGCTGGGCGCGCGCGGCCATCGCGCGCTGCTCGACGCGTTCGGGCGGGTCGACACCGCGCCCGTCGCGGCGGCGTGGCGGCGCTGGCGCGAGGCGGCGGGCACGCTGGCGGCGGCGCGCGCGGAGATCGAGACCGCGGCGCGCGACCGCGACTGGCTGGAGCACGCCGCCGCCGAACTGACCAAGCTCGCCCCCGAGCCCGGCGAGGAGGAGACGCTCGCCGATCGCCGCCGCGGCATGCAGCGCGCGGAAAAGGCGGCGGATGACCTCAAGGCGGCGGAGGGCTTCCTGGAAGGATCGAATGGCGGGATGGCGCAGTTGCGCCAGGCGGCGCGCGTGCTCGGGCGGATCGCCGACGATCACCCCGTGCTCGCCGAGGCGCTGGCGGCGGTCGACCGCGCGATCATCGAGGGCGCTGTGGCGGAGGACAAGTTGCGCGAGGCGCGCCATGCGCTGGCGTTCGATCCGCGCGCGCAGGAAGATGACGAGGCGCGGCTGTTCGAGCTGCGCGGCATGGCGCGCAAGCACCGGGTGCAGCCCGACGACCTGCCCGCGCTGGCCGACGATCTGCGTGGGCGGCTCGAGCGGCTGGAGGCGGGCGAAGGCGGCGTCGCGACGCTGGAGGCGGCGGTGACGCGCGCGCGGGCGGCCTATGACGCGGAGGCCGCGGCCGTCTCGACGGCGCGGGCGGCGGCGGCGCTGCGGCTCGATGCGGCGGTGGCGGGCGAGCTGGCGCCGTTGAAGCTGGACGCCGCGCGCTTCCGCACCGTGGTCGCGCCGCTGGGCGAGGACGGCTGGTCGGGCGCGGGCCGCGACCGGGTGGAGTTCGAGATCGCGACCAACCCGGGCGCGCCGTTCGCGCCGCTCGTCAAGATCGCGTCGGGCGGCGAGCTGTCGCGCTTCATCCTGGCGCTCAAGGTCGCGCTGGCCGAGGAGGGCGCGGCGGGCACGATGGTGTTCGACGAGATCGACCGCGGCGTCGGCGGCGCGGTGGCGAGCGCGATCGGCGAGCGGCTGGCGCGGCTCGCGACCCGCACGCAGTTGCTGGTGGTGACGCACAGCCCGCAGGTCGCGGCGCGGGGCGCGGCGCACCTGCTGATCGCCAAGAGCCACGACGGCACCGTCACCCGCACCGGCGTCCGCCGGCTGGCGGAGGAGGAACGCCGCGAGGAGATCGCGCGCATGCTGTCGGGCGCGACGATCACCCCCGAGGCGCGCGCGCAGGCCGAGCGGCTGCTGGAGACGGCGTAGCGGTCGGGGCGGCTCCGGCCGTCCGTTCCCCAAACGAAGAACCCCCGTTCCGCTGGGGAACGAGGGCTCGACGTCAGGTCCGACAGGCACCACCCCCGACGATGCGGGCGTGGTGCCGGATATCCGATCAGAACTGCACGTTGACCGATCCGATGAACGCCCGCGGGCTGCCGATCTGCGCGAACGGGACCGAATAGGCCGTCGTCGTGCCGCCCGCGAACCCGCCGACGTAGAACTTGTTGAACGCGTTCAGGACGTTGAACTGCAGGTAGGTCTGCTTGCCCAGACCGATGAAGTCGAGCGCCAGCCGGGCGTCGAAATCGACGGTGGTATAGGCCGGGGCCGTCGCGCCATCGACCTGGTACGAGATGCCGGTCGTCGGACAGACCTGGTTGACGGTCGCGACCGTGCACTGCAGCTCGGGCAGGTTCTGGTCGTTCAGATAACGCTCGCCGGTCCGCTTGATCTGGGTGCCGATCTCGATCGGGCCGAGATCGCCCTGGATACGGGTACCGACCGTGTAGACCGGGGCGCCCGATTCACGCTTGCCGGCGGTCAGCGCATAGATGGGCTGACCGATCGCCGTGCAGTTCGCGGTCGTCGTCGTCGTGCAATTACCCAGCTGCACGTTGTTCTTGATCTCGGACTTCAGGTACGAGCCGAACACGTAGAACAGCAGCTGCGGCACCGGGCGATACGAGATGTCGCCGTCGAAGCCGTATTTGTCGACGCGGCCGAGGTTGCGGTAGATCGTCGCCTGCGTGTCGGGATCGAACGCGCTGGCCAGCCGGTTGGTGAAGCGCGTGTACCACGGCCCGGCCTGCGCCTGGATCTTGCTGGAGGTGTAGCGCACGCCGAGGTCGTAATTGTCGGTCGTTTCGGGCGTCGTCACGTTGGACACGCTCTGCGCGAGATAGAAGGCGTTATACAGGCTGTCCGTACCGGGAACCTGCAGGCCCTTGGAATAGCTGGCGTAGATGCTGGCGCGGTCGACGACCTTGAAGGTGAATCCGGCGCTCGGCAGCACGCGGTTGTAAGTGAACACCCGGTTCTGCGGCGGCGCATACCCCGTCACCACCGTCGCACCCGTCGTGGCGTTGGTCGTCACGGAATAGGGGTTGGCGGCGGCGTAATTGGCGTCCGCCGTCGCGGCGTTGCGGCCGAGACAGTCGACGTTGCCGGTGATCGAGGTCGTGAAGCAGAAGTTCGACAGGTCGCGCTTGAAGAACGGTGCGCGCACGCCCGCCGTCACCGTCAGGCGGTGGTCGATGAACTCGCCGCGATACTCGCCGCTGACCTGGTCGAGCAGCGCGAACGACAGGCGATCACGCTTCTCCAGCGGCACACCGCTCGCGGTCAGGACCGGGTTGTTGATCGGGAAGACGTCGAGCGGGAAGCCGTTCGCCTGGAGCCCCTCCGCTTCGCCGGTCTGGCGATGGCGCCCGTAATCGTGCGTGTAGGCGACGCGGACGCTCTGCGTGTCGGTGAAGTCGTAGCGCAGCGACGAGATGAAGATGTAGCGATGCGTGATCGTCTGGCTCGGCGCCAGCAGCGTCACCTGATCGAGTGCGTCACCGTCGCCGTTGAGGTCGTGGCCGACGTAATAATTGCCGCCGATGAAGCCGTAGAGCGGCGTGGTGATCGCACCGCGGGTCGCGGTCGCGGCCTGCGTGTAGCCGCCGGTCGTCTCACGCCCCGTGACGGTGCCGCCGCCATTCGCCTTGGTGTACTCGAAGCCGGCGTCGATGCTCAGCACCAGCTTCGGCGCGATCGTGATGCGCGAGTTGATGCGGATGTTGCCGGTGTTCGACGGGTTGTAGCGCTCGTCGTAGCTGGTGCCGCAGGTGTTGGGCGTCTGCGCCGTGCCCGTCACGCCCTGCACGATGTTGCAGCGGGCGACATGATAGGGGAGCTCGTCGCTGCTGAACGGGAAACGGTTGGTCGACGCGGTGCCCGGCGTGCGCGCGGCGCCCGTGACCAGCACCGGCTGTCCGTTGACCAGCGTCGAGGAATAGATGTTCGTGTCGTTGCGCAGCGGCACCGAACCGAAGAAGTTGTTGACGTTCTTGTTCCAGTTGCCGGCGACGGAGATGAAGTCCCCGTTCGAGCTCAGCGGCTGATAGAGCTTGGCGTTGTACTGCTGCTTGTCGAGCTTGCCGAAGTCGTTGAACACGACGTTGTTGTTTGCATGGCTCGCCGACACCCATGCCTTGGTGCCGAACGAGGTGAACACACCCGTGTTGATGAGGCCGAACTCGCGGAAGTAATTGTAGCTGCCCGCCGAGCCGACCACGCGGACGCCGAACGCGTCGGTGGGGACGAGGCTGCGATAGTTGACGGTCGAGCCCGACGCGGACGCGGTCGGCGAGTCGACGTCGGTGGTGCCGAGGTTGACGTTGACCTGGTCGATCAGCTCGGGGTCGAGCTGCTGGTTGCCGTAGATCGCGTAGTTGCCGGTGTCGTTCAGCGGCAGGCCGTCGAACGTCTGGCTGATGCGGCTGGCGTCGAAGCCGCGGATCGTCAGCGTGCCGCCGGCATTACCGAACGGATCGTTGTTCTGGTAGCTGACGCCGGGCAGGTTGTTGATGATCTCGTCGATCGACTGGCCAGGGGCCTGATGCGCGATGAACTCCTGCGTCAGGACGCCGCGCGCCTTGGGCGTGTCGGGGTTCTGGATGCCGCCGACGCTCGCCGGGCCACGGCTGCCCGTGACGACGACGTCGCGGTTCTCGGCATCGACCGTACCCGTGGACTGCGCCAGGGCGGCGCCCGGGATCACGAGCGCGGCAAGCGCCGCGCCGGTCAACAGCTTGATCTTCATGTCGTCTTACCCCTTGGCGCCCGCCGCGCCGTGTCCCCAAGGCTCGTCGGCCTTCGCCTCGTCCCCTGACGCCGGAGTATTTCGTTTCCATGACACTCGCCAGACGCCCGATGGTTCCCGGGCGCGATCGTTTATGACGCGTTGCAAAAAAGCATCATGGATCAGGCCGGTCTCCGCCGCCCGCGACGATCGCCGCCCAGCCCGCCTCGTCCACCACGCGCAGCCCCAGGTCGGCCGCCTTCTTCAGCTTCGATCCCGCCGCCGCGCCGGCGACGACCAGGTCGGTCCTGGCCGACACCGACGCCGCGACGCGCGCGCCCAGCGCCTCGGCCTGGCGCTTGGCCTCGTCGCGCGACAGCGTCTCAAGCGTGCCTGTGAACACCACCGTCTTGCCGCTGACCTCCGACTGGCGGACCGCGGACACGAACGGCGGCGGCGCGACCGCGCCCCTCTCGCCGTCGAGCAGGTCGTCCCACACCGCGCGGTTGTGCGCCTCGTGGAAGAAGTCGGCGAGCGCGTGGCCGACCGCGGCGCCGACGTTCTCGACGCCGATATGCTCCGCCACCGCCTTGTCGAGCCGCGTCCGATGCCGCGCGTCCGTCTCGCCCAGCACGGGTTCGAGCGCGTCGCGCACCGCGATGATCTCGTCGGCCAGCGTCGCGATCGCCTGCACCGTCCCATAGCGTTTGAGCAGGTCGCGCGCGGTGACCGCGCCGACGTGGCGGATGCCCAGCCCGAACAGCAGCCGCACGGGATCGGGCGCGCGCTTCGCCTCGATGGCGGCGAGCAGGTTGTCGACCGACCGCTCCTTCCACCCCTCCCGCCCCAGCAGCTCGTCGCGATGCGCGGCCAGCGCGAAGACGTCCGCCGGCTCGGCCAGCCAGCCGAGCGCGATGAACTCCTCCAGCGTCTTGTCGCCCAGCCCCTCGATGTCGAGCGCGCCGCGGCTGACGAAGTGGCGCAACCGTTCCAGCCGCTGCGCCGGGCAGATCAGCCCGCCGGTGCAGCGGATGTCGACCTCCCCCTCCTCGCGCACCGCCTCCGATCCGCATTCGGGACAATGGGTGGGGAAGGCCCAGGGCTCGCGGGCCACGTCGCGCGTGAGGTTCTCGACGATCTGCGGGATGACGTCGCCCGCGCGTTGCAGCATCACCCGGTCGCCGGGCCGCACGCCCAGCCGCGCGATCTCGTCCGCGTTGTGCAGCGTCGCGTTCGTCACGACGACGCCGCCGACGGTGACGGGCGCGAGCCGCGCGACCGGCGTCAGCTTGCCCGTCCGCCCGACCTGGACATCGATTCGCTCCAGCACCGTCTGTGCGCGCTCGGCGGGGAACTTGTGCGCGATCGCCCAGCGCGGGGACCGCGACGCCAGCCCCATCCGCTCCTGCCAGTCGAGCCGGTCGAGCTTGTACACCACGCCGTCGATGTCGAACGGCAGGTCCGCGCGCGTCGCCTCGATCGCGCGGTACACGGCCAGCGCGGCCTCGACGTCCGTCACCCGCACGAACGCGTCCGCGACGGGCAGGCCCCAGTCGCGCAGCGCGCCGATCACGCCGGTCTGGGTGTCGCCCGGCACCGCCGACGCCTCGCCCCAGCCGTGCGCAAGGAAGCGCAGCCGGCGCGTCGCCGTGACGCCCGCATCCTTCTGGCGCAGCGAGCCGGCGGCGGCGTTGCGCGGGTTGGCGAACTGACGCGCCTTCGCCGGGTCCGCCGCCTCCGCCAGCAGCCGTGCGTTGAGCTCGGCGAAATCGGCCTTGGCCATATAGACCTCGCCGCGCACCTCGAAGACCGCGGGTGCGCCATCGGGCAATCGCTGGGGCACGTCGGCGATCGTGCGGACGTTGTCCGTCACCACCTCCCCCACCTGTCCGTCGCCGCGGGTCAGCGCCTGGACGAGCACGCCGCCTTCGTAGCGGATCGAGCAGGACAGGCCGTCGATCTTGGGCTCCGCGGTCATCGCGACGGGCTCGTCGTCGGCGAGGCGCAGGAAGCGGCGCACGCGGGCGACGAACTCCGCCACCTCCTCGTCCGCGAACGCGTTGTCGAGGCTGGTCATCGCGCGTGCGTGCGGCACCTTGGCCAACGGCGAGGCGGGCGCGACGCCGACCCGCGCCGAGGAACTGTCCGCGCGCACCAGCTCCGGGTGCGCCGCCTCCAGCGCGCGGTTGCGCGCGACCAGCGCGTCATACTCGGCATCGCTGATCTCGGGCGCATCGGCATCGTGGTACGCGCGATCGTGGCGCGCGATCTCGGCGGCGAGGAAGGCGAGCTCGGCGGCGGGGTCGGGGGCGTGGTCGGTCGCGGACATTTGAGTCGGGTTAGGCAGCCAGCCAGCCACCAGCAAGCGGGTCGCGTTTCAAAACCCGTCCCAAGATCCCCCCGACAGATCGAAGGTGGCAATCACTAGCAGCAGCCACAATCCCGTCCGCACCCCCATCCACCCCATCGCCGGCCAGTTCGGCCGATGCATGACTTCCATCACCGCTGCGGCGTTCACAATGCAGAGTGTGATGCCTGCAAATCCCAGCGCCCCCACCCACCAGCTCAGCACGGATCCGGTAGCGGCGACCGCATAGAGGGTGACGAGCACCAGGAGCGGTATCGCCAGCGCAGACAGCAAGGCAACCGCTCCCGCCAGTGGGATCAATGCCAGATCGGCCAACGCGATTAGGCTTGAACGCATCGAATAAAGATGTGCCCTGTTTTGCGCCCCGCCGCCAGCACGTGTAGAGTTCGGCTGTGGCCAGTCTGCCAGCCCATACTGCGTCCGCCGCCGCCGGCGGCCGCCCCGCGCCGGCCGGGCTTCCCGTGCCCGTGCGGCCGTTCTTCGAGAACCGCGTCCGTGCGTTCTGGGCGTTGCAGGCGGCGGGGTGGAGCGGGTATCTGCTGCTGCGCGGCGTCTCGTCGATCTCCAACGGGTGGAGCTTCCAGTCGACGGTGCCGGTCGTGATCGAGTCGATCGTCGGCTATTGCATCACCCTGCTGCTCTCGACGCTGTACGGTTACTATCGTCGCGAGCTGCGTCGCATCCTGGGCATTCCGCTGGCGGTCGTCACGCTGCTGGCGGCGACGCTGCTGTACGCGATGATCGACGCGGTCTCCTTCTCGTTCATCCGGCTCGACAATCCCGGCGTCGACCTGTCGCTGCTGTTCGGGACGCTGTTCCTCAACTTCACCGTCCTGCTCGGCTGGTCGGCGCTGTATTTCGGGATCAACTTCTACCTGATCGTCGAGCAGCAGGCGGACCAGATGCAGCATCTGGAATCGCAGGCGTCGTCGGCGCAGCTCGCCATGCTGCGCTATCAGCTCAACCCGCATTTCCTGTTCAACACGCTGAACTCGATCTCGACGCTGGTGCTGCTGAAAGACACCGCGCGCGCCAATGCGATGCTGTCGCGCCTGTCGTCGTTCCTGCGCTACACGCTCGCCAACGAGCCCACCGCGCACGTGACGCTGGCGCAGGAGGTCGAGACGCTGAAACTCTATCTCGAGATCGAGAAGATGCGGTTCGAGGCGCGGCTGCGTCCGCATTTCGACATCGATCCGCGCGTCGAGAAGGCGCGCCTGCCCTCGCTCCTCCTCCAGCCGCTCGTCGAGAATGCGATCAAATATGCGGTGACGCCGCAGGAGGACGGCGCCGACATCCGCGTCACCGCTCGGCTCGCCGGGGACAGGGTGCAGATCGACGTGTCGGACACCGGCCCGGGCTTGCGGGCGACACCGAAGCGGCCGAGCCTTTCAACCGGGGTGGGGATCACCAATATCAAGGAACGGCTGGCGCAGGCCTATGGGCCGGATCAGCGGTTCCAGGTCCGTGCCCTGCCGACGGGCGGGTTCGGGGTCGAGATCGAGATCCCGTTCCAGCTCGAGGAACCGACGAGAGAGAGCGCATGAGCATCCGTACCATCCTGGTCGACGACGAGCCGCTGGCCATCCAGGGGCTGGAACTGCGCCTGATCCCGCACGAGGACGTCGAGATCGTCGCCAAATGCCAGAACGGGCGCGAGGCGATCGGCGCGATCAAGACGCACAAGCCCGACCTCGTCTTCCTCGACATCCAGATGCCGGGCTTCGACGGCTTCTCGGTCGTGCAGGGCCTGATGGACGTCGAGCCGCCGCTGTTCGTGTTCGTCACCGCCTATTCCGACCATGCGCTGCGCGCGTTCGAGGCGCAGGCGATGGACTATCTGATGAAGCCGGTCGACGAGTCGCGGCTCGCCGACACGCTCGATCGCGTGCGCCAGCGGCTCGCCGAGAAGGGCAGCGTCGGCGAGGCGGAGAAGCTGAAGGAGGTGCTGGCCGAGGTCGCGCCCGACGCGGTCGACGCGATGACCGACGGGACCGCGCCCGACGGCGTCGCCGCCAACCGGTTCGAGAAGATGATCAACATCAAGGACCGCGGCCAGATCTTCCGCGTCGACGTCGACACGATCGAGCTGATCGAGGCGGCGGGCGACTATATGGTCATCAAGACCGGCGACAATTCGCTGGTCCTGCGCGAGACGATGAAGGACCTGGAGAAACGGCTCGACCCGCGCCGGTTCCAGCGCATCCACCGCTCGACGATCGTCAACCTCGACCTTGTCAAGCAGGTGAAGCCGCACACCAACGGCGAATGTTTCCTGGTGCTGGGCTCGGGCAGCCAGGTGAAGGTCAGCCGGTCGTACCGCGAGGTCGTGGCGCGCTTCGTCCACTGACCGCGGCCGACCGGCGTCCGGCGATCAGTCCGCGTCGGCCTCGCCCGCGGCGTCGGCCGCCGGCGCCGGAGCGGCTGCCGCCTCGCCCGCCGCCGGCCGCTCGAACCACGCCTCGACCTCGCCCGACAGCTTGACGGTCAGCGGCTGGCCGCGGCGGTCGACCTTCTTGCCCAGCGCGACGCGGATCCAGCCTTCGGAGCGCGAATATTCCTCGACGTCGTGGCGCTGGGCGCCCTTGAACCGGATGCCGATCCCGCGCGCGAGCACCGCCTCGTCGTAATGCGGGCTGCGCGGGTTGGAGGACAGGTGGTCGGGGGGCGTGTCGGTCATGGGGTCGCGCTCTGGCGCAAGCCGCCGGCTATTTCCATAGCGAAACGGCGCCGGAGGTCTCCCTCCCGCGCCGCTCGTCACGTCATCGATCGTGGATCGCGTCAGTCGCAGACCCGGACGGGGACGCGATAGCCGTAATAGTCGCGGCGGAACTGAGTCCAGCAGCGCGGGCCGTCGTAATAGCCGTAACCGGGATAGGCATAGCCCGGATAGCCGTAATAGCCGCGCGGACCGCCGTAGCCGTAACCGCCATAGCCGTAGCCATGGTTGCTGGCGATCGCCGCACCGACGCCCAGACCGACGATGCCGCCCAGCACCGCCGCGCCGCCCGCGCCGATCCCGCCGCGGCCGTATCCACCGCGATAGCCGCCATAGCCGCCGCGATACCCGCCGCCGAAGCCGCCACCGTGATAGCCGCCGCCGCCATGAAAGCCGCCGCCGCCGCGCCCGCCGCCGAAACGCTGCGCATCCGCCGGCGCCGCCGCCGTCACCGCGGTCGCCGCGAGCACCAGACCCAGTCCGATCTTGCTCAGTACCTTGTTCATCTCGAACCTCCTCCAGATCCCAACGCCCGGTCCGCTGCTGCATGAACGCATCGGGCGGGAGCGTGTTTCCGGGACTAGTCGAGTCGGGCTGAACCCACGCGGAATGCACCGTTAAGCAAGCGTTTATGCGGCGGGCGCGTGCCGGTCACAACAACGGGCTGACCAGCCGGGCCACGTTCTCCGCCACCCGGCGCGCCCGCGACCGCCGGGCCCAGCGCTCCGGATCGACCGTGTCGCCGTTCGCCAGATAGCCGCTCTGCACCGCCTCCACGCCCGCGACCGAGGCGGCGTCGTGCAGCAGCAGCGACGCTTCCTCGTTGAGCTGGAACGAGCGCAGGTCGACGTTGCTCGACCCAACGATCGCGACGCGCGAATCGACGCTGACGTTCTTGGCGTGAAGCAGATGGTCGCGGAACTCGTGGATGTGGACGCCCGCCTCGAGCAGCTGGGAGTAATAGGAACATTG
>JBPBQW010000099.1:0-15005 GCA_050955125.1 Janthinobacterium lividum
CCAGCCGCGTCAGGCCGGGGTTGAACGCGCCCATCACATACGTCTCGGCATCGATCCGCCCGGCGAGCGGCGAGCGCGACAGATCGACGTCGCCCGGACCGAACACGAGTGCGTCGAAAGGAAAGTCGGCCACCGTTGCGTCTCCAGATCGGGTCACCCCATATTCCCGCATGCCTTTCGACCCGCAAGCCTATCGCCCCGCCACCACGCTCCTGACGCTCGGCGACGGTTTCTTCGATCCGGTCGCGGCGGCGGACTTCCCGGAGACGCGGCTGCGGTTCCGCAACGTTGCCGCGGCGGCGAGCGTCGGGCTGGCGGGGCTCGACGATGCCGGGTGGCTGCGCGCTTTCGGCCGGTTCGAGCCGCTGCCGGGCACGCTGCCGCAGCCGCTGGCGCTGCGGTACCACGGCCACCAGTTCCGCAGCTACAATCCCGAGTTGGGCGACGGGCGCGGCTTCACCTTCGCCCAGCTGCGCGACGGGGCAGGCAAGGGGCGCGGCCGGCTGATGGACCTGGGCACTAAGGGGTCGGGCACGACGCCGTGGAGCCGGTTCGGCGACGGACGCCTGACGCTCAAGGGCGGCGTGCGCGAGGTTCTGGCGACCGAGATGCTCGAAGCGCTGGGCGTCGAGACCAGCCGGTCGCTCTCGCTGATCGAAACCGGCGAGGCGCTCCACCGCGGCGACGAGCCCTCCCCCACCCGCTCCGCGGTGCTCGTCCGCCTCAGCCACGGCCACATCCGCATCGGCAGTTTCCAGCGGCTGGCGTACGAGCGGGACGAGGCGCGGTTGCGGACGCTGACCGACTACGTCCTGCGCGAGTTGCACGGCGAGAGGCCGGAAGCGGAACCCGCGGTGCAACTCCTCGCCAACGTCGTCGCGCGCACCGCGCGGCTGGCGGCCAGCTACATGGCGGCGGGGTTCGTCCACGGCGTGCTCAATACCGACAACATCAACGTGACGGGCGAGAGCTTCGACTATGGCCCCTGGCGGTTCGCGCCCGTCTGGGACCCGGCGTTCACCGCCGCCTATTTCGACCAGAACGGCCTGTACGCGTTCGGCCGTCAGCCCGAGGCGATCCACTGGAACGCGATGCAGCTGGCGGTCGCGCTGCGCCCGATCTGCGAGGCCGAACCGCTGATCGCCGCGCTCGACGGCTTCGCACCCGCCTATCAGGCGGCGGTCGGCGAGCGGATCGCGTGGCGGCTGGGCGTCGTCTCGCGCGGCCCTGCGCCCGACGGAGCGCTGGTTCGCGCGGTGGAGGCGGGCCTCGCCTCGAGCGGCGCGGGGCTGGACCGGTTCTTCTTCGACGCGTTCGGCGGCACGCTGCCTCCCGGTTATGGAGCGGCGTGGGACGATGTGCGCGCCGCGCTTGCGCCCTACACGCCCCGCAAGGATCGCTCGCACCCTTACTGGTCGGGCGAGCCCTGTTCGATGCTGATCGACGAGGTGGAGGCGATCTGGGCGCCGATCGCGCGCGACGATGACTGGAGCGCGTTCGAGGCCAAGGTGGCGGCGGTCCGCGCGATGGGCGAGGCGCTGGCCTGACCTCGTCGAAGCGCTACCCTTCGTCGAACCCGGTCGAGAAAAGCGGAGCGCCGACGGGTCCGCCCGACCGGAAGCGGCAAGGCGTTTAAACACCGTCAATCCCTTCGCGTGTAAGCACGCCGCCGATGGCCGATCTCGTCTCCTTCGAACCCGCGACCGGCGCGCCGTTGTGGCACGGGCGGACCGGCGACGTGGAGGCGGAGGTCGCCGCCGCGCGCGCAGGCTGGACCGGCTGGGCCGCGCGGCCGCTGCCCTATCGCATCGAGACGCTGCGCCGCTTCGCCAACGTGGTGCGCGCCCGCCACGAGGCGTTCGCCGACCTGCTGGCGCGCGAGACCGGAACGCCGCTGTGGGAAGCGCGCGCCGAGATCGACGGCTGCATCGCGCGCGTCGACGCGTCGGTGAGCGGTTACGCCGAACGCACCGCGCAGCGCCGGCTCGATTCGCCGATGGGCGGCCGCACCGCGCTCCGTCACCGGCCGCACGGCGTGCTCGGCGTCATCGCCCCTGCCTGCCAGCCGGTCGGCATCATCGCCGGTCACGTCATCCCGGCGCTGATCGCCGGCAACGCCGTCGTCGTGAAGCCGTCGCACAAGACGCCCGCGGCCGCCGCCATGCTGGCGACGTGCCTCCACGAGGCGGGCGTGCCGGAAGAGAACCTGCGCCTCGTCCACGGCGGCGCGGCGGAAGGACGTGCGCTGGCCGCGCATCCGGACCTCGACGGATTGTTCTTCACCGGGTCCGCCCGCGTCGGCGCGATCCTGCACCGCGCCGCCGCCGATCGCCCGGACCGGCTGCTCGCGCTCGAGATGGGCGGCAACAACGCGATCCTGGCGTGGGACACGCCCGACGTGGCGACCGCGGCCGCGATCGTCGTCCAGTCCGCCTTCGCCTCGGCGGGGCAGCGCGGGACCGCGGCGGGACGGCTGGTGGTGGGCGAGGACCTCGCCGTGCCGCTGGTCGAGGAGATCGCACGGCTGGCGGACCGGCTCATCGTCGGCGCGCCGCACGAGGACCCGCCGCCGTTCATGGGTCCGGTGATCGACGATGCCGCCGCCGACGGATTGATCGACGGGTTCCTCGACCTGATCCTGCGCGGCGGCCGCGCGATCCGGCACCTGGGGCGACTCGATCCCGACCGGCCGTTCCTCCGCCCCGCGATCATCGACGTCACCGGCATCGCGGAGCAGAACGTGACCGGCGTCGCCGGGCAGAACGTGACCGGCGTCGCCGGCGGGCGCGACGTGCCGCTGTTCGGCCCGGTGCTGCAGGTCGTGCGCGTCGCGAGCTTCGAGGAGGGGATCGCGGAGGTCAACGCGACCCGCTTCGGCCTGTCCGCGACCCTGCTCAGCCAGACGCCCGCGCTCTACGACCGGTTCTGGGCGGGAGCGCGCGCCGGGATCGTCAACTGGAACCGCCCGAGCCACGGCGCGGGGCCGGGCGCGCCGGTCGGCGGCACCGGCTGGTCGGGCAATCACCGCCCCGGCGGCTTCTACGCCGCGGACCGCTGCGCCTATCCCGTGGTGTCGAGCGAGGCCGAAACGGCGCGGGCGGCGCTGGGCATCGGATTGCGCGATCGATAACCCACCGGCCGGCTCGGGAAAAGGTCCGCTTCCCGGCCGCCAAGCAACCCGGTGGTTGCCCGCCCCGTCGCAACGGACCATTTCGCCCTCATGTCAGCGTTTCCCCACACGACGCCCGGCCGTGTCCTCCTGGTCGGTGCCGGGCCGGGCGACCCGGGCCTGCTGACCGTCCGCGCGGTCGCGGCGCTCGGGATCGCCGACGTCGTGGTGCACGACGGGTTGATCGATCCGCGCGTGCTCGACCTCGCGCCCGCCGCCGCGCGGCGCATCAGCGTCGCCAAACGGCGCGCGCGCCATACCTTGCCCCAGGACGCGATCAACGCGCTGCTGGTGGCGGAGGCCGCCGCCGGCGCGACGGTGGTGCGGCTGAAGGGCGGCGACCCGTTCGTGTTCGGGCGCGGCGGCGAGGAGGTCGAGGCGGTGCGCGCCGCCGGCCTGCCGATCGAGGTGATCCCCGGCGTGTCCGCGGCGCTCGGCTGCGCGGCGGAGGCGATGCTGCCGCTCACGCACCGCGACCTCGCCAGCGCGGTCAGCTTCGTCGCCGGCCAGTGCAAGAGCCTGTCCGAACAGGACTGGTCCGGCCTCGCGGGGCAGGGCCGAACGCTGGTGATCTACATGGGCGTCGCCACCGCCGACGCGATCGCGGACAAGCTGATCGCCGACGGCGTCGCGCCCGACATGCCGGTCGCGGTCCTGGAACGCGGAACGCTGCCCGGCGCGCGGGCGATCCGCACACTGCTGGCCGACCTCGGCGCGATGGTCGCGCGCGAGCGCGTCGCGAGCCCGGCGATCATCGTGGTGGGCGAGGTGGTGCTGCGCTCGGACGCGCAGGACCGGCTGGCCCGATGGGCGCTGGTGGCGGAGGAGGTCGCATGAGGCTGTTGACGGGCAACGACCTGGCCAGCGGCGACGTGATCTGGTGGACGGGCACCGGCTGGTCGCGCCGGATCGAGCAGGCGGCGGACGTCGGTGCGGACGGCGAGGCGATCGCGCCCGTCGAGGAGCGCGCCCGCCGCGTCACCGGCCCCTATGTGATCGACGCGACGCCGACGCCGCAGGGCCCGCGCCCCGCGCACATCAAGGACCGCATCCGCGCGCTTGGCCCCACCGTCCGCCCGGACCTGACGCTCAAGCCGGGTGACCCCGCCGCGCTGGTAGGGGTGGTATGACGCCAGCCTTCCTCATCCTCCCCGAGCTCGTCTCGGAGTTCCGGGTCGGATCGTCTCCCAGACGATCCTTGACCGCGCGGGGCGCGGTCAACCCGGAACTGGGGACCGCTGGCGCAGCCAGTGGTGGAGGGGCGGCGCCCGCCTCTGCCGCTCCCGCGGCTGCCCCTCCACCATGCCGCTTCGCGTCATGGTCCCCCTCCCCGAGCGCGCTCGGGGAGGATCAAGGACAGAACTGATGTACCGCTACGACCAATACGACCAGGCCAACGTCGACGCGCGCGTCGACGAGTTCCGTGACCAGGTCCGCCGCCGCCTGGCGGGCGAGCTGACCGAGGATCAGTTCAAGCCGCTGCGGCTGATGAACGGGCTGTACCTTCAGCTCCACGCCTACATGCTGCGCGTCGCGGTGCCGTACGGCACGCTCGATTCGCACCAGATGCGGATGCTGGGCCACATCGCGCGCACGTACGACCGCGGCTACGGCCATTTCACGACGCGCCAGAACATCCAGTTCAACTGGATCAGGCTGGAGGACACGCCCGATATCCTCGCCGAACTGGCGACCACCGAGATGCACGCGATCCAGACGAGCGGCAATTGCATCCGCAACATCTCGTCGGACCAGTTCGCGGGCGCCGCGGCGGACGAGGTCGCGGACCCGCGCCCCTGGGCCGAGCTGATCCGCCAATGGTCGACCTTCCACCCCGAGTTCAGCTATCTGCCGCGCAAGTTCAAGATCGCGGTGATCGCGGCGGACGAGGATCGCGCGGCGATGCGGCTGCACGACATCGGCATCCAGCTGGTCGTGCGGGACGGTGTGCTGGGCGCCAGGGTGTTCGTGGGCGGTGGCATGGGGCGCACGCCGATGATCGCGCCCCTGCTGCGCGACTTCGTCGGCGCCGACGATCTGATGAGCTATCTCGAGGCGGCGCTGCGCGTCTACAACCGCTACGGCCGGCGCGACAACATCTACAAGGCGCGGATCAAGATCCTGGTCCACGAACTCGGCATCGACGCCTATCGCGCCGAGGTGGAGGAGGAGTTCGTGGCGGTGAAGGCGCTGGGCATCGACCCGCCCGCCGCCGAACTCGCGCGCATCACCGCGATGTTCGCGGCTCCGGCGTTCGCGCACGATGACGTCGCGCCGGACCGGTCCGACCCGGCCTTCGCGGCGTGGCTCGCCCAGAACACCACCGCGCACAAGCAGCCCGGCCACGCGATCGTCACGATCAGCCTGAAGCCGGTGGGCGGTATCCCGGGCGATGCCTCGGCCGACCAGATCGATCTGATGGCTGATCTCGCGCAACGGTTCGGCCATGACGAGTTGCGCGTCACGCATAGCCAGAACATCGTGCTGCCCCATGTCAACAAGCGCGACCTTGACGACGTTTGGCAGGCGCTCGTCGGCGCCGGCCTCGCGGAGGCGAACGTCGACCTCATCAGCGACATCATCGCCTGCCCCGGCCTCGACTATTGCAGCCTCGCCAACGCCCGCTCGATCCCGGTCGCGCAGAAGATCGCCGCCCGTTTCGCCGATCCGGCGCGGCAGCGCGACCTGGGGGAGCTGAAGCTCAAGATCAGCGGCTGCATCAACGCGTGCGGCCACCATCACGCGGGCCACATCGGCATCCTCGGCGTCGACAAGAAGGGCACCGAGAATTATCAGCTGCTGCTCGGCGGATCGGGCGCGGAGGACGTGAGCCTCGCCAGGATCACCGGCCCCGGCTTCTCCGAGGACGGCGTGGTCGACGCGATCGAGCGCGTCACCGACCGATACCTGCAGGTACGAGGCGAGGGCGAGCGGTTCCTCGACACCTATCGCCGCGTCGGCATGGAGCCGTTCAAGGAGGCGATCTATGGGTGAGGCCCTTTCCGGCGACGATCCCGACCAGGGCGAGGCGGTCGCGACCGGCGCGTCTCGCGTGCCCGGCGCGACGCCCCTGCGCTTCCGCGACGACGATGCGTCCGACGAGCCGACGGTATTGCTGGACGTGTTCCTCGCCGGCCCCGGCAACGCGGGCGCGGTCCGGCTCGCGCCCGGCGACGACGCGCGCGCGCTCCTCCCGTACCTCGGCAGATTGCGGCTCGTCGAGGTCGCCTTCCCCAGCTTTCGTGACGGCCGCGGCTATTCCGCCGCGAGGATCTTGCGCGAGGGCGGCTACACGGCCGAGCTGCGCGCAGCGGGCGACGTGCTGGTCGACCAGCTGGCGTTCATGCGCCGGTGCGGCTTCGATTCGTTTCTGCCCGATGCGCCGATCGACGCCGAAGTGCTCGAGCGATCGCTGGCGCGCTATCCGATCCCCTATCAGCCGGCCGCCGATGGCGCGGTACCGGTATGGAAACTGCGTCATGGGTGAACCTGCCCGCATTATCGACACGCTGACCGTCCTGCCCGCCATCACCAAGGTCGATGCCGCCGACATGGCCGCGCGCTTCGCCGGCGTGTCCGCGCCCGCGATGCTGGCCGAGCTGCTGACCGGCGAGCTCGCCGGGCGGATCGCCGCGGTGTCGTCGTTCGGCGCCGAGTCCGCGGTGTTGCTCCACATGATCGCCGCCGTTGACCGGGACGTGCCGGTCATCTTCACCAACACGCAAAAGATGTTTGGCGAGACGCTGGCCTATCGCGACGCGCTCGCCGAGCGGCTGGGTCTGACCGACCTGCGAGTCTATCGCCCCGACCCCCGCCTGCTACGATTGCAGGACGGGAATGGCCTGCGCTGGTCCTACGATCCCGACGGCTGCTGCGACCTGCGCAAGGTCGAGCCGCTGCGCCGCGCGCTGGCGCCGTTCGGCGCGTGGATCAGCGGGCGCAAGGGCTTCCAGGCCGGCACTCGGTTGGCGATGCCCCGCTTCGAGGCGGATGAGGGCCGGCTCAAGATAAACCCGCTCGCCGACTGGACCAAAGCGGACCTCGACGCGTACTTCGCCGAGCACGACCTGCCCCGCCACCCGCTCGAGGCGGAAGGGTATCTCTCGATCGGCTGCGCGCCGTGCACCAGCAAGGTCCGCCCCGGCGAGGACCCCCGCTCTGGCCGCTGGCGCGGGTGGGACAAGGTCGAATGCGGCATCCACGTGCCCGCGACGGGGGGCGACGAGCCGGCGTTTTGAGGAGGTGATGGCGGCTGACTACGTCCACGCCCGATCTTGGCGCCGTGCCGCCCAGCATTGCCCGAACCAATTGTTTGAATGTGGCGCTTTTCCCTTCTCCATCGACACGTCTCGAAAAGAGCCATTCGAGACCGGACTGGAGAAACGTGGCTTGCGGCGACGGACCGCCCATAGCTGGCTTGCGCTGCCGCTACGGGTCAGTTCGGGGAAACGTAGCGGCTAGGGGGTGGCGTCGGCTACCCTTGCGAAGGGTAGGTCGAATGGTCCGGTGACGATGCGCCCGGTGACCTTTGGCTGGCTACTATTCACATGCAGCACCATGTCCGTCGACAGGATGAAGTAGGTATCTGGTGCCGACGCGTAGAGCGGCTCGCTGACGCCCTCCTTTAGCGACAGAGCCAAGCCCGATCCTTCGCCGGTGATCGAGAAAGAGCCAAGGTTGGGAATGGCATAAGTACCAATCAGTCGCGTGCGTAGGGAAGCCGGGATCGGAACGCTTGCGCGTTCGATGCTGCGGTAGCTTGGCCAGCCATAGGCCGCGGCGACGCTGCGGGTGATTTCGAGCGCCAACTCATTGCCCTGAGCGCCGTTGGTCATCACGGCTACGCCGTCGCCAGAGCCGGTATAGGCGACCAGAAAGTTCTCATATCCCTCGTTGCTCCCACCGTGCGAGAACTCCCGATCGGCAGGCGTGCCGTGGACCTCGAGGCCAAGGCCGTAATCGCCCTTGCCGGGAGTCAGCATCTCCGTCGCAAGCGACTGGCCAAGAAGAGCCCCCGCCTTGCCGCGCGCACTGTCACGTACGGCGACAGCGTAGCGGAGCAGGTCGCCCGGCGTGCTCCATAGCCCCGCCGCGGCCAGTTCCGGGTAGGTGTGGGGCCCGCCCGGCATGGGCTTTCCTGTCCCGTCGTGCGGCCAAGCGACGTTCGCCAGCGAGCCGGCGTCCAGCGGCTGGGCGAAGCTGCTGTGCGTCATGCCGGCGGGACGGAGCACCGTGTCGCGCAGTACCTCGGCGAATGGCCGGCCCGTCACGTCGCCGATCAGCTTCTGAACGACGGTGTAGCCCCCGCCGGAGTAGCGCCAAGCCGTCCCCGGCGTGGTGTCCACAACCACCGGCTTGGTGATCGCAGGTGCACGTCCGGACAGCACCTCATCGACGGTCGGTACGGGTGAACCCGCAGCGTAGCCGGGAAAACCATGCACCGTCGTTCCCGCGGTGTGCGAAAGCAGCTCACGCAACGTGACGTGCTCGCCGACCGGCGTCGGCAGTTTCCAGCCTTCGAGTTGCCGATTGACGTCGCTGTCGAGCATCAGGCGATGCCGCTGGACAAGACGCAACGCCGCCAGCGCCGTTACCGGTTTGCTGATCGAACCCGCTTGAAAAAGCGTGTCGGGCCCTACCGGCGTGCCTCCGACGCGCGTGATCCCATATCCCCTGGACCACTCTATCGTTCCGCCATGCAGGACGGCGACGCTGGCACCGGGCACGTGCAGCCGGCTCATCTCGGCAGATATCGTGCGGTGCGGCGCTGGCGTACCTGCCAGTACGACAGCCGACGTCAGGCCCTGCTCAATCTCGGCGACCCTCGACGGTGCCGAGGCGGCTGGTTGCTGCTGGGCGGCAACGGGAGCGGACACAAGGGCCAAGGCGCTCGCTGCTCGAACTGACCTGATCATGATCCCCGCTTCATGGTGTCGTACCGTCGTAACACGGTAAGTATCGGCGTCCTGTGTAGCAAGGGGCTGTTCGAGCTCGGTATCAAGGTCGGACGACACAGCCGCAGGTCCCTGTGCCCGCTCCTTGTCCGCGTCGAAGTCCGCCTGCGACTCGGGCGTGGCCTGCGTCGGCTCAATAGCCGGCGTAGTCGCTGAACCGCGTCACGCTCGGCTCGAACTTCAGCGTCACCTTGCCGGTCGAGCCGTGACGCTGCTTGGCGACGATCAGTTCGGCTAGGCCGAAGACGCGCTCCATGTCGCTCGCCCAGCGGGCATGGTCCTCGAAGGTGCGGGCGTCGTCGCCCTCGACCGGGCGCTTTGGCTCCTTGGCGGCGACGTAGTAATCCTCGCGGTACACGAACCACACCATGTCCGCGTCCTGCTCGATCGAGCCCGACTCGCGCAGATCGCTCAACTGCGGGCGCTTGTCCTCGCGCTGCTCGACGGCGCGGCTGAGCTGCGACAGTGCCAGCACCGGCACGTTGAGGTCCTTGGCGAGCGTCTTGAGCCCGCGGCTGATCTCCGAAATCTCCTGCACGCGGTTGCCATCGCTCTGCTTGCCCGATCCGGTCAGCAGCTGGAGATAGTCCACCACGACCAGCCCGATCTCGTTGTTGTGCCGCCGCTGCAGCCGCCGAACGCGGGTGTGCAGCGCGCCGATCGACAGCCCGCCGGTATCGTCGATGAACAGCGGCAGTTGCTCGAGCTCGGCGGCGGCGGCGGCGAGCTGGCCGAACTCGGCGCGGCTGATCTTGCCCATGCGCAGGCTTTCGGAGCTGATTCGCGACTGCTCGGCCAGGATACGCGTCGCCAGCTGGTCCGCGCTCATCTCCAAGCTGAAGAACGCGACCTTGGCGCCCACCGACTTGTCGGGCGGGATGCCGTCGGCCATGTCGCGCATCCACCGCCTGGCGGCGTTGAAGGCGATGTTGGTGGCGAGCGACGTCTTGCCCATGCCGGGCCGG
Organism: Janthinobacterium lividum; assembly: GCA_050955125.1. Taxonomy (GTDB): domain Bacteria; phylum Pseudomonadota; class Alphaproteobacteria; order Sphingomonadales; family Sphingomonadaceae; genus Sphingomonas. The sequence goes on from JBPBQW010000099.1 coordinate 10,089, forward strand.
CCCGCCAGGATCATCAGATCCGAATGGTGCATGCCGCCGATCTTGGCGTTGACCGAGTCGAGCCCGGTCGTGACGCCCGACAGATGCCCGCCGGAGTTCAGCGCCCGCTCCGCCATCTTCACCGCCGCGGTGGTCGCCTGCGCGAAGGTCTTCACCGCATTCTCGGCGCCGCCGTCGCCGGCGACCTTGTACAGCTCGGTCTCGGCAAGCTCGATCTGGCTGCGCGGGTTGACCTCCTCGCTCGTGTCCATCGCGCGGTCGACGAGCGCGCGTCCTACCGACACCAGCGCGCGCAGCATGGCGAGGTCGTATATCTGCGTCGCGAACTGCCGCGCGCCGATCAGCCCCGCGCCGCTGCCGGTCAGCTGCGCGAGGTACGCCGGCCCACCCAGCGCGCGCATCCCCTCGTCGGCCTCGAACATCGGACGCAGCGTGACGGGCGTCGCCAGCATGTCGTTGCCACGCAGCGTCTTGATCGCGGCGAAGACGCGGCCGTGGACGGGCTCGAAGAAATGCTGCGGCTCCAGCCGGTCGACCAGATCGTCGGCCAGCCGGTTGTCGATCATCATCGCCCCCAGCATCGCCGCCTCCGCCTCGACGTTCTGGGGCAGCGAGACGGCCGTGTCGGGGGTGGCGGCGCCGGACGATGCGGGGGGCGGGAATGCGAGAGTGGCCATACGCCGCTTGTGGGACCCCGCGCGCCTGCCCTCAACCCGGCTGCGGCGAAAGCTGTGGATAAGCGGGTCGCCCGCACCCGATTGTCGGATCGCCGCATCCGCCCTACCACCCTGCACGATGGCCGAACCCCGCATCATCGAGGTGTCGCTGGACGAGCGATCGATTGGCTGGCGTTCGGCGGACATCGAGCAGGAGCGGCGCATCGCGATCTTCGACCTGGTGGAGGAGAACCACTTCGCGCCGCTTCGTCCGCATGCCGACGGCTACGCCGGGCCGTACCGGCTGGAAATGGAGACGGAGGAGGGCCGGCTGGGTTTCCACATCCACCGCGAGGACGGCAGCCATCTGGAGACGCTGGTCCTGGCGACCGGCCGGTTCCGCCGCCTGATCCGCGATTACTTCGCGATCCTCGACAGCTATTTCCAGGCGATCCGCGGCGCCTCGCTGCCGCAGATCGAGACGATCGACATGGCGCGCCGCGGTCTTCACGACGAAGGGGCCACGCTGTTGCGCGAGCGGCTGGCCGGCAAGGTGGACGTCGACTTCGGCACCGCGCGCCGGCTGTTCACGCTCATCTGCGTGCTGCACATCAGGGGATGACGGACTTGAACATCGAGGCCCGCGAGGGTGATCTGATCGCGGCGGCGCGGGCGGCGGCGCTCCATGCCCATGCGCCCTATTCGCGGTTCGCGGTGGGCGCCGCGCTGTTGATGACGGACGGATCGGTGGTGACCGGCGCCAACGTCGAGAACGCCAGCTACGGCCTGTCGCTGTGTGCCGAGACGGTGGCGATCGCGACGGCGAGCAGCGCGGGGCGGCTGGGCGACGTGGTGGCGGTGGCGGTGATCGGCGGGGCGATGGACGCCGCCGGCCGCCCGACCGGGACCGCGCCCGTCGGCCCGTGCGGACGGTGCCGGCAGGTGCTGAACGAGGCGGCGCAGATCGGCGGGCGCGACCTCCAGGTGATCTGCGCCGCGGCGCAGGGCGATGCGGTCGAGCGATACCGGCTGAGCGAGCTGTTGCCCCACGCCTTCGGCCCCGCCGATCTGGGCATCGGTGGGCAGGTTTCCGGCCGCGCCGAACCGCGAGGAGCTTGAACCATGACCGTGATGTCCGATCGCTGGATCCGGGAGCGGGCGCTCGCCGACGGCATGATCGAGCCGTTCGTCGAGAGCCAGCGGGCCGAGGGATGCATCAGCTATGGCCTGTCCTCCTATGGCTATGACGCGCGGGTGGCGGACGAGTTCAAGATCTTCACCAACGTCGACTCGGCGGTGGTGGACCCCAAGAACTTCGCCGCGAACAGCTTCGTCGACCGCAAGACCGACGTGTGCATCATCCCGCCCAACAGCTTCGCGCTCGCCCGCACCGTCGAGTATTTCCGCGTGCCGCGCGACGTGCTCGTCATCTGCCTGGGCAAGTCCACGTATGCCCGCTGCGGGATCATCGTCAACGTGACCCCGCTCGAGCCCGAGTGGGAGGGGCATGTGACGCTGGAGTTCTCCAACACCACGCCGCTGCCCGCGCGCATCTATGCCAACGAGGGCGCGTGCCAGTTCCTGTTCCTGGCCGGCAGCGAGCCGTGCGAGACGAGCTATGCCGACCGGGCGGGCAAGTACATGCACCAGCGGGGCGTGACGCTGCCCCGGTTGTGACCATTCGCACGGGCTGACATTGACATTCGCACGGCCTGACATTGACATTGCCTTCAGCCGACCAGCGGGTCGATCTGGCCTAAACCGGGGCTGAGTGTTGGGTCAGTCTTACCCTGCCCCAGCGCGAGGCTTACTGCGCCCCCGGGTTGCCGCAGTCGGGTTGAACACGGGCAGCCCGATCCGTTCGGCCGCCCCAAGCGATGCCGCGGACGGCCCCCCGAATGACTGGCGGGCTGCCGCGGGTGACGCTACTCGCCAACGACCGTCGATCGGAATCTAAGCGCGCCGTGACAGTTTAAGCCCGCCTCCGACGGGAGCAACAACGATCCTAGTGGGAAATCCAGAGCCGACCTTTCAGCCCGCTTCGCGCCAAGGCCAGCCGCCGCCTGCGACCTCGACATCGTCCGCACCACGAACTCTCCATCGTCGCCCCCGAACACGATACGCATGATGTCGGCATACACCTCGCTCGCGGCAGCGGCCGCGTCGGCGCCGGCGTCGTCCACGCACGCCGCCGGACCGAGCACGAGGCGCCGGCCTCCGTCGACGATCTGGAGCACCGTGCCGACGTTCAAATAGCTCATCGCCGCCGTGCGGAGCAGCCGATCGCTGGGATCGTGGACGACGACGCGGGAGACGAAGCCCTCCGGATGCGACGGGCAATCGGGATGCTCCACGGCGATGTCCGTCATCTCCGAACTCGCCCACATCACATCGTCGAACACGCTGCCGTGGATCAGGTGCAGATCGCGATCGGCCCACAGGTTCTCGATGTCTTCGTCCACGGTCCATCCTCTCGCATAACCGCATCCACGGCATGGCAGCAGCGCCGGTCGGCAAGCCTAACCCGCGGTCATTGCGATATCGTTCAACATGCCACCGAAGCAGCGGGGCTGTTCAGGCTTCGGGCAGCCTGGCCGCAAACAATCCCAGCAAATGGGTGGTCAGCGCGTCCGCGCCCTTGCGATACGCCATGACCACGTCGCCGAGCGCCAGCTCGTCGATCGCCAGCAGCGAAACAAGAAATGGCGAAGCGCAGCGGACGGTCGCGGCGAGCTCCCGCCGGAACGCCGCCCTCTTGGCACCGCGGTAAATCATCTGCGCCGCCGCGACCTCCAGCCGCGCCCGGACGCGGGACATGCGGAGACGGCGCAGGTCCGCGTCGGTCGGGCCGGGCGGAGTGGTCATGAGTCATCCCTCCGGGCCGAAAGCGCGCAGGCCGGTTCATCGTCCCACCCGTAGTCGGGCGATCGACCACCGGTCACGACCACGTCTCCGTCGACTCCTCCAAGCGGGGGGCCGCCGATCGGCTCGGCGACCAGCATCGCGAGCAGGTGGTCGGACAGCGCCCGCGCACCAAGGCTGCGGACCTTTGCACCCCAGTCGTCCCAGCGGTGCACGCGCTCGGCGAGCCAGGCGAACAGGTCGTCGCGGGTCTTCGCGTCCCAGAACGAGGCCGACCAGACGATGCGCCTGATCGGCATGCGCTCCACCGGATCGATGCTGGTGAGCGTGACGAGATAGGCGCGGCCCGCGCGCTCACGCGCGAAGACGTGGCGCAGCCGCGTCATGCCGCGCTCGAAGGCGCAGAGCGCCGCCTCGCGGGCGTCGTGCGCGTCACCAAGACTGGCGCGCGCCAGGGTGTCGACCACCCCGCGCATCGGGAGATCGATCCACTCCGGGTCCTGGGTGGCCAGCAGCATCAGCATGGCCGCGCGCCCCTCGTCGCTCAATTGCCTCTCGAGCCCCGTCCCGCGGTCGGCGGCGATCGTCATTCCGATCGAGGCCAGCCAGCACATGTTGAATCGCCAGAAGAAAGCGTTGCCCTCGAACACGTCCTGCACGAGCCGGCTGGCGGCGTGCCCTTCGGCGTCCATATCGGTCAGAACGCGCACCAGCAGTTCCTGCTGCTCCAGACCCACATGGCCCGAGCGCATCCCGAGCCTTCCCTCCCAGAACGCCGCGCGGACGCTCGGCCAGACCCCGCCTTCGCCGTCCTCGAGTCCGACCGGGCCGGCACGCAGCCACCAGCCCCACGGCAGGCCAGCCCGGCCGCGCTCATAGCGACCCGCGGTCACGACACGCTCCGCGGATCGAAGTAGAGGGGCGGCAGCGGCGGACCGTCGCGCGGCGGCGCCGGCTTGCCCTCCGCGATCGCGCGCAGCTGCGCGGCGAGGCTCACGACCTCGGCATAGACATAGGCGTCGTCACGGTAGGTCTGCGCGAAGCCCAGGGCCGCGCCCCGGCGCGAGTGGCCAGGGTCGCCCGGAACGACGTCGGCGATGTGGTCGCAGGTAAATCCAAACCACCAGGCATGATGGTCTTCGATCCCGTAATCCGTCCCGTCGGTGATCGTGGGATCGCCGACGACGACGTGGCAGAGCCGACGCGCCTCGTAGCGCAGGCGAGGCTGCGGCGTCGGCCCGTCCTGGCACATGGCCGCGTAGGTGACGCCGCCGTGTACCTCGACACCCAGATCGCCCGGGATCGCGTCCGCCGCGAACTCGTGGAGCGGGTGGTCCGATGGCACGCCGACGTAACCACCGAGGAAGCCCCCGGGCCGCGCGCGCAGGATGATGCACTG
>JBPBQW010000100.1:0-9396 GCA_050955125.1 Janthinobacterium lividum
GCCGTCGCCATCCTCGGCCACGGTCCCCAGGGCTGCGCGAAATCGATCGAGGACGCCATGGGCGACGATGCTCGTACGACCTTGCTCGATGGGGCGCACTGCGACGACCGTGCTTCGCCGCGCTTGGGAGATGGTGGAGATCGTATCGGTGGCAGCGATCATGGTCGGACCCCCGTCGAGGACGTCGACATAGGCGCCGTACGCGAAGCCTTCAGCCTCCAGCATCCGCATCGCGGCCCGGCCCGACTGGTGCGGCACGCCGATCGCCGCGAGCGCGCCGTCGGGCAGCAGCGCGCGATAGAGTGGATGTCTCGGCATCAGTTCGGCGATGAGATGGGTGCCGTTCCGGGCGTTGAACCGATCCGCCTCCTGGAAACTCATGCCGAAGAACCGGCCCGCCACCCCGTCCCAGAAGGGCGATCCGCCCGCCTCGTCATGCACGCCGCGCAATTCGGCCAGGACGCGGGCGCCGAACCGTTCGCGATGCGTCGCGATGAACAGATAGCGGCTCCGTGCGAGCAGTGCACCGACGCCGGCGGATCGCTCGTGGGCGCGAAGATAGAGCCCGCCCACCTCGCTGCACCCGTCGAGATCGTTGCACAGCGTCAGCGTCTCGATCCGGAAACGTCGGTCGAGCTCGCGGCTGTCCTGGACGACGACGTCGATCCGGTAACTGTAGAACGGCAGGGTTGCGCCGACCCGCGAGACGATCTGGCACGTCCCGCTCACCCCTCCGTCCACGCGATTTTCCAGGACGAAGAAGAACAGGTCGTCGCCGGCCGTATCTTCCGCCCGCCGGAACGCCTCGCTCGCTCTGGCAAGACGCGCTTCAAGGACGCCGCGATCGGCCGGCAGGCTGGTGAAACCGCCCCCGGTGCTCTTCGCCATCTGGTAGATCGCAGGAAGGTCGTCCGGTGTCGCCGGGCGCAGGACGTGGGTCATGCCATCGCTCCCCGATCGATCCGATGCAGCGTCAGCGCCGTCAGGTGGGCGCGAGCACCGAGCGAGGCGACCGACAACCACTCGTCCGGCGAGTGGATCGCGCCGCCGGTCGCCCCCATGGTGTCGATGACCGGGACGCCGGCCGCCGCGATGTTGTTGCCGTCGCACACCCCTCCCGTGTCCACCCAATCGAGCGGCAGGCCGAGGTCGCCCGACGCGGTCGCGATCAGCGCGAAGAGTCGTTCGGTCGCGGGCGTGATCGGCTTGGGCGGCCGCGCGAACCCACCGTGCAGCGCGACGGCCACCTCATGCGCGCGCGCGATGTGGGCGATGGCCGAGGCGATCCGCTCGGCGGCCAGACCCTCGTCCTCGGGCGACCGCGGGCGGACATTGAACCGCAGGATCGCCAGGTCCGGGACGCGGTTGTTCGGGCCCCCGCCATCGATCCGCGCCGGATTGACCGACAGACCCGGTCCGACGAGCGCTGCCAGCCTCACCGCCAGGTCGGCCGCCGCGGCGACGAGCGCGTTGCGTCCCTCGCCGGGGTCGCGGCCGGCGTGCGCCGATCGGCCGCGCACGACCGCGCTGAAATTGCCCGATCCCGGCCGCGCCCGCGCCATCCGACCGCCGGCCAGCGCCGGCTCGTAGGTCAGTGCCGCGATCTTGCCGCTTGCCACCTCGGCGATCAGCGCAGCCGACGACGGCGATCCCGTTTCCTCGTCGCTGTTGACCAGGATGTCGTAGCCGAGCGACGGCCCGCCCGCCTCGAACGCCGCCACCCCCGCCAGCATGATCGCCAGGCCGCCCTTCATGTCGGCGGTCCCCGGCCCGTGCAGGACGTCGCCGTCGCGCGTGCACCGCTGGAACGGGTCGTCGGCGGCGTACACGGTGTCCATGTGGCCGGTCAGCAGCACGCGCCGCGTCGCCTCGGGCCGGACCCGCACGAGCAGATGGTCGCCATGCGCGATCTGCAGCGGATGCCCGTCGGTGCCGATCCGCTCGACCGGAACCGCCCCGACCAGCGACACGGCGCCCGGCAGCGTCGAGCAGGCGTCGGCCAGTTCACCGGCCATCGCCGCCAGCCCGGCCAGATTGCCGGTGCCGCTGTTGATCGAGGCCCAGCGGGTCGTGCGATCGAGCAACGGCGCCGGATCGATCGCGGCGACCAGCGCCTGCTCCCGGCTCGAAAGGCCGCTCATGCGTCGGTGGGCCGGGTCGTCACCGTCTTCATGTCGCCATCCTAGTCCTGGGCGCGGCGCGTTACCATCCGTCGGGCGATGGCGGCGCGGGGTACGTGCCACGGACGAGGACCCGTCGTAAGGGCGCGGGATGACCGATTCCCTGCCTCGCCCGCTCGCCGGGCTCCGTGTCCTCGAACTGGCGCGCATCCTGGCCGGACCCTGGGCGGGGCAGCTCCTCGCCGACCTCGGCGCCGACGTCATCAAGGTCGAGCGACCGGGGGACGGCGACGACACCCGCCATTGGGGACCGCCGTTCCTGACCGCGGCCGACGGCAGCAACCTCGACGCCGCCTATTTCCACAGCTGCAACCGCGGCAAGCGATCCGTCGCGATCGACATCGCGACGCCCGCCGGCCAGGAGCAGGTCCGCGCACTCGCCGCGAATGCCGACGTCGTGATCGAAAACCACAAGGTCGGCAGCCTCGCGCGCTACGGGCTCGACGCGGCATCCTTGCGGGCGGGCAACCCGCGGCTGATCTATTGTTCGATCACCGGCTTCGGCCAGACCGGCCCCTATGCCTCGCGCGCCGGCTACGATTTCATGATCCAGGCGATGGGCGGCATCATGTCGATGACGGGGGAACCAGGTGGCGCTCCGCAGAAAAGCGGCGTCGCGATCGCCGACCTGTTCACCGGCGTCTATGCGACGGTCGCGATCCTGGCGGCTATCGAGGCGCGTCATCGGACCGGTGTGGGCGCGACGATCGACATGGCGCTGCTCGACACGCAGGTCGGCGTGCTCGCGAACCAGGCGCTCAACTGGTTCGCCAGCGGCGTCGCGCCCGAGCGCATGGGCAATGGTCACGCCAATCTGGCGCCGTACCAGAGCTTCGCGACCAGCGACGGCGACCTGATCGTCGCCGTCGGTAACGATCGCCAGTTCACGCGGTTGTGCGACGTGCTGGGCCGGCCCGACCTCGCCGACGATCCCCGCTTCTCGACCAATCCCGCGCGCGTCATGCATCGCGCCGAGCTCATTCCCTTGCTGGCGACGGCGACCCGCGGCTGGCAGACCGACGCGCTGCTGGTCGCGCTGGAGGAGCGCGGCATCCCTGCAGGTCCGGTCAACCGGATCGACCAGGTCTTCGCCGATCCGCAGGTGATCGCGCGCGGCATGCGCTTCACGGCGGCCGCGGCGGATGGCGCCGCCCTGCCCGCGCTCGCCGCCCCGATCCGGATCGAAGGCATTCGCATGGCGGCGGCCGAGGGCTCTCCGGCCCTCGACGCGCATGCCGGCGCGACATGGAGGCCGAGGCCGGTTTGACGGCACGGACTCCCACGCGCACACGAGACCGCCAACCGGAGACGGACTTGACCGACGCACCTCGACCCACCGCGGCATCCACCCTCGTCCGCGCCCTCGTCCTGCGCGGCGTCGATCACGTGTTCTGCGTTCCGGGCGAAAGCTATCTGGCCGTGCTCGACGCGCTGGTCGACGAGCCCGGGATCAGGGTCGTCACGTGCCGGCACGAGTCGGGCGCGGCAAACATGGCCGAGGCTTATGGCAAGCTGACCGGGCGCCCGGGCGTCTGCATGGTGACGCGAGGGCCGGGCGCGACCAACGCCGCGATCGCCGTGCACACCGCGCAGCAGGATTCGACACCGATGATCCTGTTCGTCGGCCAGATCGCCCGGGGCGACCGCGGCCGCGGCGCGTTCCAGGAAGTCGACTATCGCGCCGCGCTGGGCGATCTGGCGAAATGGTCGGTCGAGATCGATCGCGCCGACCGGATGGACGAGATCGTCGGCCGCGCCTTTGCGACGTCGCTGCAGGGCCGGCGCGGGCCGGTCATCGTCGCCCTGCCCGAGGACATGCTGGTCGAGGAGGTGGAGGCGGCCTCCTTCGCACCGGCATCGCCGTGCGCCACCGGCCTGGCGCCGGCGGTGGCGGAGGCGGTGCACGCGCGCCTGAACGCCGCGGAACGGCCGATCCTGCTGCTGGGCGGCAGCGGCTGGTCCGACGAGGCCTTGATCGCCCTCGAACGATGGGCCGATGCGGCCGACCTGCCGGTGGTGCTGTCGTTCCGTCGCAAGGACCTGTGGGACAACGATCACCGCTGCTACGTCGGTGATCTGGGGCTGGGCGCGAATCCGGCGCTGCTCGATCGGATACGCCGGGCCGACCTCATCCTCGCGATCGGTGCCCGGCTGGGCGAGAACGTGACGCAGGGCTATTCCTTGTTCACCCGCGAGGATACCGCGGCCAGGCTGATCCACCTCATGGCGGATCCAGCGGAACTCGGCCGCGTCTGGCCGGCGTCGATCGCTTCGGCGACCGATCCCGCGGCGGCGGCGATGGCGCTGACGACGCTGCCGCTGACGGGGAGCTGGCCCGAGTGGCGACTGGCAGCGCGACGGGATTTCGAGGCGTTCGCCCGGCCTGTCGACGTACGGGGACCGGTCAACCTGTCGACGATCTTCGCCGGCCTCGGCGAGCTGGTGCCGTCCGACACGATCGTCTGCAACGGCGCCGGCAATTACGCGGCCTGGCTGCACCGCTTCCATCGCCATCGTCGGCGGCACACCCAGCTTGCGCCCACTAGCGGTGCGATGGGCTATGGCCTTCCCGCCGCCATCGCGGCCAAGCTGGTTCATCCCGATCGCGAGGTCGTCTGCGTGGCCGGCGATGGCTGTTTCCTGATGACCGGTCAGGAACTGGCGACCGCCGTGCAATACGACGCGCGCGTGATCGTCGTCGTCGTGGACAACGGCGCATACGGCACGATCCGCATGCACCAGGAACGCGCCTATCCCGGCCGCCCGATCGCGACCGACCTCCGCAACCCCGATTTCGCGGCGTTCGCCCGCTCGTTCGGCGCCTGGGCGACCACGGTCGAGACCACGGAGCAGTTCGCGCCGGCGCTCGCGGCAGCTCGTGCGAGCGGCAGCGTGGCACTCATTCACCTTCGCACCTCGCTGACCGACATCGCCCCGGAGCGGACCCTGCCGATCGGTAACGCTGGTTGACCCGGAAGCGTTCGGTCCGGCGCGTGTTCCGGTTACCCGTTTTCGGACGATCGTGCAGGTTCGACGTTCAGCTCCTGCCGTCGCCCTGACCTGATCCCGTAGGCAGCGGACCGCGTCGTGGCTCCCGTCGCCGTCCTTGCTCGCCATGCTTCGTACTTTGCGGGTAAGGTCGTCGCGGCCGAACGGCTTGGTGAGCAACGCCTGTCCCCGATCGAGGTGGCCGTTGCCGACCGCGGCATTTTCCGCATGGTCGGCGATGAAGAGCACTTCGAGGCCCGGCCTGAGCGACCGCGCGGCGCTCGCGACCTGCCTGCCGTCGGTCCCGTCCGGCAGGCCGACGTCCGCGATCGGCAGGTCGATCCCGGCGCCCGATTGCAGGACCTTCCGCCCTGCCGCTCCGGCGGCTGCGCCGGGGCAGGGAAGGGCAAGACCGACCCGACATCCGCCGAGACAGAATGGCGCGCCCGGGTGGATTCGAACCACCGACATCAAGCTTAGAAGGCTCGTGCTCTATCCGACTGAGCTACGGGCGCGTGTCATGACGCAATAGCGTGTATCGCACGGTGGCGAAACCGGCATCTCGGGCGAGCGGATGACGCGGCCCCTCGGCCGGTCAGGCCGGGCGGAAGCAGAACACGTTGAGCTGCAGGTCGAAGCCGGTGTCGATCCGTTCGACGAACGGCAGGCGTGCGCCATGCGTGCCGTTGATCGAATAGCGGTAGCCGTTGCGCGTCACGAGGTTCAGCAGGTCGCCCAGCAGCTGCGGCTTTTCCGGGTTGCTGTGATATTCGAAGAACAGGTGATCGACCGTGTCCAGCTGGTCCTCGATATCGAAGAGCACCGCATTCTCCGCGCCTTCGATGTCGACCTTCAGAAAATCGACGGGCCGCTTCTCGATCTGGGTACGCAGGCGCTCGGCCTTGATCGTCGTGGCGTTCGCCGTGCCGAGGAAATCGACGTCGACCGACCCTGCGAGCGATCCCTCGCTGCAGAACGTCAGCTCGGTATCCTCGGTCCAGGCTGCGGCCTGATGCAGTTCGACGTTCGTCAGCGCCGCCGTATTGCGTTGCAACATCGAAAAGATCGCGGCGTCCGGTTCGTAGGCGACGACCGTCGCTTTCGGATACAATTGCTTGAAGTACAGGACACTGAGGCCGATGTTCGCGCCGGCATCGATGATGTGCGGATGATCGTTCCTGGCGCGGAACTTGTAGACTTCGTCGCGGAAGATCTATTTCGCCGAGTTAAGGACGCCTACCTTGTCGGAATAAGCGACATCGAAACCGGCGACTCTCGTCGCGCCCGGAGTCATCACGCTGGTGCGCGACACCGCACGAAAGTCCCGTCCGGTCATCACGCCTTCCAAGGGCAAGACGCGACGGCGGATGCCAGCTATTATGTCCATGATCGTATCCCGGGGCGTTGTCGGACTTGATAGGCAAGCCTCATGGTTGGTTAGCATTCGGGCCGCCGCGACGGGAAGGCCCAGTACGGACGATATGCCGGTCAATGCGGAGCGGATTGCCCGATCCTGGGACCCGCGTCATAGCGCCGCCATGCCCGGCACTCCCCCCGAGCCGATAGCCGCTCGCGACGCACGGCACTTTCGCCATTACGACGTGGTGATGGCCGCGTTCGTCGCGGTGCTGCTGTTGTCCAACGTGCTGGGCGCGGGCAAGGTCGCCGTCGTCGACGTGCCGGGGATCGGGCGGTGGCCGTTCGGGGCGGGTATCCTGTTCTTTCCCGTCAGCTACGTCATCGGCGACGTGCTGACCGAGGTGTACGGCTATGCCCGTGCCAGGCGAGTGGTGTGGACGGGGTTCGCCGCGCTGCTGTTCATGGCGGCGATGGCGTGGGTCGTCGTCGCGCTGCCGCCCGCGCCCGGTTGGGCCGACCAGGCGGCGTACGAGACGGTGTTCGGCCAGGTCGGGCGAATCGTCGGCGCCAGCATCGTCGCCTTCTGGGCGGGCGAGTTCGTCAACTCCTACGTCAGGCGCGGATGAAGCTGTGGACGCGCGGGCGCTGGTTGTGGACACGCACGATCGGGTCGATGGTGCTGGGCGAGGGCGTCGACAGCCTCCTCTTCTACCCCCTCGCCTTCTGGCACGCCCCCGGCTTCACCGACGCGCTGGTCATCCGCGTGGCCCTGACGCAATGGGGGCTCAAGGTGGGCTGGGAAGTGTTGCTGACGCCCGTCACCTATCGGGTGGTCGGCTGGCTGAAACGGGCGGAAGGCGTGGACGTGTTCGACGAGGGTACCGATTTCTCGCCGTTCGGCCGCGGCCGGTGAACCCGCACCTCCACCTGCGTCAGCGGCTGCACGACCTGTTCTCCGCAGCGCCACCCGGCGTGCCCGTGTGGAACGGGTTCAAGGCCCGGCTGAGCGTGGAGCTCGGCCTGTCGGACGACACGATGCACATGATGACGGGGCTCCTCATCCTGACGCTCGTCGCGGTCGCGCTGCGCCGGGCGCCGTGGAGCCGCTGGCCGTGGGCGGCGGTGCTGATCGCCGAGACGCTGAACGAGCTCTACGACCTGACGCACGGCGCAGACGAGGGCAATTGGGCCGATAGCTGGCACGATTTCTGGATCACGTTGCTGTGGCCGACGATCATCCTCGCCGTGTACCGTCGCTGGGGAGCGAGGACGCCGGGCCGCTCACGCCACGAGGTCGAGCAGGCCCTCGAATAGTCGCCGACCGTCGTCGCCGCCGTGCGCGGCCTCGATCCGGCGCTCGGGGTGCGGCATCATGCCCAGCACGTTGCGCGCCGCGCCGCCCACCAGCCCGGCGATGTCGCGCGCGGAGCCGTTGACGGGCTCGGCATAGCGAAACGCGACCCGGCCCTCGCCTTCCAGCCGGTCGAGCGTGTCGGCGTCGGCGACGTAATTGCCGTCGTGGTGCGCGACGGGCACGCGGATCGTCTCGCCGGGCTCGTAGCCGCGGGTGAACGCAGACGCCGTCTCGCCGACGGTCAGCGCGACGTCGCGGCACACGAACGACAGCCCGGCGTTACGGATCAGCGCGCCGGGCAACAGCCCCGCCTCGGCGAGCAGCTGGAACCCGTTGCACACGCCGAGCACCGGCAGGCCCTTCGCAGCGCCATCCGCCACCGCGCGCATGATCGGCGACCGCGCCGCGATCGCGCCGGTGCGCAGGTAATCGCCATAGGAGAAGCCGCCCGGCAGCCCGACGAGGTCGATCCCGTCGGGCAGCTCGGTGTCGCGGTGCCACACCATCACCGGCGCGGTGCCCGTCACCGCCTCCAGCGCGGTGGCGAGATCGCGGTCGCAGTTGGAGCCGGGAAAGACGACGACAGCGGTTTTCACGCCGCCGGCTCCACGCCCTCGATCCGGTAGTTCTCGATCACCGGATTGGCGAGCAACCGCTTGCACATCTCCTGCACCTGGGCATCAACCTGCCCGGCGTCCGCTCCGTCCGCCAGCGTCAGCTCGATCAGCTTGCCGACGCGCGCATCCTCGACGCCGGCGAAGCCCAGCCCGCCCAGCGCGCCGACGATCGCCCGCCCCTGCGGATCGAGCACACCGGGCTTCAGCGTCACGACCACCCGCACCTTCACGGCTATTTCCCCCGCCGCTTGCGATGGCTGTCGAGGTCGAGCACCGAATGGTCGCCACCTTCGGGCAGCAGGCCCAGCCGCCGTGCGACCTCCTGATACGCTTCCACCTCGCCGCCCAGGTCGCGGCGGAAGCGGTCCTTGTCGAGCTTCTCGTTGGTCTCCGCATCCCACAGCCGACAGCCGTCGGGGCTGATCTCGTCCGCCAGGATGATGCGGCTGAAGTCGTTGTCGAACAGCCGCCCGAACTCGAGCTTGAAGTCGACCAGCTTGATGCCGATCCCGGCGAACAGCCCGGACAGGAAGTCGTTCACCCGGATCGCGAGGTCGGAGATGTCGTGCATCTCCTCCTGGCTCGCCCAGCCGAACGCGGCGATATGCTCGTCGGAGATCATCGGATCGCCGAGCGCATCGTCCTTGTAGTAATATTCGATGATCGTGCGGGGCAGCTTGGTCCCCTCCTCGATCCCCAGCCGCTTGGACAGCGATCCCGCGGCGATGTTGCGCACCACGACCTCGATCGGCACGATCTCGACCTGGCGGATCAGCTGCTCGCGCATGTTCAGCCGGCGGATGAAGTGGTTGGGCACGCCGATCGCGTCGAGCATCGTGAAGATATGCTCGGAGATGCGATTGTTGAGCACGCCCTTGCCGTTGATCGTGCCCTTCTT
>JBPBQW010000101.1:0-9134 GCA_050955125.1 Janthinobacterium lividum
CCCTTGGGGACGAAGATCGCGGTGACGCGGCCGGTGCCCACGAACGACCGCTGGTACACGTCCGCGACCTGCGGCTGACGCTTCAGGATCGCGGCGACGCGGTTCACGACCAGCTGCGTCTCGGCGAGCGTGGTGCCGGGCACCATCTCGATGCTGGCGGTGCTGCTGTCCGCGTCGTTCTCCGGCTGGAACTCCATCGGCAGCGCCATGACGCACACGACCGTCAGCGCGAGCGCCACCGCGCCCGCGACGATCGCGGACCAGCGATGCTTCAGCGTCCAGCGCAGCGTCGCCATGTAGCGGTCCATCAGCCAGCCCTCGCCATGGCTGGCGACACCGTGCGATTTGAGGAAATACGCCGCGATCATCGGCGTGATGAGCCGCGCCACCGCTAGGCTCATCAGCACGGAGACGACGACGGTCAGCCCGAAGTTCTTGAAGAACTGACCCGCCAGGCCCGGCATCAGGCCGACCGGCAGGAACACCGCGACGATCGCCATGGTGGTCGCCAGCACGGCGAGGCCGATCTCGTCCGCCGCGTCGATCGCCGCCTGGTACGCGGTCTTGCCCATCCGCATGTGCCGGACGATGTTCTCGATCTCCACGATCGCATCGTCGACCAGCACGCCCGCGACGAGGCTGAGCGCCATCAGCGTCATATTGTTGAGCGTGAAGCCCATCAGGTCGAGGACCCAGAAGGTCGGGATCGCGGACAGCGGGATCGCCAGCGACGAGATCACCGTCGACCGCCAGTCGCGCAGGAAGATGAAGACGACCAGCACCGCCAGCACCGCGCCCTCGATCATCGCCTCGATCGCGGATTCGTACTGGACCTCGGTGTATTTGACCGAGTCCGAGATCAGCTGGAAATGGACGCCGGGATTGCGCTTCTCCAGCGCCTGCAGCTTCGCCTGCGCGCCGTGGAACACGCTGACGTCCGAGCCGCCCTTGGCGCGCTGGAAGTCGAACGAGATCACCTGACGCCCGTTCAGCGCCGACGAGGACCGCTGCTCGGCATACAAGTCGCGCACCTGTGCGATGTCGCTCAGACGCACGGTTCGCCCGTTGCCGACCGATATCTGCGACTGGCCGAGCTGATATGCGTCCTTGGCGTTGCCCAGCACGCGCAGCGACTGTTCGGCGCCGCCGATCTCCGCGCGGCCACCCGCCTCGTTGACGTTGACCTGACGCAGCTGGGCGTTGACCTGGCTCGCGGTCAGCCCCTGCGCCTGGAGACGCAGCGGATCAAGGATCACGCGGATCTCGCGGCTGACGCCCCCGTTGCGCTCGACGGTCGCCATGCCGGGCACCGCCAGCAGCTCCTTGGCCACCGTGTTGTCGATGTACCAGCTCAATTGCTCGACGGTCATGTCGGTGCTGATCGCGGCATAATTGGCCAGGTCGTTGCCGGTCGTGTTGGCGCGCATCACCTGCGGCTCAAGGATGCCCTGGGGGAGGTTCGACCGGATCTGCTGGATCGCGCTGCGCACATCCTCGACCGCGCGGTCGATCGGCGTGCCGATGTTGAGCTGGACGACCGTGGTCGAGTCACCCTCGGTGACGGTGGAATCGATCTCGTCGATCCCCTGCAGGCTGCGCACCGCCGCCTCGACGCGCTGCGTCACCTGCGTCTCAAGCTCGCTGGGCGCGGCGCCCGGCTGGCTGATCTCGACGATCACGACCGGGAAGTCGATATCGGGCTGGTTGTTCACCTCCATCGACGCAAAGCTCAGGATGCCGGCGATCGTCAGCATGAAGAACAGGACGATGGACGGGACCGGGTTGCGGATCGACCAGGCGGAGATGTTGCGGAAGTTCATGACGTCAGCCCACCGCCTTTAAAATCGGGTGGATACGCTGACCCGGGTTCAGGAACGCGCCCGCCGACATCACCACCTTCTCCGTGCCGTCGAGCCCCGAGGCGACCGCGACGCCGTCGTCGGACACGCTGCCCAGCGTCACCGCGCGCCGCTGCACCGTGTCGCCGGCACCCAGCACATAGACGAAATTGCCCTTGTCGTCGCTCTGCACCGCGGACTGCGGCAGCAGCGGCGCGACCGTCGCGCCGCTGGTGACGGTCGCGGACGCGAAGCCGCCGGGGCGCAGCGCGGGATCGTAACGCAGCGCGATCCGGGCGATGCCCTGACGGCTGGTGGGGTCGATCACCGGCGACACCTGCCACACCGTGCCGGAAAAGGCGGTGGCGCTGCCGACCGGCGTCACCCGCGCGACCGCGCCGGCGTGAACGGTTGCCAGATCGCTTTCGGCGAGCAGCGCGCGCATCTCCATCTCGCCGCCGCGCGCCATGCGGAACAGCATGCCGCTGCCCGAGCTGACGATCTGCCCCGGCTCGACCTGGCGCGTCAGGACCAGGCCCTCGGCGGGCGCACGGATGTCGAGGCGGCCGTTCGACGCCTGCTGCTGCGCCAATTGCGCCTGGGCGACCTTGACCCGCGCGAACGCGGCATCGCGCGTCGCGGCCTTGGTCTCGATGTCCGATTTCGAGATGAACCCGCGCCCGACGAGCTGCTGAGCGCGATCGAGTTCCGACTGTGCCAGCGTCGCGTCCGCCTGCGCCACCTTGATCGACGCGGCGAGGCTGGCGGCCGTCTGCTGCTGCACCGACCGGTCGATGGTCGCGAGCACCTGGCCCGCGTGGACCCACTCGCCGGGCTGCACGAGCACCGCGGTCACCCGCCCGCCCTCGCCCGCCACGCCGACCGGCATGTCGACGCGCGCGCCGAGCGACCCCGTCGCCGACAGCGTGCGGTCGATGGTGCGACGCCCGGGCTGGATGACCGTGACGCGCGGCACCTGATCGCTGGCCGAGCGTGCGGGATCGGCGGGCTTGCCGCGACCGAAGAAGAAGCCGGCGAGCGCCAGCGCCGCGACGATCGCGACGATCGTGCCGATCACCAGTCCGCGACGGCGCGGGCGAGGCGACGGCGATCCCGGCAGCACCAGTTGCGGTTCGTGCCCGATGGCACCCGTGTCGTAGTTCATGCCCGCCAACGGTCCGCCTCACCTGCCCCACAGCTGTATTATCCGAATATCACACCGCTCTCAAGAGGATTGGGATCGCTGTGCCGTCGGTCCAAGCCGGCCCGAGGCGGCGATGCTCGGCGGGGACGATGACGGGTTCGTCAGGAGCGGTTCACGCGCCGTGACCGACACCGGCCACTCCAGACGTCGACCGGAGATTTTCCATGCCCCCCCGCCTGTTTCCGCTTCGGCTCGCCGGCATCGCGCCGATGCTGCTGTCCGCCGCCGCCGTGGCCCAGGTGCCCGATCCGGCAGCCGGGGCGTCGGCGGGCGGGGCGCCGGCGGACGGCACGATGCTCACCGTCTCGGCGCGCGGTCGGGTCAGCCGGGTACCGGATCTGGCGACGATCCGCGCGGGCGTGGTGACACAGGGCGCGACCGCGGCCGGCGCGCTGGCCGAGAACGCCGCCCGGGTCGACAAGGTGATCGCCGCGTTGCGCACCGCGGGGATCGCGCCGCGCGACCTGTCCACCGCGTCCGTCTCGCTCCAGCCGCAATATCGCTACGCCGACGGGCAGGCGCCGGTCGTCACGGGCTATCAGGCCACGAATGCGGTATCGGTCCGCTTCCACGACATCGCCCGGGCAGGCCGCGTGCTCGACACACTGGTGGCGCAGGGCGCGAACCAGATCGAGGGACCCAATCTGTCGCTCGAGAACCCGGACGCCGCGCTCGACGAGGCGCGCACCGATGCCGTCCGGCGCGCCCGCGCCCGCGCCGATCTGTACGCGGCGGCGGCGGGACTGCACGTCCAGCGGATCGTCTCGATCAGCGAGGAGGGCGAGGAAAGCGCGCCGCCGGCACCGGTGATGTTCCGGATGCGGGCCGAAGCGATGGCCGCCGCACCCTCGACCCAGCTGCTGCCCGGACAGACCGACGTCGCCGCGACGCTGTCCGTCCGCTTCCTGTTACGTTGAACGCGAAACGGCTGCCCAACCCTCGGTCGAGCAGCCGCTTGACGAACCGTCGGTGATTTAGCGGACGCGGCCGCGGCGCACCAGGTTCACGATCGCCAGCAGGATCACTGCGCCGATCACCGAATAGATGAACGACTGGATCGTCAGCGCCTGGTTCAGATCAGCGCCCCCACCAAAGATGAACCCGGCGATCGCCGCACCGACGATGCCGACCACGATGTTGATCAGGATGCCGCCCTGATCGCGCATGATAAGCCCGGCCAGCCACCCTGCCACACCGCCGACAACCAGCCAAAGAATGAAATTCATGACCCCTACCCTCCGTTGCGCCCCCGAAACGGGCGATGATGGAGAAGACTCGCGGAGGCGTATGTTGGTTCCGCGAACGGCAACCTGGATCAATACTTCTGCTGCCGCTCGTACAGGTCCTTGTAGTGCTGGATGCGGGTCACGCGCAGGCCCGGCATGCCCGACCGGTCGATCGCGCGCTGCCAGCCGGCGAACTCCTCGACCGTCAGGCCATAGCGCGCGCACACCTCGTCCACCGACAGCAGCCCGCCGTTGACGGCGGCCACTACCTCGGCCTTGCGCCGCACCACCCAGCGCGTCGTCTGCGGCGGCGGGAGCGAGTCGAGCGTCAGCGGCTCCCCGAGCGGCCCGATCACCTTGGCGGGGCGGATGTTCTGGTTCTCGATCATGGCTGTCCTTGGTCGGGGCACTCGCCCCGGGCATTCGATGCTCGGTCCGTCGCGACCGTCTCCACCGGGTAGGGCGGCAGCTTGAAGATGGCCTGAAAACGCGGGGTAAACGGCTCGTTCACACCCCGGCTCATCGGCGGCGCATCCGGCCCGGGCCGACGTGCCAGGTCGCCAACGCCGCCGCCACCGACCGGGCGAAGGCGGCGCCCGTCCGGCGACGCGGCGGCGGCAGGCGTGCCTGCGCCAGCGCGGTCGGGCTCGCCGCCTGGCGCGCCTGCGCCATTGCCAGGAGCGCCGCCGCATCCGCATGGCCGCCCTCCCGGTCCGGGCCGGGTCGCCACGAGATCATGCCGAGATCCAAACGCCATACACTCCTCGCTCGCCGACCCGCGTCGTCGTGGTCGACCGAAGGGCCGCTATGCGCCAAGGGGCTGAAGGCCGGGTAAATCCCGGCGCAACCAATCGCTAACGCAGGTGAAAGCCGCGTCCACCATCGCTATGTCCCCCGTCATGGACGCCCGATCGATCATCGCCGACACGCCGGATTTCCAGCTCGGCCCCGACATGACGGGCCGGCGGATCGTCGTCGCGATGTCGGGCGGGGTGGACTCGTCCGTCGTCGCCGCGCTCGCGCACCGGTCGGGCGCGAAGACGATCGGGGTGACGCTGCAGCTATACGACCATGGCGAGGCGGTGGGCCGCGCCGGCAGCTGCTGCGCCGGCCGCGACATCCGCGACGCGCGCGCGGTGTGCGATCGGCTGGGGATCGCGCACTATGTGGTCGACCATGAATCGAGTTTCCGCGCCGGCGTGATCGACCGGTTCGCGGACGATTACGTCGCGGGACGGACGCCGATCCCCTGCGTCAGCTGCAACACCGGCCCCAAGTTCACCGACCTTTTGGGCATGGCACGCGATTTGGGTGCCGACGCACTCGCGACCGGCCACTACGTCCGCCGCGTCGAAGGCCCGGGGGAAGCGGAACTGCACTGCGCGATCGATCCCGCCCGCGACCAGAGCTATTTCCTGTTCGCCACCACGCAAGATCAGCTCGACTATCTCCGCTTTCCGCTGGGCGGCCTGCCCAAGGCGCGGGTCCGCGAACTTGCCGCCGAGCTGGGGCTGGCGGTCGCGGGCAAGGCGGACAGTCAGGACATCTGCTTCGTGCCCGACGGCGACTATGCCGGCCTCGTCACGCGGCTGCGGCCGGAGGCGGCGGTGGGTGGCGAGATCGTCGACCTGGCGGGCCGGGTGCTGGGGACGCATCCGGGGATCGTCCACTATACGGTCGGCCAGCGGCGTGGGCTGAACCTCGGTGGTACGGCGGAGCCGCTGTACGTCGTGCGTGTCGACGCGTCGGTGCGGCAGGTCGTGGTCGGGCCGCGTGTCGCGCTGGCGGTGACCGCGGCGCGGCTGGAGAGGATCAACTGGATCGGCGGCGACCATCGTGGGGCGCTGACGGCCAAGGTCCGGTCGATGGCCAAACCGGTGCCGGCGCGGCTGGACCGCGGGCGGCTGGCGTTCGACGCGCCCGAATATGGCGTCGCGCCGGGGCAGGCGGCGGTGCTGTACGCAGGCGACCGGGTGCTGGGCGGCGGCTGGATCGCGGCGACCGAGGCGGCGGCGCTGGCGGCCTGAGCCCGTCCGATCCTCCCCAGCCAAGGGGAGGATGAAGAGGCTACAGCAGGAACGTCCCCTCGATCACCGTCACGCAGCGACCGCCCAGCACGACGCGATCGCCCGCGAGCCGGCAATCGAGATATCCGCCCCGCGCGCTCGCCTGGAACGCGGTCAGCCGGTCGCGACCCAGCCGATCGCACCAATAAGGTGTCAGGACGGCGTGCGCGGATCCCGTCACCGGATCCTCGTCAACCCCGCCGCCGGGCACGAAGGCGCGGCTGACGATGTCGGTCTCGCGCCCGCGTGCCGACACGATCGTCAGCACGTCGCCGTCCGCCGCCAGCGCGCGCATGTCGGGCCGGCAGGCGCGCACCGTCGCCTCGTCGTCCACCACCACGAGCGCATAGCGATGCTCGTGCCACAACGTCTCCACTACGCCCTCGACGCCCAGCGCGGCGACCAAGTCGGGCAGCGGTCGCGGCTCGGGCCGCCAGACGGGTAGCGCGAGCTCGTAGCCCTCGCCCGCCCGCGTCACCGACAGCGGCCCCGCGCGCCGGGTGCGGAACCGCACGGTGTCGCGCGCCGGGTCGCCCGACAGGACGACGTGCCCGCTCGCCAGCGTCGCGTGGCCGCACAGCACCACCTCGTTGCCCGGCGTGAACCACCGCAGCTCGTAATCCGCCTCGCCGGTCGCGTCGCGGATGAAGAAGGCGGTTTCCGACAGGTTGTTCTCGATCGCGATCGCCTGCAGCGTCTGGTCGTCCAGCCACGCGTCTAGCGGCATCACCGCCGCCGGATTGCCGGCGAACGCGCAATCGGCGAACGCGTCGACCTGCGTGAACGGCAATCTCATCATGCCCGCTTTCCGAACCAGTGCGGCGTCACGTCGGTCTCGACCAGCGGATTGTCGCTGTCGAGATGCCCCTCGGGATCGAGGTGGATCAGCACCTCGACCTTGGGAAACGCGCGCAGCAGCGCGTCCTCCATGTTCTCGACCAGATCGTGCGCCTCGGCGACGCTCAAAGACCCTGCGACCTCCATGTGGAACTGCGCGAAATCGTGGCTGCCGGCGCGACGCGTGCGGAAATCGTGGATGCCCTTCAGCCCCGGCTGGCGCGCCGCGACCTCCAGGAACCGCGCGCGCTGATCCTCCGACCATTCCTTGTCCATCAGCATGTCGATCGCATGGGTCGACGCCTGGAACGCGCCGAACGCCAGCCAGCCGGCGATCGCGATACCGAACACCGGGTCCGCGCCATGGATGCCGACATATTGGTCGAGCACCAGTGCCGCGATCACTGCGACGTTGACCAGCACGTCCGACTGATAATGGACGTTGTCCGCCATGATCGCGACCGATCCCGTGCGGCGGATCACGCTGCGCTGATAGGCGAGCAGCAGCAGCGTCGCGCCGATCGCGACAACGGACACGCCGATGCCGAGCCCGGCCTCCGCGTTGCTCTCCGTCGAGCCGATGCGCAGCACCGCGCGCCACGCGATCGCGATCGCCGACGCGGTGATGAGCATGACCTGGAACAGCGCCGCCAGCGCCTCCGCCTTGCCATGACCATAGCGATGGTCGTGGTCCGCGGGCAGTGCGGCGAGCCGGACGCCGTAGAGGGTCACGATGCTGGCGAGCAGGTCGAGGCCGGTATCGGCGAGCGAGCCCAGCATCGCCACCGATCCGCTCGCCCACGCCGCCCATCCCTTCAGGAACAGCAGGAACGTCGCCATCGCGACGCTGGCCAGCGCGGCACGCACCGCGAAGGGAACGATGCGGCGGCGTTCGTCCTGCGTCATGGGAACAGCAGCCCCTCGCTCCAACCACCCTCGGCGCCCGCGCGGGTGAACAGCCGCCGCTCGTGCAGCCGGTGCTCGCGGTCCTGCCAGAACTCGATCCGCTCCGGCGCGATGCGGTAACCGCCCCAGAACGGCGGGCGGGGCACGTCCTGCCCCTCGAACCTGGCTGTCACCTCGGCGACGCGCGCCTCGAACGTCGCACGGGAATCGAGCGGGCGCGACTGGTCGGAAGCCCAGGCGCCGATCCGCGAATGTCGACCGCGGCTGGCGAAATAGGCGTCGCTCTCGGCGTTGCTGGCGAGGCTCACGGCACCGTCGACGCGCACCTGACGACGGAGCGACTTCCAGTGGAACAGCAGCCCGGCGCGCGGATTGGCGGCGAGGTCCGCCGCCTTGCGACCTTCGCGATTGGTATAGAACACGAAGCCACGCTCGTCGTGTCCCTTGAGCAGCACCATCCGCACCGACGGCTGGCCCGCCGCGTCGACGGTGGCGAGCGCCATCGCCTCGGGATCGTTGAGCTCGCTGGCACGCGCCTCGGCGAACCATGCGTCGAACAGGGCGTGGGGATCGTCGGCCATACCGCTCTTTAGCGCGTCGCGGTCGCGGTTTGAACCCGACGATTGCGCCTCGGGATGCCCGGAACGGAACGAGTCCGCTCGCCATTGCTTTGTGTTGTCGCAATACGGGGGGAACGGACGTGGCGGCCAGGGCCTATTGGCAGGGACAGATCCGGCTGGCGCTGGTGTCGATCCCGGTCGAGATCTACACCGCCACCAAGTCGGGCGCGGCGATTAGTTTCAAGCAGATCCACGAGCCGAGCGGCCAGCCGATCCATTACGAGAAGGTCGTGACCGGCGTCGGCCCGGTCGACCCCGACGAGATCCGCAAGGGTTACGAGGTCGAGAAGGGCGAGTTCGTGCTGCTGGAGCAGGACGAGATCGACGCGGTGAAGCTCGAGTCTAAGAAGACGCTGGAGCTGACGCAGTTCGTCGACGCGAGCGAGATCGACGTGCTGTATTACGAGAAACCCTATTTCGTCGTGCCCGCGGACGAT
>JBPBQW010000102.1:0-7608 GCA_050955125.1 Janthinobacterium lividum
GCGCTATCTGCGGCGGCATGTACCGCTCGTCGTGCTTGGCGAGCAGGTTGGTCGCGGCGAAGCTGCCGTCGGGGCGGAACTCGCCCTCCGCCACCACGCCCGACCGCTCGCGGAACAGGTCGGGGGTGATGCCGGTGAAGCTGACCGGCGTCGTCGCGCGCCCGTCCGTCACCGCGAAGCGGATCGACACGCCGTCGGCGGCGCGCGCGATCGAGCCTGCGACCACCATCCCGCCCAGCCGCACCGCGCGGCCGAGCGGCAGGCCGTCCTTCGCCACGTCCGACGGCGCATAGAAGAACGCCGCCTGGTCCTTCAACGCCGACAGCGCGAGCGCGCCCGACCCGCCGACCGCGAGCAGCGCGAGGCCGGCCAGCGCGAGCCGCTGGTTCTTCGCGTTCACCGGTCCCGCTCCGCCCGGCGCTCGGCGCGGCGCATCGCGACGAAGCTCCACACCGCGAGCACAGCCGCGCCGCCCAGCGTGACGCCATAAGCGGCGGCGACGAACGGCCAGGGGTTCATGCGCCGCTCCTCACGCAGTCGCCATCCGCCGCAGCCGCGACTCGGCGCGCGCGGTCGCCAGCATCGCACGCATCCGCATCAGCACGATCCCGGCGAACAGCAGCGTGAACCCCGCCAGCATGATCGGCAGCGGCCACAGGATCGACCGATCGATCGTGGAGCTGGTCAAGCCGATGCTTGGACCCTGATGCAGCGTGTTCCACCACACCACCGAATAACGCACGATCGGCAGCAGCACCGATCCCGCGACGCCGAAGATCGCCGGCACCTGCCCGTCGCCGCCGCGATCCGCGTCCGCGCGGGCGAGCGCGAGATAGGCGAGATAGACGAAGAACAGCAGCAGCATGCTCGTCAGCCGACCGTCCCACTCCCACCATGTCCCCCAGGTCGGCCGCCCCCAGATCGATCCCGTCACGAGGCACAATCCTGCGAACACCGCGCCCGGCCCCGCCATCGCGCGCGCGGCGATCGCGGCGAGCGGATGGCGCCACACCAGGAACCCCGCGCTGGCGAGCGCCAGCCCGCTCCACCCGCCCATGCCGAGCCACGCGGCGGGCACGTGAATATAGAGGATGCGCACCGTCTCGCCCTGCAGGTAATCGGCCGGCGTCCTGGTGAGCCCCGCCCAGCAGGCGACCGCGATCAGCGCCACGCCCGCCCAGCAACACAGCGGCGTCAACGGCCGCGCGATCGCCAGAAAGCGCCGCGGATTGGCGAGGGCATGAAGGCTGGGCACGTTGCGAGGCGATTAGGGCCAAACGGCGCGCGCGTCACCCCGAGGTTGCGAAAAGGCGGCGTTCAGCGGAACTGGCCGCCGGCTCGGCCCCTACCTGGTCGGCGCTACCTGGTCGGCGCTGCCCGCTCACCCCCGCCCGATCAGCCCCTGCGCGATGCCGTCCGCCACCTGTGCGATCGGGGCGCCGGTGCGGTCGGCCTCGTCCCATACTTGCACCAGCCGCTCGGGGATGCGGGCGATGCGGGCGTGGACCTCGTCCTCCCCGGCGGTGCCCAGATACTCCAGCGCGACGTTGATGATACCGCCGGCGTTGATGACGTAGTCGGGGGCGTAGAGGATGCCCGCCTCGCGCAGCGCCACGCCGTCCGCGGGCGTCGCCAGCTGGTTGTTCGCGCCGCCCGCGACGATCCGCGCCTTCAGCTGCGGGATGCTGCGCCCGGTCAGCACCGCGCCCAGCGCATTGGGGCTGACGATGTCCGCCTCCATGCCCAGGATGGCGTCGGCCGGCACCGCGGTCGCACCCAGCTCGGCGGCCAGCGCCTGCGCGCGACCGGCGTCGACGTCCGCCAGCGTCAGCACCGCGCCGTCCGCCGCCAGCCGCCGCGCGAGCCCGCCGCCGACCGAGCCGACGCCCTGGATCGCGACGCGCACGCCGCGCATGTCGCCTGCGCCCAGCCCGCGCGCCGCCGCCGCCTTCACGCCCAGATACACGCCGTCCGCGGTGTACGGCCCGGGGTCGCCACCGGCCGCGCCGCTGGCCACCGGCAGCCCGGAGACGTGGCGCGTCTCCCCCGCGATCACCTTCATCCGCGCCTCGGACATGCCGACGTCCTCGGCGGTGACGTAGCGGCCCTGCAGCGTCTCCACCGCGCGGCCGAACGCGCGCAACTGCTCGTCCGGCACGACCGCGCCCGGCCGGTCGGCCAGGATCACGCCCTTGCCGCCGCCCATCGGCAGCCCGGCCATCGCGTTCTTGTAGCTCATGCCGCGCGACAGGCGCAGCGCGTCGGTGATCGCGTCGGCGTCGGCCGGGTAATGCCAGAAGCGCACGCCGCCCGCCGCGGGGCCCAAGTGGGTGGAGTGGATCGCGATGACCGCGCGCAGGCCGGTCGCGGCGTCGGTGAACAGGTGCACGCCCTCGTGCGCGTCGAAATCCGGGTAGCCCCAGCCGCTGGTCATTGCAGGTCTCTGATCGGATCGGGGGAGTGGGGCGACCGACGGGACTTGAACCCGCAACATCCGGCATCACAAGCCGACGCTCTAACCAATTGAACTACGATCGCCACGAAGGTCACGGCCACTAGCGGGGTGCGGCCGGCCGCGCAAGACGGTCATGCCCCCGCCGCCGATCAGGTACCGCCCGCAGATCAGAACCGGCCGCCGATCAGAACCGCCCCTCGACCGACAGGCGATAGCCGTCCGCCGCCGCCTGGAAGCCGAAGCCGGCGAGTTTCTGTGCGAGCGCGGGATCGGGCGCGGCGACCGTCAGCGCGGCGGTGTAGCGGCCGTCGTCGGTCAACCGCAGCTCGATCCGCTCCGTCCCCGCCGCGCTCGCCAGCGGCAGCAGCAGCCGCCCGGCGTCGCAACGCGCGGTGCCGGCCAGCACGCCGGTGAGCGGCAGGCCCGCGACCTCGCCCGCCATCGTCGCGCGCACGCGGCCCTCCGCCCGGTCGCAGACGCCGTCGCGGAAGCGCACCGTCACCTCGTCGAGGTCGAGCGCGGTGATCGGCAGCGGCCGGAACAGCCCGGCGGCGGGCAGCGTCGCCGACACCGCCTCCGCGCCCAGTGCATGCCGGCTCGCCGCCAGCGCGCCGCGGACCACGTGCAGCGGATCGTCGCCCCGGCTGGCGAGGTCCACCCGCGCGCGACCGGCGACGAGGTCGAATGGCGCGAGCCGCGCGGCGAGGTCGCCCAGCCGCAGACCCGCCGCGCTCGCCTCGGTCAGCGACCCGCCCCAGACGCTGCCGTCGACCCGCCGCGCGGTCAGCCCCGCATCCCCGAGCCCGGCCGCGCCCAGCACCAGGCGCAGCGGCAGGAACGCGACGAGCGCGAGCACCAGCATCGCGCCGAACAGCGCGACGCGGCCCGACGCGAGCCGGATCCTCATGGCTCCCTCCTCATTGGGCCCTCCTCATCGGGCCGCCCTCATCGGGCCGCCTTCATCGGGAACGGGCCCGCAGCGTCATCTGCGCGCCCAGCGTATGGTCGCCATTGTCGGTCAGCCGCATCGTCTCGACCAGGATGCCGGCCTGCTCCAGCCCCGCGACCCACGTCATCAACGCGCCGCCGCGCGCGGACGCGATGCCGAGCTGGACGCGGCCGGGACCGATCTGGTTGAGCGTCTGGAGCGTGAAGCCCGCCGCGTCGGCGCGCCGCCGCACCTCGCCGTCCAGCCCGCCCGACAGCGCCGCGGGCCGCGCCCTGGCGAGCGATTCGAGCGCCGCCACCCGCGCCTCGGTGTCGCCGAGCCGGATGACGGCATCCTGCTGGCGCTGGCGGCTCGACGAAAGCCCGTCCGTCACCGGCAGAACGATCCCCGCCCACACCAGCGTCAACGCCGCCAGCGCAAGCATCGCGAGCAGCAGCCGCTTCTCGCGCAGCGATCGGCCGTCGAACCAGGCGCGCACGCCGCTCACCGCGCCCGCACCGTCAGGTCGCCCGCCAGCCGGCCGTTGGCGGCGGCGAACGTGCCGGCGGTCACGCCGAGCCCGCTGCGCGCCACGGCGTCGCGCACCGCCGCCACCTGACCCTGCGTCTGGGTCGCGACGCCGACTCGGAGCTCTCCCGACGCCGACCAGTCGAGTGCGGTCACCTCCGTCCCCGGCACCGAGCGGACGGCGGCGAAGACGATCGCGGCGGCGGTGGTGAAGCCGCGCCCCGGCCCGCGCAGCGCCGCCAGCCGCTCGTCGAGCTGCGCGTCGGCATCGTTGACGGTCTCGCCGCTCGGCAGCGCGGAGCGCGCGAGTGCGTCGGCGCGCGTCTCGGCGGCATCGGCGGCGAGGTCGTAGCGGGCGATGCGGACGAGGTCCGCGGCCAGCGTCACCGTCAGGATCGCGAGCGCCAGCCACCCGAGCCGGCGCAGCAGCGCCCAGTCGATCCCCGCCCGCCGCCGCCGCGCGAACGCGCCCTGCCGCAGGTCGAGCGCCGACGACGCCAGCCCGGTCGCGATCGCGCGGTCGAGGTCGGCGGCGTCGAGCGTCACGGGCGGGCTGTCGCCGGTGACGAACCCGGTCAGCAGCGGCTCGTCGGCGAACCCGCTGGCCTGACCACGCACCACGCTCCGCCCGCCGACGTCGCCGCGCACGAAGCCATGATCGGGCCGCGGGAGCAGCATCGGCGCTGGCACGATCCGGTCGGGGTCGACCCCCGCCTCGGCCAGTGCCGCCAGCCAGCCGCGCATCTGCGCCGCCGCCACGACGCCGATCGGCTGTTCCGCCGCCGCCTCGCCCGCCTCCGCACGGCCGACCGCGACGTGCAGCTCGCCGATCGGCGCCGCGCTGACGTCCGCCGCCAGCAGCCGCGCCGCCGCCGCCGCCTGCGCGGTCGACCGCGTGGGCAGCTGCGCCCAGTGCAGCGTCACCGCGTCCGCGGGCGGCACCGCGACCAGCTCGCCGTTCGGGTCGGCCGCGGGCAGACCCTCGCCGCGCGCGACCACGGCGCCGCCCGCCAGCCGCCACCAGCGATAGCCGTCGTCGCCGGACGGCAGGAACAGGAGGGTGGCGTCGTTCACGATTGCTCCCCCCATTGCCGCGAAACGAGCCGGGGCGGAAGCCGGGTGGCGTCGATCAGCGCGTGCTCCTCGATCCGGGCGCCGCCGACGCTCACGTCGATGCGCAGCGCGAACCAGCGCGTCAGGACGCCGGTGCGCGCCGGCGCGTCGCCCGCGTTGGCGAGCGCGCCCTGCCAGAACTCCCCGGGATTGGCGAAGCCCTGCGGCGGCCGCGCGACGAGCGCCGACTGCACCTGACCGACGCCGATCGTGTCGGGCGCCAGCATCGCGACCAGCGGCGCCTGCTCGGGCGTCAGCGTGTCGAGGTTCAGCATCGACGGCCGCGCGACGGGCAGCGTACACAGGAACGGGCGAATCGCGGCGTAGATCGCCGGCGTCACGCCCATGACGGCGCGCAGCTCGCTGGGATCGGCCATCAGCGCGTTGGCGGTGCGGTACGGCTGCGCCCCGTCGGCGTAGCGGCCGTCCTCGGCGCCGCCGGGCAGCTCGACCGAGTCGCTGTCGATCCAGTCGGCCGCCGCCGCCGCGATCGAACCGGCGAGCTGCGCCGGCGTGCCCTCGATCCGCATCAGCCGCGCGAACTCGGCGATGCGCGCGGGCGCGGCGATCAGCGTGCCGGCATCGCCCTGCGTGACGAGCGCGTTGAGGTTGAAGCAATTGCCGCCGTCGCTCACCCGCGCGGTGGCGATCCCGCCGGGCAGCGGCAGCGCGAACGGACGCCCGCTCCATCCGCCCGCCAGCGTGATCCGGTCGGGTCGCCGGCCCAGCATCGCGTCGATCCGCACGATCGCCAGCGTCTCGGCAGCCTGCGCATGCGCCCGCGCCTGCTCGGTGTCGGCCGCGTTGCCGGCGATGCGCGTCGACAGGCGCAGTTTTTCCAGCGCCGTCGCCGCCAGCACTGAGATGATCGCGACCATCAGCAGCACCGTCAGCAGCGCCGCGCCGCGTTCCCGTTGGGGATGGCGTGTCTCAGGCAGGCGCATCGGCAGCCCCCGCCGTCGGAGGGGCAGGCGGGGTCGCATAGCCGGTGCCGACGAGGAACAGCGCACGATAGGTCTTCCCGTCGTCGCGCAGCAGCACGAGCTCCATCGCCTGGGGCAGCGCGATGCCGCCCGCGCCGTCCCACCGCCCGCTCCAAGCGCCGGCATAGCGATAGCGCAGCGACGCGGCGCGGACGTGCGACAACAGCACGGCGGGCGCGATCGGCGCGGCGCCGTCGAGCTCGGGATAGGCGATGCGCACCAGCGCGCCGTTCTCCACGCGATACTCCACTTTCTGCAGCGTCGGGCGCGCCGCGGCGTCCAGGTTGCTCCACCCGGCGCGCACCAGACGCAACATCGACGCAGCGGAAGAGCCCCCCTCGCCCACGAACGCCGGCATCGCGGTGCCGTTCGCATCCCGCGTCGGCCGAGCCACCGCCTGCGCGCAGTCGGCGGACAGCACCGCGACCGTGCGCTCCAGCCCGGACAGGTCGTCGAGTCGTGCGCCGCCCACCCCTTGCGCCCGCACGCTGAACCCCAGCAGCGCGACGCCCGCGGCGGCGAGCAGGCCGAAGATCACGAACGCGACCATCAGCTCGACCAGCGTGAAGCCCTGGTCCTGCCCCCCGCCGTGATCCCCGCGAACGCGGGGACGCATCTCCTGCCGGCCGGTCATGCGACGACGCCGAAAAGATGGGTCCCCGCCTGCGCGGGGATGACGCGAAAGGAGCACCTCACGTCGCTGGCGCGACGCCAGGCGGCCGGATCATCGTCATCCGGCCGAGCTGCTGCCCGCGCGCGTCGGCGACCGTCACGTCGACGCGCAGCACGCGGGCATCGCCGGTGGGCGTGACCTGCCGCGTCCAGGTCCAGCGGCGGCCGGCCTGAAGCGCGACCCCGCTGGCCGGACCCAGCACCGGCGGCCGTGCGTCCGTCACCGCCTCGATCGCGACGTTGCGCGCGACGAGCCCCGCTTCCAGCGTGCGGCCGAGCGCGTCCGTCGAGCGGATCGTGGCGCCTTCCAGCCGCAAGAGCGCCAGCGCCGCGAGCGCGAACACCGCCAGCGCCACCATGACCTCGATCAGCGTGAAGCCGTGTTCGGCGGAACGCAAAGCGGAGGTGAAGCCGTGTTCGGCGGAACGGCCACGATGCGTGAAGCCGTGTTCGGCGGAATGGCTACGATACGTCACGCCTGCTTCACCGTCGACAGAGGCGGCGCGGACGTCAGTCACCGATCCGCACGCTTCCGTCCACCGCCACGCGGACGTGCTGTCGATAGCGCCCGCGCGTCAGCGGGATGTCGACGGGGCGGTCAGCGAGCCCGGTCTCGTCGAACGTCACCCGCTCGCGCCCGCCCGGATCGACGACGAGCGCGTGCGTCCCTTCCCGCCACTGCGCGACCCGCAACGCCGCATCGCTCATCGAGACCCAGCTGGCGCCGGTCCGCTGGTCGAAGCCGTAGCCGCCCGGCGACACCCACACGCTCACCGGCCGCGCCGCGACGATCGCGGCGTCGTGCGCCGCGCGCACGCGATTGCCGAACAGCAGCGCCTCGTCGGCCAGCCGCCCCTTGGGATCGGGCAGCGCCAGCGACACGGTCGCGGCGGCCAGGCCCATGATCGCCATCACGATCATCAGCTCGA
>JBPBQW010000103.1:0-7345 GCA_050955125.1 Janthinobacterium lividum
GATCGTCAGCGCGTCATGCTCATCGAGGGAGTAGGTCGCGTCGACCGTCAGCGTACCGGGATAACCCTGATCGCCGTCGCGGCTCACGTAGCGTAGCGTGACCGAGGCGATCGGCCCGGAGTTGACGGCCGTGACGGTCCACAACACCTTGTCGAACCCGGCCGTGCCGCCATGGAGCGAGTTGGGTCCGTCGTTGACCGGCGCCCGATACGTCTGGCCGTCGACCGTGTAGCGGCCCGCGGCGATTCGATTGGCGTAGCGGCCGACGGTGGCACCGAAATACTGCGGCTTGGCGAGATATTGCTCCAGCGTCGGATAGCCGAGCGCGACATCGGCGCGCCGGCCGTCGCGGGCGGGCACCTCCAGCGACTGGATCGCGGCGCCCCAAGCGATCACCCGCGCGGAGACGCCGTGCGCGTTGCGCAGCGTCACCGCTGGCACCGCGCGACCATCGGGCAAGGTGCCGAATGTCGCCCGCTGTGCCTCGGCTGCTTGCGCGGCGCCGGCGGGCGCCAGCGCGCCGAGCGCCACGCCGGCGGAGAACGCCATCGTCCACCCGTGCCTCATCATTCCTCTCCCATGCTCGCGTGTCCATGGCTGGAGCAGCGTCGAACGGCTTGTTACCGCGGTCAGGCCGGAATACAAAACCTATATATCGGATAATTGAGGACGATTTGGATGATCGCGCTTGCACTCGTCGGGGCGGGCAAGATCGCCCGGGATCAGCACCTGCCAGCGATCGCCGGCGATCCGCGGTTCGAACTGGTCGCCACGGTCGACCCGGCGGGCGGGGTCGACGGGGCGCCCAGGTTTGCGGATCTCGCGACGTTGATCGCTAACGGTCCCGACGTACAGGCGGTGGCGCTCTGTACGCCGCCTGCCGTCCGTCACCTATTGGCGGCTGCCGCGATCGAGGCGGGGTTGCACGTCCTACTGGAGAAACCGCCGGCGACGACGTTGTCGCAAGCCGACGATCTCGCGGTCCGGGCGCAGCGGCGTGGCGTAACGGCGTTTGCGGCCTGGCATTCGCGTGAGGCGCCCGGAGTCGCGCCGGCACGGGAATGGTTGGCAAATCGCACCATCAGGTCGGTCGCGATCGACTGGCGCGAGGACATCCGCCGCTGGCATCCGGGGCAGGAGTGGATCCTGGGCGCGGGCGGATTCGGCGTGTTCGATCCGGGCATCAACGCCCTGTCGATCCTGACCGCGATCCTGCCCGCGCCGGTGACGCTGGAGGCGGCGACGCTCGACGTGCCCGCCGGCCGGGCGGCGCCGATCGCTGCGACGCTCACGATGCGTTCGGCTGCGGCATCAATCCTGGCCGCGTTCGATTTCCTCGAGGCAGGCCCGCAGCGTTGGTCGGTGGTGGTGGAGACCGATATCGGCACACTGCGACTTGAAGAAGGTGGCGACTGCCTGACGCTGCCCGAAGGTCCGTCCGTCCTGGAGCCCGAGCGCGAATACCCGCGGCTGTACGCTCGTTTCGCTGACCTAGTGGAGGCCGGCGCGAGCGACGTCGACACTAGCGCGTTGCGGCTCGTGGCGGATGCATTCCTGGTGGGCCAGCAGCGAGAAGTTGCTTCTTTTTCGTTCTAACCCGATGCGGCTACTACTTAACAGATATATATGACAAGTGCCTTGTCAGCGTTTGATCGCCGGGTGTAAGCGGCCACTCAGAGCCTCCCGGAAAGGGGGTCGTAGCCAAAGGGGAGGAGCGCACATGCGCCTGAAGCATCTCGTCCTGTGTTCGTCGTCCGCGCTCGCGGTCAGCCTCGCTGCGCTGCCGGCCGCTGGGCAGACGACGTCATCGACCCAGTCGCCGCCTGCCGATTCCGCGCTGTCGGCAACGCCGCCGGTCGCCGGGCAGGGCCAGAGCGTGACGCCGCCCGCGCCTGCAGCCGCTCAAGACAACATCAACACGCCCGCCGCTGGCACGCCCGCTGCGGCGCAGGACGCCAGCGCCACCAACGGGCAGGCTGCAAGCGACCAGGACGCGCTGAACGGGCCGGAGACGGGTGACGTCGTCGTCACCGGTCTGCGCCGCAGCCTCCAGTCGGCGCAGAATATCAAACGCAATTCGGACCAGCAGATCGACTCGATCGTCGCCTCCGATATCGGGAAACTGCCCGACGTCGCGATCTCCGACGTCGCCGCGCGCATCCCGGGCGTGCAGGTCGATCGCGGCGGCGGCGAGGCGGGGCGCGTCTTGATCCGCGGCCTCCCCGATTTCGCGACCACCTACAACGGCCGCGAGATTTTCACCGCCGAGGCGCGCGCCGTCGCGCTGCAGGATTTCCCGGCCGGCGGTGTCGCCGCGCTGGAGGTGTTCAAGACGACCACCGCGGATCTGGTTGAGGGCGGCTTGGCGGGCGAGGTCAACGTACGCAGCCGCAAGCCGTTCGACTTCGACGGGTTCGAGATCGCAGGCTCCGCGTGGGGTCAGTATGAGAAGCGGTCGACGCACGTCGACCCCAACGGCAATCTGCTCGTCACCGATCGCTGGAACACCGGGATCGGCGAGATCGGCGCGTTGGTGAACGCGTCCTACACCCAGCTTCATTATCTAGACTCGACGCGCTCCAACACGGATTTCATTGCAACCCCGGGCGTCGGCGCAGGTGGGGCTGTGATCCGGCTGCCCGACATCCAGCGGCTCGACTATGGCGAGGGCGATCGTTCGCGCCCGTCAGTCAACGGCGCGTTGCAGTGGCGCCCACATCCCGGTCTCGAGTTCTACGCCGAAGCGCTGTGGCAGGGCTTCCGCAACAAGGTGTCGGATCGTGAGCTTGAAGTGCCGCTGTATTCCGGCGCCTCGTACAACAACATCGTGTTCCAGCCGAACACCAACCTCGTCCAGAGCGCGACGATCGTGAACCCGAACCGCCCAGACGGATTCCAGGGAGCGACCTATGGCAAGACCGATACCTATCAGTACGCGCTCGGCGGCAAGTGGGACGCGGGCCGCTTTCACCTGTCCGTCGACGGCGCGCGCACCGCGAGCAAGTTCACCAATTCGATCTACAGCTTCGACACCGCCTATGCGCAGCCCGAAACGGTGACGATCAACACCGGTCTGGCGGGCGACCAGTTCGGGCCGACGTTCAACTTCGGGTCCGGCAATGCGCTGACCGGATCGTCCACCAATTACATCTTCCGCGGCTTCTTCGACCGCCAGCAGATCGCGCAGGGCCACGACTGGCAGGCGCGCGCCGATGCGAGCTACGACACCGGCCTGTCGTTCCTGCCCAAGCTGGAGGCAGGCTTCCGCTACGTCGACCGCGAGTCGCATTACGAGGACGGCAGCCGCTACGCCTATCTCGAGGGAAACCGGACGCCGCTATCGTCGGTGCCGGTCGGCTATGGCGTGTCGAGCAGCGGCTTCCCGATCGACGGCCTCGTCAACGTGTTCGGCTATTACACGCCGACCTACGACGGCATCCGCGACAACATCGCCGCGCTGCGCAGCTACGTCGGCTTTCCCGCCGGCACGCCGCCGAGCGATCCCAACGCCACCTATGACGCGAACGAGACGAGCTACGCCGGCTACGGCCAGCTGAAGTATCAAATCGGCGCGCCGGCCGGCATCCGCGTCGACGGCGCAGTCGGCGTACGGGTGGTGAAGACGACGCTCGGTGTGGCCGGCACTTCGCTCGCCAACGGCATCTATTCGCCGGTGAACGTCAACACCGACTATACCGACGTGCTGCCCAACGCGAGTGCTCGCCTACGCTTCACCGACACGTTCCAGCTCCGGTTGTCGGCCACCAAGACGCGCTCGCGTCCGGCCTTCGGGCTCTATAATCCGGCGATCAGTTCCGGATCGCCTCCCGGTTGCGAGTTCAATCAGACGACCGGCGCAGTGATCCCGGCCGCGCAGAATCCGATCGCGTCCAGCTGCATCCGCGGCGGCAGCGCCGGCAATCCGAGTCTCGTGCCGCTCAAGTCGAAGAACTACGATGCGTCGCTCGAATGGTATTTCACCAAGACCGGTACGGCGGCCGTGGCGATCTTCCGTCGCGATCTCGACGGTTTCATCTCGAACTACAACGTCAACACGGTAGACGAGAACGGTTACACGCTTCAGGTCAATCGCCCGTTCAACACTGGAACTGGCCGCATTCAGGGCGCCGAGGCGCAGTTCACCACCTTCTTCGACTTTGGTGGTTTGCCGACGTTCCTGCGTTCGTTCGGGATCGACACGAACGTTACCTATCTCGATGCCACGACCGGCGTTCCGGCAGCATTGGGCGGTGCGATCTCCCAGTCGGAGATCCAGGGCGTGTCCAAGTGGACGTACAATGTCAGCGGCATCTACGAGCATGGCGGCGGTTCGGTGCGCCTCTCGTGGAACCACCGCAGCGACTATTTGGCGACGCTGCAGATCCGCAATCCCGACATCTACTCGGAGCGGGTGCGCGGCATCGGCCGCCTGGACTTCTCGGGCAGCTACGATCTCGTCAAGAACCTGACGGTGACGTTCGACTGGACCAACATCCTCGCCAAGCCGTTCCGGTCGGACCTCACCTACACCTATGGCGTGGGCAGCCCCTATGCCGGGACGACGGCTACCTTCCCGCGCGCGATCCGCTACGAGGAATCGGTGATCTCCACCGGCCTCCGCTTCCGCTTCTGACTCCCGACCAGGATCACCAGCGCATGCCGACCGCCATCGCCCGGATCGAGACCTTCATCGTGCCGCCGCGCTGGCTGTTCGTGCGCGTCGAGTGCGCGGACGGACTGGTCGGGTGGGGGGAGGCGAGCTTGGAGGGCCATGCCGAGGCGGTAGACGGCGCATTCGCGTCGCTGCGCGACCGGTTCGTCGGCCACGATCCCGCGCGGATCGAGGACGTGTGGCAGGTCGCCTATCGTTTGGGCTTCTACCGCGGCGGGCCGGTGCTGATGAGCGCGCTGTCGGGACTCGACCAGGCGCTCTGGGATCTCAAGGGCAAGGCGTTGGGCGTACCCGTCTGGCAGCTGCTGGGCGGGCGGGTGCGCGACACGGTGCCGGTCTACGCCTGGATAGGCGGCGACCGGCCGGACGAGGTCGTGCAGGCCGGGCGCGAGCGGCAGATGCAGGGCTTCCGTGCGGTGAAGATGAACGCCACCGCCGATCTGGGCTGGCTCGACAGCCCTAGCGCGCTGGACGAGACGGTGGCGCGGGTCGGCGCGGTGCGGGACCTCGGGCTCGACGTCGGGCTCGATTTCCACGGTCGCGTCCACCGGCCAATGGCCAAGCAGCTCGCCGCCGCCGTCGAGCCGCTGCGGCCGCTGTTCATCGAGGAGCCGCTGCTGTCCGAGCATCTGGAGGGCATCGCCGAGTTCGCGCGGCACACCACGGTCCCGATCGCACTGGGCGAGCGGCTCTACAGCCGGTGGGACTTCAAGCGGGTGTTCGAGGCAAATTGCGTCGACATCGTTCAACCCGACCTCAGCCACGCGGGCGGCATTTCCGAATGCCGGCGGATCGCCGCCGCGGCCGAAGCCTATGACGTCGCGCTCGCACCCCATTGCCCGCTCGGGCCGTTAGCGCTGGCGGCGTGCATGCAGGTGGCGATCGCCAGCCCCAATTTCGTGATTCAGGAGATGTCGCTCGGCATCCACTACAACGCCGACGGCAACGACCTGCTGACCTACATGACCGATCCGTCGGTGTTCGACGTGCACGACGGCATGGTCGCCGCGCTGGAGGCGCCGGGGCTGGGCGTCACGATCGACGAGGACAGGGTGCGCGAGGCGGCCCGGCGCGCGACCGGCTGGCGCAATCCCGTCTGGCGCGGCCCGGATGGGGCAGCTCGTGAGTGGTGACTGTCAAGTTCAGTGCAACGTAATGATGAGCGTGCATCATTGCAGGCCGGCGGTGTCCCCATGGCTGTTTCTGAACGAGTGGCCGGTTCCGAGCGTCGGCACAACTGGCGCAAAGGTCCGCGAATGGGTCTTCTGACCGTAACCAGCGTGCGAGTATGGTCGTCCATATGCGTCCACTCAGCCACCGACGCTTGACTTACGTACAGATTTCTCCCGACGCGCCGAAATTAGCCAGTGATCTGAGTGCCCATCTTTGTCCCGTGTAGGGTACCACCTAGTTACAGGCAGGCACTTAGAGACGGTAGCTCCGACGTTCCTTGTGGACGGGCGACGGCCTGGGAACCCACGTGGGTCCTGGCTGGGGCGCCTTCCGGCTCAGCGGGCAATCTGTTCGGCGGCGGCGGAGCGGTTGGCGACCCTTACATCGACGATGCCCAGACCGGTTCAACTCTGCCCTTAACGTGACTCCGTCCGGCGAGCCGGTCACCCAAGCTTCCGAACGGCTCTGACCGCGCGAGCCACGACGAGCAGCGCGAGCGGCGGGCCGAGCGTGAGCTCGACGTCGATCACGGTCTCGTGCGCCGTCCACGGCCATCCGGAGAAGTAGTAACGGGCGAAGTCGGACACCTCGTTGAGCGCCTCGAGGACCGCCACGGCGAGGAGGGGCACGACCGACCGCACGGACCGGCGCAGCAGGCGCGCGAACGCGACGAAGAGGAGCAGGCCGACGCCGACGTGCAGCTGGTGGTGGGACAGGTGGACCGCTGCCGAGAGCCAGTCCTTGAACCGCTCCCAGGCCAGCACCGGTCGCGGGACGGTTTTGTCGCTCATCGGGTCGTCGTAACAGGACTGGGCATCCAAGTTCATGAATAAGGCGTCAGGGCGCGCCGGGGTCCGCCTGTGGTGGGGCGAGGTGTCCGGACGCTAACCGTCGGGTCACGCCGGCGGGCAGGCGAGCGGTCCCAAGAGCCGCCGGTCCGGAATGCCCATTTTCCGAGACTCAGACGATCACGAGGCTTCCCCGGGAGTGGGCGTCAGGCCTGCGTCGCGCCGCCGCTCTCTCCACTCGACAACTGCACAGACGCCGAGCACCACCCATACCGTCGTTGGGTTTGCGTGGAAGATTGCTCAACGAGGAGCGCCAGACGGCTTCCCAACCAAGTCCTGCACCGACGTGAGAGCGCGTCGCCATGTAGCATCCTCACACGCCGCTGCTCCCCGTCGCGCTGTACGAGCAGCGGCGTACGTCGAAGCCGCCATTCCATCTTCCACCACGTTCACACGGTCGCCTGCCCGCGTGCGCGTACCGGTCGGCTGAAATGCGGGTAGCGGCCGTTGCGTTGAGCAGCCGGTGCGAGGGCGGCGGGCGACCGGGCCGGATGATGCCCCGACCCGGACTTGGTAGATGTTCGCATTCGGCGCTACGGCGCGCAGTCACAGCGGCACTGGATCCGAGGGTTTCCGATGACGACCCGTTTTCTTCGGCTTTTCTTCTCATTCAGCGCGGCGTCCGCGCTTGGTGGCTGCGGCTCGGGATCGG
>JBPBQW010000104.1:0-7137 GCA_050955125.1 Janthinobacterium lividum
GCCCGCTGGGCGAACAACCGGGTGGAGAACTCGCACCTTCCGTTCCGACGACGAGAGCGGGCGATGCTGCGGTTCAGGCAGATGAAGACGCTGCAGAAGTTCGCGTCCGTTCATGCCAACGTCCACAACCACTTCAACCACGAACGCCACCTCGTCGACCGCCAGACCTACAAGGAACGACGCTCCGCCGCTTTGGCGGAGTGGCAGTCGCTCGCGAGCTGAGCCTGCGCCTCAAAGCCCGGACTGCATCGTGTGGAGAGCGGTTCGCATTAGACTGACAGCACCCCTCCGTCTCGTCGGACCACCCGTCGATCAGCGTTTCCGCGACGGTCACGAAACGGGCGACGCCGCGATCCCGCGCGGCCTCGCGCCGCACCGACTCGGGCAGGCGGGTGCCCAGCAACCGGCTCGACAGCGACAGCGCGACCGCCGGCGCCCGACCGGCACCCGCCGCCACCGCAGCCCGATACCAGTCCTCGACGGCATCGTCCCGGGCATCGATCAGCCCGGCCAGATCGGCCAGCCATTTCACGCGCATCCACCCGTGCAACGCGCCGTGTACCGTCAGATAAGCGAACAGCGGGCCTGCGGCGAGCGTGCCCACCGTGCCCGCGCCGGGCAGGTCCACCGCCGCCCGCGCGGAGCCCGTCCCGATCGCCGGCAGCAGCCTGCGATCGTCGAACAGCGCCCGATGCAGTTCGACCGTCGTGTCGCGCCCCGGATGGTGCCACGCCATCTCCTTGATGCTGACCGCATGGCGCTCGATCTCGCGGGGGCTTCGCCGGCCGTCCATGACCTGGGCGCGATAGCCGAGCGCGACCAGCACCGCCTCCGCCGCGGCCCGCGCCGCGGGATGCACGAGCAGGTCGATGTCCCACGTCGTCTTCAGCGCGAGCGTGCCATGCGCCAGCATCGCCAGCGACGATCCCTTGAGCGACACGGGATCGACACCCGCATCGCGCAGGGCGCGGGTGACGCGGACCTCTTCCGCCGCGTTGCGCAGCATCTGCATGCGGGCGCGGCGCGCGCGATCGTCGAGCAGGGCCGCCTGCCGATCGGGCAGCGGGATGCCCGCCGCGGTCAGTCCCTGGAGCACGAAGCCCTCGACCCGGTGGTTGCGAGCATGGGTCAGCAGCGTCGCGGGGTCGAACGGATGCTCCCCCGCTTGCCGGATCGCCGACACCCGATCGGGCGCACGGACCGGGCGGCAGCACGCCAGCATCAATGTCGTTTCGGCAGACGGCGCCATCCGCGGCCCATGCCACCCCCGCGCGACCAACTCTAGCCGGAGCGTGCAACCGCGCGAGGCTGCCGGCCGGTCAGGCGTTCGCGCGCGCGTCTCGCCCCCGTGTGGTGGCTCGTGGACAGGTCAGGGCGGCCGAGCGCCGGCGGTGTGGTGCCGAGGGCTCCGGCCTCGTCATCGGGTCACGCCCCGGCCGTCCAGCCGGATCACGGGGACGAAGCCGGCCGGCGCGCGCCGGGAGGCATCGGGCGGCAGGTCGAAATGCAACCCGGTCGCGTCCTGGCGGAACGGCACCGGCCCGCCGCCGAGCAAGGTCGCGCGCTCGACCTGGCCGTGCCACGGCCCGGTCGCGAGCGAGGCGACGGTCGCGACGCCCTGCGGCGAGGCGAGGAACAGGACGTAGAGCGCCCCCCGATTGGTCGTGAAGCGCACGTCGCGCGGGGTGAAGGCGGGGCCGTTGCCGCTCTCGTTCTGCATCCCGGCCTGGAGCACCGTCGGCCCCTCGCCGAAGCTGCGCCACGGCCGCGAGCCGAAGATCGCCTCGCCGTTGATCGCGGTCCAGCCGCCGATGCCGTCGAGGATGCGCTCCTCCTCGCCGTCGATCGCGCCGTGGCCGGGCTGAGGGATCGAGAGCAGTAGGTTGCCGTTCTTGGACACGACGTCCGCCAGCCGCTGGATCACCTGCTCGGCGGTCTTGTAGCTTTTGTCGCGGAGCCGCGCGACATTGTAGAACCAGTCGCCGATGCACGTGTCGGTCTGCCACGGCTCGTCCCACAGGTGGTCGGTGTAGCCGCGCTCGACGTCCTGGACGACGCCGCCGCGCTGGTCGGGTTTCAGCTGCTTGGCGAACAGCGCGACGTCGATCTTGCCGTGCCAATCGATCGAGCGATTATAGTAATCCGCCGCCGACTCGAGCCCGATCGGCCCGAACGGCAGGCCGTAATCGTCGAAATAGACGAGGTCGGGCCTGTACTTGGCGACCAGGTCCTGCTGGCGCAGCAGCCAGCGCGCGGCGTAGCGCGGATCGCCCGCCGGGCCGGCCTCGCCGGCGATCCAGTCGCTGTCGTGCGCGTCGTGCCACGTGTTCATGGCCCCGATCGTGTCGATGCCGTCGGGCAGCACGGCGTAGCCCGGGCCATAGAGGTCGCGCGGGTCGAGCCCGTCCCACCAACGCCCGCGCCCGTCCGCCCGGGTCAGCCGGTGCGCGTCGTAGCGGACGCCCTTG
Organism: Janthinobacterium lividum; assembly: GCA_050955125.1. Classification (GTDB taxonomy): domain Bacteria; phylum Pseudomonadota; class Alphaproteobacteria; order Sphingomonadales; family Sphingomonadaceae; genus Sphingomonas. The sequence continues at coordinate 2,469 of JBPBQW010000104.1, forward strand.
CGCGGGCCGGTCGGGTCATAGCCGAACGCGGGCTGATACCAGTGCCAGCTGTGCGCGGCATGGTTGGACACGCCGAACTTGAGCCCCGCCGCGCGGGCCGCCTTTTCCCACGTGCCGATCACATCGCGCTTCGGACCGACGCGGGTCGCGTTCCACGGCTGGTACCGGCTGTCGTAGGTGTCGAGATTGTCGTGATGGCAGGCCAGCGCCATGAAATAGCGCGCGCCGATCTTCTTGTAGCGCGCGATCAGCGCTTCCGGCTCCCAGCGATCCGCGGTCCACAGGTGCTGGATATCCTTCATCCCCGCGACGGAGGGATGGCCGTAGGTTTTCAGGTGATGCTTGTACATCGGGTGGCCCTGCATGTACATGAAACGGCCGTACCAGTCGCCCTGCTCGGGCACCGACTGCGGCCCCCAATGCGCCCACAGGCCGAGCTTGGCGTCGCGAAACCAGTCGGGATAGCGGTAGTTCGCGACCAGCGACGGCCAGTTCGGCTGCACCGGGCCGCGCGCGATCCCCATCGGGCTCCGCGCCAGCGCGGCACGCGCGAGCGGCAGCGCGGCCATGCCGGCGAGGACCGAGCGGCGGGTGACGTCTCCGCTCATCTGGCGAGCGCCCTGGCGACCGCGGCCCTGGCGATCGGCTCCATCACCGCATAGCCCGCGGCGTAGGATGGACGCCGTCGCTCGACAGCCCCGGCCTCATCGCGCCCTGCGGATCGGCCAGCGCGGCGAAGTAATCGACATAGGTATAGCCGTTGGCGCGCGCATAGCCGCGCAGCCAAGTGTTCAGCGCCGCGATCTGCGGCACCGGTCGCTTGTCCGGGCTCCATGGAAAGGCGCCGGCGGGCGGGATGGAGGCGAGGATCACCGTGATGCCGTGGGCGCGCGCCAGTTCGGCCATCGTCTCGACGTTGCCCTCCACCGTCTCGATCGTCGCGGCGCCGGTGTTGCCCGCGACGTCGTTGGTGCCGGCCATGATGTGCACCGCCCGCGGGTGCAGCGCGATCACGTCGGCGCGGAAGCGGACCAGCATCTGCGGCGTCGTCTGCCCGCTGATCCCGCGATCCACGCGGCCATCGGCCCAAAAGCCCTTGCTGAGGTTCAGCCAGTTGTCGGTGATCGAGTCGCCCATGAACACGACCCGCACCGGCTCGCGGCTCGCCACCAGCGCCCGGTTCGCGGCGGCATAACGGCACAGCTGGCCGAAGTCGCGCGTCGCCATGTGCAGGTTCGACGCCTGCCGGCCCGGGCCGTCGGTCGGCGCGGGGTGCACCGGGCAGGGGTCCGCGACGATGCCGACGGGATCGTCGCCATGCGGATCGCCGGGCACCGTCGTCTGCGCAGGCGAAGCAAGGGGCACAAGGGCGGTGGCCATGGCCAGCAGCGCGCGACGGATCTTCATGGCAGAGTTCCTCTCCGGTCGGTTCGTCACCGAGCTTCACCTATCCGCCGGCTCGCGCCGCGGAAAACCTCTTGCGCCTATAGGGACACACGCCGCCGGTGACAGCCGGTCGATGCGACGGGGCGAGGGTGCGATGCCTGGAGACGCCGCCGCCGTCACCGTTCGTGCAGCGCGGCCAGCGCGATGCCGGCGAGGTTCTGCGTCCGCTTGATCCAGCGGATCCGCACCCGGCCGGCGGGCCGTGGCAGCGACCGCAGCGCGTCGTGGTGGCGGGCATAGGCCGCCGGACACTTCGCCGCGCCCGTCACCTGCGCGATCACCGCCGCCGCGTCGCCGAGCAGCAGCGGGTCGGCGATCCCGCGCTCGTGGGCCAGCCGCATCGCCTCGATCAGCGCGAGCCACTCCGCATCCATCCCGGTGCCCGGGCCGAGCCCCTGCCGGACATGCGCCTTGCCACCGGTCACGACCGCCAGTTCCAGGCCGGCGGGTCGACAGCCGCCGTCGAAGAACAGCTTCACGACGCGCGCCACTCGCCCGGCGCGAGGCCGGCCAGCGACCAGTCGCCGATGCTCCACCGGACGAGGCGCAGCGTCGGCAGGCCGACCGCCGCCGTCATCCGGCGCACCTGGCGGTTCCGCCCTTCGCGGATGGTGAGCGTCAGCCAGGCGTCGGGCACGCTGGCGCGGACGCGGATCGGCGGATCGCGCGGCCACAGTGCGGGAGCGTCGATGCGCTCGACCTCCGCGGGCCTCGTCGGGCCATCGTTAAGCTCGACGCCCTGCCGCAGCGCATCCAGCGCCGCCTCGTCGGGCGTTCCCTCGACCTGAACCCAATAGGTCTTGGGCAGCTTGAACCTCGGGTCCGCGATCCGCGCCTGCAGCCGGCCGTCGTCGGTCAGCAGCAGCAATCCCTCGCTGTCCCGGTCCAGCCGTCCCGCGGGATAGACGCCGGGCAGATCGACGAAGTCGGACAGCGTCGCGCGCGCCGATGCCGTGCCCCGGTCGGTGAACTGGCTGAGCACGCCATGGGGTTTGTTGAAGAGGATCAGCCGTCCCATGCGCGTCGCCCGCCCCCGTCCTCCATGCCCCGACCGTAGCCGAGGTCGGCGCGGGTCGGAAGCGTGGCATGCCCCGGCGGAGCCGACCCCCGACCAAAGCATCATGGCGCACGCCAGCGCGTTCGGGTAGCGGGGCCGAAGAACGAGGGGAGAGGCGACAATGCGTGCTTGGCTGAGGATGGGTGCGGCGACGATCGCGATCGCATTGGCGGGAAGCGCCGGCATGGCTGCGCCCGCCGCGATGCCGCATCCGGCGCAGGCGCAGTCGCAGGCGCCGACGTCCGCACCCGACGCCTGGCGGAACCGCGCCCTGACCCCCGACCAGCGCGCGGACCTGCTCGTCCAGGCGATGACGCTGGACGAGAAGCTGACGGTCGTGACCGGTCTGTTCGGCGCCGCAACGGCACAGCCGGCGTACCGGCGCGCCGAGGCGCGGCCGCAGTCCGCCGGCTACGTTCCGGGCATCCCGCGACTGGGCTTCACCCCGCAATGGCAGTCGGACGCGGGCAGCGGCGTCGCGACTCAGGGCGCCGCGCCGCCCGCGCTCGAGCGTACCGCGCTGCCGTCGGGCATCCTGACCGCCTCGACCTGGGATCCCGTCGCGGCGACGGCGGCGGGCGCGGTGGTGGGCGCGGAGGCGCGCGCGTCCGGGTTCAACGAGCAGCTGGCGGGCGGCGTCGACCTCGATCGCGATCCGGGCAACGGCCGCAACTTCGAATATGGCGGCGAGGACCCGCTGCTGGCGGGCACCATGGTCGGCGCGTTCATCAAGGGCATCCAGTCGAACCGGATCATCTCGACGATCAAGCATTACGCGATGAACGACCAGGAGACGGGTCGCAACGTCGTCGACGTGCGGGTGGACGAAGGCGCGGCGCGCACGTCCGATCTGCTGGCGTTTCAGATCGCGATCGAGCAGGGCGATCCGGGCTCGGTGATGTGCTCGTATAATCTCGTCAACGGCAAGCACGCGTGCCAGAACGACTGGCTGCTCAACAAAGTGCTGAAGGGCGACTGGGGCTACAAGGGCTTCGTCATGTCCGACTGGGGCGCGCAGCACGACACGGTGGCCGACGCGCTGGGCGGGCTCGATCAGGAGACGGGCGTCGGCTTGGGCGCGGAGGATTACCACGTCTGGCTCGGCAAGCTGAAGACCGCGATCGCAGGCGGGCAGGTGCCGATGGCGGTGCTGGACGACAAGGTCCGCCGCATCGCCCGCGCGCTGATCGCCAGCGGCGCGGTGGACGATCCGGTCGCACCCGCGCCGATCGACTTCGCCGCCCATGCGATCGCCAGCCAGCGCGCGGCGGAAGGCGGCATCGTCCTTCTGAAGAACGAGGGCGGCATCCTGCCGCTCGCGGCGCGCGCCCGGCGCATCGCGGTGTTCGGCGGCCATGCCGACGTCGGCGTCCTGTCGGGCGGCGGATCGGCGCAGGTCTATTCGCCCGGCGGCAACGCCGTGCCCGATCCCGATGCGGCGCAGGGCTTCCCGCACCCGGTCGTCTATTACCGGTCGTCGCCGGTCGACGCGCTGAAGGCCGGCGTTCCCGGTGCCAGCGTGACGTTCGCCGACGGCGCGGATCGCGCGAGCGTCGCGGCGCAGGCCCGCGGCGCGGACGTGGCGATCGTTTTCGTGACTCAGTGGACCGCCGAGTCGCGCGACTTCCCGTTGACTCTGCCCGACGATCAGGACGCGCTGGTGCAGGCGGTGGCCGCCGCCAACCCGAACACGATCGTGGTGCTGGAGACGGGCGGCGCGGTGACTATGCCCTGGGCATCGTCGGTGAAGGGCATCGTCGAGGCATGGTATCCGGGCACGAACGGCGGCCAGGCGATCGCGCGCGTCCTGACCGGCGCCGTCGATCCGTCGGGCCATCTGCCGATCAGCTTCCCCCGCGCCGCCGCCGACTATCCGCGCGCTCAGCCGGCCGGCAAGGGACTGGCCGAGAAGCAGGGCTTTTCCGTCGCGCTGACCGAGGGCGCGGCGGTCGGTTACAAGTGGCTGGCCAAGAACGGCACGCGGCCGTTGTTTCCGTTCGGCCATGGCCTCAGCTACACGCGCTTCGCCCGGAGCGGCCTCGCCGCCGCGGTGGCGGGGACGGACCTTCAGGTCAGCTTCCGCGTCCGCAACACGGGCCCGGTCGCCGGTGCCGACGTCGGCCAGGTCTATGTCGCGCCCACGGCGGGCGGGTGGGAGGCGCCCAA
>JBPBQW010000105.1:0-5358 GCA_050955125.1 Janthinobacterium lividum
TTCCAGATGGTCGCGCAGCCGGCCGGGCGTACCGACGACGACGTGCGCGCCGTGGCTGAGCGATCGGCGCTCGCGCGACGGGTCCATGCCGCCGACGCAGCTGATGATGCGTGCGCCGGCCTTGGCGTACAGCCATTCGAGCTCGCGGCTGACCTGCAACGCCAGCTCGCGAGTGGGGGCGATGACCAGCGCGAGCGGCAGGCCCGGCTGGCCGATGGGAGCAAAGCCGCCCTCCTCACCCTCCAGGCGGGGCAACAGCTGGCCCGCCATCGCCATGCCGAACGCGACGGTCTTGCCCGATCCGGTCTGCGCGGAGACGATGAGGTCGCGCGTGTCCGCCCCCTCCTCCAGCATCGCGGACTGGACGGCGGTGGGGGCGGCATAGCCGCGTTCGGTCAACGCCTCTTGGAGAGACGGCGGCAATTGGCTGAAAGGCATGGACGCCATATCGGCCCACGAGGTGGCGGAAGCAAGGCGGCAGGGCAAGGCGGGCGAGGTTGCCCGTTTGCGGAACGACGCATCGCTGCCGACTTTGCCGGGCAAAGGCCGGGGCCCGGGGACGATACGGCCGCCGAGCACGAACAGAAAATCGTCACCGCGGCGTGACCGGACCCCGGCCTTCGCCGGGAAGCTCGATATGATCGCGGGACCTCGAGCCCCGCACTACCAAAGTTGGGAATCCCGTGGGAGCGTCACCGGATGGCCGCCGCACTCACCCTTCCGCCGACGGCACCCGAACCGGTCGCGCATCCGGGAAGGCCGGCGAAAACCATCGCCATCGCCTCAACTTCCTCAACTTCATGCCGCGGCCGGGCTCAACTCGTCGGCGGGGACGGCTGTTGCGCGGCGCGATCGTCGTAGAACTTGCGCACGACGTCCCACGCCTCCTGCGCGGTCTCGACGAAGGTGAAGATGCCGAGGTCGCGCTCCGACACCACGCCCTCCTCCACCAGCGCGTCGAAATTGACCACCCGCTCCCAGAACGCGCGCCCGAAGAGCAGCACGGGGATCGGCTCGATCTTGCCGGTCTGGATCAGCGTCAGCAGCTCGAACAGCTCGTCGAACGTGCCGAACCCGCCCGGAAAGGCTGCGAGCGCGCGCGCGTGGAGCAGGAAGTGCATCTTGCGAAGCGCGAAATAGTGGAACTGCAGCGACAGCGCGGGGGTGACGTAGGGGTTGGGCGCCTGTTCGTGCGGCAGGACGATGTTGAGGCCGATCGATTCCACCCCCTCGTCCGCCGCGCCACGGTTCGCCGCCTCCATGATCGACGGGCCGCCGCCCGAGCAGACGACGAAGTGGCGCTTGCCGTCCTCGTCACGCGGCAGACGGCTGGTGATGCGGGCGAGTTCGCGCGCGACCTCGTAGTAATGGCTCTTGGCGACCAGCCGCTCGGCGATGGCGCGGCTCTTGTCGTCGGTGGCCAGATCCAGCAGCGCCCGCGCCTTGTCCGGCTCGGGAATGCGCGCAGAGCCGTAGAAGACGAAGGTGGAGGCGATCCTCGCCTCGGCCAGCACCAGATCGGTCTTGAGCAGCTCGAGCTGGAAGCGGACCGGTCGCAGGTCCTCGCGCAGCAGGAAATCCATGTCCTGGAAGGCGAGGCGGTAGGACGGGTTGCGCGTCTGCGGGGTCGAGACCTGCGTCTCGGCGCTCTTGGCTTCCTGCGCGGCGCGGCGGAACACGCGGCTGGGCACTCGGGTGTCGGTCATCCGCGCGCCGGTACGGCATTGCGCACGAGCTTGCAAAGTGACGCTCGTCAGCGGCAGAAATGGGCTGCATCGTCCTCGAGGTGGAGGTGATCGTGATGCGCTGCGTTGTAGTCGGGCGACATCACGGTGCCGAACCGGCGGCAGGCGGAGCGGTGGATCGTGTCGAGGAATCCGCGCACCTGAAGGTCGGGCGACGACCAGTCGGCGGCGATCGTGATCCGGCGTCCGTCCTTCAGCGCGAAGCCGCCGATGTCGGCCGCATTGGCGATCGCATGGCCCGATCGCCGGCCCGCCGCCGCCGCCGACCCGATCACGTTGCGACAGGCATAGGTGCCGAGGCCGTCGACGCGCACCAGCTCGCTGCCGAGCATCTGGTAAGCCGCCGGCACCACCGCGTTGCGGACCCAGCCCGCCAGCGCCCGCGCCTCGCCGCAGCGCATCGCCCGCAGCCCCGTGACGGGCACGCCGATGTCCGCCAGCCGCACGGTGCCGACCAGCGCGCAGCCGCCGCCGAAATCCTGATCCGCGACCGGCGTGAAGCGGACGCCCATGCGGGCGAGGTCGGCGTAGCAGGCCTGCGTCTCGCGTGCGCTCGGCCCCTGCACCGTGCGCACCCGCGGCGTGGCGGGTCGCTCGACATGGCCGCATCCCGCCAGCAGCGCGAGGATGCCGGCAGCGGCGGCGGCGGCGAGCGGGCGGGGAGGGCGCATCGCCGGTGCCATAGCGCGGCACCTGCGACCATGCGACGCTTGACGAACGCGCCGCCGCGGCAGAGCACCGGCCGGACGAGGAGAGGTGCGATGCGTATGTCGGGGAGGGCCGCACTGGCGGCGTCGGTTCTGGCGCTCGGCGTGGGGGCGACTCCTGCGCCGCCGCCGCTGGCCGACGGCACCCGCCTGCCGCTGTGGCCGCACGGCGTTCCCGGGTTCGAGGCGCGCGCGGCGATCCCCGAACGGTCGCAGGATTACTGGACCGACCACATCAACGATCCCGGCGTCGTCGCCTTCCTGCCGCGGCCGGCGAACGCGACCGGCACGGCGGTGCTGATCGTGCCTGGCGGCGGGCATCGCCAGGTTGTGACCACCACGGAGGGCGACGACGTCGGCCGCTGGTTCGCGCGGCGCGGCGTGGCGGCATTTGTGCTGCGCTATCGCCTGTTCCGCGAGGCGGGCTCGCCCTACAGGCTCGACGACGCCCGCGCCGACGTGGAGCGGGCGATGCGGCTGGTGCGCTCGCGCGCGCCCGGCCTGGGCATCGATCCGCACCGGATCGGCATCTGGGGCTTTTCGGCCGGCGGCGAGCTTGCGCGCATGGCGACGCTGTCGGCGCCGGTGCCCGCGCCCACCTATGCCGGCAGACGGGGCGACGCGATCGACCGCGTGTCGGCGCGCCCCGACTTCGCGATCCTCGAGTTCCCCGGCCCCGCCCATGCCGAGGAGCATGTGACGCGCGACGCGGTGCCCGTGCTGCTGTCGGCGGCGAACGACGATCCGTGCTGTTCGGCGCCGACGATGGAGGTCGCCAACGAGTATCGCGCGGCGGGCGCGTCGCTGGAGCTGCACCTCTATGCCGCAGGGGGCCATGCGTACAATCTGGGCGAGGACACGCCGCTGGCCAGCCTGCAGCACTGGCCCGATCGGCTGCTCGACTGGATGGGCGACCGCGGCCTGCTCGGCCGGCCGGCGCCGGTGTTCGTGCCCAAATAGTCGGCGGCGGCAGGGGCCGATGCGGGGTTGCGCGATCCCGCCGGCGTCCGTAGTGCCGTCGACGGGCCACGCGGTCCCAACGCCGCGCGTGCTCTCTGTGAGGAGAGTCTGACATGACTGATACACTGGCACCCGCCACGGGTGCGTCCATCGTTGCCAAGCCCGCCACCAAACCGGCGCGCCCGTTCTTCTCGTCCGGCCCCTGCGCCAAGCCGCCGGGCTGGTCCGCCGCCGGATTGACGACCCAATCCCTCGGCCGCTCGCACCGCTCCAAGATCGGCAAGACCCGCCTTCAGTACAGCATCGACCTGATGCGCGATCTGCTGCGCCTGCCCGACACGCACCGCATCGGCATCGTCCCCGGCTCCGACACCGGCGCCTACGAGATGGCGATGTGGACGATGCTGGGCGCGCGCCCCGTCACCGCGCTGGCGTGGGAAAGCTTCGGCGAGGGCTGGGTGACCGATGCGGTCAAGCAGCTCAAGATCGATCCCACGGTGGTGCGCGCCGATTACGGTCAGTTGCCCGATCTCGACGCGGTCGACTGGTCGAGCGACGTGCTGTTCACCTGGAACGGCACCACCAGCGGCGTGCGCGTGCCGGACGCCGACTGGATCCCCGCCGACCGCGAAGGACTGAGCTTCGCCGACGCGACGTCGGGCGTGTTCGCCTATGACATCGACTGGGCCAAGATCGATGTCGCCACGTTCAGCTGGCAGAAGGTGCTGGGCGGCGAGGGCGGGCACGGCGTGCTGATCCTCGGCCCGCGCGCGGTCGAGCGGCTGGAGAGCTACACCCCCGCCTGGCCGCTACCCAAGGTGTTCCGCCTCGTATCCAAGGGCAAGCTCGCCGAGGGCGTGTTCAAGGGCGAGACGATCAACACGCCGTCGATGCTGGCCGTCGAGGACGCGATCTTCGCGCTCGAATGGGCCAGGGGGCTGGGCGGCGCGGACGCGCTGATCGCCCGGTCGGACGCCAACGCCGCCGCGCTCGATGCGATCGTCGAGAGCCGCGACTGGCTCGGCCATCTCGCCGCCGATCCCGCCACCCGCTCGAAGACCAGCGTTTGCCTGACGGTCGCGGGCGCGGACGAGGCGTTCATCAAGCGCATGGCCGGCGCACTCGAGAAGGAAGGCGCCGCGTTCGACGTCGCCGGCTATCGCGACGCGCCGCCGGGCCTGCGCATCTGGTGCGGCGCGACCGTCGACACCGCCGACATCCAGGCGCTCGGGCCGTGGCTCGACTGGGCCTATGCGACGGCGATGGCCGGCTGACCCCAACCCCTTCCGTTCGCCCTGAGCTTGTCGAAGGGCTGCACTTCTTCCTCGCCGTCCAGAAAGGCAGGGCTTCGACAAGCTCAGCCTGAACGGTTGATTTCAGGATTTTACCAGATGCCCAAGGTACTGATTTCCGACAAGATGGACCCCCGCGCCGCGCAGATCTTCCGCGAGCGGGGCGTCGAGGTCGACGAGATCACGGGGAAGACGCCCGATGAGCTGAAAGCCATCATCGGCGAGTACGACGGCCTCGCGATCCGCTCGTCCACGAAGGTGACGAAGGACATCCTCGCCCATGCCACGAACCTGAAGGTCGTCGGCCGCGCGGGGATCGGCGTCGACAACGTCGACATTCCCGCCGCGTCGGCCAAGGGCGTCGTCGTCATGAACACGCCGTTCGGCAACTCGATCACCACCGCCGAGCACGCGATCGCCCTCATGTTCGCGCTCGCCCGCGATCTGCCCGAGGCGGACAAGTCGACGCAGGCGGGCAAGTGGGAGAAGAACCGCTTCATGGGCGTCGAGCTGACGGCCAAGACGCTGGGGCTGATCGGCGCGGGCAACATCGGCAGCATCGTCGCGGACCGTGCACGCGGGCTGAAGATGAAGGTCGTCGCCTATGACCCGTTCCTGACGCCCGAGCGCGCGGTCGAGATGGGCGTCGAGAAG
>JBPBQW010000106.1:0-4027 GCA_050955125.1 Janthinobacterium lividum
GGTGGCGCGGGGGCGTTCTTCGACTTTGAGGAACTGCCGCCGACCGCGCACGAGGATTACCGCCGGTTCCTGCTCGACGCGCATCGCCGCTTCGCGCCGCACGGCTGGATCGTCGCGATCGCGGCGCCGGTCGGCAACCCGGAGTGGGACCTGCCCGCCTATGCGCGGGTCGTCGATCGGTTGTTCCTGATGAGCTACGACGAGCACGAGCTGACGGGGCCGGCCGGTCCGATCGCGTCGCAGCGCTGGTTCGCGCAGTCGGTCGCCAACGCCGCGCGCGGCATTCCGGCGGCCAAGCTCGTCGTGTGCTTCGGCAATTACGGTTACGACTGGCATGACGGGTCGGGCGACCCGATCACGGTGGAAGAAGCGTGGCAGGTCGCCAAGGAGTCGGACGCGGTGCCCGCGTTCGACCGGGCGAGCGGCAACAGCGTCTTTGCCTATCAGGACGGCCAGAGCCGGCACATGATCTGGCTGCTCGACGCCGCGTCCGCGTACAACCAGCTCCATTTCCTCCAAGCGGCGGGCGTGCGCGCGGTCGCGCTGTGGCGGCTGGGGTCGGAGGATCCGGGGTTGTGGTCGATCTTCGGGCGCGACCATCGGCCGCTGCCGCCTGCCGGCGCGATCGGAACGATCCCGACCGGCACCAACACCGACATCGAGGGGCCGGGCGAGATCCTGAAGATCGCGGGCGAGCCGGTGGAGGGCATCCGCGCGGTCGCGACCGCCGCCGACGGCAGCATCGCCGACGTCCGCTTCCGCCGCCTGCCGCGCCCGTACGAGGTCGATCGCACCGGCTTTCGCACCGGCATGGTCGCGCTGACGTTCGACGACGGCCCCGATCCCGACTGGACGCCCAAGATCCTCGACATCCTGAAGCGCGAGCACGTACCCGCTACCTTCTTCATGATCGGCGAGAACGGCCTGACGAACCGCGACCTCCTTCAGCGCGAGATCGCGGAGGGGCACGAGATCGGCAGCCACACCTATACCCACCCCAATCTGGCCGACGCGTCGGACCGCGAGGTGTCGTTCGAGCTCAACACCAACCAGCGGCTGTTCCAGGCATTCACCGGCCGCTCGCTGCGGCTGTTCCGCGCACCCTATTTCGGCGACGCCGAGCCCTCCACCGCGGACGAGATCGGCCCCGCGTTGGCGGCGCAGAACCGCGGCTATCTGTCGGTTGGGCTCCACGTCGATCCCGGCGACTGGAAACGGCCGGGGACGCAGGAGATCATCGACGCGACGATCGCCGGCGTGACCGCCAGCACCGCGCCCGATTCGCCGGGCGGCGATCCGCACAGCCACAACATCGTGCTGCTCCACGACGCGGGCGGCAATCGGCAGCAGACCGTCGAGGCGCTGCCCGTCATCATCGAGCGGCTGCGCGCGCTGGGCTACAGGTTCGTGCCCGTGTCGACGCTCGCCGGGCTGACGCGCGATCAGTCGATGCCGGTCATCTCGCCTGGCGACCGACTGGCGGCGCAGACCGATCTGGCGCTGTTCTCGACGCTGGGGGCCAGCGTCATCTTCCTGCGCTGGTTGTTCGTGTTCGCGATCAGCGTCGGCATCCTGCGCGCCGTCACCCTATCCGCGCTCGCGCTGATCCAGGCGCGGCGCGAAAATGCGGAGGTGTTCCCGCCGATCGATGCCGACCGCACGGTCGCGGTGCTGATCCCCGCGTTCAACGAGGAGCGCGTGATCGAGCGCGCGGTGCGCGGCGTGCTGGCCTCCACCGACGTGCGGGTCGAGGTGATCGTGATCGACGACGGGTCGAAGGACGATACCAGCGGTGTCGTGGCGCGCGCGTTCGCGGACGATCCGCGCGTCCGGCTGCTGACGCTGGAGAACGGCGGCAAGGCGCGCGCGCTAAACCGCGGGCTGGAGCAGGTGTCGGCGCCGATCGTCATCGCGCTGGACGCGGACACGCAGTTCGAGCCGGCGACGATCGCGCGGCTGGCGCGCTGGTTCGACGATCCCGCGCTGGGCGCGGTCGCGGGCAATGCGAAGGTCGGCAACCGTGTGAACCTCATCACCCGCTGGCAGGCGCTCGAATACATCACCGCGCAGAACCTCGAACGGCGGGCGCTCACCCGGCTGGGCGCGATGACGGTGGTGCCGGGCGCGGTCGGCGCGTGGCGGCTCGACGCGATCCGCAGCGTCGGCGGCTATCCCGACGATACGCTCGCGGAGGACCAGGACCTGACGATCGCGATCCAGCGCGCCGGCTGGGCCGTGCGCTACGACCAGTTCGCGGTCGCGTGGACCGAGGCGCCCGAGACGCTGCGCGGCCTCGCCAAGCAACGCTTCCGCTGGGCCTACGGCACGCTGCAATGCCTGTACAAGCATCGCGCCATCCTGGGAGTCGGGCGCCCGCGTGGGCTGGCGATCGTCGGCCTGCCGCAGGCGATCCTGTTCCAGATCGTGCTGGCGGCGATCTCGCCGATCATCGACCTCGCGCTCGTCGCCTCGTTCGTCTTCACCTATCTGGCGATCGAGGCGCATGGCTGGGCTCAGAACACCGCCAGCCTCGAGAAGATGCTGGCGTTCTGGCTGGTCTTCACCGCCATCGATCTGCTGGCGGCGACGATCGCCTTCGCGCTCGAACGGCGCGAGCGGTGGCGGCTCTTGTGGCTGCTGGTGCCGCAGCGGATCGGCTATCGTCAGGTAATGTATTACGTGGTCATCAAGGCGATCGCGCAGGCGCTGCGGGGGCCTCAGGTCGGCTGGGGCAAGCTCCAGCGCAGCGGCCGGGTCGCAACCCGGGAGCCGACCCCCGCGCGCTAGGCTGACAGCGGGCGTGGGGCGCTGTATGGCCGCACACCATGACGCTTGTGAACCCAAGAGCATGGCAGTGGGCCAGGATCGCCGCCGTCGGCGTGGCGCTGTCGACCGGCGGCACGGCGAGTGCCACGCCGACCGAGACGCCGATCGTCCTCGCGGCCGCCAGCCTGCGCGAATCGCTGTCGGCCGCCGCGGATGCGTGGGCGGCGCGCGGTCATCCGCGGCCGGTGCTGTCGTTCGCCGCCTCGTCGGCGCTGGCGCGGCAGGTCGAGGCGGGCGCGCCGGCGGACCTGTTCGCCTCGGCGGACGAGGAATGGATGGACGAGCTCGCGTCGCACCGGCTGCTGGTGCCCGGCACGCGGACGGACCTGCTCGGCAACCGACTGGTCGTCGTCGCGCCCACGTCGTCGACCGCGCGGCTCGGGAGCCTGCGCGGCTCGGCGTTGGCAGCGGTGCTCGGCGCCGGGCCGCTGGCGATGGCGGACCCGGGCTCGGTGCCCGCCGGCATCTATGGCAAGACGGCGCTGGTCCGGCTCGGTGCGTGGCCCGCGGTCGCGCCGCACGTCGTCCGCGCCGACAGCGTGCGCGCCGCACTGGCGCTGGTGGAGCGGGGCGCGGCGCCGTTCGGTATCGTCTATGCGACCGACGCCATGGCCTCGACCGCCGTGCGCGTCGTCGGCACGTTCCCGGCTTCCAGCCACCCCCCGATCCGATACCCGCTCGCGCGGCTCGCACGGTCCACGGGCGGCGAGGCAGAGGGCTTCCGCCGCTTCCTCCTGTCGTCGCAAGGCCGGGTGATCTTCCGCCGGTTCGGGTTCGGCGCGCCATGAGCCTACCGCACCGCTGATGCTGTCCGCAGAGGAATGGGGCATCGTGCGCCTGTCGCTGCTGGTCGGCGGGGTAGCGGTGGCGGGCGCGTTGCCGCTGGCGTTCGCGATCGCCTGGGCGCTCGCACGCTGGCGTTTTCCGGGGCGATGGCTGCTCGACGCGGTCGTCCATCTGCCGCTGGTCGTGCCGCCCGTCGTAACCGGCTGGGCGTTGCTGCTCGCCTTTGCGCCTGCCGGGCCGATCGGCGGCGTGTTGCAGCGTGCGTTCGGCGTGACCGTGCTGTTCCGCTGGACGGGGGCGGCGATCGCCGCCGGAGTCATGGCGCTGCCGCTGATGGTGCGCGCGATGCGGTTGTCGATCGAGGGCGTCGACCGGCGGCTGGAGCAGGCGGCGGCGACGCTGGGCGCGGGGCGCG
>JBPBQW010000107.1:0-2944 GCA_050955125.1 Janthinobacterium lividum
GGGCGTCGAGCTGACGGCCAAGACGCTGGGGCTGATCGGCGCGGGCAACATCGGCAGCATCGTCGCGGACCGTGCACGCGGGCTGAAGATGAAGGTCGTCGCCTATGACCCGTTCCTGACGCCCGAACGCGCGGTCGAGATGGGCGTCGAGAAGGTCGAGCTCGATCAGTTGCTCGCCCGCGCCGACGTCATCACGCTGCACACGCCGCTGACCGATCAGACGCGCAACATCCTGTCGGCCGAGAACCTCGCGAAGACGAAGAAGGGCGTGCGCATCGTCAACTGCGCCCGAGGGGGCCTGATCGACGAAGCGGCGCTGAAGGCCGGGCTCGACTCGGGCCATATCGCCGGCGCCGCGCTCGACGTGTTCGTGTCGGAGCCCGCGAAGGAATCGCCGCTGTTCGGCACGCCGGGCTTCATCTCGACGCCGCATCTGGGCGCGTCGACCACCGAGGCGCAGGTCAACGTCGCGATCCAGGTCGCCGAACAGATGGCCGATTTCCTGATGTCGGGCGGCGTCACCAACGCGCTCAACATGCCGTCGCTGTCGGCCGAGGAGGCGCCCAAGCTCAAGCCGTATATGGCGCTGGCAGAGAAACTGGGCGGCCTCGTCGGCCAGCTCGCGACGGGCGCGGTCGCGTCCATCACCGTCGAGACGGAGGGCGCGGCGGCAGAGCTCAACATGAAGCCGATCACCGGCGCGGTGCTGGCCGGGTTCATGCGGGTCCACTCCGACACCGTCAACATGGTCAACGCGCCGTTCCTGGCGAAGGAGCGCGGGCTCGACGTGCGCGAGGTGCGCTCCAGCCACGAGGGCACGTACCACACGCTCGTCCGGGTCACGGTGACGACGCAGGACGGCGAGCGCTCGGTCGCGGGCACGCTGTTCGGCGACGCCGCGCCGCGCCTGGTCGAGCTGTTCGGCATCAAGGTGGAGGCCGATCTCGCCGGCCCGATGCTGTACGTCGTCAACGAGGACGCGCCGGGCTTCATCGGACGGCTCGGCACCGCGCTGGGCGAGGCGGGGGTCAACATCGGCACCTTCCACCTCGGCCGGCGCCAGGCGGGCGGCGAGGCGGTGCTGCTGCTGAGCGTCGACGAGCCGGTGACCGCCGATCTGCTGGGCCGGCTGAAGGCGTTGCCGGGCGTGCGCACCGCGATGGGACTGGTCTTCTGAGCCACGCGGGTTATCCGCCGCGCATGACCGCTCTCCTCCCCGAAGGCTTCCGCGACCGGTTGCCGCCGCATGCCGACCACGCCGCGCGCGTCGAGGCGCAGGTGCTGGAGGCGGCGCGGCTGCACGGCTACGAACGCGCCGATCCGCCGCTGGCGGAGTTCGCCGACGGGCTCGCGTCGCGTCTGAAGGCGGGGGGCCTGCGCGACGCGGTCCGCTTCGTCGATCCGGTCAGCCAGGCGACGCTGGCGATCCGGCCCGACCTGACGGCACAGATCGCGCGCATCGCCGCGACGCGGATGGCGCACCATCCGCGGCCGGTGCGGCTGTCCTATGCGGGATCGGTGCTGCGGCTGCGCGCGCCCGAGCTCAATCCCGCGCGCGAGCAGCGCCAGATCGGGTGCGAGCTGATCGGGCTCGACTCGGTCGCGGCGGCGCGCGAGGTCGTCGGCGTCGCGGTCGATGCGCTGGTCGCGGCGGGCGTCGAGCAGCTGTCGATCGACTTCACGCTGCCCGACCTCGTCGACACGCTCGCCGCCGGACCCTTGCCGGTGCCGCCGGAGGCGGGCGGCGTCGCCGCACTGCGCGACCGGCTGGATGCCAAGGACGCGGGCGGTGTGGCGGCGATCGCACCCGCCTATCTGCCGCTGATAGAGGCCGCGGGGCCGTTCGGACCGGCGCTGGAGCGGCTGCGTGCGTTCGATGTGCATGGGGTGCTGGCATCACGGCTCGACGGGCTGACGGCGATCGCGGCGTCGCTCGGCGACACCGTCGCGCTGACCCTCGATCCGACCGAGCGGCACGGGTTCGAATTCCAGAGCTGGCTCGGCTTCTCGCTGTTCGCGACGGGCGCCGGCCGCGAGATCGGCCGTGGCGGCACCTACACGATCGTCCATGAGGACGGGAGCGAGGAGGCCGCGACGGGCGTGTCGCTCTACGCCGACCGCCTGCCGGTCGCCCCGCAGGCCGACGCGCGACGGCGGCTGTTCCTGCCGCTGGGCACGCCGACGCGGACGGGGGCGGCGTGCCGGGCCGCAGGATGGGTGACGGTCGCCGCGCTGGAACCCGCCGATACGCCACAGGCACAGCTGTGCACGCATTTGTGGGCTGACGGGACGGCGCGCCCGCTGTAGCGCGCTCCCGACCAATACCGGAGAAGAGCAAGTGGCCAACGTCGCCGTGATCGGCGCCCAATGGGGCGACGAAGGCAAGGGCAAGATCGTCGACTGGCTGGCGGAGCGCGCCGACATCGTCGTGCGGTTCCAGGGCGGGCACAACGCCGGCCACACGCTGGTGGTGGGCGACCAGACGTATAAGCTGTCGCTGCTGCCGTCGGGCATCGTCCGGGGCACGCCGTCGGTGATCGGCAACGGCGTGGTGCTGGATCCCTGGGCGCTGAAGGCGGAGGTCGAGCGGTTGGGTGCGCAAGGCGTGCACGCCAGCCCCGACACGCTGATGCTGTCGGACGCCTGCGCGCTGATCCTGCCGCTCCACCGCGAACTCGACGGCCTGCGCGAGGATGCGAGCGGCGCGGGCAAGATCGGCACCACGCGGCGCGGCATCGGCCCGGCCTACGAGGACAAGGTGGGGCGCCGCGCGCTCCGGGTGTGCGACCTGGCGCATCTCGACACGCTCGACGCGCAACTCGACCGATTGTGCGCGCACCATGATGCGCTGCGCGCCGGGTTCGGCGCGGCACCGGTGGATCGGGCAGGGCTGGTCGCGGAACTGAAGGACATCGCCGGCTTCGTGCTGCCGTTCGCGCGGCCC
>JBPBQW010000108.1:0-1622 GCA_050955125.1 Janthinobacterium lividum
CAGGCGTCCGAGGTCGTGCACGCGCCCGGGCAGGTTCAGTCGTCGGACAAGCCCAGTCAGGCGATCCGCCGCGCCAAGACCACGTCGATGGGCATCGCGGTCGATCTGGTGAAACAGGGCCGCGCCGCCGCCGCCGTATCGGCGGGCAACACCGGCGCGCTGATGGCGATGGCGAAGGTGTCGCTGCGCATGATGCCGGGGATCGATCGCCCGGCGCTGGCCGCGCTGTTGCCGACGCTCGGCGCCAACGACGTAGTCATGCTCGACCTGGGTGCCAATACCGAGTGCGACGCCCGCAACCTCGTGCAATTCGCGGTCATGGGCGCCGCCTATGCGCGCACCGCACTCGACCTCGCCCGGCCCCGGGTGGCGCTGCTCAACATCGGCACCGAGGACCAGAAGGGCACGGAGGAGATCCGCGAGGCGGCCGCGATCTTGAAGGAAGCGGCGGCGAACGGCTCGGGGCTGGCGATCGACTTCACGGGATTCGTCGAGGGCGACCGGCTGGCGAGCGGCGAGGTCGACGTGATCGTGTGCGACGGCTTCTCCGGCAACATCGCGCTCAAGACCGCGGAAGGCACCGCCCGGTTCGTGGGCGACCTGCTCAAGCGCGCGTTCCGCAGTTCCGCCCGGTCGAAGATCGGCTTCCTCATCTCGCGCCCGGCGACGCAGCTGCTGCGCGACCACCTCGATCCCAACAACCATAACGGCGCGGTCTTCCTGGGGCTGGGCGGCATCGTCGTGAAAAGCCACGGCAGCGCCAACGAGCGCGGCGTCGCCACCGCCATCGCCGCCGCGGTCAAGATGGTGCGCGACGACCTCACCCGGCGGATCGCCGCCGACCTCGCCGGTGTGGCATCGAGCGCCGACGTTCCGGCGATCGGACCCGCGGTGGGCGTCGCGTGATCCTTTGCGGGAACCGGCCGGCATGACGAGGGCGGCGATCACCGGCACCGGGTCGGCGCTGCCCGTGCGGCGTGTGTCGAACGCGGAGCTTGCGACGCAGGTCGACACCACCGACGAGTGGATCGTCGAGCGCACCGGCATCCGCTTCCGCCATATCGCCGGGCCCGACGAGACGACGGCGACACTCGCCGCCGATGCTGCCTCGGCCGCGATCGCCGCCGCCGGACTGGGCGCGCAGGACATCGACCTGATCGTGCTGGCGACCGCGACGCCGGATCAGACGTTTCCCGCTACCGCCACCAAGGTCCAGGCGATGCTGGGCATCCGGTCGTGCGTCGCGTTCGATGTTGCGGCGGTCTGCTCGGGGTTCCTCTATGCGCTGCAGGTGGCGGACAGCATGATCCGCGCCGGCGCGCATACCCGCGCGCTGGTGATCGGCGCGGAGACGTTCAGCCGCATCCTCGACTGGGAGGACCGCGCGACCTGCGTCCTGTTCGGCGACGGCGCGGGCGCGGTCGTGCTGGAAGCCGTCCCCGATGACGCGCCCAACGGCATCCTGGCGACGCGGCTGCACGCCGACGGCCGCTACAACGACCTGCTGTACGTCGACGGCGGCCCGTCCACGACCGGCACGGTCGGCAAGCTGCGCATGAAGGGTCGCGAGGTGTTCCGCCACGCCGTCACCAACCTGGCGGCGGTGATGACCGAGACGCTGG